>CAMKQH010000018.1 GCA_946414885.1 uncultured Lachnospiraceae bacterium
AGGGAATACTTGCCTGAGAAGGAAAATGGGCTTCCAGGCAAGTGGAAAAGCGAGATACTACTTGCCTGAGAAGGAAAAATGGAATCTAGGCAAGTAGAAGAGCGAGGCACGAATTAAGGAGGGGAAAAGAATGATCCATTACGTTGATTACGTAACCCCTGAAGAATACATGGAATTAAGGAAGATCGTTGGCTGGGTTCAATTTCCGCTGGAAGAAGCGAAAGCATGCATTGACAATGCTTATATGGTTCTTTGCGTCAGGGATGATGACAAGGCGATTGGCGTGGTGCGGCTTTTGTGGGATGGCGGATACATTGCTTTTTTGTCGGACGTGATAGTGATTCCCGAATATCAGGGACAGGGGATTGGAAGAAAGCTTGTGGAAGCATGTCTTCAAAAACTGAAAAATGACTTGAAGCCGGGATATAAGGTGAAAATCACGCTGAATTCAGCAAAAGGTAAGGAGCCCTTTTACGAGAAGTTTGGATTCAAGGAACGGCCAAATGAAGATTCGGGCGCGGGAATGGATCAATGGATCATGAAAGAGTGAAACACTTTGTTGCAGGCATAGTTAATTGACGTTGATTTAGATTCAAGGAGGTATGGCAGGATGGAAGATATTCTTAGCATTCCCTATGACTACTCAGGATATGATCTGGTATTTGAAGAGGGTACCACGGATCCGTCGATTTATTCTGAAATTACGCAGCTGATCACCAATCATAAATTTGACGTCTCCGGCATGGAAGAGTATGACGCTCTGACAAAGGATCCCACGGAAGACTCTTTTTATGAATTCTACGACGCGTGGATTGATCAATTGACGGAGGAGGGGTTCCTTACGGAGTTGAACTACAGCGTGGACATTAACAGTTTTGTGCTTGCGGTAAACGGGATTCTTGAAGGCATCGGTTCTTCGAATTTGCTTGACGTTTCTGCGACGGTAAAGCTGTATCGCACGGAGCTGTCAAAGTATAGTTTTCAGGGGAAACCGGTTGGAGAAGATTTCAAATATGACGTTTTGGAAGCTAACGTAGTGGTTGCGGAGCTTAGGAAGATCGGTTATGAGCTGATCGCACTTTTCGATGGCTGTGACAACAACATGCAGGCGATCATACCCGTGGACAAGATCCAAACCATGCAGGAACTGGAGGGCAGAATAAAATAAATCAAGTTCAAACATTGATACTGCAAAGAGAAACAGGCTGGCACCCGGAGTAATCCGGGTGCCAGCGGTTTTCGTTTCTTATTCTTCCACCGGAAAGTAGATCTGATATCTCTCGTAACCAATATTCTTGAGAGGAATAAACTTAATTCCAACGTCCTGGAAGCGGGTTTTGAAGGTGTCTTTCCATGAACCCCATTCGCGTTCGTTGTCATGGGTGAGAAGCTCCGTCAGCTCATGGCCTTTTAAGTGAAGCGTGCGTTCTGCGTCCGAGAGGCCTGCAAGTGCAATGGGTCCGTAGGAGAAGGCGTAATAGTTGTCAGAGCCTTCCAGCTTCGTCGCATAGAGATCTAAGGGTAACCAAATGCAGATTTCATCATCGTTCTTGAAGGTGCGTCTCAGGCGGATAAAGCCGTCTTTTTCCAGAGCGGTTGTATCGGTGATCTCGCCATTGACCGTGAGCTCAGCTTTTCTCTTAAGCCACTTGGGGAGTCTTAAGCAAAGGGTGAACTCCGTTTCCTTTTCCAGAGAAACCTTGAAGCACTGCTTCATGACGTCGGGCTGATGCGGGTAAATATGCGTGTTTTCACCGACGGCCTGAAGAGCAGAAGAAGTGCTGGAGGAATGGAAGCTTCCGCTTAAGGTGTCTCTGCGCTGATGAAGGGTAACGCTGGTTCCGTTTACTTCGAACGTTGCCTTGCTGGCTGCGTAAACGCCTAAGTAGACCTGATCACCGTCCTGGTAATAAAGGTATCTGTTGTGTGCCGCATTGGCTTGCACCAGCGTTCCGTGACAGCAGAAGAAGTCGGAGAACTTCTGGCCCCAGCCCTTGCGAAGTCCCGCTGACATTGGAAGGAAGTAAGTGATGAGTCCCTCCTCAGGGAATTCGGCGGTCTGACCGTTGGCATGGCCGCCTCTAAAATATCCCTGGGCCATGATGCCATTGTATAGATTCTGCTCGATATAATCCAAAAACTCGACCTTCCCCGTCCAGCGGAAGAGAATGTCTGCCAGGCGGATCATGTTGTATACGGTGCAGTGCTCCTGGTTCTTGTCACCAAGACGCTCAGCCATGGATTTCAAGGGAGTCCAGATTTCTCCGCAGGTCTGGCCGCCGGTGACAAAGGAACCTCTCTTGGTAACGGCCATTTCCCAGTATTTCAGGGCAACGTTTTTATAGCGCTCATTGCCAGTCACTTCATAAACCCTGGCTGCACCGATCGCTTCGGGGATGGTGGTGTTTGCATGCATGTTGGTGAGCACGTCAATGCCCTCCAGCAGCTTATCAAACAACCGGTGTCTGTCGTAGCGCTCTATGAGCTCAAGGAACATGTTGTCCTTGGTGAATTCATAGAGATCTGCCCAGACCTCCAGCATGCCGCCGGTTTCAAAATCCAGAATGTTGTCCATTTCCTCGCGGCTCTTTCCGTTCGTAAAGTCATAGAACCACTTGGCAAACGAAACGGCAACCTCCAGGGCCTCCTTGTTACCCGTATAGCGGAACATGTCACAGAGACCCATGAACGTTTTGTGAACGTTATAATGAGGGGCCCAAACCTGTTTGCCTCTGGCAATCCAGTAAAAATATTTTTCAGGGATGGAGGCTGCCCAAAGACCGCCATTTTCCATCTGGCAGCGCTTCAGCTCGTGGACAATGTGATTTGCCTTGGCAAGCAATTCCTCGTCGCCGGTTTCCAAATACCGCATGGCGCAGGCGCTCAGATAATGACCAAGGAAATGGCCGCGCAGCTGACAGGAAGGGTCTTCCCATCCGGTGTGTGCCATGTGTTTGCTCCCGAAATTCTGGTTGATTCCCGCTTCCTGATAAAAGTTCTGGAGAAGTGCGGGGGACTTTAACTCATCGAGATAACTTCTGTTGCAAGCCTCCTTGGCCAGCAGTTCGCCGTCCCATAACGTCACGTCTTTTCCAAATAAAGCTTTCATGCGCTTTCGCCTCCTAAGTTTTCCTGTGATTGACAGCCAAGCTGTTCGTTATTATAATTACATTATAGTCGCACAATATTCCATGATAAATGGCATATAAATGCATATAAATATAAAATAAGCGCATTTTCTGAGCCGCGAAAGGTAAATGACGGTTCGGGGGAGGGAATGAAAGAGTTGACGGACAATCGGATCAGATTATATACGGACGTGCTGCCTTCCGTCAGTCTGTGCGGATACTTAAGCACCGATGCGGGATTTGTACATCCGGACAGGATTCTCGACGTTAACGTGTTGTTATACGTTGAAGAAGGCAGTTTTCACGTTTTTGAGGAAAATGAGGAGTTCATGGTGAAACCAGGGGAATTGCTTTTCTTAAAGCAGGGGTTTCATCATTATGGGGACGTGAAGTGTCCGAAGGGTACGAAGTGGTTTTTCGTACACTTTCATTTGAATGAAGAGGGAACGGGAAAAGAACTGGCGCCCTATGAGAGGTTTCTCTTTACGGAGGCGGAGGAAGAGGTCCGCCGCGCTTATCACGCCTTGCCAAAGATGGCCCGGGTGGATAAGAAGGACAGGATCTTTTCGCGTTTTATGACGCTGGTGAGAATGTTCGAATCCAGGGATTACGGGGCCAATCTCAGCATGAATGCCTATCTGTATGAGATCCTTATGGAGATTTACGAGCAATCGCTGCCTGAGAGGCACGTGGACGGAAAGCAGGAAAAGGTGTTGAAGATGATGGCATTTCTTGATGAACGGGCAGACAGGCCCTTTGCTTCGGAAGAGCTTGAAGAGCACATGGGACTTACGTTTAAACACCTAAACCTTTTGTTCAAGCAGACAACGGGAACGACCCTCTGGAAGTATCACTGTAGCGTCCGGATGGAAAGGGCTAAGCGTTTGCTTACCGCCACGACGCTTTCCATCGGGGAGATCAGTGACGAGCTTCACTTTGAGTCATCCTATTATTTTTGTAATACGTTCAAAAAGCAAACGGGGATGGCACCTTCCAAGTATAGGAAAGAAAACCTGATCTGACTGAGCGTAAGGGGTACAATATTGAATGCGGCGCGGGAATCTGTTATAATGTGATGGAAGTGAAACGGCGAATCCGTTTGACTAATTAGATGAAACTTACGTTAGGAGGCAAAAGATGGAACAGCAGCAAAAGGAATACGGCAAGAATCCGATCATCCAGTCAATTTACACGGCAGATCCGGCGCCGATGGTTTACGGGGATACCCTGTATCTTTATACCACCCATGATGAAGATCAGCTCGTGAATGATTTTTACACCATGGTTGACTGGCGTTGTTTTTCGACCAAGGACATGGTGCATTGGACGGATCACGGAAAGATTTTCTCTCTCGATGACATAGAGTGGGCGGACGACAGGGCTTGGGCGCCGCAAGCGATCGAGAGAAACGGTAAGTTTTATCTCTACTGTCCCGTGCATAAGACAAACGGCGGCATGGCCATCGCCGTAGGCGTTTCAGACAATCCTGCGGGACCTTTTCAGGATCTCGGTCATCCACTGGTGGACGAGGGTGATTGGAATGACATTGATCCCACGGTCTATATTGACGATGACGGACAGGCCTATCTGTATTTTGGAAATCCGGAGCTCCGTTACGTGCTCTTAAACGAGGACATGATCTCTTATGACGAGAAGGTTGGCGTTTGCAAGATTCCCATGACGGTGGAATCCTTTGGAAAAGGCGGACACATGACCGGTACGACTTATGGAGAAGGCCCTTGGTTCTATAAGAGAAATGGTTTGTATTACATGGTTTATGCGGCGTTTGCAGAGAACGTGCATCAGGAGCATCTGGCATATTCCGTTTCCGAGAATCCCACGGGTCCTTGGAAGTACGGCGGCGTGCTGATGACGGAGGAAGGCGGCGTGTTTACCAATCACCCCGGCGTGTGTGACTTTAAGGGACACTCTTATCTGTTCTATCATACGGGAGAGCTGCCCGGAGGAGGACTGTTCCATCGGAGCGTATGCGTGGCTGAGTTTACGTACAATGAGGACGGATCCATCAATACCATTCCCATGTGCTCAGGGGTTGAGGGGATCGAGTAAGCGTTACTTCGACCTACGGTAGCGCATCGCCAAAGCCTTTCATATATTGTAAAAAAACGGTCTTGGGGAAAGCATGACGTTTACGGAACTCCAAAACAAAGACGTGATCAATATCCGGGATTGCAGAAGGCTTGGACGGGTTTGTAATCTGGAATTTGATGAGTGCAAGGGCTGCATTTGCAAGATCATGGTTCCGGGAACCTGCAAGCTGTTTGGCTTTTTGCGGTGCGAACCGGAGGTGGCAATCTGTTGGAAGGACATTCGTCAGATCGGACCAGACATTATTCTGGTTGACGTAGATTAAGAAAAAGCGTAAAATTATGACAGGAAAAGAGTATTTTTACGCACAAGGAGGAACCAAAGTGAAGTGTCCCTATTGTAATCAGGAAAATACCCGCGTGATCGATTCCAGACCGGCTGAGGATAACAATTCCATCCGCCGCAGAAGGGAATGTGACGAATGTGGAAAGAGATTTACCACCTATGAAAAGATCGAGACGATTCCCCTGATCATCATCAAGAAGGATAACAATCGTCAGACCTATGACCGGGAGAAAATCGAGGCCGGCGTTCTCCGTGCCTGCCACAAGCGTCCCGTCAGTGCAACGCAGCTGACCAATCTTGTGAACGAGGTAGAGAATGAGATCTTCAGCATGGAGGATAAGGAAATTCCCAGTCGCGTGATCGGTGAGATCGTGATGAATAAGCTGAAGGACCTGGACGAAGTCGCATACGTGCGATTTGCTTCCGTCTATCGTGAATTCAAAGACATCAATACTTTCATGGATGAACTGAAGACAATGCTGAAGTAGTAAGTAGAATAACGAAACGTTATTGAAGTGAAACGAAGAACCGCAGGAATGACCTGCGGTTCTTTTTTGTGCGATGCGGCCGATCGTTGAGTAGGATTCTTTTTCCTACCCGATCACGTGACAATGGGATTGCCGAAAGAATTTTCTTAAGCAGATCCCGTAAAGGACAGTCAACAGTAACTGTCCGGCCAGCATGCCCCAAAGCCATCCGCGGATGCCGAAAATGGGAACGGCGAGATAAACAAAGGCTAGGCGCATCATTAGACTTAAGACGTTGACGGCAAAGATGGCGCCAGCTTTCCCCAAGCCTTGCAGTATGCTTGAAAGCGTGACGTCCAAATAGAGAAAGGGGCAGATCCATCCCAACGTGCGTATGCACTGGCCCGCAAGGACGCTGTGGAACATGGTCCTTCCCAAAAACGGCCCGAGGATCACAAAAATACCCAGAAAGAAAAAGCCCATGAGGAGAGTGTATTTTATGGTGCGAAGAGTGAGGAAACGCACCACGTCCATCTTGTGAAGGCAGTAATTTTCAGAGATCATTGGAAGCAGCATGACGGCAATGGAACCGGTCAGGGCATTGGGAAAGAAGATTAAGGGAAGGGCCATGCCGGTCAGCACGCCGTAGACGGAAAGGGCACCTTCTGAAGTGTAGCCATATGCGCGAAGCATTTCGGGAATGGCAACGGATTCCGCGCTGCTAAGGAGCGTTAGCGTCAGACGGTTTGCGGTCAGGGGGAGCGCCATGGACAGCAGGCCGGCGTAGACACAGCGCCAGGAAACGGTAAGGGAAGGCGTTGGGTTCAAGCGGCTGACTGGGGACGGGATAATTATCCATGGTGGAGTGGAGGGCGCATGAGGATTCTCCAGCCTTTTGGGGAAATAAGGAAGAAAGGTGAGGATTGCCACGGTCATGCTGACAAATTCACCTACGGCCAGGCCAAAGATGGCGGTGCCAATGGAAGGAACCTGCCCTTTGGCGACGTCACTGGCAGTGATGAAGAAAACGCAACAGACGCGGGTGAGCTGTTCCACGATCTGGGCAAAGGAGGGAAGTCCTGCCTTCTTCATGCCGTAAAACCAGCCGTTAATGCAGGCATGAATGCCGACAAAGGGAAAGGAAAACGCGATGATCCGAAGAAGCGGGATAGTCCGAGGCTCCTTAAGCAAATGAACGGCGATGGGGCCGGCCAGGGAATACGTAAGGAACGTGCAGATCCCGGAGAGAGGCAGCGAAATGCTAAGGGATGCCCAGAAAGGGCGCTTTGCCACGGGATTCTTTAGACCGGCATACCTGGCTGCATATTCGGCCGTTAGCTTTGAGACGGCCGTCTGATAGCTACCTGCCGTGAGGGAAAAGGACAGGGCGATCACGGGGCTGACTAGCTGATAGATCCCCATGTTTTCCTCCCCAAAGAGCCTGGATAAATAGATACGGTAAAAAAAGCCGATGAGACGGCTGAGGAGACCAGTCAGCGTCAGGATCAAGGTGCCCGTGATGAGCGGACGCCTTATCAGTTCTTTTAGCTTTGGGAGCAAGCGTGAATTCATTTTAACATCCTTCTGCCCATCATAAGGGCGGTCGCGATTCTCCTTGTCATTATACGCAAAAGTCCCTGTTGAAAGAACGAGAGAAAAAATGGTATACTACGAGAGAACGTTAGTTGACGTACAAATTAGAAGGATAAAATGCGGAGTGCGTGATCTATGATATATTTTGATAATGCGGCGACAACAAAATTAGACCCAAGGGTATTGGAGGAAATGCTTCCCTGTCTTCAGGAAGAATATGGCAATCCGAGCGCAATCTATTCCCTTGGAAGCCATGCCAAGCGGGCCGTGGCCTTGGGGAGGCGCAGGCTTGCGGCTTTGATCAAGGCTGAGCCGGAGGAAATTTATTTTACTTCCGGCGGTTCGGAGAGTGATAACTGGGCATTGTTTTCGGCTGCTTGCGGACGCAAGGAAAAGGGCAGGCACGTGATCACGACTAAGATTGAGCATCATGCGGTTTTGAATGCGTGTCACGCGCTTGAGAAAAAGGGATTTTCCGTGACGTATCTGGACGTGGATGAATTGGGACGCGTATCGGCGGAAGCCGTCGAGAAGGCAATCCGGCCGGACACCACGCTCATTAGTGTCATGTTTGCAAACAATGAGGTTGGTACGATCCAGCCCATTGCCAGGATCGGTGAGATCGCAAGGGCGCACGGAATCCTCTTTCACGTCGACGCCGTGCAGGCCTTTGGCCACGTGCCAATCGACGTAAAGGCCATGAAGATCGATCTTCTTAGCGCAAGCGCGCATAAGCTTCACGGTCCCAAGGGCGTAGGCCTTTTGTACGTAAGGAAGGAGCTTAAGATCGATCCCATGATCTACGGCGGCACCCAGGAGCGGGGCAGAAGGGCTGGAACGGAGAACGTGGCGGGAATCGCAGGCTTTGGAAAGGCGGCGGAGCTTGCCATGGAAGAAATGGAGACGGCAAGGGTGAAGACGGCAATGCTTTCGGGGCATTTTCTGGAGCGGCTGGAAGCGGAAATCCCAGATGTTTTGATCAATGGGAAAGGCGCGGACAGGCTTCCGGGTCACGTAAGCGTTTGCATCCCGCCAGTGGAAGGGGAATCCGTGTTGATCCAGCTTGACATGCGCGGCATCTGCGCTTCCAGCGGGTCCGCGTGCACTATTGGGAGCAGCGAGCCCTCGCACGTGCTCCTTGCCATGGGGCGGAGCGCCGAGGAGGCCAAGGGATCCCTACGGTTCACGCTTTCGGAATGGAATACAAAGGAAGAAGTGGATCAGACCATGGATGCCTTGAAGGAGATTGTCTCCGGCATCCGAAAGATGATGGGGTATCAGGAAAAGCTTCCGGCCGTGATGGTGAAGAAAGAGAAGCCAAAGGTGGTGGTTGGTATGTCCGGAGGCGTGGATTCTTCCGTTGCGGCGATGCTTTTGAAGGAACAGGGCTACGACGTGCTTGGCGTTACCATGCAGATCTGGAAGGATGAGAATTCAAGCCGGATCCAGGAAAACGGTGGGTGTTGCGGCACCTCTGCCGTGGAGGACGCAAGAAGGGTTGCGCAGGTTCTGGAGATACCGTATTACGTCATGAATTTTAAGGACGTGTTCCAGAGGGAAGTGATCGACGTTTTTACAAAAGAGTATCTGTGCGGAAGGACGCCAAATCCCTGCATTCTGTGCAACCGCATGGTGAAGTGGGAGGCTCTTTTGCGAAGGAGCCTGGAGCTGGGAGCGGAGTATATCGCGACGGGACATTACGCAAGGATCTTGCAGTTGCCAAACGGTAGGTATTGCATCCGGAATTCCGTGACGGCGACAAAGGACCAGACCTATGCCTTATATAACCTGACGCAGGAGCAGCTTGCCCATACGCTGATGCCGGTGGGAGATTATGAGAAGACCATGGTGAGGGAATTGGCCGCGAAGGCTGGACTTCCCGTGGCAAATAAGCCGGACAGCCAGGAAATCTGTTTTGTGCCGGGAGATGACTATGCGGCATTTATTGACCGGACGGCAGGGGACCGCGTGCCGGGGCCGGGGAATTTCGTTACGCCAAACGGAGAGATCCTTGGACGGCACAAGGGTATCACGCATTATACCATTGGACAGAGGCGCGGCCTCGAACTTCCCATGGGGCATCGCGTGTTCGTGACGGAGATCCGTCCCGAGACAAATGAAGTCGTGATCGGGGAAAATGAGGAGCTGTTTGTGAATCGGGTGATTTGCGACCAGTTGAATTTTATGTCCATCGAAGACTTGAAGGGGCCGATGCGCGTGAAGGCAAAGATACGGTATAATCACGCGGGAGAGTACTGCACGATCGAAAAGATCGGGGAGGATTTGGTGGAATGTCGGTTTGAGGCGAAGGTCCGGGCCGCCACTCCCGGACAGGCAGTTGTTTTCTATGACGGTGACCACGTGCTTGGCGGAGGCACCATCCGCTGACAAAATGCGTGAAATTGAACAGGGACAAGGTGACGTGTCTGGTGACGCGTTTTCCTTGTCCCTGTTTTGACATAGCCTAAACCTGGCTAAAGTTTCGCTAACTGAGCTTGATGAAATGCGGCACGCGTTTTTCGTAGACGCAGTAATACTTGAAGCCGCATTCTTTCAGGACCTGACCGGCGCGGTCGAAATGAATGGCGAGATCCTCGGGTTTGTGAGCGTCGCTGCCGACGGTGATGAGTTCGCCGCCAAGGGCCCGATAGCGCTTGAGGACGTCCATGCAGGGGTTGAAATCCCTCATGTTGTGCCGCAGGCCGCCGGTATTGATCTCAAGGCCCTTTTCCTGTTCCAAAAGGAGTTCGAGAATGGGATCAATGACGTCATTGTATTTCTCATAACTATAATTTTCGTCCTTTGTCGGACCATACCGGACCACGTAATCCAGATGTCCGTAAACGTCGAAATTCTGAAATTTCTTAAGGTTTTCCAAGATGGAAACAAAGTATTCCCGGTAGGCTTCCTCCTCGGGGCGCCCCTCAAAAAAAGCAGGGTAGTAGGGATCCTTTCCATGGCAGACGTGGGAGGAGCCGATAATGAAGTCGAAATCGTAGCTTTTGGCGAAGACGGCGTTCTTTCTCACGCATTCCGGCTGGAGACCGAGTTCCACGCCAAAAAGAACCTGAATCTGATTGGCATATTTTTCCTTTAACTGGATCAGCTCGTAGAGATAAGAGTCCGCATTTAGGAGAAAGATGGAACCCGGCCCGTCGGGACTGTCGGGATAATCAAAGTCATTGTGCTCGGTGAAACACATGGTCTTAAGGCCCAGCTCGATGCCGCGGAGGATCATGGCCTCCATGGGCGCGGTACTGTCACCGGAATGGTGCGAGTGCATGTGGCAATCAGAGGTAAGGATGCTCATGTTTTGTCCTTTCTAAACCGCTTGCGCGGATTTTGACGTAAAAGATTGGCCCAAATGGGGCTCTAATGGTAAGTATAACGGATAAAAAGGAAAAAAACAGCTAAAAAATGAACAAACGGTAAAATTTTTCAGAAATGGAAATTATTTTTGATTTATCTCTTGAATTATCGCATGGAATCACGTAAAATATGTTTGCTGATAAAATTTTGACAATCTAAGAAGGGGAAGGTGATCCCGAAACCCTGAAAATTGTCAAAAGAAATATAATTTAATATTTTAGGAGGAATCTAAAATGGCAGTAAAAGTTGCGATTAATGGTTTTGGCCGTATCGGTCGTCTGGCTTTCAGACAGATGTTCGGAGCACCTGGTTATGAGGTTGTTGCAATCAACGATCTTACCAAGCCCTCCATGCTTGCTCAGCTTCTTAAGTATGATACCGCACAGGGCGGATACTGCGGAAAGATCGGTGAGAACCTTCACACCGTTACCGCTGATGACGAAGCTGGTACCCTTACCGTTGACGGTAAGACCCTGAAGATCTACGCTATGGCTAAGGCTAACGAGCTTCCTTGGGGAGAGATCGGCGTTGACGTAGTTCTTGAGTGTACTGGTTTCTACTGCTCCAAGGAGAAGAGCATGGCTCACATCGAGGCAGGCGCAAAGAAGGTTGTTATTTCCGCACCCGCTGGTAACGATCTGAAGACCATCGTATTCTCCGTAAACGAGAAGACCCTGACCGCTGATGATCAGATCATCTCCGCTGCATCCTGCACCACCAACTGCCTTGCACCCATGGCTAAGGCTCTGAACGATTACGCTCCCATCCAGAGCGGTATCATGAGCACCATCCATGCATATACCGGTGACCAGATGATCCTTGACGGTCCTCACAGAAAGGGTGACCTTCGTCGTGCTCGTGCAGGCGCTGCAAACATCGTTCCCAACAGCACCGGCGCTGCAAAGGCTATCGGCCTTGTTATCCCTGAGCTGAACGGCAAGCTGATCGGTTCCGCACAGCGCGTTCCCGTTCCTACCGGTTCCACCACCATCCTTACCGCAGTTGTTAAGGGTGCTAACGTAACCAAGGAAGGCATCAACGCTGCAATGAAGGCTGCTGCTTCCGAGTCCTTCGGTTACAACGAGGATCAGATCGTATCTTCCGACGTTATCGGCATGAGATTTGGTTCCCTGTTCGATGCAACCCAGACCATGGTTTCCAAGATCGACGACGAGACTTTCCAGGTACAGGTTGTTTCATGGTATGACAACGAGAACTCCTACACCAGCCAGATGGTTCGTACCATTAAGTACTTCGCTGAGCTGAACTAAGAGTTAGAAAAAGAGACCTTAGGGGTCCGGTCTTATGGACCGGGCCCCTTTTGTGTAGCGAGGAAAAAAACCAAGCGGCGCCGCAGGCGACATTTGGTTTCTCCCGAGCGTACATGAAATAAAAACAAAAGCCGCGAAGCGGCGGCTCCTGCGCAGCAGGAGGTTTTTATGAATATGAATGGAGGAAAAATAATGAGCTTAAACAAGAAATCCGTAGACGACATTAACGCAAAGGGCAAGCGCGTTCTTGTAAGATGTGACTTCAACGTTCCCCTGAAGGATGGCGTGATCACCGACGAGACCCGTATCGTAGCTGCACTGCCCACCATCAAGAAACTGATTAATGACGGCGGCAAGGTAATCCTTTGCTCTCATCTCGGCAAGGTTAAGGACGGCCCCAATGAGAAGGAGTCCCTGGCACCCGTTGCAAAGAGACTTTCCGAGAAGCTTGGCAAGGAAGTTGTTTTCGTATCCGATTACAACGTAACCGGTGAGGCTGCTACCAAGGCCGTAGAGGCTATGAAGGAGGGAGACGTAGTTCTTCTTCAGAATACCCGTTTCCGTGGCAAAGAGGAGACCAAGAACGGTGAAGAGTTCTCCAAGGAGCTCGCTGATCTTGCAGATCTGTACGTTTGCGACGCATTCGGTTCTTCCCACAGAGCACATGCTTCCGTGGAAGGCGTTACCAAGTTCATCACCGCTAAGGGCGGTCAGAACGTTGTTGGTTATCTGATGCAGAAGGAAATCGATTTCCTCGGCAATGCAGTTGAGAATCCCGTTCGTCCTTTCGTAGCAATTCTTGGCGGCGCTAAGGTTGCAGACAAGCTGAACGTTATTTCCAACCTGCTTGAGAAGTGCGATACCCTGATCATCGGCGGCGGCATGGCTTACACCTTCTTAAAGGCGAAAGGGTACGAGATCGGTAAGTCCCTGGTTGACAATGAGAAGATTGAGTACTGCAAGGAAATGATGGAGAAGGCAGAGAAGCTTGGCAAGAAGCTGCTTCTTCCCGTTGACTCCGTTACCATCGCTGAGTTCCCTAATCCCATCGATGCTCCCGTTGACACCGTTGTGTGCGACGTAGACAAGATGCCTGCTGACAGAGAGGGCTGTGACATCGGACCTAAGACCGCTGAGCTGTACGCTGAGGCAGTTAAGAGCGCTAAGACCGTTGTTTGGAACGGACCCATGGGCGTATTCGAGAATCCCATCCTTGCAGCTGGTACCATCGCAGTGGCAAAGGCTCTTGCTGAGACCGATGCAACCACGATCATCGGCGGCGGTGATTCCGCATCCGCAGTTAACAACCTTGGCTTTGGCGACAAGATGAGCCACATCTCCACCGGTGGCGGTGCTTCCCTTGAGTTCCTTGAGGGTAAGGTACTTCCCGGCGTAGCTGCAGCTGACGACAAATAAGCTGAATGAAGTGACGTCCCCGATGAAAACTCTGACGATGATTTTCGGCAGAGTTTTTCATCGCCTAAGTGGGACGAGCGGAATGAAGCATCCGTCCGTGAAGCGGACTTTAATTAGGAGGATAAATAGAATGGCAAGAAAGAAGATCATCGCAGGCAACTGGAAGATGAACATGACTCCCAGTGAGGCAGTTGCCCTGGTAAATACCTTAAAGCCCTTGGTAGTCAATAACGACGTAGACGTAGTATTCTGCGTACCTGCAATCGACATCATTCCTGCAATGGAAGCTGCAAAGGGAACCAACATCAACATTGGTGCTGAGAACATGTATTTCGAGGAGAAGGGTGCCTACACTGGCGAGATCTCTCCCGCAATGCTGGTTGACGCAGGCGTTAAGTACGTGATCATCGGACATTCCGAGAGAAGAGAGTACTTCGCTGAGACCGACGAGACCGTAAACAAGAAGATCCTGAAGGCATTTGAGCATGGAATTACCCCCATCATCTGCTGTGGCGAATCCCTGAAGCAGAGAGAGCAGGGAATCACCATTGACTGGATCCGTCAGCAGATCAAGATTGCATTCCTGAACGTGACCGCAGCTCAGGCAGCTACCGCAGTTATCGCTTATGAGCCCATCTGGGCAATCGGTACCGGCAAGGTTGCTACCACCGAGCAGGCACAGGAGGTTTGCAAGGCCATTCGTGACTGCATCGCAGAAATCTACGATGACGCAACGGCTGCAAGCATTCGCATCCAGTATGGCGGTTCCGTTTCCGCATCCAGTGCTCCTGAGCTTTTTGCACAGGCAGACATCGACGGCGGCCTGGTAGGCGGTGCTTCCCTAAAGCCCGACTTTGGTCAGATCGTAAATTACAATAAGTAATCGACGAATCGTCATTTGTGAATTTTAAGAAGGAGTTTCCTGCATATTGCAAGAAACTCCTTTTTTTGTTATAATAAACCAGTAATGCTTGCTTGCCGAAAGGCATTGCGATGAAGACAAAACAAAATGGATTGGAGAGACGGAACATGATTTTTAAGTGTAAGAATTGTGGTGGTAATGCTGTTTACAGTCCTGATAAGCGAAGGATGATCTGTCCTTATTGTGACAGCGAAAATAGTTATGAACGTAAGACAAACGCGAATGACATCGTGGTCAACATTGAGAACTGTCCGGATTGCGGCGGTACGATCCCCGTGCAGCAGTTTGACAGCGCCATGCACTGTCCTTACTGCGGCAACTCCATTATTTTTGATGAGCGCGTACAGGGAGAGTATCTTCCGAAGTTTATCATTCCCTTTGAATTGGGAAAGGACAACTGTAAGGCGCTGATCCGTGAGAAGTTTAAGAAATTGACGTTTGCCCCCGCTGACTTTCTGTCGGAGGTTTGCCTGAATACCATGCAGGGCGATTACGTTCCTTTCTGGTTTTATGATTACAAGACGAATGCAGTCTTTGAAGGACAGGGAACCAAGGTCCGTTCCTGGACGAGCGGAAGTTATCGCTACACGGAGACTTCTTACTACAACGTGGTCCGCGACATGAATATTCCTTTCGAAAAATTGCCGGCTGATGCATCCATTAAGATGCCGGATAACGTAATGGACCTGATGGAGCCCTATACCTATTCGAAACTCCGGGATTTCGAACCTGAATATCTTTCCGGTTTTAATGCAGAGATTTACAACATGCCTGCGGAAGAGATTGAAAGCAGGGCAAAGAAGAAGATGGAGGACGATGCGTCCGCAATCTTAAGGAGCAGTATTTCCGGATATTCCTCCGTGATCAAGAACAATCAGAGAATTAGCGTGCTTGACAGGAACGTAAATTACGGATTAATGCCCGTTTGGAAATACGTCTATCAATATAAGGAACAAGAATATCCCTTCTACGTAAACGGTGAAACCGGAAAGATCATAGGCACCGCACCGCTTTCCAAGAGCAAGGTGGTGGGCTACACGTTTACGTTATGGGCCCTTCTGACGGCGATTTTGGCATCCATCAATGGAATTTTGGGATTGATATAGGAGGGGGAGCATCAAATGGAAGAGTATAACGTAAAGTTAGAAGAACGCAAAAAATATTTTCATTATTTTCGCGTTTGGATGATCATAGCGGCAATTGCCGTATGCGGTTTTGGCGTCATGAAGGTGATCCACTGGAATGACAAAGACGCGACTAGAAATAACTCCGAGGCACCGAGCGAGAGAGTGTTTGACTATGCTGACGTTCTTACGGATGCAGAGGAAAGAGATCTTGCGGAACTGATCGAAAAGCAGGAAGATTACGGAAAATGCGACATCATTCTCGTGACCATCAATCAGGAGGTTGGCTATTCTGATTATGATTGGGAACAGAACATGATGGATCTCGCGGATGATTTCTACGACGAGCGGGCTTATGGCTACGATCAGCCACACGGTGACGGCGTGTTGATCCTTGATAACTGGTATCACATGGGTCAATCGGATTCTCAGGCAGGAACGTGGATCTCCACTTCCGGCAACATGATCTCTGGGTTGTCTGATTATGAGCGGGAGAGAGTATTGGATGCCGAAGATGCCGGATTTGAATATAGCACGAAGGATGGCTATGCGAGGGCAATCAAGAAGATCGCACAATATGCAAATGAAGAACAGGGTGGATCCAAACAGCTTCCATGGATCGTTGTCTTGGCAATTCCCGTGATCGTGGCTATTATCTATTGCATGACAAACATGAAGCAAAAAGCAGGCGTTGACACGACGTCAGCGACCACCTACGTACCTGGCGGCCATCCGGAGATGAGAGCGCAAAGGGATGATTTCATCCGCAAGAACGTAACGAAGGTGAAGATCGAGACTTCTTCAAGCTCCGGAAGCAGGGGCGGCGGTTCGCACAGAAGCAGCGGTGGCTTTAGCCATGGCGGCGGCGGACGCAGAAGATAAAAGAATCCAAAAGAAAGATAAAAGAAAAGCATCCATGGTGACGGCATGGATGCTTTTTATTGTTCGTAATTAATTTATAAAAGGATCCGTAGTGGATGGGATTAAGCCATCTCGTTAACGGCCTTGCTGATGCGAGCAACTTTTCTGGCAACGTTGTTCTTGTGATAAACACCCTTGCTTCCAGCCATCTCGATCACCTTGGTAGCGGAAGCGAGCTCAGCCTTTGCAGCCTCCTTGTCGCCAGCCTCGATGGCAGCGAATACCTTCTTGATCGCGGTCTTAACGCCAGATCTGATTGCCTTGTTTCTCTCAGCATTTACGCGCGCTACGGAAATTCTCTTCTTTGCGGACTTAATATTAGCCAATGTAGTTTACCTCCATTTGATAATTAAACGTATGTTTCGGACTCGTTTGCACAGCCAGACACGGAGGACTAATGCAAACATACTCTTGTAGTTTAGGTAATTATTTTGTTTTTGTCAATACATAAATCAGAAAAAAATGCAAAAAATAGGGATAAATTTATGGAAACAGACATTATTAAGAGGTAAGAGATGAATTCTTTTGGAATCAGAACGGATTTGGCCTTGGAGGCACGCGAGGGAATGGTGCGCGCGGGGGAGAAACTGCATGGCGTACGGACGCAGGAGTATGAATATGAGAAAGCAGGCGTTCGCGTGACAAAAGTGTTTGTTGAGACGAAAAATGCAGCAAACCAGTTGGGAAAACCGATCGGTTGTTACGTGACTATGGAAGCCGACGCGCTTGGAGAACCGGATGAGGGGTATCACCGTGAGATATCAGAATGTTTTCGGAAGGAGCTATGCCAACTCGTTGAGGAAAAGAAGAAAAAGGAAGAAATGGCCATTTTGGTGATCGGGCTTGGAAACAGGGACGTGACGGCAGATTCCCTTGGACCGCGAATCCTAGATAACCTTTTTGTCACAAGGCATATGGTGAAGCTTTACGGAGCGGCGGCCGTCGGAGAGGGAAAGGTTCATCTGATCAGCGCCCTTGAACCAGGCGTCATGGCCAAAACGGGAATGGAGACGGCGGAAATCGTCAGCGGCGTGATCAAGGAGACAAAGCCGGATCTTTTGATCGTGGCGGACGCATTGGCTGCAAGGAGTACAAAGAGACTGAACAGAACGATACAAATAACGGACGCGGGAATTCAGCCAGGTTCAGGCGTTGGCAACCACAGAAATGCGCTGACACGGGAAAGTCTGGGCGTGCCGGTGATCGCCATCGGCGTGCCGACCGTGGTAGACGCGGCGACGATCGTCGGAGACGCCATGGAAAGGCTTTTGGGCACGGAAAAGATCTTTCGGAGAAGCGCTTTTGCTGATCTTAATAACATGTACGTAACGGGGAAGGACGTGGATGAGGTCGTAAAACGCATTAGCTTCACGATTTCGGAAGGGATCAATGCAGCATTTCACGCGGAAGGGGAATAGACGGGCTTTGGACGGCATAGGATAGAGGGAACTTGAAATGACGGGAATCCTATGAGAGAAAGGCGACTTGGGAAAGCTTTGTTTTTGATCGCTTGTGCCCTGTGCATTGCACTGCTTTTCCGTATGATGAGAAAGCTTCCGGATATCAGGAATAAGAATGGTTGGGCGTCCGGCATTCATCAGGTTTTGTTGATGCAAGCGGAGAAAACCGTGGCGCCGGTCGTGTCTATGGGGATGTCCGCAGAAGAAGGTTATTTGGAGAGGGCATTTTTGCACGTTGCCGCGCCGGTTATTCCTTATATGGAGGAGCGGGGAGCATGGAACCTTGTGGAGAATGCGGCAAGACGAGGCGGGGACAACCATGCGGGTAGCGAGAAGGCGTTGGAAGTGAATGACAATATGAATGACCAGATGGCATGGGGAGATGAGAGAATCGCAGATGAGGAGGAACCATGGGGAGATAAAAGAATTGGGGATGACGGGGAATCAAGAGAAGATGAGAATCCGGCAGATACGAAGTTGGCACGAGAAGGAGGGAATCTCACGGATGATAAGACGCTAAGGGATGACGTAAATCTTGCGAATGAAAGGAAAACGCAAGAAAATGGGAAAATTGCGGATGAAGCATTGCATCAGACTTGTGAGGAACGCATGAATGGCAGTACTTCTGACATGGAAGATGCGGGAGACTGGATGGAGAGTGGGATCGCGCCGGAAAGTCGCCTGGCAGATAAAAAGCAGATTCTTGACGCGGTGACCATGAATACCTATGAATCCCTCGTCAAAAATTTTTACGTGGTTGATTCCACGACGATGGCGGATGGGGCGCTCCTTAACGCAGAACGCTTTCTGGCAAAGGATCTCCGGATCAGTCAGATTGGGGAAGGTCCTCAAATTCTGATCTATCATACCCATTCGCAGGAAGGCTACGCGGATAAGGGAAATCCAGAGGCAACCGTCGTCGGCGCGGGCAGGGAACTGACCAGGATTTTGGAGGAGGACTACGGATACAGGGTGTTGCATCATGAAGGCGTTTATGACAAACCTTCCCGCAACGGCGCTTATTCCAGGGCGTTGCCGGAAGTGGAAAGGATCCTGGAAGAGAATCCAAGCATTCAGGTCGTGATCGATCTGCACCGGGATGAAATGCCGGAAAAGGTAAGGCTGGTCACGGAAGTGGATGGGAAAAAGACGGCGCGGTTCATGTTCTTTAACGGCATCAGCCGCACCAGAAAGACGGGGGAGTTGGATTATCTAAAAAACCAATGGCTGGAAGAGAATCTGGCCTTTTCGTTTCAGATGGAAAAAGCGGCGCAGGAGTATTATCCGGGCCTTACTAGGAAAATCTATCTCAAGGGATACCGTTATAACATGCACGTATGCCCTAAAACACTCCTGATCGAGCTGGGGGCGCAAAACAATACCTATGAAGAGGCATTGGCCGCCTGCGGGCCGCTGGCAAGTCTTTTGGACTACGTGTTGTCGGGAGGGGAATGGACGGAAACCGCGATCCCTTGAGAAACTATGGACAAGCCATCATTTTTCTGATAGAATAAAAAATCAAGATTACGAAAAGAAAATGAGGGTTTTAAGATGTCCCAGATCGACCAGTCGAAAATTCGGAATTTTTGCATCGTGGCTCACATTGACCACGGTAAATCTACCTTGGCGGACCGCATCATTGAGCAGACGGGTCTGCTTACCAGCCGTGAGATGCAGGCGCAGGTGCTTGACAACATGGAGCTTGAGCGCGAACGCGGCATTACCATCAAGGCGCAGGCCGTTCGCACCGTATATAAGGCAAAGGATGGCGAGGAATATATCTTCAATTTGATCGACACGCCGGGCCACGTAGACTTTAATTATGAGGTGAGCAGATCCCTTGCGGCATGCGACGGAGCAATCTTGGTCGTGGACGCGGCACAGGGAATTGAAGCACAGACGCTGGCCAACGTTTATCTGGCGCTTGATCATGATTTGGACGTATTTCCCGTCATCAACAAGATCGACCTTCCCAGTGCAGAGCCGCAGCGCGTGATCGAAGAGATCGAGGACGTGATCGGCATTGAGGCACAGGATGCGCCGCTTATTTCCGCCAAGAACGGCATTGGCATTGAAGAAGTGCTGGAGCAGATCGTGCATAAGATCCCGGCACCCAAGGGCAGTGCTTCGGCACCGCTTAAGGCATTGATCTTTGACTGCGTATATGATTCTTATAAGGGCGTTATCGTTTTTTGCCGCATCATGGAAGGAACCGTGAAAAAGGGTACGGAAGTCCTGATGATGGCGACGGGAGCGAAGGAAGAGGTCGTTGAGGTTGGATACTTTGGCGCGGGCCAGTTTATCCCCTGCGAGGAACTCTCAGCCGGCATGGTTGGCTATATCACGGCATCCATTAAGAACGTAAAAGATACCGCAGTGGGCGATACCGTAACGGATGCAAAGAATCCTTGCGCGGAGCCACTGCCTGGTTACAAAAAAGTACTTTCCATGGTATATTGCGGCATCTATCCCGCGGATGGGGCGAAGTATCCGGACCTTCGCGACGCGCTTGAAAAACTGCAGTTAAATGACGCGTCCCTGTTCTATGAGCCGGAAACCTCTATCGCGCTGGGCTTTGGATTCCGGTGCGGATTCCTTGGGCTTTTGCACCTGGAGATCATTCAGGAGCGCCTGGAGAGAGAATACAACCTGGATCTCGTGACGACGGCACCCGGCGTTGTCTATAAGGTACATAAGACGAACGGCGAGTGTATTGAACTTACCAATCCGTCGAATCTTCCGGACCCGTCTGAAATCGATTACATGGAAGAACCCATTGTCAGCGCCGAGATCATGGTGACCAGCGAATTTATTGGTTCCATCATGACGCTTTGCCAGGAGCGCCGCGGGCGGTATCTTGGAACGGAATACATTGAAGGTACCAGGGCGTTGCTCAAGTATGAATTGCCGCTAAACGAGATCATCTATGATTTCTTTGACGCATTGAAATCCAGATCCAGGGGCTATGCCTCTTTTGATTATGACATTAAGGGCTATGAGCAGTCTAAGCTTGTGAAGCTTGACATATTGATCAACAAGGAAGAAGTCGACGCGCTGAGTTTTATTGTTCATGCGGATTCCGCCTATGAGCGCGGCCGGAAGATGTGTGAAAAGCTGAAGGATGAGATCCCGAGACATCTTTTTGAGATTCCCATTCAGGCAGCCGTTGGCGGAAAGGTCATTGCCAGAGAGACCGTCAGGGCAATGCGCAAGGACGTACTTGCAAAGTGCTATGGCGGCGACATTACCCGTAAGAAGAAGCTCTTGGAGAAGCAGAAGGAAGGAAAGAAGCGCATGCGCCAGGTCGGCAACGTAGAGATTCCCCAGAAGGCTTTCATGAGCGTCTTAAAGCTTGACGACAGGGACTAAAGAATGAAAGAGCTTATGCTTTACCTGCACGTGCCATTTTGCGTGCGAAAATGTAATTATTGTGATTTCCTCTCCGCCGTTCATCCGGAGGAGACGAGGGAGCGCTACGTAGAGGCTCTCTGCGCGGAAATCCGTGCGAGAGGAAAGGAATATTCAGGGAGGACCGTTACCAGCATCTTTTTTGGCGGGGGAACGCCCTCCCTGCTTTTGCCTGCGCAGATTTCCAGGATCATGGACGGGATAAGGGAAACGTTTCCGGTGTCACCTGATGCGGAAATCACGATGGAGTGTAATCCCGGAACGGTCAAATCGCCTGAAAATACAGATGGTGAAAAAACACGTGAAAACTCAGACGGTGAAAGACTGCAGGGAGATACCGCAGAAGAAGAACGGCTTGCGGGATATCTTCAGGCAGGCATCAACCGCCTCAGCATTGGCCTTCAGTCTGCAAATGACGAGGAACTAAAGCTTCTTGGGCGCATTCATGATTACGAAGCGTTTCTTCGGACGTATCAGGCAGCAAGGGCAGCAGGTTTTTCCAACGTAAACGTCGACTTGATGAACGCGCTTCCCGGTCAGACTTTGGATTCCTGGAAGGAGACGCTGGAAAAGGTTTTGGCGCTTAAGCCCATGCCGGAGCATCTTTCCGTCTACAGCCTGATCCTTGAGGAGGGTACCCGCTTTTTTACTTGGGACGGGGAAGGAAAATTTACCGGGAAACTGCAGATTCCGTCGGAAGAGCTTGACCGCGAAATGTATGCCCATACGGGGAGGAGATTGCGGGAAACGGGCTTTGAACAATATGAGATTTCGAATTATGCTAGGGAAGGCCGTGAATGCCGGCACAATTACGGCTACTGGATCAGAAAAGAGTATTTAGGCTTAGGGCTGGGTGCGGCGTCCCTTCTGGATGAGACAAGATATTCCAATGAAACGGATCTGAGAAAATATTTGAAGGATCCCCTGGCGGGAAGAACGGCGCAACCCCTTGGCAGGAAGGAACGGATGGAGGAGTTTTTGTTCCTGGGGCTGCGCACATGCCGGGGCGTTAAGCGGAAAGAGTTTCAGGAGTGCTTTGGTGAGCCTTTGGACCAATATTGGCAGGCGGTGATCGAGAAGAACGTGGCGGACGGGCTGCTTCTGGATGACGGGGAAGGAATCCGCCTGACCGCAAGGGGAATGGATCTTAGTAATTACGTGTCAGCTCAGTTTTTGCTGGAGGAATAAACTCACGGTGCCCAAGAAGTCAGAGGGACTTGCAACTCATAATTTGTCCGCGCGTATACTATCTTAACTAAGGCCAATAGGTGACGTGGAGGCTTCGTTGCAAACCTTTTTGCATCCATTGACTCCGAAGGAAGAAGCAAGACAGCTCAGTCTGCTGAAAGAGGGAACCCCAGAGGAGGCAAATGCCGCAAAGGAGATGCTCATCGAGCATAATTTACGACTGGTGGCCCATATCATCAAGAAGTATCAGATATCTGACGAGGAACCGGACGACTTGCTTTCCATAGGCACGATTGGGCTGATCAAGGCGATAGGCAGTTTTGACGAAAGCAAGGGGAAATTGGCAACCTACGCGTGCAGATGTATCGAAAATGAAATCCTGATGCTGCTTCGAGGCAAGAAGAAAACAGCTCGTGACGTTTCGTTGTATGAGACCATTGGCCAAGACAAGGAAGGCAATGAGATCCAGCTCATGGACGTGATCGAGCAAAGCCAAATGGATGCCTGCGACCGTTATGAGCTGAGTGAGAACGTAAAGAAACTAAGGGAAATGCTCCAGACGCTTCTGACAGAAAGAGAGCGAGAGATCATTATACTTAGGTATGGTCTGGCAGATGGCGAGGAGAAGACGCAAAGCCAGATCGGAAAACGCATGGGGATATCGAGAAGTTATGTTTCCAGGATTGAAAAACGGGCACTGGGAAAGCTTCGCAGGGGATTTCAACAAGAGACTTGAAATTTTCAGCATCACAAGTTATAATAAGTCTGCCGTATCTGTCACGGGTTAATTCTAATCCGTGACGGGTATCCCGTCTTATTCATTTCAAACGCGGCGCCGTACTAAGCGGGTGGCCGTTCCGAGAACGATTCGGTTCTTTTTTCAAAGTTAACGAATTTGACAGAAAGTATGGCGTTCCTTGACAAACGTAAGCGGATACAATAACATAAAAAAAGGAATTTGTATCATTATACAAAGGAGAAAAACTTATGAAACGGAAGAATGTTTGGGGATTCCTTGGGGCTGCGTTCATTATGGTTAGTGCGGTTGTTTTAGGGAACGTTATCCCGGTTTCGGCTGCAGGGAAAATACCAATTGACAAAGATCATTTTCCGGATCCGGGGTTTAGGGCGCATATTGCTTCCCGGGATTATGACTGGGATCAGGACGGTTTTCTGAATGATCAGGAACGCGGCGTTTATAACGTCTATTGTAAACACCATCCGGAGATAAAATCACTGGAGGGCATTGAGTATTTTCCGGACGTGCGCGGCGTTTATTGTGAAGACTGTAACATCACGTCCCTGGATCTTCGCAATAATCCGGAAGTGACGGGCGTATGGTGTTCCGAAAATCCCATGACGCACTTAGATCTTTCAGGGAACCCTAAGCTTGAGTGGGTATATTGCTTTAAGTGTGAACTGGAAACCGTGGACGTAACGCATAATCCCAAGCTGGGATATCTTGAGTGCAGTGATAATCCGCTGACGAGGATCGATTTGAGCCATTGCCCGGACCTGGAGCATTTGATCATTAACTCATGTCAGTTGGAATATCTGGACGTTAGTTATAACCCGAAACTTACCCATTTGGATGCGTTAAGGACTGGTTTGAAGGAACTTGACCTCGGTAATAATCCCTTTATGAAAAGGCTTGACGTGTGGGAAAATCCCGGGTTGGAAGTGGACGTCAGTGGCCTTTCGGGATTGGAGTTCTTTAACTGCGCCCATTGTGGGCTTACGCGTCTTGACTTAACTCATAACCCCCAGCTGATGGTGCTGATCTGTGACTGGAACGAGATTCCTGAGTTGGACCTTTCCCATAATCCCAGGCTTTGTGACCTGCGTTGCGGATGTAACCTTCTCACGAAGCTGGATATTTCCCACAATCCCCAGCTGTACTATTTGCAGATCTTTGGAAACAGGATCAGTTCAGTAAACATCAATAATAACAGCCGTATCCGCTTCATTCTTGAGCAGGTGGAAAAAGGAAACGGTTCCATGATATATGACCCCAATTCGATGTCCTACGATTATCTGGTCGATTTTGGCGGAGACCGTGAGTACATGGACGAATTGCGTTATTTCATCAGCATACCGACCGATCTGAAGTTTATGGCGGATCAGCCGAATGAAGCAGCGGACGTTTACGACGTATATATCAACACCAACGACGGTTTTACGGGAGATGAAGATTTTGTGACCCGCGGTGAGGCGATACAGACCATGTATGAGCTGGCGGGAAGCCCGAACGTCTATGGAACCTCCCGCTTTAAGGACGTGGCGGGAACCTTCTATGAGAAGGCGGTGATCTGGGGCGAACAGCATAACGTATGTTACGGGTATCCGAATCTCAGCTCCGATATGTTTTGCGGTGACGTGGTGATCGCAAGGCAGGATTTTGCGCTGATGGTTCACCATTATGCGGAAGATCTGGTGTGGCTGAGTGCGTTTGACTACGGCCGCACGGATGAAAAGGCAGACTTCTTTGACGTGGATTATTATGCATGGGGTGCAGTTACCTATGCAATCCAGTGGGAGATCCTGGAGACAAAGAATAATTATATTTATCCGCATGGAAGACTGACCACTGCTGAAGTGGAGAAGGGCTTAAGGGAATTCTTGGATCATGTTGAGAAAGATGCCACCATTCACGTTTCAACGGCAGGCAAAAAAGGAAAAACCGGCAGCAGCGTGAGGATTGGTGAAACGGTTACCGACCTAAAGATTGCCAAAAGAGGGTTACTGTTGCAGGATACCATTGCCATCAATTTTAAGTTGTCCAAAACGGCGTTGAACGGAAAATATCACGATCCTTACCTTGTGGTGACGCAGGGCGGCATGATGACGAAATTGACGGAGTACGTTGAAAACGGAGACGATCTTGTGTTTAATTACCGAGTGGCGCCGCACAAGATTGGCGACGTTGCCATTGCCATGCCACACGCGTTCACTGCGGACGGAAAGGACGTTATGGGCGTGAAAATGGAATATTCCGTTGCGCAATATTGCTACAACATGCTTTCCATGGACGCATACGCAGGTTCGCAATATGCGACGTTTAGAAGGCTGCTCGTTGACATCCTGCGCTATGGCGATGCCGCACAGCTCTACGTGGACTATAAGCCGGCAGAATTGGCAAGCCGCAACCTGACAAACGCGCAAAGCGCCATGGGAACGGACATAAGCGTGGACATGAAGTATAACAGCGTGAAAAACCAGAATTACAAGACGATAAATTCATCCGAGGCATGGGCAACGATCGAAAGGGCGGCGCTGTTCCTTGAGGCAGCAGTGAACGTTCAGTTTAAGTTTAGGGCGAACGGTCCTTATGACCTTCGCGTAGTGATCACGGATAATGCGGCATGCACGAACGTAATTGCCGAGTATCCGGCAAGCGCAGGGCAAATGGACGATGGACTATATTACGTCAACGTGGATGTCTTAAATGCGGGCCAAATGAAAAAAACGATCTATGCCACGGTGATGAAGGGCGACAAAAGAGTCAGCAACACATACCGCTACAGCATTGAATCCTATGCGGCTTCCATGAAGGGAAAGGACGAAAAACTGGAAAAACTGCTTGACGCAATGATGCGGTATGGAAACAGCGCCGAGGCCTACGCTAAGCAGTACTAAACGCTTTACAAAATAAATGAAAAGGAGGTTTTATGTACAGTACAATTTTATCAGGGGCGCTTTTGGGGATCCGGGCGTGCATGGTCCAAGTGGAAGTGGATGCGTCATCCGGTCTTCCGGCCATGAGCATGGTTGGATCCCTGGGCGCTGAGGTCAGGGAGTCGAGGGAACGCGTGCTTGCTGCTTTAAAAAACGCGGGAATCGACGTCCCACCCAAACACGTCACGGTTAATCTTTCACCGGCGGATCTTCGGAAAGAAGGCACGGCATATGATTTGCCGATCGCGATCGGGATGCTGGAGGCATTGGGATTCTTTCCGGAAGGGAAGGCTAAGGGAATCCTGTTTTTGGGAGAACTGGGTCTGAACGGGGAGATCCGCTCGGCGCGCGGCGTACTTCCCATCGTACGGGAGGCAGCAATGCAGGGAATCCAGGAATGCATTGTTCCCTACGCTAACGTGCGGGAAGGCGCCGTGATCCCAGGAATCCACGTTAGGGGAGCAAAGGATCTGGAGCAGGTCATGGTATTCCTTTTGGCAGGAGAGGGAGAGCGGGATTCCATCCTGCCGTACGTAACCCTCAAGGCAGAAGAGCTCACGACAGACGAATCGCTCCGGCAGGCAGATGATTTTGCGGAAGTAAAAGGGCAGGAGGTCGCCAAGAGGGCAGCGAAAATTGCTGCCGCCGGATTCCACAATCTCTTGATGCTGGGTCCCCCAGGCGCGGGAAAATCCATGATCGCAAAACGGATTCCGGGAATATTGCCTCCACTCTCGTTGGAGGAAAGTCTTGAAGTAACGGCGATCTACAGCGTGGCAGGACTTCTTGGAGAACGGTCCCTTATTACGCGAAGGCCCTTTCAAAGCCCGCATCACACCATATCTCCGCCGGCACTGATGGGAGGAGGAACCATCCCACGGCCCGGCATTATCTCATTATCACATCGAGGCGTCCTATTCTTGGACGAACTTCCCGAATTTCAAAGAAATAGTTTAGACGGCATGCGTCAGCCATTAGAGGATAAACAAGTGCAGATCACGAGAGTGGGCGGAAACATTGTGTATCCTGCCGATTTTATGCTTGTTTGTGCCATGAATCCATGTCCGTGCGGGTATTTTCCAGACCGCAACAGATGCCGCTGCACGGAGCCACAGATCAAACACTACGCGGGACGCGTTTCCGGGCCCATTTTGGACCGGATCGACCTATGCGTTGAACTGCGGTCAGTGGAGATCACAAGTCTTCACGAGGCGTATTCCGGTGAGTCCAGCGCAGCCCTGCAAAAACAGGTTGAGCGTGCAAGACGGGCCCAAGAGGAGCGCTTTCGCGGGGCGAATTATCGGTTTAACGGCGACGTGCAGGCGGCAGACGTCGACAAGTACTGCACTTTGGGCGAAGAGGAAAAGAAATGCATGGAAAAGCTCTACGGTGAGATGGGGCTTAGCGCCAGATCGTATCACCGGATCCGAAAGGTCGCGAGGACAATCGCCGATCTTGCAGGGGAAGAGCGGATACGCACGGAACATCTGCTGGAAGCGGCCATGTACCGGCCCGTGCAGGAAATCTGGAAGGCATAGTCTGGGTAAAAAAGGATTATGTGGCAGACGCGTGATCACATAAGATCGCGATAAGGAGGAAAAGGAATTTGACAGAGGATCGGTTATGGTATTTACAATGGATTGCCAGCTTGTGGGAATTTCCGGGGAAAACAAAGCAGATGCTGTTAAGCAGGTTTCCCGATCCAGAGGAGCTGTTCCGCGTGACGAAGGACGGGTGGGAGGAACTCTTGGCACCAAAGCAAGTGGAGATCATCCTGCGAAGACAGGAGGAAGCGTTGGCTGACGTGAGGGCGAGACTGGGAAATTTGGCGGGAAGTTCCTTGAGGGCATATCTCAAAGAACAATATGATAACCTTGGCAGGCAAGGGATTTCCTTTGTGACGATGGAGCAGGAGGAATATCCAAAGAGATTGCGGGAAATCCCTGATCCCCCGCTTGGGATCTACTACAAGGGAAAACTGCCTGAGGATGAGATCTCCGTATCCATCATTGGATCCAGGGATTGTTCCGGGTATGGAAGCTACGTGGCGAGTGGGTTGGGAAAGTATCTTGGAGAAAGGGGCATCCCCGTCATCAGTGGCATGGCAAGAGGCATTGACGGCATCAGTCAGCAAGCCGCCCTGGAGGCGGGAGGACTGTCCTACGGCGTCTTGGGATGCGGCGTGGACGTCTGTTATCCAAAATCAAACGAACGATTGTATCAGAAGTTGACGGCGCATGGAGGCATTCTGTCCGAATATCCGCCGGGAACGCCGCCTGCGCCCTTCAACTTTCCGCCAAGAAACAGGATCGTGAGCGGATTGTCCCAGGCCGTAGTCGTGGTGGAAGCCGCCGTGAAAAGCGGCACGAGCATTACGGTCTCCATGGCGCTGGATCAAGGGCGGGACGTGTACGTCGTCCCGGGGCGCGTGACGGACAGGCTCAGCGACGGCTGCAACCGCCTGATCAAGCAGGGAGCATCCGTCTTTACGGATCCCAAGAGCTTTGTGGAGGAACTTCAGGAGACCTATTTTTTGCAATGCGTTGGTCCTAAGAAAAGCAAGGCTAAGACCAAAGCGCCGGAAGTGCCTAAGGAACTTCAGGGTTTGTGGGCCTTGTTGGATCACACGCCCAAAAGCGTGGAAGAACTGCAAAAAAACCTGGCGGAGCCCCTTGCCATCCAGGATTGCACCATACGGCTCATGGAGCTTACGTTATCCGGATTGGCAAAGCAGGTATCGCCAGGTCAGTTTTGCAAAGCGTAGCACGCGTCAGAAAGCATTGTGCGTTAATCTTCGTCTTGAATGGAGCTTAAGGCTTCATTGATCAGTTTTTCGTCGTGCTTATAGATCAAAAGGGAAAAGTTCCAGATCAAAAAATAATTGATGACGTAAGCAATGGAAATGATCAGGAAATACTTAAAATTCGTATACCAGTGAAACAGCCAGCCAAAGCCGATGACGATGCCGTAAATCAGTAAGAAATGGAACAATCGCAACAGGCGATATTGGTTTTTGCTCAACGGATTTTCCGTAAAAAAGAGGAGCGACGGAAGACAGCAAAAAAAGCTTCCGATAATGGCAGAAAAGGGGATATACCAGTCAAATTGGATGGGATCGTGCCGTAAATAGGAGACAAGTCCTTCCAATCCCATGACGAGCATGATCAGAAAGGTGAGCAAAAAGGTTTGTTCAGCAATGAGTTTTAGTTTTTTCATGAAATTATCCTCCAGTGATCCAAGACGTATTAGACATTTAATCCCAGGCGCTTTTTGAACTCCTGTACGTAGCTTCTGGTGATGACAAGGCTTTCGCCGTTTAGGAGCGTGGCGTGAAGGCGGGCATTATCACCTGCCTTCACGCTTTTGATTTTCCGCATGTTACAGATCATGGATTTGGAACAACGGAAAAATCTTTGATCCAGAAGGGCTTCCAGTTCATAAAGCTTGTATTTCACTTCCAGACAGTCTGACTTCGTATATACAAAGGTCTTATCGTCTACGGATTCAACATAATATATCTTGGAAAAAGGACAAGGTACTCGTTCTCCGTCGCGAATGCCGATGAGCGTGTGCTCGCCATTCTCCAAAAGAGAGATGGCCATTTGTACGTCATCCGTCATGTTTGCAACGTGGATGGTGGCTTCTTCCATTTCCTTTGCCGGTACCTTTTGAATCGTAACTTTCAATGTGTTATCCCCCTATTTCTTCTGATAAACCTTGGGATAGATCAGACTGATGGCAAGGATGGCAACCATCGTGATCATTATAACGTAAAAACAAGTTTGCTGCCAGGAAAATGCATTCCCAAAGAGCTCGATCTGAAACGAGAAGTAATCCTTGATGCCGCTGGCAAACATTCCCTGGTCAATGCCGCCAATGGAGTCGTTTACGTGATCCAGGATTCCGGAAAGCAGCGTCTCCCTAAGGAGTACGGTGATTCCGGTTGCCGGAATGAGCTGGCAGAAGTTCCGGATGGCGGAAGCGAAATCCGCAAGGGGAATATAGGCCCCGATGACAAAACCGGATACGGCGGAGAGAATGCCAAGTAATGCGCCGCTGGCGGAGGTTGTCTTGATAAACAAAACAATGAGCATGAAAATTGCCGTTGCGGAAACCGAGCCGATCAATAAAAGAAACATAAGCTTTAGGATTGCCGTGACCGTCAGGTAGGTCGATGCGGTCAGTTTTAAAACAAGCAGGCCAATCCCCATGATCACCGAGGTCATCAGAAAGGCCGAGAGCGCGGCGGCGGTAAAGTACGCAAGAATGATCTGCAGGCGGCTTGCCGGTGTCACGGTGAGATCCACGTCAATGCCGGCTTCGCGGTCACTGATCAACGTTACCAAACAGTTATAGGGGATCGTGATCAGGGCGGATCCCATGATGCCGGACAGGAGCAGCCCGTTTACAAATGCGTCCACGTCACTCCCGTTAATAAGGGGCAGGAGAACGCCGGCAGATTCCTCAAGGGCATTTACGTAGTTACCCTTCAGAAAAAGAAGATAGAGGACAAAGATGATCAGTGGCGTCAGCATGGAAAAAAAGATCATGGTCTTGTCCTTGAAAAAAACCAGAAGATTTCTTTGGGTCAGTCCTATAAATTTACGCATTTGCGAGCTCCTTTCCGGTAAGCGTTAAGAAAACGTCGTCCATTGTGCCTTTTAGTATTTCGTAGTCTTTGATCTCAGCCTTGTGATCACAAAGAAAATCCGTGATGGCACCGTCGAAATATGCCACGTAATGATCCGTTTGATAGTCATGCTCAAAGTTTTGCAACATGGCATCCGCGCTTTCCGACGGTTCGTGATACCAGAGAAGCTTGGATTTTGCATAAGTCGTTTTCAGACTTGCAGGCGTTCCGTCGGCGATCACCTTTCCGTGATCAAGGATCACAACGTGATCTGCCTGGGCAGCCTCCTCCATGTAGTGGGTAGTCAGAAAGATGGTGAGGGTCTCATTTTTCCGAAGGTCGCTCAAATAATCCCACAGAAGCTTTCTCGTGGCCGGATCCAAGCCGGTTGTCGGTTCATCTAGGAACAAGAGCTTCGGGTGATGGATCAGGGCGCGGATCACGTCCACGCGGCGGCGCTGACCGCCGGACAATTTTTGATAGGGCTGCTTCCAGATTTCATCCAGGAGAAACGCATCCCAAAACGGTTCCAGCTTTTTCATGGTTTCCTTCTTGGAAAAGCCATAATAGGAGCCTCTGGTGAGGAGATTTTCCGCGATCGTCAGCTTGGGATCCAGCACGGATTTTTGGAACACAATACCGATCAAGTCCCTGATTTTTGCATCTTCCTTTCCCAGTTCGTGACCGAATATGGAAGCCTGGCCGGAAGTTTTTTGAAGGACGGTGCTTAGCATGTTGATGGTGGTAGATTTCCCGGCACCGTTCTCGCCGAGATAGGCAAAGAGTTCGCCCTCCGGAACGGCAAAGGAAACGTCGTCTACGGCTATGTGCGTTTGATAGGTTTTTCTTAAATGATCAACTTGGATGGCATTCATGGCTTTCGTGATCCTTTCTTTGCAATGTTTTTTGCCTGTATGAACTTACCATAACAGATTCCCGGCGGATTACAAGGCCACTGTGGGTGAGTTGCATCCCGGCGGGGGTGAAATGCACAAAAAGAATTTTGACGAAAACTCGAACTTTTGGTATAATTTTGTTAGTTAACGGGGAGAAACGACAGAAGGGAAAGCGAATGACGGAAGTAGAAAGATTAAAAGAAATTGTAGAGAAACTAAGAGCAGAAGACGGGTGTCCGTGGGACCGCGTCCAGACGCATGAGAGTCTGAAGCCGGAATGCATCGAGGAAGCGGCGGAGGTGATCTGCGGCATCAACATTCTTAAAGCTACGGGGGATGCGGAGAACCTAAAGGAGGAGCTCGGTGATCTTCTTTTGCAGGTGATGTTTCACGCGGTACTTGCCGAAGAGGAAGGACTCTTTACTTTTGAGGACGTGGCGAAAACGATCAATGAAAAGATGGTTCGCCGTCATCCGCACGTATTTAGCGGCGTAAATTTCGCGTCGGACGAGGAGCGCCATGCGGCCTGGGATGCCATAAAGAAACAGGAAAAGGCCGGCAAGGAATGGCATGCGGATTATCTGCCGGGAGCATTTTCGGAAGCTACGGAGCTGATCGAAAAGGCGAAAGAAAGAAAAGGTTTTTAATTTATTTCTGCCGAAGGTACTGATCGGGAGGGGATAAACATATGAGGAAATGGAATACGTTAAAAATCGTTCTATTTGTTGCGGCGTGCGTATGCATGAACGTAGGGGGAAAGCTATTGGCGGTTTGGCTGGAATTACCGCTATGGGGGGATTCCTTTGGAACGGCGTTGTGTGCGTGCGTGGGAGGACCTGTTTGCGGAGCGATCGTGGGCTTTACGAGTAACATGGCCTACTGCGTTGTCAACCGGCTTTCGGCGGCATATTCCATTACCAATGTTGCCTTGGGCATTATCATAGGCATTGCGGTTCAAAAGAAATGGTTTGATGAGTTTTATGGATTTATGAAGGCGGCTTCCCTGGCAATGTTCACGGCGCTGGTGGCATCCGTGCCGACAGACGTGATTTTTGACAATTGTCATACGGGCAACGTTTGGGGAAACGGGATCGTAGATTATTTCTTGGAAAAGGGCTGGCCAGCCGAACTTTGCTGCGTTATTGGTCAGCTGGCTTTGGAATTTGTGGACAAGTTACTTACGATCGCGGCAGTGTATTTGATCTTCATCCTTAGACGTTGGCAGAAGAATCAAAAAGAAAACCGGTTCATGGGGCAGAAAACCTCTGCAGGCGCGATCCTTTTCTTCGTCCTGGCGCTTGGCGCTTCCTTACTTGCCCCGTTGAAGGCAGACGCGTCTTCCTCACGGGATTCGGTGGATTACAATGATTACGTTCAGGATATTTACAGTAATAATAACGGCTTGCCCTGCGGCGAGGCCAATGACATCGCGCAAACCAATGACGGCGTGTTGTGGATCGGTACGTATGCAGGTCTGTACCGCTTTAACGGCCGCGAATTCCGCTGGGTGGATGATTATGAATCCGTAAAGAACGTGAACTGTCTTTACGTGGACGAAGAGGGACGATTGTGGATCGGAACCAATGACAACGGACTCTCCATCATGATCCGGGAAAAGATCGTCAACGTTCTGGATCAGGCGGACGGACTTCCCTCTAATTCCGTACGATGCATTATTCGCGCAACGGACGGATATTATTACGTCGGCACCACGTCCAGCATGCAGATCCTTGTGATGAACAACGGCCTTAAGGCAACCAACACCCTCCCTGAGATAAATTACACGGACAGCGTGGCTGCGGACGAGCTTGGGCACGTGGCAGTCGTTGCCTCTGACGGTGAATTATTCCTGATGAAAAAGGGAAACATTCTGTGTTCCCTGCGCTTGCCGGACGAGCAGGAGATATTCAACTGCTGTGCATTTTCACCGGACGGCACGCTGATGGTGGGGACGTCATCCAACTATATTTTTTATTATGACGTAGAGAAGGATGATCTCAGACGGATCAAGATCATGACTTGTCCGGACGTCAACTGTATCAATAATCTGAACTTCCTAAGCGACGGAACGATGTTCATTTCAACAGACAGCGGAATATCCTACGTCGACGGGGAGGGCTACCACAAGCTGAATACAAATGGATTTAATAACTCCATTGACAACATGCTGTATGACTATCAGGGGAATCTTTGGTTCACGTCCTCAAGACTAGGACTTCTTCGCCTTGCGAAATCCCCGTTTAAGGACGTATACGGTTCCATAGGCATGGAGCGCAAGGTGGTTAACACGATCGTTTCCTGGCAAGGCAACTATTATATCGGAACGGATAAGGGTCTTGACGTGGTGGATAAGACCTGCAGCCGGCAGATTGAGAATGAATTGACTAAGTCTCTGGCAGGGAAGCGCATCCGTTGCATGTACGTGGATGGGAAGGATCACCTGTGGGTTTGTACTTACGGCAGTGGTCTGATGGAATACGCGCCAAGCGGGGAATTCTGGGCATATAACAAGGACAACGGCAGCTTTGGTAACCGTGCCCGCATCGTGACGGGGCTTTCGGACGGGACAATCCTGGCGGCAGGCGATACCGGGGTCAGTTACATCCGGGATCACAAGATCACGCAGACCATCCACAATCAGGAAGGGTGGATCAATTCCATGATCCTGACCGTGACCGAGTGCAGTGACGGAACGGTCCTGGCGGGCACGGACGGAGACGGCATCGCCGTGATCAAGGACGGTAAGGCTACAAAAATGCTCACGCGCGAGGACGGGCTTAGCAGTGACGTCATCCTGCGCACGATCAAGGACCCCAAATCCGAGGGTGTGTTTGTGGTTACCAGCAACAGTCTGTGTTATCTGGAACCAGATAACTCCGTCCGCATTTTGGATGAATTCCCATACTTCAATAACTATGACATTTTCGTAAAAGATGAGGATACGCTGTTTGTCATGTCCAGTGCCGGAATCTACGTTGTGGAGCGGGATGAACTGGTCACGGGCGGTGAGATTGCGTGGGAGCTGTTGGATGCCAGAAGGGGACTTGGTACGTCACTGACTGCCAACTCCTGGAACTGTTATGATGGAAGCGGTGAGCTATTTCTTCCCTGTGACACGGGTGTTTACGTGATCGACGTTGACAAGTATAACAGCGACGTCCGTTCTTACAGGATGCAACTGGCTTCGGTAAAACTGGATGGCGTGGTACAACCCATTGCGAGAATGGGTGCCATTACGGTGGGACAGGGCGTAAATCGCGTGGAACTCAGCCCGGAGATCCTAAACTATACCATTCAGGAGCCCAATGCCGGTTATTTCCTTGAGGGTTATGACTCGCAGTGGACAATTCTGCCCCAGGGAAGCTTGGGCAACATTATCTACACAAACCTTCCGGCAGGCAAGTACGTCTTCCATCTGGCCATTTATGACAGCGCAGGTAAACTCGTTCTGGAAGAGCGGAAGTTTGATCTGGTCAAGGAGGGCGAATTCTATGAGCGGCCAGGCTTTGGCCTGTACATGCTGCTTGTTCTTTCCCTGTTCATCATTTGGTTTACCTGGCTGGTAGTGCAAAGACAGTTAAATCAACAGCAGATCAAGCTGAACATGGCAAATGAAACGGTCATGGCAATCGCAAACGCCGTCGATGCCAAGGACGTGCGCACGCATCAGCATTCCACGCGCGTGGCGGAATATTCGGAGTTGATCGCAAGGGAAATGAATTGCTTCAAATGGTGGCAGAGAGGAAAAGCTCTTTCGAATCTGAAGAAAGCAGCCCAGTTGCATGACATCGGAAAGATCGGCGTGCCTGACAGCGTGCTGAATAAGGTTGGACGTTTAACGGATGAAGAATATGCAAAGATGAAATCCCACACCATCACCGGTGCGGAAATCCTGAAGGATTTCACATTGGTGGATAACGTTGAGGAGGGAACGCATTATCATCATGAGCGTTACGATGGCAAGGGATATCCGGAGGGCCTGAAGGGCAAGGAAATCCCGCTGTATGCAAGGATCATCAGCGTGGCTGATACCTTTGATGCCATGACCAGCAACCGCGTGTACCGGAGCTCAATGGATACGGAATACGTGATGAACGAAATGAAGCGCGGACGGGGCACGCAGTTTGATCCAGACGCTTTGGATGCATTCCTTCGATTGGTTGAAAAGGGCGTGATCAATCCGGATAAGATCTATGCCCAAAGACGCGAGGAGATCCAACATGCGGATGAAGAGGCGCAGGCTGAATTAAAACGACGCGTGGAAGAAGACAAAAAGATCCAGGCATCGGAGATGGAAGCCAAAGGAAAAAATGAAGAAAGCGGGAAAGGAGACAAGGCATGAAGCGAGTATATATAACAACCGTGCTAACGTGTTTGGTAATACTGGCAGCGCTCATTGTCTGTTTCCGCATGCTGAATCTTTCCGGCGGCAGGGAGAGCCTAAAGGTTGGTTTTATCTATGACAATGATGAGAGCACTCCCTATACTTATAATTTCTCCCTGGCAAAGGATGAATTGGAAAAGAAATACGGAGAGCGCGTGGAGATCCTGACTTGCAGCAACGTGCTGGACGATGAGATGGAAGAGCCGTTGAGAGAGCTTGCCGGAGCAGGCTGCGACGTGATCTTTTTCAATGGTTACAGTGAACTGGTAAAGAAGCTTGCGCCGGAATATCCGGACGTCCAGTTTTGCCAGACTTCCTACGAGGACATGAGCGACAAAACGGTTCCTGACAATTATCATACCTTTAAGGGCGAGGCTTATCAGGGCAGGTACGTGAGCGGGATCGCGGCAGGCATGAAGATCAGACAGATGATCCAGGAGAATATTATTACTGAGGATGAAGCCATTGTTGGTTTTGTCGCTGCATTTCCCACGTCAGAAGTTATCTCCGGATATACGGCATTCCTTATGGGCGTTCGCTCCATTGTTCCAACGGCAGTGATGCGCGTTAGCTATACGGAAACTTGGAGCAGTTATGCACAGGAGAAAAATGCGGCGCAGCAATTGATCAATGACGGATGCGTGATCATTTCCCAGTATACCGACACCATTGGGCCGGCCATTGCCTGTGAGGAGGCTTTGCAAAAGCAAAGCGTATATTTTGTAGGATTTAATCAGAGCATGTCAGAGGTGGCGCCCAGATCTTCTTTGGTTACTGCGAGAATCTGTTGGGAACAGTACGTGCTGTCGGCAGTGGAAGCGATCATGGCAAACAAGAGCATTGAATCCTATGTTTCAGGAAATGTCCGGGGAACGGATGCGTTTGCCGGATTTGAAAAAGGCTGGATTGAGATGCTTGACTTGAACCGGCAGGTTGCGGCTTTTGGCACGCAGGAAGCCATGGACGCTGCAATTGAAAAGTTCAAGCGCGGCAACGGCGATTTCGTCTTTAAGGGGGAGTATCGCGGCGTAAATCCTAATGACCCTTCCGATACGTGTGATCTGCGAAATGGCTACGTGGAGAATGAGAAAACGTCATATCCGCTGTTTCATTACATACTCGAAGACGTCATTACCATTGTGAATTGATCGCTTGGGAGGAATGACCGGTTAGGGCTTGACGTATGCTGGGTTTGCGGATATACTGTTGAAAACGGAGACGGGCACGGGTCTCTTTGTAACTGTTAACAATGGCACTGAAAGGAGGACAACATGCTGTTAGGAAGAAACTTTAATTTCATATCGGTACAGAGGCGGCAGTTGTTCCTGGCGCGCTATTAAGCATACGTTAATTAGAAAATAAAAGCTTTGGGATGACAAACACCTCTGTTTCCGCTGCAATAGTCAGCGCAGAGGTGTTTTTTGTATGCCCAAATTTAGGAGGATAATGTCATGAAAGACAGAATGAACCCATGTATTTATTATGTCTGCAAGGATGCAGACTGCAAGAAGGGATTTGTGAAAGTAGATTTGAAGAAATGTAAGAATTGTCCCAAGTACGAGCCTAGGAAAAGCTCAAAAAGAGAGGAATCCGTGAAGGTGAGAAAGCAAAAGGACAGGGACAGGCATGATAATTGGAGGAAAGAGTAATCTATGTTAACGATTTATGGAAAATATGCAAATGCGATCGTTTATACCGTAGAGAACGAGGAGTATGCGATCGAGGACTATGCCAGGGCGCAGATCCAGATGATCTGCAACCATCCGAGCAGTGAGGGAAGCAAGATCCGCGTTATGCCGGACGTGCATCCCGGGAAGGTTGGCACGGTGGGACTTACCATGACGGTAAAAAGTTCCATTTTACCCAGCCTTGTGGGAGTGGACATTGGCTGCGGAATGACCTTAGCGAAGATCAAGGCGAAGGGCATGGAATTCCAGCAGTTGGATAAGGTGATCCGCGAAGGAGTTCCCGTGGGACCAAGAATCCGGGAGACGGAGCATAAGTTCTCAGACAGGATTGATCTGTCGAGACTAAAGTGTTACAAGAGTATCAACGCGCGCAAGGCGATCCGCAGCATCGGAACCCTCGGCGGGGGAAATCACTTTATTGAGGTGGACAAGGACGAGGAAGGAAATGCCTATTTGATCATTCATTCCGGGAGCAGACACCTTGGCATGGAGGTGGCGGATCATTATCTCCGGACGGGGCAGAAGGAGGCCCAGATGGCAAAGCAGGGGCATGCCTCATATGAGATGACCTGCCTTTCCGAAGCGCTGATGGAGGATTATCTACACGATCTGGAGATTATGCAGGAGTTTGCTCAGATTAACCGAGAGGCAATGGCAGAAACCATTACAAAGGGCATGAAATGGAAAATTGAGGAGAGTTATGACTGCATTCACAATTACGTGGATTTCAGCGATCCAAAGGAACCGGTCCTTCGAAAGGGAGCGATCAGCGCGAAATGCGGGGAGCAGGTGATCATTCCCATCAACATGCGCGACGGCGTGATCCTGGGAACGGGTCTTGGCAATCCTGAGTGGAACCAGTCCGCGCCTCACGGATCAGGACGCGTTTACCGAAGAACGGAGGCTGCATCCCATTATACGGTATCCGATTTCAAAAAGACCATGCAGGGCATTTATTCTTCCTGCATCGGAAAAGAAACGCTGGACGAAGCCCCCTTTGCATATCGGAGTCTGGAAGACTTACAAAGCGTGATCGGGGAGACGGTAAAGGTCGATAAGATCATTCGTCCCGTCTATAATTACAAGGCAGGGGGAAAGAACTAAGCTGTGATTGGTTTCATTGAAGTTTCCGCGCAAACGTGATAAAATACGGGAAAGATGCCAAGTTTTATGGTGGATGGGAGTAAGGGCATGAAACTATTGATCAGGGAGCTACGGGAAGCAAAAGGATATACGCAGAAGGAATTGGCGGATCTGATGCAGGTCTCCTTTCAGACCGTCAGCAAGTGGGAAAATGACATAAACTATCCTGACATTACGCAGATTCCTAAGCTGGCGGACGTTTTTGGCGTCAGCGCGGACGTGCTGCTAGGCATGAAACCGCTGCATGCGGAGGAAACTGCGGTCAAATATGACGAAGTGGAATACTGGAAGCAAAAGCGTGACGTGATCAAGGTTTGGAAAAAGTTTTACTGGAACGAGGATTATTTCCGGTTTTTGGTCAGGGACGTATGGAAGTTTTCCAAACCCATGGACGTGCTGGATTTTGGCTGCGGATACGGGTATCTGGGGAGCCTTCTGTTGCCGCTGTTACCCAAGGGAAGCACCTATTCCGGCATTGAGCTGGACGGGGGACAGATCGAGGAAGCGAAAGCGTATATTGCCAAGACGGATTACGAGTGCGAGTTTTTTCAAGAGAACTTTTATGAGTTCAAACCTAAGAAAAAATATGATTTCGTCGTGGCGTTGTTTCTCTTGTCCAACATGCCAAATCCTCAGACGGTACTTGAAAAGATGAAGAGTGCATTGAAACCGGGCGGGATGATCCTGATCATGGATGCCAACGAAGAGGTGGAACAGGCAGGATACTATTCAGGGCTGGAAAGGCAGGAGAGCGGCGTGCGTCAGCCGGATTTCGTTCCGCTGTGGGAGGATGAGCTGGCTCGCGGCCAGCGGGATTATCGCATGGGAACCAAAATCCCGTACCTTCTAAAACAGACGGGATTTCAAAACATCCAGGCGCGCATCAGCGATCAGGTCATGATCTATGAGCCCTCCGATCCCGCAAAGAAGGAGCGGAACGAGGATTTCCGATACATTTATTCCCGGCAGGATTCCCGGCAGGGCGGCGTGGGATATTTCTTGAATCATGGCTACAGTCTGCAGCGGGCAAACGAAGTGATCGACTTCTATCAAAGGACCAGTGATTACTTTGACAGGGAGGATTCCATTGCAGTAAAGACGGCGGGGGTATATTTTGTCTATGCAAATCTGTGAGAATAAAATCATAGTTAGGAGCGCGGAATGCGACGCATCGCCGGAAGAGGTGGGATATGACGGGTCGCGGCTTAGCTTCTTAAATCAACATATTCAGGCTTTGATCGACGAAAAGAGAATCTGGTCCGGCAGTTACTGCCTATGGAAGAACGGCAAGGTTTTTGCTGACGCCGCCATCGGCGGACTGGCGTGCCCCTGGATGGGACGCACGACGTTCGAGCCGGATACTTTATTCGAGATCCAGTCAGTCGGCAAGGTTTTCACGGCCCTGTCAATCCTAAAGCTCATGGAGGATGGCAGGCTGTATCTGGATCAGCCGGTAAGGGACTGGATCCCGGAGTTTGACGAAGGTGACTTCCGTGAGATCAAGGTATTACATTTGCTGACCCATACTTCCGGCATTTGCGCGCTGGAAGGAGGTTACCCGCAGGATGAGCGGCGCTGGTGGGAGCAGATGGACGAGGCAGATCCGGAGCATACCTGGCTGGGGGCAGTCGTAAAGACGGGACTTCACGCGAAACCGGGAGATAAGTGGATTTATTCCATCGTGGGATACGTGATCCTTGGCGAGATCATAAAGCGTGCGTCAGGCATGGAGGCGGAGGAGTACGTAAAGAAATTCGTTTTCCAACCATGCCAGATGATAGATACGCACTGGAGAAAGGACGCGACGGAGGATCAGCTTAGAAGATATAACGTGGCAAACGAGACGGACCTTGCGATGGTTAAGGCGGCACAGCAGTATGGAATCCGTAGGATGGCGGCGCCGACTTATCCCACGTGGTCGGGGATTCCGGACATGGCAGGAGGTCAAACGTCGACTTGCAGGGAAATGATGCATCTCGCGGAAATGATCCTTCGCGGAGGCACATATCGCGGGCAGAGAGTCCTTGGAAAGAATGCGCTGGAGCTTCTTTGGACAAACCTGATCCCGGAGCACGTGAGGGACGTAAGCTTTGGAAGAAATGCGGGGATCCGCTATGGCGCTGGCATGCCGATCTATTCGGCGGAATATGACAGGGAGCAGATCCTTACGGAAGGCACCATCTATCATGAGGGCGCCGGGACCAGCGTCTTTTTGGTGGACCGGAAGGAAGATTTTGCCGCCATGTTTCAAACTAGCTTCCGCAAGGAATTCGACTGGGACTACCGCGCAGTGAAGGGCATGGCCTCCATCATCTGGTCGGGACTCTAAACTCAGTTACATATCACGGGAACATGTCTACTGACATATTACGAAATATAATCAGCAACATACTCGAGGGGATGGCTTGAATAGTATCCCTCAGGCATGTGTGCCAAGCGTCGGTACTTAGGAGGCGTATAGGAACGGAGACGTCATTAATGATGTCTCCGTTCCTGACTCCTTAGTACCGATACGCTGCAACTGTCGCAGACTTTGTCTGCGATCCGAAGCGCAGCAAGGACGAGCCGAAGGCTCGCCAAAGAGCGCGAGCGTGCCTGAGGAATACTTTCAAGCCTCGGCCCCGAGTTTTTTGTTTTAATAATGTGTCAGTAGACGCGGTCCTGACGGAATTCGCGCGTAGGGCGAATATTTCTCGAGAATGGCGTTATTGGAAGGCGGCGGAAGATGCGATACACTCTTCTTAGCAGGAAAGGAGAGTGTTTCAGATGGAAAAGAAGAGGGAAAGGAAGTATCGATTACTTCAAAACGTAAGATATGTTTATCAAGGAGTGGCAAAGCACAAACCCTATTTGATCGGGTTACTTGTGCTTGCCATTTTTTGTAGCGCCGGAAGTAAGTTTATCTGGCTGTTTCTGGGAAAATATCTGGTGGAATACGTGGGAAAGGGGATTCCGCTAGAGGAGCTGATCCGGTTGGTGATGATCCTGACGGGATGTAACGTGCTGTGCATGATCGGGCAAAACGCGGTGAGCTTTGGTAAGGAGCCGGCGGCGTTCTACGTAAGGCCCATGTTCATGCTGGAGCGGAACAAAAAGAGCATTGCCTTGTTCTATGAGAACATGGAGAACCAAAAGGTTCTGGACATGCTGGAGAAATCCAAGGAGGCGACGAGAAACGTCGACGTCGGAATCGAGGGAATCATCCGCTTTACGATTGAGTTTTGCACCCACGTGTTTACCTGTATTTTGGCAGTGATTCTTCTTTGCAGGATCAGCATTCTGCTTGCTGGCGGGGTTCTTTTGTTTGGCGTTTTGACTTACCTTTCCATCGATCAGGCGACGAGGAAGGAGAAGAAGCTTACCAACGATGAAGTGGTCCGGGAAAAGCGGGAGCTGGAATACTTTAAGAAAGTCAGCACGGACTTTACCTATGGGAAGGACGTGCGTCTGTTCCGGCTGACGGAAAAGCTTCTTGGAACGCAGGAAGGGCTTCAAAAAATCCTAAACAAAAAGGTCTGCAAGGCCAGGCTCCAGTGGTTAAAGAGCGACTTGTTTGGCAACTTTATGGAACTCCTGCGGGAAGGATGTCTGTACGGACTTTTGGTCTATCTCATCCTCCAAAACCGGCTCGGCATCGGAGACTTTTTGTTATACGCCGGATGTGTCCGGAACCTGGCCGAGGCGTTTCAGATCTTGATGAGGACCTTTGCAAAGCTGCGGAAGTGTAGCGCTGAGGTTAATGATTACAGGGCTTACAATGAGTTCTGCGACGCGCAGCCGGAAGGGGAAAGAGAGGTTCCTGAAGGGACGGAATACCACTTTACGTTTGAGAATGTTTCCTTCCGTTATCCCGGAAGAGAGGAATATGCCCTTAAGAATTTGAATCTAACCCTTCCCTTCAAGGAAAAGCTAGCGGTGGTTGGACTCAACGGCGCAGGAAAGACGACGTTTATTAAGCTCCTCCTAAAGCTTTACCAGCCAACGGAGGGCAGGATCCTTCTAAATGGCGTGGATCTTAGGGACATACGGACGGAAGAGTATTATGCCCTGTTTGCACCGGTCTTTCAGGATTTGGAATTATATGCCTTTACACTGGCGGAAAACGTTTCCATGAAGACGGCAGAGGAAACGGATCCGGAGCGCGTCATGGAGAGCCTTAGGCGTGCGGGATTAGGAGAAAAGCTCAAGGAATGGCCCAAGGGGATCGAGACGCCCATGCTCAGGATCCTGCATAATGACGGGATTTTGCTCTCCGGAGGGGAAAAGCAGAAGATGGCGCTGGCAAGGGCGCTGTATAAGGATGCGCCGATCGTTGTGCTTGATGAACCGACGGCGGCACTGGATGCGCGTGCCGAGAGCGAGACCTATGAGCGTTTTGATTCTTTCGTGCATGGAAAGACTGCTGTCTACGTATCGCATCGCCTTGCCAGCACGAGATTCTGTGACTGCATTGCCATGTTTGAAGGCGGCGAGCTTGTGGAATACGGTTCGCATGAGGAACTGATGGAGCGCCGCGGTAAATATGCGCATTTGTTTGAACTTCAGGCGCAGTATTATCAGGAGGAGGAAAACCATGAAAACGTTGCTTGCTAGCCTTAAGGGAAGCGGAATGGTATGTGCATACTTTTATCGGTTCGCGACGAAGGAGAAACCCAAGTACCTTGCGCTGCTTACCATGAACGTCATATTGCTTTCGGTTTTGCCCTTCCTTGGCATCCTCATTCCGAAGGGCATGATCGAGGAACTCATGGGGGAACAAAGAATTCCCAGGCTGTGCCTGCTGGTGGGGCTTCTCGTGGGCGGAACCTTTTTGCTAAAGACTTTGATCAGCATCTTGCAGGAGATCCGGGAGACTTGGGAGGACGCGCTTTCGCGAAGGATCGACCTGGAAATGTCAAAGAAGGCCATGAGGATCAAGTTCGAACACACGGAATCCGAGAGCGCCCTTTCGGCAAGACAAAAGGCAGAGACGGGTATGTCATGGTATTCCGGCGGCATCAAGGGAATGTCGGAATGCATTGTGAAGCTGGGGACCAGTTTTTGCGTCATCTTTGGCGTGATCTGGATCGTCGTTGCGATCTCGCCGGTTCTTTTGCTTCTTTCGGTGACGGCCGTTTTGGTCAACGCGATCTGCACCTCAAAGATAAATCTTGCGGCCCAGGAGGTCTTTGAAAAAACGCCTGCCATCAACAAGTTTTATTCTTATATCTACACGAAGATCAACGGCCGCGAATATGCGAAGGAATTGCGGCTGTATCACGCCAGTCCGCTGGTGGAAAAGAAGGCAGTGGAGAATGCGAAATCGCTAAATCAAATGGATAATGAGTGCGCGCGAAAGCAGTTTTCCTGGGGAATCCTTGGGAGCACCATGTCGGCAGTGGGATACGGCATCTCCTATGGATGGCTGGGGATCCTGGCGCTGAAGGGAACCATCACCGTGGCGGAGTTTGTAACCTGCATTACTGCCATGGAGACGCTGACCAACGGGTGCCTCATCCCCTTCATCACCAATGCGCAGCAACTGATGATGAAATGTAATTTCATGAGTGCGTTTATTGCATACGAGGCCTTTGAAGAAGAGAAGGACCAAGGCGCGGAAAAGCTTGGCGTGGAAGGCTTTGACGGGATCACCTTAGAGCACGTTTCCTTCCGGTATCCCGGGACGGAGCAGTGGGTTCTGCGGGACGTAAGCTTTGAGATCAAGAAGGGTGAGAGCATCTCCCTCGTGGGGCTGAACGGCAGCGGAAAATCCACGCTGGTGAAGCTGATCTGCCGGCTATATGACGTGACGGAAGGCGCGATCAAAATCGGCGGAAGGAACATCAAGGAATATTCCTATGAGGAATATGTAAAGCTTCTGTCCGTAGTATTCCAGGATTTCAAGCTCTTTGGGTACAGCATTGAAGAGAACGTGAGGATGGGCGGAATCCAGGGAGAAGAGGCCCGGAAGCTTGAGGACGTCTATGAACTCAGCGGCGTGTCGGAGTGGATCTCAAGTCTTGAAAAGAAGGGCCAGACAATCATAGGGAAGGAGTTTGACGTGGAAGGCGTGGAGCCCTCCGGCGGGCAGGCACAAAAGCTTGCCATCGCAAGAGCCATCTACCGCAACGCCCCCGTGGTGATACTCGACGAGCCCACGGCTGCCCTGGATCCCGTGGCAGAATATGAGATTTACGAACGCTTCCACGATCTGATCAAGAATAAGACGGCCATCTATATTTCCCACAGATTATCCTCCTGTAAGTTCTGCGACAAGATCGTTGTCATCGGCGATCATACCGTTCAGGAAGTCGGCAACCATGAAGAACTCATGACCAGGAACGGCATCTACGCAGACCTGTTCCAAACGCAGGCCAAGCTGTACGTTGCAGGGTAATTTCAACTTGCAATTACGACTGGTTTATGGTACTTTTTATTTATAAAAGCAATCATTCATAACCGCGGAAATTTCCTTCCGCGGTATCTCTTTTTTAGGTCAAAATTGTAGTGCAAAAGGATGGGCGGAGAGGGCAAAATGGTACGGAAACACATTGTATTTTATGGCTCGGTGCAGGGCGTCGGATTTCGCTGGCGCGCAAAGAATGCGGCGGACCGGTATCGCTGTACGGGCTGGTGCAGAAATGAATGGAATGGGTCCGTGACCATGGAGATCCAGGGGGAGGAAAGTGCGATCGATCAAGTGATCCTTGCCATCGAAGCAGGCAGATACGTGGAGATCACAAATTTGGAAGTGAAAACCATTCCGGTGGAGGAAGAGGAGCGGAGATTCCGGACGGAGTGACACGGCGAAATGAAAAAGAAACGGTAAGCAGAAACAGGATATCGGAAACAAAAGACAGAGTAGGAAACAGGAAAAGAGAAGGCAATCGGGGACAGTGAAAGAGAAGGAAACAAGGGGGACAAAAGGATGACGGAAAACATTAAGGTTTACGGGCAGAACAGTAGCAGGATCATGGATGGGGACAAGGTGATCTACGTGGATCCGTTTCAGGTGAAGGAGGAACTTCACGACGCGGATTATGTTCTGATCACCCATGATCATTACGATCATTTCTCAATCGAGGACATTGAGAAGGTCATCGGTTACAGGTGCACGCTGGTGGTGCCGGAACGCATGAAGGAAAAGGCGCGTGATGCCGAAAAAATGGCAATGAAAATGGTCACGGTGACGCCTGGCGAGAGCATTGACCTGGACGGACTAAAGGTGGAAACGGTTCCGGCTTACAATATCCTAAAGCCCTTCCATCCAAAGAGCGCGGGATGGGTTGGATATATTATCACGGCAAACGGGAAAAGGGTTTACGTGGCAGGCGATACGGATGCAACGAAGGAAGCAAAGGCCGTGAAGTGCGACATGGCCCTTGTACCGATCGGAGGAACCTACACGATGGATGCGAAGAAGGCGGCTGAGCTCATCAACGAAATCCATCCGGAGGTTGCAATCCCCGTGCATTACGGCAAACTTGTGGGAGACGTGAAGGATGGCGAGACCTTCAAGGCATGCGTGGATTCAGGGATCCAGGTGGAGTTTAAGATCCAGTTTTAGAATGTATGGGGGAATGCGGCATGAGAGTGTTTGACACTTATTATTTTAATATTATCGACAAGGTCCGTTTCAAGGATACGAAACCATACATCGACAAAATGCTAAAGGATCTTGGTCTTTCCTACACGGACGTGGATTTTATGCTTTACGAAGTGGTGCAGGATAAAATACCGGAAATCTGCAAAAAGATGCCAAATCTGAAGAAGTATTATTTTTATGACAAAACAGATAACAATTATGGAATTTCCAGCGTCACGAAGGATTGGCAGGCCGGAAACGTTCATGCAAACAAAGAGGATTGGGGTGACGTGGAGACGGTATTTTCCAAGATCCCGCGCCCATATAACTTACCCTTCGGGTATTATAGTTTGAGCGGGATCAATTGGTTTCAGGATTCTGATCCCAGCCCGGCGGTGATCCAATGGGACATGTGGAAGAATGAGATTCCGAATACACATTTTGCGCCATTTATTTCTAACCGGATACTGCAGCTGAGATGTTATGATGATGGCATCAAGCATAATAATGTGGCAGTCAGCATTGAAATTACGGACGGAGATGCGATCAGGGACAGTAAGCCCGTGATCGAGAAATTGAAGCCTTATTTTGGAGAGCCGCAAAACATGGTCCGCTCGTGCACGTTCTCGAAGGAAGAGAGCGAAAGGAACCGGAAGCAGGAAAAGGAAGCATGCAAAGCATTGGCCCAAAAGGCGCTTTCGTATCTGCCGCAGCCTGGGAACATGGGAGCAATTCAATTCGATAAGGATTTGGGGCGCGTTGCCGACAAAAAAGAAACGGACGCGGCGTTTAAGGGTACGGGATTTGAACGGGTCAAGGGTCAGCCAAACTGGCTGCATTTATATTGTGCCATGGATCAGACCAGGGGCTACAAATATGAGGCCTTCGTCCAAAAGATATCGATCGGAAACATCTTCCGCTGCTGGATTGATATCACGGGTTCGAATTTCCGCATAAAATTTGAACAGCCGGATTATGCCGTGGATCAGGAAGGAAAATCCCAGGAAATACTGAATCAATTCGCCAAGTTCTGCGTTTACGCAAAAGAGGAATTTGGCGCGGAAATAGAAAAGAGCTTTGGCAAAACGCCGGAGTGGTTCTTTGGGCAGAAATAAGATGATGCCAAGTGAGATGGCATGGGGAGCGACTGACGCATGAATTCGATTGAGGCTAGCAGGCGGTTTTACGAAGAACAAGTGAAAAATCTGATCAACGAGCAATTTGGACAGTACGAGGATCGCATCGCCGTTGGCATTGCAGGCGAAGGGTCGGATTGCTTTGGATATGACGATTTCATGTCAAGGGATCATGATTTCGGGACAGGCGTCTGCCTTTGGATCACGGAGGAAGACTTGAACCTCTTTGGCCGCAGACTCTCCATCGCGTACAACGAACTTATTGACGGCATGCCTGGAAATAACCTCTCGGAGCGCCTTCGCGAAAGACGCGGCGTCATGACCATCAATGATTTTTATTCCAACGTGCTGGGTACGAGGATTGACGCGGAGGGATTTGTACTAGCCGGGAGAGAACCAGAGGGTGAGCGAAAGGCAGAAGCATTTTTTGGTGACAGGGAATGGCAACTGCTGGATCATTCCTGCCTGGCAACGGCAGTTAATGGAGAGGTGTTCCGGGACGACCTCGGCATCTTTAGCACCTTTCGTAACAAGCTTTTGGATTATTATCCGGATCACGTTTGGAGGATCCGGATCGCTAACGCGCTGCACCAGTATGCGTCGTCCATGCAAGTCAACTATGCGCGTTCCATGAAAAGAAGAGATTTTGTGGCGGCGCGCCTTTGCCAGGCGAAGGGAATTGAGGCGGCGATGGAACTGTTCTTCCTCATGAAGAGGGAATATCCGCCGTATTATAAATGGACCTACCAAAGAATGGCCCAGCTGGATCAAAATGGCAGGTTTTCGAAAATTGTGGAGTACTTTGCCAGGATCAGATGCGATAAGGATGTTTGGGAGCTCAGCTGGAAAGGCATACCCTACCAGTCGGTCCAACCTGTTTTGGGAGACCCGATGGTGGCTGCCGCGGAAGAGATTGCTTCTATGATTTGCGAGATGCTGAGGGAGAATAGCCTGACAGAGGGGACGGATCCCTATCTGGAAAGGTACGTGGAGGAAGTGTTGGCTGGACGATAACTCTGAAACAGTGATGGTTTGGAAGGGAGGAGCGACGGAGAATGAGCATGGGTAGGCAACTGCATAAACTGCATTTAGACGGTTTTGGATTAGAGTCATTACGCAAGGAGTACGGCGCCGGGGAAACCGTGACCATTCGTTTCCGCCTGTTCGCCACGGATACGGACTATCGCTTTTTCGTAGACGAGAAGGACGTCAGTTTCCAGCAGAACTTCGATTCCAAGGGCTTTGTCTTTACGTTTATCATGCCTGACCATGACGTTACGTTTCACATGACTTCAAGGAACAGCATGATGGCGATGAGAGAGAGGGAATGATGGGCGAAAAGGATTCGATGAACTTCATGGACGAATATGAATATTGCCCGCGATGTGATGCGAACCTTACGCTGCAAAAGGGATACCGGAGGGACTTGCCTTTTTGGAAGTGCCGGGGCTGCGGCGAAATGCTCATCAATCCAAATAACGAAACGGAATCAAACGTTGTCTGGATTTGTGATAAGTGTGGAGGCGTACTTAATCTGCAAGAAGGATTCCATGAGGATTGCGGCGAGTGGATCTGTACGGAATGCGGGACGGTCAATCCGATTTCGGATTCAGAGATTTTTCGAAGCGAGGATGAATATGAAGCATTCCTAAAGGACCCGTATCAGGGATTGACGGATGAAGACCTGATGGAATTATTGCGATATCAGGAACTCGAGAACATTGACGGCAGGGAAGACGTGATCCTCACAAGGCATTGTGATACGGGAAAGCTCTGCGTGAAAAAGCTCCTTACCATGTATAATAAAAGCGTGTACGAGTATTTGACGCGTCATCCGATCGAACATATGCCTAGAATTCTTGGCGTGTATGAAGGGACCAATGGTCTTGTGGTATTGGAGGAATACGTTGCGGGTCATACGCTGGAAAAACTCCTGGAAGGTCGCACGTTTATGGAGAAAGAAACCATTCGCATCATCAAGGAATTGTGTACGATCCTTGAGGAATTGCATTCCCTCCCGAAGGCCATGATCCATCGGGACGTGAAACCGTCAAACGTGATGCTGGACGAAGCCGGAGGGGTTTGGCTCTTGGACGTCAACGTGGCGAAATGGCATGATCCCGCGCAAAAGGATGACACAAGATACCTGGGAACGCAGTATTATGCGGCGCCGGAGCAGGTGGGCTATGGCTTTGAGGCCTCTTCGCCAAAGTCTGACGTTTACGCCGTGGGAATCCTCATGAACGTTATGCTCACGGGTAAATTCCCCAAGGAAGAAAAAGCGCCCGGGAAACTATGGCCCCTGATCGAAAGATGCATCAGTCTGGAAGCGGAGCGAAGATTCTCTGCAAGGGAACTGAGGGAAGCATTGGAGAAAATCGAGGAATAAACATGCAAAAGATACCGACGGATGAGTTGAATGCCCTTCTCGAAAAGGTGGATCCCGATCAACTGGATGCCTACCTGAAATCCAGCAAAAAATACATGATGAATGATCCCAGGGAGTTCTCCTTTTACGTAAAGGACCTGCTCAATGAGAAACGAGTGAAGCTGAAGGACCTCTATCTGCTTGCCGGCGTCTCGGAATCCTACGGGAGCAAGATTCTCAGCATGGAGAAACACACAAAGGACCGGAATTTGATCCTTCGCATTTGCCTGGCGGGGAAATTTTCCCTGGAGGAAACCAACCGGGCCCTTAAACTTTATGGCATGAGCGAACTCTATGCAAAGGATCCGAGGGATGCCTGCCTGATCGTGGCAATCCATCATCGGATTTATGATCTGTTGCAGATTGATGACATCCTTGAAAAAAGAGGGTTTCAGAAGATCTCGGCAGAGGAAAACGAGTGATTAATAGATTGTTGAAACTATAGCACAATATTGTCTTGCACACAAGACAATATTGTGCTATTATTGTCTTGTATAAAAAACAAAAATGACATAAATAATATACTATATAAAAGACAACAAAACGGAAATTGTATTGTAAACGGAATGGGAGGATCAATGAACAGAGATTATATAAAACAGGTGATATTAGATCAAAAGGAAATTTATCTGAACAATTCGATCGTCATGCGTGATTTTGGACTGGAAGATCACGTCAATTACTGCTTTGTGGGAATAAGAAGAACAGGTAAATCTTATATGATGTTCCAACAGATAAAAAATCTGATTGGGAAAGGCATTCCAATTAACGAGATCTTATACGTAAGCTTTGAAGATGAACGTCTTCTTGAAGTGACGGCTGAGGAGCTTAACGTCATTTTGGAAATTGGGATTGAGATGGCTGGTGATAACAAGAAGCCCTATGTCTTTCTGGATGAAATTCAGAACGTGCCTGGATGGGAGAAATTTGTCCGCCGTCTCGCTGACATGAAGTATAGGATAAACATTACAGGAAGTAATAGCAAGATGTTGAGTCGTGAAATTGCATCCACGCTAGGCGGACGATTTATGATCATACAGGTATTTCCGTATGCTTTTTCAGAATATCTGCATGCAATAGGTAAAGAAAAAGATTATCTTAGGATTCTTTCGACGTCTGATAGGGCAGAGATTAATAGAACCTATGAAAAATACGTAAAGTATGGGGCGTTTCCGGAATTAGTAGACATTCGAAACAAAAGAGAATATCTCAAAGGTATATATCAGACTATCTATATTGGAGACATTCTTACAAGAAACAATATTACCAATGATTTTGCCGTCAGATTAATTCTTAAAAAGATGGCTGAGACGGTAATGAAGCCTATTTCGTTTAACAGACTGGCGAATATTTTGAATAGTGCCGGAGCAGGAATTGGAAAGCAAACCGTCATCAATTACGTTGGATACATGTTGGATGCATATCTTTTGTTTTCCATTCAAAATTATGCTTCAAAGCTTGTTGATAAAGAAACAGCTCCAAAGTATTATTTTATGGACACGGGTCTGCTGGGGCTTCTGGTGATCGATTCCGAAACGGCGCAACTTGAAAATTTGATCGCAATAGAATTGATTCGACGATACGGAATCGAAAACGTTTTTTTCTTTGAAAAGAATGTAGAGATTGATTTCTTTGTACCTGAAGCAAAAATGGCGATACAGGTAAGCTTTAGTATTATGGATGATATTGCCACGAAAGAAAGGGAACTGAATGCTTTTGAAAAACTTCGAAATTATATGCCAGATACGGAATGCCTGCTTATCACTAACAGTGAAGAAACAGATATAGATTACAATGGAATTCACGTGAAGGTTGTTCCAGCGTGGAAATGGCTGCTGGAAAAATAAATATTTTATCATTAATTCCCCACCATTTTGGTGGGGATCCTTTGTTTTAAAAACTGTTATTCTATGGGTAAATCAAGGACGGTTACGCAGAGTAATCAATTAGTAATTTGATATTTGCGGTGCTAAGACTTATCATATTGTTAGGGGGATGACGTGATGGGGGACAGAACAACGCTGGGTAAATACATTTCAACCAGGAGAAAGAGTTTAGGCTTTACCCAAGAGGAGCTAGCAGAAGAGATCGGCGTTTCAAAGTCAGCAATCGCCAAATGGGAAACGGACGGCGGCCTCCCAGACCGCGACAACCTAAAGAGACTCTCGAAAACCTTAGGGATTTCCGTCGATGAGCTCCATCGCATCATCGAACTGGCAAATGCAAAGCCGATCGATTTCGAGATCAACATCACGCCGGAGATCATCGCCGCCCTGGAGGCCTACGGATACAAGGTCATCCGCCCCGGCGAGTCAGACCATACCCCATAACTTACTTCAACAAAATGATAAGTTCATACTTTGGCAAAACAGTCGAAAGGCTGCGACGCAAAACTAAGAGGGCCTGTGAAATGGTAGCCAGTTGCAAAAGATTTGGAAGCATCGGAAATGCCTGAACAGGGATTTCGGGTGCTTTTTGCATACTGAGAATGGAATTATCGGAAGGGTGGGATTTTATGAAACTTGTATCCTTAGCATGTCCGCATTGTAAAGCGCCTTTAGAGGTGAATCAGGAACTGACAATGGCTACTTGCAATTATTGTGGGTACCAATTCATGATCGATAATGAAATCAATTATTCTCGCATGACGGAGGAAGACACGGAGAGGATAGGAAAAGCGGCAGAAAGAGCACGCATGGAGAATGAAGAGAACATAGCCGTAAAAACTACCCAGAAGGTATATGCGGTATACGACGGGTTGCTTAAACTACGTGAAAATAATGGGAGATTACTGGAATTACAAACAAGATTTCAGGAGAATAAAACAAGTTTGTTTTGGACAAAGGTTTTTCACTGGTTGACGGGACCAATCAAAGGAGAAATCCTAGCCATCGTCGGGATTGGCTTGATCCTGTATCTGACAATCCGAGACATGATAGAGAATTCAAGCGGCATAAAAAGATTGTTTACGGGCTTGGTTATTTCTGCTGCATTGTATGGTGTCATGAGACTTCTTCGCATTTATTTTAATCATGCAGTTGTTAAGCGGGCAAGTGAGCGGGAACAATTAGAAATCGAAATAAATGAATTGAATACGGCAAATCAAGAGATGAAAACTAAAGCTGATTTTGATTTCGTTCCCGTTAAATACAGAAACGAGAATGCATTGAAATATATGTATGAATCGTTAAGGGTAAGAAGAGCACGTACGCTTGCGGAGGCCATGAATCAATACGACGTTGAACAACAGCGGCTTACCTTTATGAGAATGCAACAACAGCAACAGGAATTCCACAGGCAGCAAATGGAAGCACAAACAAGAGCGGCTCAGATACAGCAAGGAGCAGATATCCTTGGAACTGTTGTGACGGCAGGCGCCGTGCTCAAGGTAGGGAAAGAAATAGTTAAAGTGATGAGGGAACTGAAATAAGCAATATTGTGAATCAAATGCCGTACGGGAAAGGGGGCGTGCCTTATGTTGAGAAGAATCATATGTCCAAAATGTAATAAGGAACTTTATTTAGATGATGCGCAAAGGGTGCATTATTGTGACTACTGCGGCAACATGTTGACTGTTCATAATGCAAACGCTGAAAAAGGAAAGGATAATGGCAAGGTTGGTTTGGTAATAGCGTGTGCTGTTCTGTTTATGTTTGTCGTGATTGGATTCTCTTCTGGATCTTCTTCAGAAAGAAAAAAAGACGAGCAGAAGAATGAAACCGTGGAAGCTGCCAAGACGCAACCAGAGAAAGCCATGGCTACTGATGAAGGAGATAAAATCCAGACAACCGAGAAAAATGATAACACGCTGGAAAAAACGGAATTGAAGGTAGAAGTGCCTCAAAAACCTGAGAGGGATGGGTTTGACGAATTTAATAATATAGTTGAATGGAAGGGAATTAATATAGAGCTTCCTGGTTATTGGTTATATGAAACCAATGAAAATCAGTTTGCCGGAGTTGCCGAATGGAAATCGGAAAACGAATTACCGGATGTTTATTTGATTATTGAAATGTTAGGTTCAGCTAAACCAAATAATATAAATAATGCATTAAGTATTGTTGCGGAGAATTTGACAAAGAGCTATGACGAACAGGGAGTAAAATATACCAAAGAAATATTTGGTTATGAAACCGTAAAGGGATATAGAATCATTTTTGATAATGTCACGTGTGATTTTCAAGATACAACGTATAATGTATATGAGGAAGTAATTCCATTCGTTTGTGAAAACGTAGATGGATTTTATGTGGCTCTCTTGAGAGTTAGAAAAGACGCGGCGTATTCATATAACAATGACTTTGAAAGAATACTTAACTCAATCAGAAGCATAGAAAATGAAGGGCAGCAAGTAGTAAAAGAAGACAAAGGGAATAATGCAAAAAACGAAAAAAAGACAGAGAAAAAAACGAATGACAAAGAAGTAAAGAAGACGGAAACAAAAACAACAAATGAAACAGAGAAAAAGACGGAAGAAAAGAAGGCTGCCAGTAGCGGCGTTAATCCCGAAATGAAGGCATTTCTCGACAGCTATGAAGCCTTTATGGACAAATATGTTGCTTTCACAAAAAAATATGTTGATTCGGCTGGCTCTGGGGACCTGGAGAGTTACATGGCGATGTATCAGGATTACATGAATCTTTTAGCGCAACTGGAAGATTTCGAGCGGAAAGCGGATCAGTATGATTCCAGTAAAATGTCTGCAGAGGATTTGGCATATTATTTGGATTCGCTTAACAGAATTCAAAAGAAGATGCTGGAAGCATACTACTAGAAGCACTGTTGTAGTATAGGTTGGTACAAAGGAGGGGATAAAATGAAAGTGAGATTATTGTGTGGGTTATCGATCATTATGCTTGCTTTTTCTTCATGTGGTGAAATTAAAGAGGATAAAGAAGATGATAATGCAAAGAAGTATGAAGCGGAATATGAATCGGTTGCGAAAGAAAAAGAAGACATTGCTGACAAATTAAGCGATACGGAAAAGAAGTATGTAAAATTAAAGATGAATTATGATAATCTTGAAAAGGATTATCAAGATAAGGAAACAGATTATCAGGACTTAAAGAACAGTTATGAGAAGCTTCGTACGGATTATGCAGAATACAAAGAAAAAATGCAGGAATTTGAAAAACTGAATGCGGATGAGATAGAAGCAAGAAAGATAGCTGCGGCAAAGGTGCTTGCGGAGGAAGAAGAAAGGATTCGCAAAGAAAAAGAAGCGGAAGCCAAAAAGAAAGAAGAGGAAGAGAAAAAGGGATATAACACAGGGATTACTTATAAGCAATTAGCCAGAACGCCAGATGATTTTATTGGTAAAAAGATAAAATTCTCTGGTAAGGTTGCCCAAGTTATGGATGGTGATGATGAAACACAAATTCGACTGGCCGTAAATGAAAGTTACGATACTGTTTTGTATTGCGGATATGATCCAAAGATCTTAGATTTTAGGATACTTCAGGACGATCAAATAACCGTCTATGGGGAATTTAGAGGGCTGTATTCCTATCAATCAACGGGAGCGGGTGTCATCACCATACCCTGTGCCTGGGTTGAGAAAATAGAATTGAAATCATCCAAGTAATATGCAATAAAATTTGTAACGTTCAACATAATATTTTCCTTGACAAAGTTCGGTTTTCTGAATACAATAAAAGCAACAGAATAAATTACGAATCGGCAAAGCAGTCGAAAGGCTGTGACGCAAAACTAGAGGACCTGTCAAATGGTAGCCAGTTGCATTGTATTTAGAGCTTAAAGCATCGGAAATTACCGTACAGGGACATTTCAGATGCTTTTTTGTTGGAGGAAAACATATGGATGGATTCATGACGGTGAAAGAGACCGCAGTGAGATGGGGATTGACGGAACGCAGGGTACAAAAGATGTGCTCGGATGGACAAATAGAGGGAATTCAAAAATTTGGAAATGCTTGGGTAATACCTAAAAATGCTAAAAGACCAGTTGACGGAAGAATGACGTCTGGAGAGTATAAAAATTGGCGAGAAAAACATACCCAAAAGATTTCGCGGGAATGTGTCTGTGGGAAGGGCGTGAAAAAATGAAAAAACAATTGACGAGAGAAGCTATTGTCATTTTATGTATGTCGATTGCTTTATTATACATGGGATGTGGAACTAAAAAAAATTCAAATGATAGCACTTATAAATCAACAGAATCAGTAATCGATAATGAGGAAAAGATTACTAATGAAAGTAGTATGGAATTGAATTTGGTTGACGAAAATAAAGCAGCAGATGAAGAAGCTCGTCTAAAGGCAGAGGAAGAAAAGAAGGCAGCGGAGGAAGAAGCTCGCTTAAAGGCAGAGGAAGAAAAGAAGGCAGCGGAGGAAGAAGCTCGCTTAAAGGCAGAGGAAGAAAAGAAGGCAGCGGAGGAAGAAGCTCGTCTAAAGGCAGAGGAAGAAAAGAAGGCAGCGGAGGAAGAAGCTCGCTTAAAAGCTGAAGAAGTAAAAAAAACAGAGGAGGAGCGAATTCGCAACGAACAGATGAATTCCTTTTCGATGCTGTATTATTTGGCAATCACAGCCGAGGAGATAAGAACATCTAGAGAAAACCGACTTATTCTTGAGGATATATATACATCGCTCCTAAATGATATTAATCCAGGGGCTATTGATGAGATTACGCAAGATCATCTGAAAAACTTGCGTGATTTAATAAAACAATACATAAATATTTCAACTAAGCGAGAAAGATTACAGTTTATTTATAATCAAAACAAAGCAACGGCAATAAGAAGCGCTGTTCCAAATCCACTAGCAATTCTTTCGGTAACCAATTCATTTGATTGGAAAAAATTAGCCGTGTCTGTGGCATATACGGCGGTGGATTCTTATAATAACTACAAAAAATCAAGTGAGGGAGCTGAAAATGCATTTATAATGAGCGGTTGGGAACTAGATGACGAAGAAGAGGAAACGATAAGAAAAAATAGAGACAGGGTTTTTGATTACATGGTAGATATTGTTCAGAAATATAATCTGGACGGATTGTTGACTCTGAATGAAAAAGCAATCGAGGATTTTGCAAAGATTTGCGATATAGAATCTATCCCTGAGCGGATTAAAAGACTAGAGGCTGAAGAAAGAACATATAAACTATTGGGTAACTATTGGCTAGAATTAGCAAATTGTTATTTTGAAACTGACAAGTATCGCCAATGCCTGGATTGCGTAGAAAAATATAATGAATTGTCAACGGGGATTTATAGGAAAGATTTTAATTATGTAAAAATCCTGCCCAAGGCAATTGCTTCTGCAGAAGCAATATATAGCGGAAATAAGTATATTACGGTTATGAAAGGATATGCAGATGACATAATTAAGAATACATCTACAACTGACTGGGCTGTTCGATATTATGCGGCACAAACATACTTGAGTTTGTATTCAAAAACAAAAAGCAAGGAATACTTGGAAACTGCATATGGCATTATATTTGATAATGTAACTGTACTGCTCTCGGAACAACGAAAACTAAATAGCATCTTCCTAAATGATGTAGTAGAAGTCACAATTTCTGAACCTGATTATAGATATCTGTCGGATAAAGAAAAAAAGGAAAAGATGGATGAATATAAGACTGAAAAGAAACTTGCACAAGAATATAACAAGAATCAAAAGGAAATACGGGAAACCGAGTTGCCCCAATTATATGAGCCGCTCATATTAAACTGTGAGTTGCTATTTGCGCTTGCAGATGAAATGGAGTTAAGCGCTGAAGAAAAGAATAATATTGAAGCAATCTTGCAAACGAATTCAAATGGAATATTTATTTCACGTCCGATTAATGATGCGTACTCCTTTTCGAAAAAGAATAAATTTTTTTACAACGCTGAAATATCGAAGGATGAAATAAGAATTCCAGCAAATTTATTAACATCAGAATCCCGTATAAGCATAATGATTTCAGAGGGTGGATCCTGGATAGTATTTGATGATGCAAGTGTATCGAAAGTTGAGCGCAAGGGAAGCACTATTGATGCATTTACTGCTGTGGTTACTAGTTCTAAGTGGAAGAATTATAAATGGACAGCAAATTCCAAGATCACCATTAGGATTACATATACAGATGCTTGTGATAAATCAATTGATCTGGATTATGAAGTTATGACATTTCAATCTCATTGGCTTGGTGACATAGTAGGGTTTGGAAGAAGATGATGAAAATAAGAAAAAGATATGTTGTTTCCTTGATTTTGCTCATGTTTTTGTTATGCCTATCCGCATGCGAAAAGAAAGCGAACGGCAAATTTACATTCGTAAAAAGTAATGATTCGTACTTTTGCATCCAGTTTATCGATGTTGGACAAGGTGATTCGGCATTGATTGAATGTGACGGGCAATACATGCTGATTGATGGTGGTGATGCATCAGCTGGAGATAAGGTGTATAGCGTACTTGAGGAGAAAGGCATACAGCGGTTAAATATACTCACATTGTCACACTTGCACGCGGACCATATCGGCGGATTGGAAAAGGTATTAAAATATGCTTCTAAGATTGACCTGACTATTAGCAACGCAGATCACGCTGATACAGAAACATTTAGAAAGGTAGAACATCAATTGGGCATAAATGGAACAAGCATTACTGTCCCAAATGTTGGGGATGTTTATAATTTGGGCAGTGCGAAGGTGGAAGTTGTAGATGTTTCAGCGCAGGAGGAGAATGATTCTCTTGTATTATTGATTTCTTATGGAAAGACAAAGTTTTTATTTACGGGAGATATTGAAGAAAATATGCAAAAAAGAATCGTCGACAAATATTCTAATGATTCTGACGAGCCTTTCAAAATTGATCTTATGAAAATGCCACATCATGGTGCAAAGACGAATACACTATATACATTTGTTAGAACATTTATGCCAGATTATATAGTGATATCTGTGGGAAAAAACAATCCTTATGGACTCCCGAATAAAGAAACTATTGATCTTTTGAAAAGCAAAACTTACAGCCCGAAGGTAAACCGCACTGATATGGATGGGGATATTATTGTGAAATCAGACGGGAAAAAGCTGACTATCGAGACGTCAAAGTGATGAAAAGTAATAGAGAACGATGATGTTGTTCAGTTAAGAACTGTTAGTTGTGTTACCATCTGGAGAAGATGGAGTAACGATATGAAAGTACATAAACACGAGAAATGACAAAGGTGTTGAGGGGGGAATGTACATGGCTGTACTAGAGGGCGTAGGGAAAGTGCTAGGTAAGGCCACGCAAGCGGTTGGTGACGCCGTTCAAAATGCTGGTGACAGTTTGAAGAAGGGGTGGCAGGAGAGCCAGGAAAAGAAGGAAGAAGCGCAGAAAAAGGAAGCCGAAATGAAGGCAGCTAAAGCTAACAAATGTCCGAAATGTGGGAATGACATCAGCGGAATATCAGCAGTATGTCCGCTCTGTGGCTATGAAATTAAGATTGCAAAGCCTTCTACTGCTGTCAGTGAACTCCTAAAGGAGATTGACAAGCTTGAAAAGAAAAGAAATGTTGTGGGAGATGCAATAGCTGTAAAATTTACCAAGAGTGACAGTAAACCTACGGATGACAAGATTGCAAGCCTGATTCGAAATTTTGTCGTTCCTAACACAAAACAAGACATTTTCGAATTTATGATTCAGGCCTCTATGAATGTAGACGCAAAAGTGATGGCTGGGAAAAAACAGGCAGAAGATGTTGCTGAAGTTATTATCAAGGCTTGGGAGAGCAAATTTCAACAGACTTATCAAAAAGCAAAGGTTTCATTTGGAGAAGACATGGACTTTAAAAAGATTCAGTCCATATACGATGCGAAAATGAAAGAAATTGAAGAAGCGAAGAAATTTTCATTGTTCAGGAGGAAATGATTATGGGATTGTTTAACAAGAATGATGGCGGAATTATGGATGTTATTCGTTGTGATGAGCCGGAGTATTTGATTTGGAAGTGGCATCCGCAAGGTTCTGGCTCTTCCAGCAAAAAAGCTAATTCCATAAGATGGGGATCTTCTCTTAGGGTAAAAGAAGGATCTGTTGCGGCATTTGTATATTCCAATGAAGGCGGCGATATAGATTATATTGAAGGACCATGTGACAAAGTGATTGAAACGGCCAATTTTCCTGTTTTGGCGAATTTGGTTGGAACATTATACAATGGTGCAAGTCCTTTTCAAGCGGAGATATATTTTATCAACCTTGCGGGATTGATACAGATAGATTTTGGAGTGGGCGATTTTAAGTTGTCTCAAAGCAAGTATAAGAATTTCGAGGTGGGAGCTAAGGTTCGAGGAACGATTAATTTCAGAATCACGGATTACAGGGAGTTTGTTAGAATACATCGCTTGGACTCTTTTGACATGGCGATGTTTAGAAAACAGACCAAGAGTGCCATTGAGAGATATGTTAAGAGTACTGTTGCAAAAATCCCGGACGAATATGACATCCCAATTACGCAGATGGATAGACAGATTTCGGAAGTTAGTGACATTCTTAAGGACAAGCTTCAGACGCCTATGCATGATGAATACGGCGTAACGATCACTAGTGTTGACTTAAGTGCGATTGATCTGGACAGGGATGATCCTAATTTCAAGAAACTTGAAAAAATGACTCAGGGAGGTGCAACTCGTCTGATCCACACCTTAGCAAATGCGGGTGAAACACTAGGCAGTCATATGGCAGAAGCTAAGAAGAAAAAAGAAACTAAGGATGAAGGAGAAGGCATTGGCCAAAAGGCGGCAGGAGTCATGGAGAACATGTTTGGAAAGAAAAACAAAGTGGCTCCTCCACCTCTTCCTGATTCTGGTTACATGATTTCCGTCGATGGAAAACAGAAGGGTCCATACGACCTAAGCTCTCTCTTGAAGCTGAAAGAAAAAGGGAAGATAAATGCAGAAACGCTTATCTGGAAGGATGGCATGGAAAAATGGATTAAATCCAGCGAAGTCGATGAGGTGAAGCATATTTTTAAATAATCAAATCTTGGCTATGAATCGTGATGAGAGGGGGTAATATGGCTTATTGTATAAAGTGTGGAAGACAATTGGAACCTGATTCCAGATTCTGCAGAATATGTGGGGCTGCAGTAGTATCTACTACATATAAGAGTAGTAGCCAAAGCAATGAGGTCAGGGAAGGAAAAGTGCATGTATGCCCTTCCTGTAATGCTACAATAAATGCATTCGTGACTAAGTGTCCATATTGTTATCATGAGTTTAGGGATTCAAAACCTACTGACGCCATATCGAATCTTTCAAGCATTATTCAAGGGATAAATGCGTCAACTACGCCGATCTCAGATACATTCGAATTCATGGGGTTGGGCATGGGTGCAGATCATAAAAAGATAGATGCCGTAAGAAGTTGCCCAATACCTAATACGCGCGAAGACATTATTGAATTCGCCATGATGGCTAACGCAAATATTGATGTTGATTTATATGCACATCAAGTAAGTACTAGAACTCAGATATCGGACGCATGGTTAGATAAGTTGAATCAAGCTTATCAAAAGGCTAAATTGACGCTAGGAAATGATCCCGCAGTTGAGATGATTGGAGAAATGTACAAACATAAAAGCGATGCGGCGACTGAGAACAAGAGGAAACGAAATAACTCATTAGTATTAGCAATTATTTTTCTTATTTCATTACCTTTTTTAGTGTATATAGCATTCCGGTTGATTTAGAGCAGTCGGATCAGTTTCCAAATTGATCCGCTTTTTATGAAATGGATTTTGAAAATTAAAAAGAAGAAAGAGATAACCAAAGATTCTTGGAATCTAACTTTAGGATACAAATATAAGAAACTATATTCATAATTGTTTTGCACATTGTGAAGAAGGAGGATACCAATCATGACAAAATCCCTAGTAGCCTACTTCAGTGCCAGCGGCCAAACCGCAAAGCTGTCCCAAACCCTTGCCACGGCCATTTCTGCTGATCTTTTTGAAATTGTGCCGGCGGAGCCTTATACGAAGGACGACCTCAACTGGATGAATAAGAAGAGCCGGAGTAGCGTGGAGATGAGCGACAGGTCGTCGCGGCCGGAGATTGCGACGAGGGTTCAGGACATGGGGCAGTATGACGTGGTGTTAGTGGGATTTCCAGTGTGGTGGTATCGGGAGCCTTCGATCATTGACACGTTCATGGAGGCGTATGATTTCACGGGGAAGAAGGTGATCCCGTTCTGTACTTCCGGAGGAAGCGGATTGGGAGATACGGCGAAGAATCTAAAGGAGCTGGCGCCGGGAGCGACGGTGGTGGACGGGAAGCGTTTCTCGCCTCGCGCATCGGAGAAAGAATTGAAGGCGTGGGCAGAACAATTTCTGTAATAAGTGATAGAGAAGAGAGGGTAGGCGGGCAGTTTTTCAACTGCCCGTTTTTGTATTGTTTTTCATTGACGAATGAACGCATTAATGCTATCATAAATATAGCTAAAGAAGAGGGATTTTGATGTTTGAAATCGAGTTTTATTACGACAAAAATGGATTTAGTGATATCCCCCAAAACCCCGCGCAGAGAAATTATGAGGGCTAAAGCAGAGCGTGATGATTGGAAATCAAGAAAGGGGCGAAAAGAATGAGTGATTGGAAGGAATATAAGAACCGCGTTAGAGAGACAAATCCAGAGATAGGGAAAGACATTGATGAGGCTGAAAAGATTTCTGCCATTGTGGGTGAGATGATTAAGCAACGACAAAATCTAAAACTATCGCAGAGAGATTTGGCAGAGCTTTGCGGTATTCCACATTCATCTGTAGCAAGGATTGAATCAGGAAAAACAACGCCAAATCTTTCGACGTTGATTAAGATTTTTAATCAACTTGGACTAAGTCTATCCGTTAAAACTGCCAAGAGAATGAAAAGGTAAAAACCTGAAAGGAAGTAGGTGATCATGAGATACTTTTTGGAAAATAACAGGATCAAAGTTGAAATCGATTCGTTTGGAGCCGAGATTAAATCGGTGATCAACAAGAATAACATGCGGGAGTATATGTGGTACGGGAATCCCAAGTATTGGGGGCGGACGTCGCCGGTATTGTTTCCCTTTGTGGGAAGTTTGAAGGAGAAGAAGTATCGGTGGAAGGGCAGGGAGTATGCCATGGGGCAGCACGGGTTTGCAAGGGACATGGAGTTTGAACTTGTGAGCCAGGCGGATGACGAGATATGGTTTCAATTGAAGGCAAATCAGGATACGCTGGAAAAGTATCCCTTTGATTTTGTTTTGAAGATTGGATACAGGATTGAAGCGGGAAAGGAAACGGATGACGTTAAGGTCATGTGGAAGGTTTGCAATCCGGCGGAGGAAACCATGTATTTTTCCATAGGAGCGCATCCGGCATTTTTGTGTCCCGTTCACGGTTTCCGTAAGGACGCGGCGGGTTGCAAGGATGGGTATCAGCTTTATTTTGAGGGCGTGGACGTGATTCATCATCATGGCAATGACATCGCGACGGGGCTTGCGCTGCGCGAGGATCTGGAAATGCCGTTGGAGAATGGGTACGTTACGATCACGAGCGATTTCTTCGATCGTTGCACTTACATGATCGAGGGGAAGCAGACGGGATGCGTGGGGATCGCGGACGAAGAAGGGAAGCGCATTGTTGACGTGTGTTTTGACGCGCCGCTCTTCGCCATCTGGTCGCCGGAAAAGAAAAATGCACCGTTTCTGTGTATTGAGCCGTGGTACGGGAGATGCGACGCGGTGGATTTTGAAGGTGACTTGAGCCAAAGGGAGTATACCAACGTCCTTGAGGCCGGGGAGACGTTTGAAGGCGGATACGTCATGAAATTTTATGAATATTATTACTAAGTACAGGTGAGAATAAATGAAAAATAGTCCACGCGATTTTCCAGCGTGGACTGTTTTTTTCGGACAAGTTTGTCATGCAAAATGATAAAAATCATTATTCAGCTCATTTTGGCTATGCATAATGGATTGATTGAAACTTTTTTAGTTGTTTTTCGTCTGTATAGACAGAACACCGACAAAGGAGAATTTATAATCATGAAAAAATCTGTATTTGCAATAATGGCTTGTACTGTGGTTGTGGCGTTTGCGGCATGTGGCATTGATAACACTGATGGCGCTGTCTCATCAGGAGGAAACGAATTGGAACGGATTGTTGAAAGGAACATGACCGAGGAACGGGACGTTTCAGAAATACAAGAACCTTCGGAGGAAGTAGCAGAATTGAATGCAAACGTTGATGACATATCTACGGATAAAGACATAAACATAGTATGGAGTCGCACTTATTATTGGGCTATGGGCAATGACTACGTTTATGTTGATTCAGATGGAAGGATCTATTCGGAGGGCGAGATGGAGAATCCCACGTGGAGTCCATCTGGTGCATGTGAGGAAACTTATACTGGTCAGCAGTTTGCGGAAGAAGAACTTAAAGAGTTTCTTAGTATAAATATAGATGATGAGGACGGGCAGAAAGAGGTGCTCCGTAAAAAGGGTATTAGATTTGGAAAATAAGAAGCAGGGACATCTGTTGAATAACGGATGTCTCTTTTATTTATGCCGTAAAGTTCGTCTTGACGATTTCTGGAACAAATCATATAATTAGCCTATCTGGGGAACTGACTATCAATGGAGTTCTCATCATTGGTTTATCAACCAAATTTTCCTGGTATTTGTTATGATGCAAGTCAATGGTTTCGTGTTCTTTTTTTGTTGCTGTTTTATTTTACTTCTGAGTTGATGACGTGACAGATGACTTGACAATACATCAATATTGATGTATTGTAGAAAGGAGGAAACGTGGAAATATACGATTACGTAACGGCTGGAGGAAAAAACGTAATCATAGATTATATCGATGGATTACCGAAGGCCGGGCTTTTTTGCATATATGTAAAAAGCAAAAAGGGAAAACGGAGAAACAGGAAATTGAGTTGGCGCTTCAAAGAGCAAGGTGTTCCGGATTATTATAAGTGGGGTGAAACTATGTTGGTAAAAAGCGATGGGTTGAGAGAAAAAAAGATTGTTGAAGAAATGATATCCAAGGATGAGAATCTTCGCAGACAACATGAATTGTTTAAAGCCGAGATGGCATTTAAACAAGAACTGATTAATGCGCGGAGAGCGAATGCACTTACTCAAAAGGATATTAGTCTTAGATCTGGGTTATCCCAACAGGCGGTAAGCCGCATGGAGAAAAGCGCCAGCGGAACCATTCAGTCGATTATTCGTTATTTAAATTCGATGGGTTATTCCTTGGCCATCAAGAAAAATGAGTAGTGAAATTTGAAAAGAAGGGAAAGGTGACGCAGCATGTGCGGTATTTATCACGTGAGTCGTGAATTGGAATATGGAATCGAGAGTCTCATGCGGATGGTGAACCGGGAGCGGTGCGCCGGTGCCATGGCGCAGAAAATCCCGGAAATCCGGGAGCGGGACGTACGTCCGACGGATGAGGCACCGATACTTTCGGCTAATGCGGAGGGAATGGTTTTGCGGTCGGTGCGATGGGGGCTTCCTGGATTTCAAAAGGGGCAGGTCATTTTTAACGCAAGGTGCGAGACAGCGCTGGAACGGCCCACGTTTCGCGACGGCGTAAGGCAGAGCAGGATCGTCATTCCGGCCACGCATTTTTATGAGTGGAACCAGAGGAAGGAGAAGAACGTCTTTGAGCGAAAAGACGGGAAAATTCTATACATGGCGGGCTTTTGCAGGGGCAATGGGGAGGATGAGCGTTTTGCCATCCTGACGACTGCGGCGAATGCCTCCATGGAGCCCGTTCATGACAGGATGCCGCTGATCCTGGAAGAGAGTGAGATTGAGCCATGGCTTTGGCAGGAGGAGTGGACGCAGTCGCTCCTTCGCAAAGTGCCAAAGGATCTTGCCCGTAAGGCGGAATATGAGCAGATGAGTCTGTTTTCGTGAGAAGGAGTAGGAAAAGGCAGTTGGACAAGAAACAGAAATACAGACGCAGGATTAAGCGAAAACTGTTTTGGGATAAGTATAAGAATACCTTTGCCATCTGGGGATTGATCGTACTGGGCGTTTTGGCGCTTGGGGGTGCGGTGCTTTGGAGGAGCCATTCGGATCAAAAAGAGGCGGCAGAGACAAAAGCGCGGCTGGCGAAAGTGCCGGAGGGAAGCGGATTTTCCGTGAGTTTGTGCGTGCGCTCGCCGGAGAGCATTCCCACATATGGCGGGGCGGATTACGTGATCCTAAATGACGGGATTCCGGAGTTTAATCTTTATGACCTGCAGAACCTGCAGGGCGAACGTTATCAGGAATTGGATGCGCTGGGAAGATGCCAGTCGGCGATGGCGATGCTTCATCGATCCATGATGCCCAAGGAGGATCGGGAGCCCATCGGGGAGATCAGGCCATCTGGATGGGTGCAGAGAAAATATGAGGGAATCGTGGATTCGGATCCGCCCTATCTGTATAACAGGTGCCATTTGATCGCATTTGCGCTTACGGGACAGAACGCAAACGAAAAGAACCTGATCACTGGGACGCGTCATTTCAATGCGGACTCGATGCTGTATTGGGAACGAAAGGTGATGGCGTATTTGGAGAAGAGCGATCATCACGTGTTATACCGCGTGACGCCGTATTTCGCCGGAGACGAGCTTGTGGCGAGAGGCGTGGAGATGGAGGCGTACTCCGTGGAAGATGCCGGCAAGGAGCTCTGTTTTCACGTATTTGTCTATAATGTTCAACCAGGGATCGAGATCGATTACGCGACGGGTGAAAACCGAATAAAATAATTGGGATGGAACATAAAATTGGGTCAAGGGACGTGCCATTAAGACATGCCGCCTTGACCCTATTTGTTTATTGAATTTGTAATGCGCCGTAAAGCGCGGGTTTTGCCTTGAGGAGGGAGTTGAACAGGAGCGGGCTGTATTCCTTACGCCAGGACATGTTGTCCGCGAAGCCCCAGAAGGTCAGGGCGTCCATCTTTACTGCACCGGAGTCAACGCGCTCGAAAATGCCGTTGATCAAGTCATAGTAGAACTTTCTTTGTCTCTCTAAGTTTTCATCGGTAGCTTTCTGAGGAGCCTGGTATTTACCGAGGCATACGTCAAGCTCGGTGAGCTGGATCTTCAGACCGGTCTCTGCGATGGCATCCATGGTCTTGAAGTACTGGTCCAGGTTGTCGGTGGTGTAGAGGTGCGCCTGGAAGCCAACGCCGTCGATCAGGTAGTTGCCCTTCTTGTCCACGAGGGTGTTGACGAAGTCAACCAAGGTCTTGGTCTTGAATTGCTCGTTGTAGTCGTTGTAATAAAGGTCAATGGTCTCGGGTGCGTACTTGTCTGCATAGTAGAATGCGTACCAGAGATAGTCATCTCCGATGATCTTTTTCCAGTTGTTGTCACGCATGGAGCCGTTTTCCATCCATGCTTCGTTTACCACGTCATAAGCGTAGAAGAGGTCAATGTAGCCAAGCTCATCGAGCTTTTCAAAGGTCTGCTTGATCATGCTTTCCATACGGGAGAGCATTTCCTTGCGGTCAACGAAGTCTGCCTTAGGATCGAAATCCTTGTGGAAGATCCATTCAGGGGTCTGGCTGTACCATACGAGAGTGTGGCCGCGCATGGAAATGCCGTTCTTCTTTGCCCACTCCATCATCTTGACGGATTCTGCGTTGAATTCAACCACAAGCTTACCTTCTTCCTGGCTTTTCTTTTGGCTTAAGGTAGCGTCGGGCTTCATGGCGTTTTCACAGGTTACGCTGTTAAAATGCGAAAGGATCAGGTTGTTGGAATCCGCGCGGCTGATCATGGAGCCGGTAAGGCAGGTGCCTACCTTCATGCCATGCTCGGCAAAGAGATCCTTTAAGTACTTTCCTTCGGCGGGATCTGCCGTGGGTTCGGGCGTAGGCTCGGGAGTGGTCGTTGCGGCAGCAACTTCCGTGGATTCTTCCGTCGTTGCTTCTTCCGAGGAGGAGCTTTCCGTGCTCTGCCAGGTCTGGGAGCTGGACGCACCGGTCTCCTGGGTGGAAACGTTGCCATTACAGCCGATCAGGGACAGGAGCAGGGCTCCAGTTATCAGTAACAATACTTTCTTTTTCACAATATTACCTTCTTTCTGTCGTAGTGATCTAAAAACACGCAAGTACTATAGTATTATAGAATTGGCAGAATGTCAAACATTTGCGGCCGCAATGACGTGAAACGGAAAAGACTTCGCAAATTTTGACCAAGTGGAAGAACTTTGCCGGCAAGAATTTATGATTAAGGGAAAACGTGGGAATCACGGAAACTTGTGATGGAATTCCTTTACGAAATCAAAAAAACGTTATATAATATAATCGTATTTGTGGGGCGTTTTTGGGGAAGGAGGGGTTACGTGACATGCTGAGTTTTAAGTGTAAAAACTGTGGCGGCGAGACATCGGTGGATTCCAGCGGAAGCCTTTACTGTGAGTATTGCGGAAGCAAGTTTAACTTTCAGGATAAGGAGCTTTTGGAGTATCGTACTTTCCGATTGCAGATGCTAAACTATCTGCGGGGGCTTCATGATGAGCAGATGGAAGGCGAAAGCCAGGAAGATTCCCTGTGGGATCATGCGGAAACCGTATGCTATGAGACAAAGGACGGCGATGACGTGAACGTCCGTTATTTGTATACTTATGATGACGGCGTGGCAACCACCTATCTGACCAGGCATCACGCCTTGTTTGTGTTTTCAAAGAACAAGCGCAAGGAGGCGGAGAGAATGCTTCGGGGCATTCAGGCATTATCCTTCCCGCCTGCCGACGTAAAAGGGTTGGAGGACTGCTTCCCGAAACTTAGGGGAACCTATGAACTCAAGGACGACGGCATTATGCTCACGTTTACGAGAACGGAAAACCTTTTCCCGCTGTCCATGTTCGGAAGCCTTACGCCGGAACACGTGGCGTGGATCATCTCCAGACTGGAAAATATCTGTTGCGTATTAAATTATGGCGGCCTGATCCATGGCGGAATTAACGAGGAGTCCGTATGGATCAATCCGTTCAATCATCATGGCGTGCTCATGGGACATTGGTGGAGTACGAAACGAGTGGAACAGGCGGGCCTCGGTACGGCCCGGGATCAGGACCTGAAGGACGTCCGCAAGACGGCAGACCGGATCCTTGGCATCCACAGGGAGGAAGCACCGCAGGAACTGACGGAGTTCCTTCGGTCAAGACCGGGAATCGATGCCTACGCGGATTTTGAAGCATGGGACCGCGTGATAGAAGTCGGTTTTGGCGGCAGGCGTTTTGCAAAGATGAATGTTGATTTCTAAGGAGGAGACTTGTCATGGGCAGAGGCAGTTATACGGCGTCGGACTGGAGCAAATTAAAGAACAGCAGGAATCTTGCGAGTGCAAGTAACGAACGCGAGATCTTTAGGAATCAGGCCTGTGATCCAAAATTCGATCCGAAATATATTCAAGTCAGGGAGGCAAGGGATTCGGAGGATCATCCGGAATCCTTACCGATCATCATCGGACTTGACGTGACGGGCTCCATGGGATATCTTGCGGAGAAGGTCGCAAAGGAAGCTTTGAACGAGACCATGATGAAACTGTATTCCACAAATGCAGTCAAGGATCCGGCATTAATGTTTGCCGCTTATGGTGACATGTATGACCAGTCGCCGCTCCAGGTGACTCAGTTTGAATCCGACATCCGCATTGCGGAGCAGCTCTTGGAGCTTTGGCTTGAGGATCACGGTAACGGTGACGTGGTGCCGAATCTTTTATGGTATTTTGCCGCAAAGCACACTTCACTCGATAATTATGAGAAGAGAAAGAAAAAGGGATTCCTCTTTACAATCGGCGATAGGGCGGAATGCCGGACGGATCAGGAAAGGAACCTTAAGAGTACGTATCAAAGGGTTTTTGGCGAGGAAGTAAACATGGAAATCCCGTCCATTCTAAAGGCGGCACGGGAGAAATTTGAAGTATTCCATCTCTTCCTGGACAATAAGCATGAAAAGGCAAATACCATCGTGCATTTACTGCCCGGGCACACTATGGCGATCAGACCGGATGAGATTGATGCCATTCCGGAAATCTTGATCAGCACGATGCAGATGGTGCAGGGCATGAGCATGGAAGACGTGCTGAAGCAATGGCCTTTAGGGAAACAGATGATAGTAAAGAAAGCGATCGGTGACCTGACGCTGGTGAATCCCAAGAAAGGAATTTCATTTTGAGCGCGCAGTCCATTCGCGCAGTGATAGGTAAAGGATTTGGAGACGAGGGAAAGGGTTTGGCAGTGGACTATTTCAGCAGCCAGGTGCCTGATACCCTAGTCATTAAACATAACGGAGGAGCTCAGGCAGGGCATACGGTGGAAACGGACGGGAAAAGATTCGTATTTCATCAGCTGTCAGCGGGCTCCTTTCGTCATTCAGATACGTTTTGGGCTGACACTTATTATCCTGACCTTTTTAAGCTGCGGGAAGAAGCAGGGCAGTTTCGGCAAATCAGCGGATACGTACCAAACGTATGGTGCGACTTGAAAACAAACGTGACGTTGGTGGATGACGTTTTGACCAACATGCTTTTTGAAACCGTGAGGGGAGAAAACCGGCACGGAAGCTGTGGCATGGGGATCAATGAATGTGACCTTAGGACAAAGGCAGGTTTTGGAATGACCGCATTGGACGTCCTGTCGAAGAGTGCGGCGGAATTGACCAAATGGGTTCTGGAGATGCGTGAACAATATGGGAAGCAAAGAGTGCTGGAGGCTTGCGGACGTATGGAAAAACCTGGGACGAATGGTTCAAGGGATGCCTTGCCGGCGCAGGCGGAAGAATATCTGGAGCTACTTCAATCGAAAACGGTCGTGGAGAACGCCGTCGAAGAAATGCAAAGGAGCGCTTTTGAATACGTAAGACTTTGTGAGGACGTGGGTAGTTTTTTGAAAAGTCACGAAAGCATTGTATTTGAGACGGGGCAAGGACTTTTGCTGGATGCGGAGAATCAAATCTTTGCACCCCACGTTTCAGCTTCCCGGACGGGCCTTCACAATCCCGTAAGGCTTCTTGGAAAATACGGACTGGTCCTCTCGGAAGTGGTTTACGTAACGAGAACCTACGTGACGCGGCATGGTGCGGGCCCGTTACCGCAGGAATGCTCCAAGGAAGCATTGAATATTACGGAGCGCGATGAAACGAACCTGGAGAATCCTTGGCAGGGAAGCCTCCGGTATGCCAGACACGGGAGCGTGGATGAATTTTTGGAGTCGGTGAAGATTGACCTAAGGGAGTTGGCGGAGACCGGAACGAGACCGGATCAAACCGGCGTGAAGGTGTCTTTAATGATCACGCACTTAAATGAAACCAATAACGGGATCTTGTTGGCGGACGGAGACTGGGAACTGGAACGGTTTCAACAGGACCCAAGAGTTCAGAAGGTTTTTGATGAATTTTATCTGTCGGATTTCAGAGATGCCGTAAGGCGGAGGGGAAAATGAAGAAGAATAAAAACGGAAAATCATCAGTTCATTCCATTTGGGCCTTAACAATCATACCCGGTGTTTTTCTGCTCTTGGGCGTGCTTTCCTTTGTTGTGGCGTTCCGTGCAGTCCCGTTTCTTGCCTCGATGGGGGGAAAAGCAGACGCGGAGGCATATCAACAGGCCGCGGAAACAGTTGGACATGCCGTGCCCTTTTTTACGGCAATCTTTACGGGGGGCGGGTTTGCAATAATGATGCTGATCGGAATCCTGCTGATTATTTTGTCGCTGATCAGTTTCGTCATAGCGCTGATTCTATGCATTTCAAGTGAGGTGTCTGCAAAAAAGCATGCGGTGAACGGAGAGGGACTTGCCGTTCGCGAGGAGAGAGTCCCGGTCATGGATGAAGACGCGAGTATGGTCAGGGTCATTCTTCCGCTAATCTTTGGAATCGCCGCAGTTTTGTTACCCGTCATAGGATTATTCCTGCTGAGACTTCCGATCAAAAGCATTATTTGGGCTTCATGCCTGTCCTTTGTGCTGGCGCTGGTTGGTTTTGTCATTGCTTTTGGTGGAAGACGGTTTGAAGAATATAAATCGTATTGGATCGCAGAGATGATTTGTTGCGGCGTTGCGATCTTAATCAACGTGGGGCTTGTCGTTTGGATGGCAGCTTCCGTTGTTAAGATGTTAGGCGCATTAAGAAGCCTTTAGCTGAAAGGAATTCGTAGCGGAAAATGAAGATTTTGATCATAGGTGGGACCTACTTTTTGGGAAAGGCGTTTCTGGAGGTCTGCGACGGATATGGCAATGAGATCACGGTTTTAAATCGCGGAAACCGTGACGTTCCGGGAAATGAAGACGGGCATATTCGCGTAATCCATGCGGACAGGCAGAATAAGGAATCCCTCGCCCGGGCATCGGCACAATTTGATCCGGCAGGATATGACTGCGTGGTCGATTTTTGCGCGTATGAAGCCGGGGACGTTAGAAAGGTTCTGGAAGCGCTGGCCATGGGGAAGAGTACTGTCCGTCAGTATGTGTTCATCAGTACCTGCGACGTATACCGGCGAGGCACGGGGACTTTGTTGGATGAAAACGCGCCGCTGGAGGAGCGGGATTTTGGCGGCGCGGAAGGGGCTTATATCTGTGGAAAGGTCGCGCTGGAAAAGGAACTGAGGCAATGCGCCGAAGCAACCGGAAATGATGCGGAGATGAGGATGCATTATACGTCCGTGCGGCCGGCCTTTATCTATGGCCCTGGGAATTATGCGCCGAGGGAAGGCATCTTTTTTGAATGGGTATCGAAGGCGGGGCAGATCTTGTTCCCGGAGGATGCGGACGGAACCTTCCAGATGATTTACGTAAAGGATCTCGCAAGATGCATTTATGCATGCCTCGGGAAGGAGAGATTCTATGACTGCGCGGTTAACTTGTGCGGCGAGAAAATGGATTATCAGCTGTTTGCTGATGCCTTGGAGGAGGCGGTGGGTCAGAGGATCGAGAAGGTAATGATCCCCGTGGCGGACGTGCTTGCCCGGGGGATTCCGTTGCCATTCCCGCTCACAAAGGCTGAGAGCGAGACCTATGACGGCGAGGAAATGGAGAAGCTAGGCGTGGAAGAAACGCCGTTTACACAAGGTCTGCGGGAAACCTATGAATGGTTTCAGAAGCAAGAAACGGAGTAAGGACATGAAGAATAAAATCCTGTTTGTAGTAAATTATCTGTGGGCGAGCATCATTGCATTTACGTTTCCGGTCTGTTTTGGGTTGATCTATCTGAACGTGACGGGCCATGCGAAGGGGTATGATTATGATCTGGGGCCGGAGGCCCAGATTTCCATGATGATCGGTTGCGCGGAGCTGATGATATGGTGCGTGTTGGCGTTGCCATCCAACGTTTATGTTTTTCAGAAATTGGCGAAAAAGAGTAAGCCATTCCTGATCCTGACGATCGCATTGTTTGTTGCGCTTGCCGCAGCGTGTCTTATGATCCTGGGCGGCTGGGCTGCATACTTGAAGGAAGTATTTAACGTATAAGCGGAAGAAAAGGGGCATGGGAAGCTATGAACATGGAATTTGTTTTGCGGGAAGTGGACCGCCTGTTTGATGAGAATAAGGCCGCAGAGGCAGAAACGTTTCTTCTTGGCGTTTTGGAGGAAGCAAAGGCACAGGAGGAAAAGGGCGTCTGCCTGCAGGTTTTAAATGAATTGATCGGATACTATCGTCAGACGTCGGAGAAGGAGCGCCTTCGCGAGGTAATCGAGGAGTCCCTCCGGATGACAGAAGACATGGGGCTTAGGGATACGATCTGGTACGGGACGACTGCGCTCAATGCCGCAAACGGATACCGTTCCATGGGAGAACTTGAACTGTCGAGGAAGTATTACGAAGAGGCGGAAGAGCTATATGACAGGGAGCTTTCAACGAATGACATGCTCTTTGCCGGACTCTATAACAACCGGAGTCTTTTGGAGCAGGAAGAGGGCAATTTTGAGAAGGCGGAGGAGTATCTTCTGAAGGCCCTGGAGATCGTGGACGCGAATCAGTCTGGCTTTGAGATCGCCGTGACCTATGCGAATCTTGCAAATACTGCCGTTCTCGGAAAGAATTACGAAAAGGCGAAGGAATATGCGAAGCGTGCCATCCAGTGCTTCCAAAAGCGGAACCTGTATGACGCACATTATTGCGCAGCTCTGTCTGCGCTTGGACTATGCCATTATTACGCAGAAGAATACGAGGAAGCACTTCTTCTTTTTGAAGAGGGAATGACCATCGTGGAGAGCACGCTTGGCCATAACACGCAGTATGAAAGGTTAAAAGACAATCGCGATTCTTGCGTGAAGAAGCTGGAGGAGATCCACGGGAAGTGGCCGCTGGAGGAAGCGGTGCAGGAAAAAACTGCACCGGAAAAGTCTGCACCAGAGACGGCGCAGCAGGCTGATGGTGAGAAGAACGGCGGGCAAGCAGGGAAAGCGCCTGCTGCAAATCCAAAGAAGTCTGGCGGTGGTTCGACCTGGCAGGAGCTGGGAAACATGCTTCAGGAAGAACTGGGGAAACAAGGAGCGGCGCAGGGAAAAACAGGTGCCGGCGAAAAGACAGGAAAAAGCTTTATTTCAGGGCTGGAGCTTAGCAGAAAGTATTATGAAACCTATGGAAAGCCAATGCTGGAAAAGGAATTTCCGGAGTACGTATCCAGGATGGCGACGGGACTTGTGGGCGAGGGCTCAGACTGCATGGGCTTTGATGACGAGTCCTCCAGGGATCATGACTGGGGCCCGGGATTCTGTATTTGGATTCCGGAGGAATTAGAGGGGGTAATCGGCGACAGGCTTAGGGAGGCGTATGAGGCGCTGCCGGAGGAATTCATGGGTTACCGCCGGGTAAAGACAGCGCAGGGCTCCGGAAGACTGGGCGTGATGACGATCGAAGGCTTTTACAAGAAATATGCCGGATACAATGCGGAAAGTGGCAGCTTCGACTGGCGCGGGACGGAGGATTTTTCCCTGCTGGCGGCGACGGACGGCGAGGTGTTTTCTGACCCTTCCGGAAAGTTCAGTGAGATCAGACAAAAGCTTCAGGCGGGCTATCCGGAGGAGATCCTATTCGTAAAGCTTGCGGAGGACTGTGCGAAGATCTCCCAGACGGGTCAATATAATTATTTTAGAATGCTGGAACGGGGAGACCGCATGACGGCGGATGCCATGTTGACGGAGTGCCTGAGGCACGTGATGCGGCTGTGGCACCATTATTGCAATGCATTCCCGCCACATGACAAATGGCTGAAAAGGAGCACGGAGAGGCTTCCGGGCGGCGCGGAGGTCACGGCGCTGCTGGAGCAGATCCACGCGACGCTGAGGATGGATGACGAGCGCGCCGGGGTGACGGTGAAAGAGCTATTAGAGGGGCTTTGCGACGGCATTGCGAGAACGCTGTATGACGCCAGCATTATCAGCGACGTTGATCCCTATCTGGACCATCAGGTGGAAGAGCTTTTGATGAAGGCATCCTACGCGAAGCTCACGGATGCGGAACTGGTCCGCCGGATCGCGAAAACGGAATTTGCGGCTTTCGACAAGGTGAAGAACGAAGGCGGCAGGGCGTATTGCCAGAATGACTGGCCTACCTTCTCCGTCATGAGAAAGAGCCAGTACCTGACCTGGAACCGCACGATGCTGTTGCAATACTTGTATGATTTTGAACGTGAGACTGCGCTTGGACATAATCTGATCACGGAAAAGTACGGCCGCATGATGGAGAGCACGGCGCCGGAGAAATATGCGGAGCTGGAGCAGCATTTTCCGGAGATCCCGCCGGAGAAAAAGGCGGTGATCGAGCAGATCGTGGCGCTGCAGATGAACATGGTGGAGGAGCTTTCCAAAGAGTATCCCAAGGTTGTCGCCAATGCGAGGAACTTACACACCTATGAGGATGAAGGCTTTGACACGTCCTATGAGACCTATCTTCGCGGTGAGATCAGCACCTATTCAGACAAGATGCTGCAACTCTACGCGGGCTACGTCATTGGTTGTGTGAGGGAAGGAAAGAACATTGCAAGAATGACCATGGAGAACACGGCAAAGCTCTATGGTTATCAAGGCTTGGATGATTTTCAGGCATCCATTGACGAATGAGCGGAAGGAGGAAGAGAAATATGAAAAACGTATCGCCGATAAAAGCACTTGTGGTTGGCGCGATTTTGAAGGTGATAGGATTTATCGTTGCGGTTGTGGGTGTGGGATTTAAGTTCATCCCGGTAATAGTGCTCGGCGCTCTTATGATCATCGGTGGGGCGATATACGAGATCATGTACTTTAGATGTCCTTACTGTGGCAGCATGCTTGGTAGCCGCGGACGCTATGATTTTAATCATGTGCCGGGATTTTGCCGGGAGTGTGGCAAACAGTATACGGGTTTTGCTGAACCGCCGGAGAAAAAGCCAGAGGAAGTGGATTACGAGCCCTGGAAAAAATTTAAGTAATGGAGAAAGTGATTGCTCCTAAAGGTTTTTTGTGTTATGATGAAAATGGTTGCAAAACGGACCGAGTTTTGCAAAGGCAACTATTAAAGCGACAGAATAAGGAGGGTTTCAAATGAAGTACGTATGTCCTGTTTGTGGTTACGTTCATGAGGGGGATCAGCCCCCTGAGAAGTGTCCCGTATGTGGAGTTCCCGGAGAGAAGTTTACCGTTCAGTCTGAGGAGAGAGTATGGGCATCTGAGCACGTTGTAGGCATCGCTTCCGACGTAAGTGATGACATTAAGGCTGACCTTCGCGCGAATTTCGAAGGCGAGTGCACCGAGGTTGGCATGTATCTTGCCATGGCAAGAGTTGCTTATCGCGAGGGATATCCTGAGGTTGGCATGTATTACGAGAAGGCAGCTTTTGAAGAGGCAGAGCATGCTGCAAAGTTTGCTGAGCTTCTTGGCGAAGTGGTTACCAACAGCACCAAGAAGAACCTTCAGCTTCGCGTTGACGCTGAGAACGGCGCAACCGCGGGCAAGACCGATCTTGCTAAGCGCGCTAAGGCTGCAAACCTCGACGCAATCCATGACACCGTTCATGAGATGGCACGTGACGAGGCTCGCCACGGCAAAGCATTCGAAGGCCTCCTGAAGAGATACTTTGCCTAAGTAACGAGTCCTGCGATTCCAGAAATAAAAAAGCTCCCGCAAGCTTGCTTGCATGGGAGCTTTTCTATTTCTGGAATCATGGGACGACAGAAAGCACGAAGCCGAAGCGAAGCGAAGGCGGAGTGGCTTTCTGCCGTCGCAGGACGAGGAAGCCGTTCCGGAGCAAGGGACGACGGAAAGCCCGAAGCGAAGGCGGAGTGGCTTTCTGCCGTCGCAGGACGAGGGAGCCGTTCCGGAGCAAGGGACGACAGAAAGCACGAAGCGAAGGCGGAGTGGCTTTCTGCCGTCGCAGGACGAGGGAGCCGTCGCAGGACGAGGGAGCCGTCGCAGGACGAGGTTTTGCACTATACGTAAGCCAAATTGCATCATGCGTTGTGCGCTATGGACTGTCAATATGTTTTCACGTAAGATCATCTTATCAAAGAGGATTGGAGGATTCATACGTGACGGGACGTAAAACATTTTTTAGGTTGATGGCGTTTGTTATTGGTTTATTGATTGTCATGATTTATCCATTGTCTAGTTTGGGAACAAGAAATGGCTTGGAAGAAATGGTAAGCGAATTCCGCAGGGAAACGAAATGTCCGGCGGTCAGCGTTTTGACGTATGATCACGGAACAGTGGAGTATTATGGTGACGAGAGTGGACTGTTTCAGATCGGTTCCATGACAAAGGCGTTTACGGGGCTGGCGGTACAAAAACTCATCCATGAAGGAACGTTAAAGGAATCAGATAAGGTTTCGGACGTCCTGACGGGGTTTGTGACGTATTATCAGGGCGCTAGGGTGGAGATCACTGTTGGACAGCTGATGAGGCAGACGAGCGGCTATACTAACAGCGAGAAGGCATATCCCAGCGCGGGGGCGGGGCAAAACCTTTCAGCATGGGCGGAAAGCATTTCAGGGAAGAACCTGCAGAGTGCCCCGGGAGAGAAATATGCGTATTCCAACGTGAATTATAATTTGCTTGGAGCCATGATGGAAAAGGTGACAGGCAGGAGCTATCAGGACTACTTGGAGCAGGAAATCCTAACGCCACTAGGGCTGGCTAATACTTACGTCGGGGAGCCAAAAGACGGTGGTTTGGATGAAGGTAAAGAAGCTCAAGATGCCAGTAAGAGCGGCGTTGGGAAAAAGATTGCCGGCAAGACAGTCATAGAGGGCTCGCGACTCATTTTCCGTCATGCAATCCCGTATCACGTGGCCGTGAGAGAAGGGGCGATTCCCGCTGGGTATTTTTATTCCAACGTTACGGACATGGGACGGTGGATGGAAATTTGGATGGGAATTGCAGACATGCCGGTGGAATATCAGGAATTGGTCAGGGAGGTAAAGGCGGAGCTTAAGGAAAAAGGGGATTATTATGGCGGTTGGGAATGCTTTGGTGACGGCGTGACCGGTCACTCTGGGGGGACGTCGAATTACTCCTCCAGAATTGTGTTTTCGGAGAAGGACAAAGTGGGCATTTGCGTTCTGACAAATCTTAACGTGGCGGCGTCCACGGACAGCCTGTGCAATGGCTTGTTAGAGATGCTAAGGGGAGGAGAGAAAGGCGCGATTGCGAGCGATGTTTGGACGATTTTTGACAAGGTATTTTCCGCGCTTTGTCTGGCAGGCGTTTTTGCTTTCCTGATTTGCATTTGGAGCAGGAAACGTGGTATGCTTATGGCGGTGGGGGTCGGCATGCTGGCGCTGCTTGTTGTCATGATGATCACGTTCCCCTTGATTTTTGGCTCAGGACTATTAGATATTTTGCTGATCTGGGCACCGCTTAGCATGGCGACGTTCTTTGGGGTGGCGTTGCTTTGCGTGATGGCGGCCGGCATTAAAATTTGGATGGGACGAGGACATGAAGATTATAAAAAGACAAGTGAAGGATCAGCCGCTTACGGTGATCGTGGAGTATCCGGAATATGACGCGTCCGTGGAGCGGGTAGTGCGCGGACTTGAGAAGCTAAACGTGCATTTTAAGGGGAAACTGGAGGAGAAGACGGTCAGCGTTGACGCCATGGAGGTCTATTATCTGGAAAGCGTTGAGCGGAAGATATTTCTTTATGCGAAGGAGCAGGTGTACCGCTATGACGGAAATCTGGCGGCGCTGGACGCAGACTTAAGGCACACGGACTTTGTCAGGATCTCGCGGACCTGCATTATGAACGTTTCGCATTTGAAGGAAATCCGCCAACTCCAAAACAGTCGCTTGGAGGCCGTCCTGGATAATGGGGAGAAGCTGATCGTATCTCGAAAATACTTAAAGGACATCAAAAATGCATTTCGGAGGGAAGCGTGATGAAGAGAATACTTAGGGATACCTGCATCTTATCTGCATTGATGATCTTTAGCGTTTTTACGATTTCGATGATATGGTCCGGGCTGACGGATGAGATTTTGCTTGTGCTGGAACTCTTTGGACTTTCATTTTTGATCGCAATCATTAATTTCGTCTGTGACGAGATTCTGCCTTTCTCCATCATGGGGAACTATCTGGTGAAATACGTGGCAGTGACGTGCATCGTTATGCTGTATGGCTTCATTGTCGGGTGGTTTTTCCGAAGTAATTTCTGGATGGCGGCGATCTACGTGGCAATTGTGTTTGTACTGGCGTATTTGTTGGACAGTTTCCAGACCAAGAAGGATTTGGAGTACATTAATGGGCAGATTAAAGCAAAAGACGCGGCTTGCAAATAAGGGATAAAATCGGTATAATGGTGGCAAGGCGAATGGAGGCGACAGAAAGCTTCATGGCCGGAAACGAACGGAATTGAAAAGACGGAATAAGGAGGTTACAAAGGTATGGATCTGAGATTTTTTGTATGTGAGCATTGCGGTAACATGGTGGTTGTGATCAAGGATAAGAAGGTGCCCATGGTTTGTTGCGGGCAGAAAATGACGGAGATCATTCCCGGAACGACGGACGCTGCAGTGGAAAAGCACGTTCCCGCGTTTGAAGTGAAGGACGGAAAGGTTTGCGTAAAGGTTGGCGAAGTTGCACATCCTATGGTTGAGGCGCATTTCATTGAGTGGGTGATCGTACAGACGGACAAGGGATTCCAGAAAAAGGACCTGAAGGCTGGCGATGCGCCTGAGGTTTGTTTCGCGATCTGCGAGGATGAGAAGGTAGAGGCGGTTTACGCATACTGCAACCTTCACGGACTCTGGAAGAAAGAGGCATAAAAGACGTGAAGCTGCGTCCCGGAAAGGGAAAGCTTTGCGGGGAAAACATGGAAGGAGATTGATGATGATGGGAAATAAATATGCAGGAACGCAGACGGAAAAGAACTTGATGGCGGCTTTCGCAGGAGAGTCCCAGGCGAGAAATAAATATACCTATTTTGCATCCACCGCAAAGAAAGAGGGCTATGAGCAGATCTCTGCCATTTTCTTAAAGACGGCTGAAAACGAAAAGGAACATGCGAAGCTGTGGTTCAAGGAACTGCAGGGAATAGGCAACACGGCCCAAAACCTTGCGGCAGCTGCTGACGGCGAGAACTATGAGTGGACGGACATGTATGAAGAGTTCGCAAAGACGGCGGAAGCAGAAGGCTTTACGGAGCTTGCAGCGAAGTTCCGCGGCGTAGCGGCGATCGAGAAGGCGCATGAAGAGAGATACCGCGCATTGCTTAAGAACATCGAGACGGCACAGGTATTTGAAAAGAGCACGGTCAAGGTTTGGGAGTGCAGAAACTGCGGACACGTTGTTGTTGGAACCAAGGCACCTGAGGTTTGTCCCGTATGTAATCATCCCCAGAGCTTCTTCGAAGTTCGCGAGGAGAATTACTAGGACGAACGACGCCTAAGGCGGCGTGATCTTCCATGAGGGGAAGATACTTACGAGAAAGGAGATTTGAGATGGACCAGAAGGTATTGCAGAAATTGAGTTATGGCTTGTTTGTGCTTACGGCGAATCAGAATGGCAAGGACAATGGATGCATTATCAATACGCCTTGCCAGGTTGCGTCGGAGCCAATGATGATCAGCATTTCGGTCAATAAGGCCAATTACACTTGTGACATGATCAAGGAGACAAGGAAGTTTACCATTTCGATTCTCAGTGAGGATGCCAAATTTGATACGTTCAAGCATTTTGGCTTCCAGTCGGGCAGGGACGTCAACAAGTTTGCGACCTATACGGATTGCAAGCGGGTTGCGAACGGAACCATGGCCGTGACGGCAGGAACTAATGCCTATATTTCAGCCTACGTTCAGCAACAAATTGACCTGGGAAGTCACATGCTGTTTATCGCGCAGGTGACGGACGGTGCGATCTTTAATAACGTGCCTTCCGCGACGTATGCTTATTACTTTGCAAACATTAAACCGAAGCCCGAGGCAGTTGGAAAGACGCCGGAAGGACAGACGGTTTGGAGGTGCAAGATCTGCGGATATGAGTTCGTGGGCGAGGAGCTCCCGGAGGATTTCATTTGTCCCATCTGCAAGCATCCGGCAAGTGATTTTGAGAAGGTATTGAAGTAGGGACGGGAGCTAAATAAGTTTTGTGAATGACGGAAGCGTTGAAAGACTGGTCAACGCTTCCTTTTTTTTGAGAACTCACTAAATACTACGCCTGGGGAGCAAAAACAAGAGGCAGGCGGTAGTGAAATGAGGAAAAGCTACCGCCTGGGGAGCAAAAACAAGAGGCAGGCGGTAGTGAAATGGGTAAATGTTACCGCTTGGAGGGAAAAAACGGAGGAGGGGCGGTAGTGAAATGAGGAAAAGCTACCGCCTGGGGAGCAAAAACAAGAGGCAGGCGGTAGTGAAATGGGTAAATGCTACCGCCTGGATA
>CAMKQH010000019.1 GCA_946414885.1 uncultured Lachnospiraceae bacterium
GTTCTTTCCCATTTCTTACGGGCCAAACTACGTCTTTCATCATATCACCCGTAGTTTCCTGTCTAATTATGCCGCTAATACAGATATTTTGTTCTTTTGAGTGTAAAAGCGTAAAAGAAACATATCCTATAAACGGCTTAAGCCTAAAAGGAGATTTTATTAAGAAATCTTCCTGACTGCAATGCAGATCTCGTCGACGCGAAAATACGGGAAGCGTTCCGCGAGCACTTTGCGAATGAGGTCTTTCACGTCCTCCTTGAACTCCCGCGCCTGTGCCACGGGGTCATGTTCCTGCAATTCCGCCAACCGGTCCTCGATCAGTTCCTCTGCACTATCCATTTCATTGACTTTCAAGTCGCCTAATTCCTGGTAGCGAAGTTCTGCATAGATCTGATAGAGCTCTCCTGCGCGAATGTGCACCATGGTACCCATTCGGTAAAAACGATCCGTCGCAATGAGAAGAAATTCATCCCATTCTTCATCAGCCAAAGTCATCTCATCCTCACTCAGCCTCTCAAAAGTCTCGATGGGATAGCGAATCGTCACGTCCTCTGCCTTCTTTATCTCCACCATCACGTTCACGTCATTATCGAAGTCAATCTTAGCCTGTCCGGAAGAAACGTAATTCTCGAGATCTGCCTTATATTGTTTTTGCAAAACAACGGATCGAGCGATCCAAACAACGACAACCGCGGCAAGGACTGCCGCGAAGCCCCAATCAAAATACGCTGCCCTGTCATTCATGAGCTTCATGTTATGAAAACCACTCGCTATCAGGCACCCAACTACGAACGACCCTGTCAGGAACACGATGATCATGGTTTGCCAGGAAAGCATCAGAGCATATTTCCTGCTTGAGGAAAGCTTACTTTCCGCAGTCATTTGCACTAATTTCCGTTCCTGCGCTTCCACGGTTTTCTTCATGTCTTCCCGGATCACTTCATCTAAAGGTTTCTTCTCCCCCATATGCCTCTACCCTCCCATTTTCGATGCATCTGACGGTTTCCGTTACTGACTTGCCATTGTTAACGCCACAAAAGCGCTTTTCTCAAAAAAGTTTAACGAGCTCACAGTTTTTACACAGCGTGTCCCAAAAATTCTGAAGCGGTATGTTTCGATAGCGGTTAATGATCGACGTGTTCATGGCGCCGTGCCCTACGATCAGCATGTTTTTTCCCTCTTTCACAAGCGGTTCTGCCACTTCCTTCAGAAATTCGCCCGTTCTTGCAAATAGCTCCTCAAAGCTTTCCGCGCCGCCCTGCGCCACGTAATTTATGGGATCCTTAAACATGGTATACATCGGGCAGTCTGGTTTTTCATATACGTGATCCGTTCCTTCATAGATGCCAAATCCCATCTCCCGGAGTCTGTCATCCACGATCATGGGCACGTTCCTGCCCTCTAAAAAGAGTTCTGCCGTTTCTTTTGCCCTCTGTAATGGGGAAACATAGCAAACGTCTATTGGTATGTCTTTATATCTTTTGGCAGCTTCCCGGGCCATCTCCCGCCCTTCTTCATTCAACGGAATGTCCGTTCCGCCCTGCAGACGGTATTGCGCGTTCCAGTCCGTCTTGCCATGTCGCATAACGTATAACATGGTTTTCTTTCCTTTCCAAATTCACAGATATTATATTATACCACTTTTTCCAACAAAACGAAATAAGAAATTACTAACGCTAACATACCCGCGGTTTGCGTCAGCCGTATGCGAATTGGCATCGATATGCCCGACGAATACGCAGCATTGGCAACACGTGGGCTCCAGTTTGCTCCCTGTGTTGCATAAGCACCTTATTAGCCCTCGTTTCCAAAGCTGCCCCGACAAACAGCTATTTGTCAAATGCCAATGGCTCGACAAGCTTCAAGCCAATAGCCCGATAAGTTTCGAGATTCTGCGGCGGAATGGAACCCGCCAGACTACCCTGCATACGAAAAAGGAGCATGGCGTCTGCCATGCTCCTAAATAATTGTTTTGAACGAGATTAGATCAGCTCAAGAATTACTTCCATAGCTGCGTCACCCTTACGGGGACCCTTCTTGATGATTCTGGTGTAACCACCGTTGCGGTTAGCATACTTCACGCCATACTCATCAAACATCTTTGCAACAAGATCGATTTCCTTAGTGCCTCTCTTCTTACCCTTGTTCTCGGTAGGAACCTCAACACAAGAATAAAGAACCTTAAGCATCTGACGTCTTGCATGCAGTCTGGAAGGAAGGTCTTTCTTGATCTCCTTCTCAACGGTATCGAACTTGGTCACCTTCTTGCCGTCAACAACTTCCTTAACGCGCTTGCCGTCCTTGTCCTTCATGGGAACCTTAGCGGTTACCTTAACCATCTCGAAGTTATCCTTCTCCTTAACGGCGAGTGCGATCAGGCCCTCAGCGATCTTTCTAACTTCCTTGGCTCTTGCCTCGGTGGTCACGATCTTGCCGTGCCAAAGCAGCTGGGTTACCTGGTTTCTAAGAAGTGCTTTTCTCTGGGAAGAAGTCTTTCCCAACTTTCTGTACATTGCCATGATACAAATCCTTTCTCCATTTCTGGTACGTCCGGCCACGCTCTTTGGACTTACTTACCGAACGCGAAACTTATAATATTTAGGTTTCCATAGAGATAAATTCCGCGGCGCCATTCGGTCTTACCCAGGCGGAACAAATCACAAATTAGTTCTCCTCGCTGGGACTCAGCTGGAGATTTAACTCCTTAAGCTTAGCCAATACTTCCTCAAGGGACTTACGGCCAAGGTTACGAACCTTCATCATGTCCTCAGGAGTTCTGTTGGTGAGCTCCTCAACGGTATTGATGCCGGCACGCTTCAGGCAGTTGTAGGAACGAACGGAAAGCTCCAGTTCGTCGATGCTCATCTCAAGCACCTTCTCCTTCTCATCGTCTTCCTTCACGGTCATAACCTCTGCGGTCTTTGCGTTCTCGGAAAGGTCGATGAAGAGGCTTAAATGCTCGCTGAGCACTTTTGCTGCAAGGCTGACTGCCTCGTCGGGTGCTAAAGTTCCGTTAGTGAATACGTCAAGGGTCAGCTTGTCGAAATCAGTGATCTGGCCAACACGGGTATTCTCCACCGTTACGTTTACTCTCTCAACGGGAGTGTAAATGGAATCGATGGCGATCACGCCGATGGGAAGATCATCGTTCTTGTTCTTGTCAGCGCTTACGTAGCCGCGGCCCTTGGTAATGGTCAGCTCCATGTAGAGCTTGGTGTTCTTACCGCTCAGGGTAGCGATCGTAAGACCGGGATTCAGGATTTCAACGTCTTGGTCAACCTGGATGTCAGATGCCTTAACAACTCCCTCGCCCTCAAACTCAATATAAGCAGTCTTTGCTTCATTGGTCTCACTGTGATTCTTGATTGCAAGGCTCTTGATGTTCATGATAATCTCAGAAACGTCCTCTTTTACGCCGGGGATGGAGCTGAACTCATGCAGAACGCCGTCAATCTTAACCTGGCTCACTGCTGCGCCGGGAAGGGAAGAGAGCATGATTCTTCTCAGGGAATTTCCAAGGGTGATGCCATAGCCTCTCTCCAAGGGCTCCACAACGAATCTGCCATACTTCTTATCTTCAGAAATCTCAGCAACCTCAATATTGGGTCTTTCAAAATCAAACACTGCAACGCCCTCCTTATGGGATAGAAACTCTTAGGCAGCCAGGCCTTGGCTGCCCAAAAATTGTCTGTTTCGGTATTACTTGGAGTACAACTCGACGATAAGCATCTCGTTTACGGGAACGTCAATCATCTCTCTGGTAGGAAGATTCTTGATTGTACCCTTCAGTCCTTCTACGTCTACGTCCATCCATTCAGGAGTAAGTCTTCCGCCAGTTACCTCAAGGATATCCTTGTATCTCTGCATGGACTTTGCCTTCTCGCGGATCTCGATCACGTCTCCAGCCTTCACAAGATAGGAAGGAATCTGTACGGGCTTGCCGTTTACCTGAACGTGCTGATGTCCAACGATCTGTCTAGCCTCTCTTCTGGTTCTTGCGAAGCCCATTCTGAACACTACGCTGTCCAGTCTGCTCTCAAGCATTACCATAAGGTTTTCACCAGTCATGCCCTTCATTCTGTCGGCCTTCTCATAGTAGTTACGGAAAGGCTTCTCAAGCACGCCATAGATGAACTTAGCCTTCTGCTTCTCACGAAGCTGAAGTCCATATTCACTGACCTTCTTGCCTGCTCTGGGGTTCTTTCTCTTGGAGGTCTTGCTGTAGCCCAGGTAAGCGGGCTCAAGATCCAAGGATCTGCATCTCTTTAATACGGGTGTGCGATTTACTGCCATTTTCTTTTTATCCTTTCTTTGTCTGTTTACAACGCGATCGCGCCTTCTTCCAGATTGATTACGTAATACACTCGAGAATCACGCTGCTACGCAGCGCACGCACTTTGTGCGTCCAGATTCTCTCGTGGCTTCGTCGGGCGAAAACAAATATCTGCTACGCAGCTGCTTGTTTTCGTTTCTCCTTGCCTAGACGCGACGTCTCTTAGGAGGACGGCATCCATTATGAGGAACAGGAGTTACGTCAGCGATGCTGACAACCTCCAGACCACTTGCGGAGAGTGCTCTGATTGCAGCCTCACGACCTGAACCAGGTCCCTTTACAAATACGTCTACGTACTTCAAGCCATGTACCAGAGCAGCCTTGGTAGCAGTCTCTGCTGCCATCTGAGCCGCATATGGAGTAGATTTCCTTGAACCTCTAAATCCCAGACCACCGGCACTTGCCCAGCTAAGAGCATTACCTTCAGCATCCGTCAGGGTAACAATGGTATTGTTAAAGGAAGACTGAATGTGTGCCTGTCCGCGTTCAACGTTTTTCTTTACGCGCTTCTTTGCTACCGTCTTCTTGGCAGCTGCGCCTGCAACTTTCTTTGCCATAATAAACTAACCTACTTTCTCATAATTGTTTACGGTTTCTAATTGGTTACTGAATGGAACCAGATTACTTCTTCTTGTTAGCAACGGTTCTCTTGGGTCCCTTACGGGTTCTGGCATTGTTCTTGGTATTCTGACCGCGAACGGGCAGACCCTTACGATGACGGATACCGCGATAGCAACCGATCTCCTGAAGTCTCTTGATGTTCAGCGCTACTTCTCTTCTGAGGTCACCCTCTACCATAACGCCAAGCTTCTCGATAGCTTCCGTGATCTTCTTTACTTCGTCGTCGGTAATGTCTCTTACTCTGGTATCAGGATTAACGCCAGCCTCTGCAAGAAGCTTGTCAGCGGTGGTTCTTCCGATTCCATAGATGTAAGTGAGTCCGATCTCAATTCGTTTCTCTCTAGGTAAGTCAACACCTGCGATACGAGCCATTTTGTTTCCTCCATCTTTCTGCGCCTAATGGCGCGTCCTATTACTCTCTCATCCAAAGATGAGGTTTGCACCTTGCGGCGCGTTTCACGCTTGGTCTGTTAAGCGCGTTCTTACTAATTGATTGGGGCTTTCACCCAATCGGAACAGATCTCCGATCTTTCTTAAGCCTACGCCTAAGTATCAACAAGTAATCTCCTGTAAGCTCGTGCTCGCACGTTATGTTAATCGACGTAATATCGCCGGTTCAGCCGCACAAAACGTGATAAGACAAGAACTCACGTACCGATCCTTCTTAATAAAGAAACGGTTGGTGATTATCCCTGTCTCTGCTTATGCTTCGGATTCTCGCAGATAATTCTGATCTGTCCCTTTCTCTTGATGACTTTGCATTTCTCGCAAATCGGTTTTACGGATGATCTAACCTTCATCTCAAACCCTCCTTTCAAAAAAGACCATTTTCGATTATAACATAGGTCTTTTGGGTTTGCAAGCTCTTTTTTCTATATTTTTCCGCGCTTTTTACTTGTCTCTCCAAATGATCCTTCCCTTGGTCAGATCATAGGGGGACAGCTCCAAAGTCACCTTGTCACCGGGCAGAATGCGAATAAAATTCTGGCGAAGCTTGCCGCTAATGTGCGCCAACACACGATGTCCGTTCTCCAATTCCACCTGAAACATGGTATTGGGCAACTTTTCCACTACAGTTCCTTCAATTTCAATTACGTCGCTTTTTGACATACATATCCTCCATAAGAGAAACTACTAATAAAGAGTTAATATTTCCGGTTCTCCGTCCGTGATAAGAACGGTGTTCTCATAATGAGCCGAGAGGGATCCGTCTGCAGTAACGACCGTCCAATCGTCGTCAAGCCATTCTACTTCCCATCCGCCCATGTTTACCATGGGTTCAATGGCGAAGGTCATGCCTGCTTCCAGCTTGAAGCCTCTTCTCTTCTGGGCGAAGTTCGGGATCTGGGGATCCTCATGAAGCTTTGTGCCAATGCCGTGACCAACCATGTCCTTTACGATGCCGTAGCCATAGGGCTTGATATATGCATCGATGGCATTTGAGATGTCATAGAGCCTGTTGCCTGCCTTTGCCATCTTAACGCCTGCAAAAAAGCTTTCACGCGTTACGTCGATGAGCTTCTGCGCCTCGGGAGAAATCTTGCCAACGCCGTAGGTTCTCGCCGCGTCGGAATGATATCCCTTGTAGATCAGGCCTGCGTCAAGGCTAACGATGTCGCCCTCCTGTAGGATGCGCTTCTTTGTAGGGATGCCGTGTACCACTTCATCATTGACGGATACGCAGATGCTCGCGGGATAGCCGTTGTAATTCTTGAAGTTGGGAATGCCTCCCAGCTTGCGGATCAGGCTTTCTCCCAGATCATCAATGTCTTTCGTCGTCATGCCGGGGCGAATGGCTTCTCCCAACTCCTTGTGCACGATGCCGAGGAGTCTGCAGGACTCCCGCATCAGTTCGATCTCACGCTCAGACTTAATTGTAACTGCCATTTGAATTACTTCCTTTCGTAGCTAATAATCACGTAATTAAAGCTACCTTTGAAAACTCTTTTGTGCTTAACCCAGAATTGCGGTGATCGCAGCGAATACGTCCTTCATGTCCACGGTACCGTCTACGGACTTCAGCACGCCCTTTGCAGTATAGAAATCGATCAAGGGCTGGGTCTGATCATGATAAACCTTCAAACGGTTCAGCACGGTCTCGGGCTTGTCGTCGTCACGAAGTACCAAAGGCTGTCCACATACGTCGCAAATGCCTTCCTTCTTGGGAGGAATGTGCTCAATATGATAGGTTGCGCCACAGGAAAGGCATGCGCGTCTGCCGGACATTCTGCGTACAATGTTCTCGTCCGGAACGTCAACGTTGATCGCGTAATCGATCTTGTCGCCGAGCTCCGTGAGCGCCTTGTCAAGTACCTCTGCCTGGGGAATGGTGCGTGGGAAGCCGTCCAAAACGTATCCGTTCGCACAATCTTCCTGTGCAACTCTGTCTAACAGGATCTTTACGGTCAGCTCATCGGGAACGAGTAAACCCTGATCCATGTATTTCTTTGCTTCCTTGCCGAGCTCGGTTCCGTTCTTAATGTTGGCACGGAAAATGTCGCCGGTGGAAACGTGGGGGATCTGATATTCTTGTGCGATCATTTTTGCCTGAGTGCCCTTGCCTGCGCCAGGAGCGCCTAACATGATAATCTTCATACTTAAAATCCTCCTAATTTAAATCGCTTCGCGATATTAGTGCTCCATTCGCTCCGTCCCCTCTTAGGCGATGAAAATTCCGTCGCAAAATCATCGCCTGAATTTTCATCGAGGGACGTCGCTTCATTTCGCTAATTTAAATCGCTTCGCGATGCTTTACGCTTCATTTCGCATTTTGGTCTCAATCTTCTGCTTTTTCTAAGAGCAAGGAAATCCGAACAATGTTTCATCGTTCGGATAACCTGCTTTTTTATGCTTCATTTTTATAATTGCCATTAATCCTGCAAAAATCCCTTGTAGTTGCGAACCAGCATCAAGGACTCTGCCTGCTTCAAGGTTTCGAGCACAACGCTCACTACGATGATAAGGCTCGTGCCTCCGAAGGAAACCTTCGCGCCGAAAACGCCCTGGAAAACATAGGGGATGACTGCCACGATGGTCAGTCCAACGGCTCCGATAAAAATGATATAGTTTAATACTTTGTTCAGATAATCGCTGGTAGGCTTACCAGGTCTGATACCCGGGATGAAGCCGCCCTGCTTTTTCATGTTGTCCGCCACCATCAAAGGATTGAAGGTGATGGAGGTGTAGAAGTATGCAAAGAAAACAATCATTGCAACATAGAATACTAATCCCAAGGTGTACTTGAAATCAGCAGGATTACACCAGTAATCCGATCTAAGGCATCCATACACAAATCCCCAGAATCCGGTACCGGGCTGCACCTTCATGAAGGTACAGATCAGAATGGGCAACTGAAGAACGGAGGATGCGAAGATCACGGGGATAACGCCTGCGGTGTTCACGCGAAGCGGGATGTTGGAGGTCTGGCCGCCAACCATCTTTCTGCCCTGCATCTTTTTTGCATACTGTACGGGAATCTTGCGGGTTGCGCTGTTCAGAAGTACTACCAGCACGATCACTGCAAGGATCACTGCAATAATGATCACTGCAGCCAAAACCGCAGTTGCGGGAGCAATGCCCTCCTTCAGGACGAATTGCTGGAACAAGCTTGCAATGTCCTGTGGCATTCGGGAAACGATGTTGATCACCAAGACAATGGAGATACCGTTTCCGATACCCTTCTCCGTAATGCGCTCGCCAATCCACATAAGGAGTGCGCTGCCGGCGGTAAGTGCTGCCGTAGCGATGCAAACGTTAAACGGATCAAAGGAAGTAAGATACCCCTGATAACCAAAACCAATGACCATGGCCACGGACTGGATCAAAGCCAGGATAACGGTGAGATATCTGGTGATGGAAGCAATTTTCTTTCTTCCGTCCTCACCATCGTTCTGCAATTCCTCAAGCTTTGGAATCGCGATGGTCATAAGCTGCATGATAATGGATGAAGTAATGTACGGGTTAATACCCAGGGCTAACACAGCCATCTGGCTGAAGGAACCACCTGTAATCGCATCGAAAAAACTGAAGGAATCGGCTGTGTTTGATTCAAACCATGTTTTGAAAACCTCTCCATTGATACCCGGCGCCGGGATTTGTGATCCGAAACGGATCACAACCAGCATTCCAAAGGTAAACAGGAGCTTTTGTCTTAACTCCTTGATTTTAAATGCGTTTTTCAGTGTTGTAAGCATTAGATCACCTCTGCTGTTCCACCGAGAGCCTCGATCTTCTCCTTTGCGGTTGCACTAAATGCATTCACCTTTACGTCGAGCTTCTTGGTCAGTTCTCCGTTTCCGAGTATCTTTACGCCATCTCTGACTTCTTTGATGATACCTGCTGCAAGAAGTGCTTCTACGTCTACGGTAGCACCATTCTCGAACTGCTTCTCAAGAACGCTCAGATTGATGCTAACGATTTCCTTGCTGTTTCTATTGGTGAAGCCTCTCTTCGGGATACGTCTGTACAGAGGCATCTGGCCGCCTTCGAAACCAGGTCTGGGTGCTCCACTACGAGCCTTCTGACCCTTGTGACCCTTACCAGCGGTCTTGCCATTTCCTGAACCGTGTCCACGGCCTCTTCTGAAATTATTACTGTGCTTAGAGCCTTCAGCGGGGCTTAAATTGGATAAATCCATTCCTAACACCTCCTTGTCTGATTAGTTTTCTTCAATTTCTTCCACTTTGAGCATGTGGCCTACCAGACGGATCTGGCCTCTGGTCGCCTCATTGTCAGGAAGAATAACGGTCTTGCCGATCTTGCGAAGTCCCATGGATTCCACGATTGCCTTGTTCTTGGGAACAGCACCGATGGTGGACTTTGCTAAAGTAATCTTTAACTTCTTTGCCATGATTTTGCTCCTTTCTAGGCTAAAATCTCTTCAACGGATTTGCCACGGTTCTTAGCCACTTCTTCGGGAGCCTTCAGCTGGGACAAACCCGAAATGGTTGCAAGAACAACGTTCTGCTTATTGTTGGAACCAAGAGACTTGGTACGAATGTTCTTGATGCCTGCAAGCTCACATACCACGCGGGCAGGACCGCCTGCGATGATACCGGTACCTTCCGGAGCCTTCTTCAGCAGTACGTTTGCGGAACCGTACTTACCAACGAAATCATGGGTGATGGAATTGTTCTCATCCAATGCGATGCTAACGATGTGCTTCTCAGCATCTTCCTTACCCTTGCGGATTGCTTCGGGAATTTCAACAGCCTTGCCAAGACCTGCGCCAACGTGTCCTGCGCCGTCGCCAACTACTACGAGTGCGGTGAAACGCATGGTACGTCCACCTTTAACGGTCTTTGCTACGCGCTTGATGGTTACAACCTTATCGGTGAGCTCCAACTGGCTTGCATCTATGATCGTATGTTTCATGACGTCTTCCTCTTCCTTTCCTAGAATTCCAAGCCAGCTTCTCTGGCTGCCTCTGCAAGTGCTGCAATCTTACCCTGGTAAATGAAGCCGCCTCTGTCGAAAACAACTTCCTTGATGCCTTTTTCAATTGCGCGCTTTGCAATTACGGTTCCCAGATATGCTGCAGCATCCACGGTGTCAGTCTGCTCAAGCTCACCCTTGATCTCTTTCTCAAGAGTGGAAGCAGCTACCAGCGTGTTTCCAACGGTATCGTCAATGATCTGCGCATACATGTGCTTGTTGCTTCTGAACACTGCAAGACGAGGTCTTTCAGCAGTGCCGCTGAAGCGGTTACGTATTCTCATGTGCTTTTTAGCACGTACTTCTTGTCTGGATTCCTTACTAACCATCTTCATACACTCCTTATCTTATTATTTCTTACCCTTACCAGTCTTGCCTTCTTTACGTCTAATGGTTTCAGTAGCATACTTAATACCCTTACCCTTGTAAGGCTCAGGTCTTCTCTTGTCTCTGATCTCTGCTGCGTACTGACCAACCTTCTCCTTATCAATACCCTTGATAATGATGATGTTCTGGCCATCTACTACAGACTCGATTCCTTCGGGATCCTGCATCTCAACCGGATGAGAGTAACCAAGGTTCAGGGTCAGCTTCTTGCCGGACTTTGCAGCCCTGTAACCAACGCCGTTAACCTCAAGCTTCTTCTCGTACCCTTCCGTTACGCCAACAACCATGTTGTTGATCAGGGTTCTGGTGAGTCCGTGAAGGGACTTCATCTTCTTCAAGTCATTGGGTCTGCTAACGGTTACTTCTGCGCCCTCAAGCTTGATCTCCATCTCTGCGGGTAATACTCTCTCAAGAGTTCCCTTAGGTCCTTTGACAGTTACCTTATTATTTTCTGCTATGTCTACAGTTACGCCTGCAGGAATAGCGATTGGCATTCTACCGATTCTGGACATGCCCGTACCTCCTAAATATATTTTGAATAATTAATAGTTACCAAACGAAAGCGAGTACTTCTCCACCTACCTGGAGCTCACGAGCCTTCTTGTCCGTGATAACGCCCTGGTTGGTAGAAATGATTGCAATGCCAAGTCCGCCGAGAACTCTGGGAAGCTCTTCCTTGCCTGCGTATACGCGAAGGCCGGGCTTGGAAATTCTCTTGATACCGGAGATGATCTTCTCGTTCTTATCTGCACCATACTTTAAGGTGATGCGGATCGTCTTGAAGTTGCCCTCGTCAATCAGATCGTACTTCTTAATAAATCCTTCATCCAGAAGAATCTGCGCGATAGCCAGCTTCATCTTGGAAGAGGGAACGTCAACCGTGTCATGCTTTGCAGTATTTGCATTGCGGATTCTTGTGAGCATATCTGCAATAGGATCACTCATAGCCATTTTCGTATTTCCTCCTTCCTTACCAACTTGCCTTCTTTACGCCAGGGATCTGACCCTTGTACGCGAGTTCACGGAAGCAAACTCTGCAGATTCCGTACTTTCTCAGAACGGAATGAGGGCGTCCGCAAATGTTGCAACGGGTGTAAGCCTGGGTAGAGAACTTAGGCTTGCGCTGCTGTTTAATTTTCATTGATGTCTTTGCCATCAGAATTTACCTCCTTATTATTTCGCGAACGGCATGTTGAACAGGGTTAACAGTTCACGTGCCTCTTCATCGGTCTTAGCCGTGGTAACAAAGATGATGTCCATACCGCGGGTCTTGTCAATCTTATCGTACTCGATCTCAGGGAAGATGAACTGCTCCTTGATGCCAAGTGCATAGTTTCCTCTGCCATCGAAACCGTTGGGATTAACGCCTCTGAAGTCACGTACTCGAGGTAATGCAAGGTTTACAAGACGATCCAAAAACTCATACATCTTCTCGCCGCGAAGGGTAACCTTACAACCGATTGCCATGCCCTCACGGATCTTGAAGTTTGCGATGGATTTCTTTGCCTTGGTGAGAACAGCCTTCTGACCGGTGATCTGCTCCATGTCATGTACTGCGTTCTCAAGAGTCTTTGCGTTGTCCTTTGCTTCACCAACGCCCATATTTACAACGATCTTGTCAAGCTTAGGAACTTCCATTACGTTCTTATAACCGAACTTCTTGGTCATTGCAGCAACAATCTCGTCTTTATATAAATCTTTCAGTCTTGCCACGTATTTGTCCTCCTTCCCATTGATTAGTCGATCACTTCGCCAGTCTTCTTGGCAAAGCGAACCTTCTTATCTCCGTCCATCTTGAAGCCAACTCTGGTGGGCTGACCCTTGACAACCAGCATAACGTTGGAAATGTCAATCGGAGCTTCCTTCTGGATGATGCCTCCATCGGGATTTGCCTGGGAGGGCTTAGCGTGCTTGGTAACTTTGTTAACGCCTTCAACCAGGATCTTGTGATTCTTTACGTCTACGGAGAGGACCTTGCCCTCTGCGCCTGCGTCTTTACCGGCGATGACCTTAACGGTCTCACCCTTCTTAATCTTCAACGAAGCCATGTGGTTACCTCCTTACAGTACTTCGGGAGCCAGAGAAACGATCTTCATAAACTGTTTCTCACGAAGCTCTCTTGCAACGGGTCCAAAGATACGAGTTCCTCTGGGAGTCTTGTCATCCTTGATGATCACTGCTGCATTCTCGTCAAACTTAATGTAGGAACCGTCTTTACGGCGAGCGCCCTTAACGGTACGAACCACAACAGCCTTCACTACGTCACCCTTCTTTACAACGCCGCCTGGTGTTGCATCTTTAACGGAAGCAACGATGATGTCGCCAATCGCCGCATATCTTCTTGTAGATCCGCCCATAACACGGATGCAAAGCAGTTCCTTCGCGCCGGTGTTATCAGCAACCTTCAGTCTAGTTTCCTGCTGAACCATGATTCTTCCTCCTAATTATTTCACTTTCTCTACGATCTCGACAAGTCTCCATCTCTTGTCCTTGGACAGAGGTCTCGTCTCCATAACCTTTACGGTGTCGCCAATGCTGCACTCGTTGTTCTCGTCATGAGCCTTCAGCTTGTAGGTTTCCTTTACGATCTTCTTGTAAAGGGGATGAGCTACGTGCTCCTCGATCGCTACAACGATCGTCTTATCCATCTTATTGCTAACGACCTTACCGATACGGGTCTTTCTTAAATTTCTCTCTTCCACGGCTGATCTCCTTTCTACGCGTTAGCCTTCTGGTTCATAACGGTCTGGATGCGGGCGATGTTCTTGCGAACTTCCTTGATCCTAGCCGTGTTGTCCAGCTGGTTCGTAGCGTTCTGGAATCTCAAATTGAAAAGCTCCTTCTTTGCAGATACGAGCTCAGCTGCAAGCTCTGCAGCATTCTTGGTCTGTAACTCTTCTACGTATTTATTAGTTTTCATTCTGCGCACCGCCTTCCAGATCTGCCTTAGAGACGATCTTACACTTGCAGGGAAGCTTGTGCATTGCCAGACGCAGTGCCTCACGTGCGGATTCCTCAGGAACTCCGCCGATCTCGAACATTACGCGGCCGGGCTTTACAACAGCTACCCAATACTCCAAAGTACCTTTACCGGAACCCATACGAGTTTCTGCAGGCTTTGCAGTTACGGGCTTATCCGGGAAAATTTTGATCCAAACCTTACCAACACGCTTGGTGTATCTGGTAAGTGCAATACGGGCTGCCTCGATCTGATTGGACTTGATCCAACAAGGCTCAGTAGCTACCAAACCGAACTCACCATAGGTAAGGGTATTACCTCTGGAAGCCTTGCCGGCCATGGAGCCACGGAACTGCTTACGACGCTTTACTCTTTTCGGCATTAACATAATTATTTATCGCTCCCTTCCGTCGGCTCTCCTTTTGTAGGAAGAATTTCGCCTTTATAAATCCAAACCTTGACACCAACCTTACCATAGGTGGTATCAGCCTCTGCGAAGCCATAGTCGATGTCAGCTCTCAGAGTCTGCAGGGGAATGGTTCCCTCGCTGTAGAACTCACTTCTTGCGATGTCTGCACCGCCAAGACGGCCTGCGCATGCTGCCTTGATACCAAGGGCGCCAGCCTTCATGGTGCTAGCCATGCACTTCTTAACGGCACGTCTGTAGGATACACGGTTCTCAAGTTGCTGTGCAATGTTCTCAGCAACAAGCTGTGCATCTCTGTCAGGTCTCTTGATCTCCTTGATGTCAACCTGAACCTTCTTGCCAGTCATCTTAGCAAGCTCAGCCTTGGTTGCTTCAATGTCAGCGCCGCCGCGTCCGATGATCAGGCCGGGCTTTGCGGAGTAGATTACTACCTTTACTCTGTCGGACGTTCTCTCGATCTCAATCTTAGCAACGCCCGTGTTCTTTAACTTAGCCTTGAGGTGCTTTCTGATCTTGTAGTCCTCTGCAAGATAATCAGCAAACTCAGACTCAGCGTACCATCTGGAATCCCAATCTTTAATAACACCGACTCTTAAGCCGTGAGGATTAACTTTCTGTCCCATTGATTTCTTTGCTCCTTTCCCTACTTCTTCTCATCCAGCACTAAGGTAATGTGGCTCATGCGCTTCTCGATGCGATAAGCTCTGCCCTGTGCACGGGGTCTAACGCGCTTCATGATGGGTCCCTTGTTTGCATAGCACTCTGCTACGTACAGGTTCTCAGCCTTAAGTCCGTTGTTGTTTTCAGCGTTAGCAATTGCAGACTGAAGAAGCTTCTTTACAAGGCTGGAAGCATATCTGGGATTGTACTCCAGGATTGCCAGTGCCTCGGTTACGCCCTTTCCTCTGATGGCATCCAGTACGAAGCAAGCCTTCGTTACGGATACTCTAGCGAAAGACAGCTTTGCTGAAGGTCTTGTGTCCTTCTGAGCATTACGCTCTCTCTTGATTTGGGATCTATGTCCTTTAGCCATAGATTTTGTCCTCCTTTTCTAATAAAACGCATCCGGTACGGCTCTATGCCGCAGCCGGACGGGTCAGCTTGCTGACCTGCGGTTGCCCTCTCCGGGCAGCCATGCGTTGTTTACTGATTATTCTTACTTTACCTTGGACTTCTTCTCGTCCTTGCCGTGACCTCTGAAGGTTCTGGTAGCAACGAACTCGCCAAGCTTGTGACCAACCATGTCCTCGGTAACGTATACCGGAACGTGCTTTCTGCCGTCATGAACTGCGATCGTGTGTCCTACAAAGGAAGGGAAAATTGTAGAACGGCGGGACCAGGTCTTTACAACCTGCTTCTGTCCGGATGCGTTCAGGGCATCTACTTTCTTCATCAGACTAGCGTCTGCGAAAGGTCCTTTTTTCAGTGATCTTGCCATCGTCTTTTTCCTCCTCTATTATTTGATTGCACGACCGTCGCGTCTTCTTACGATCAGCTTATTGGAAGCCTTCTTAGCCTTTCTGGTCTTCAGACCAAGAGCGGGCTTGCCCCAAGGAGTGGAAGGACCGGGACGACCGATACCGGTCTTACCCTCACCACCACCATGAGGATGGTCGTTCGGGTTCATAACGGAACCGCGTACGGTGGGACGAATGCCCATGTGACGCTTGCGTCCAGCCTTGCCGACGTTGATCAGATTGTGATCGATGTTACCTACGATGCCGATGGTAGCGCGGCAAACAAGGGGAACCATTCTCATCTCACCGGAGGGGAGACGAAGGGTTGCATACTTGCCTTCCTTTGCCATCAGCTGAGCGCTGTTACCAGCTGCGCGAACCATCTGGCCGCCCTTGCCGGGATAGAGCTCAATGTTGTGTACCTGAGTACCTACGGGAATCTCGGAAAGAGGGAGGCAGTTGCCTACTCTTACCTCGGCGTGAGGTCCGTTCATAACCTTCATGCCGTCCGTAAGACCCTGAGGAGCGATGATGTAGGACTTGGTTCCGTCTGCATAGCAGATCAATGCGATGTTTGCAGATCTGTTGGGATCGTACTCGATACCCTTAACGATTGCAGGAACGCCGTCCTTATTTCTCTTGAAATCTACGATTCTGTACTGCGTTCTAACGCCGCCGCCCTGATGACGAACGGTGATCTTACCCTGATTGTTACGTCCGGAATTCTTCTTCAGAGATACGGTAAGGCTCTTCTCAGGAGTCTTCTTGGTGATCTCAGAAAAGTCAGAACCGGTCATGTTTCTTCTAGAGGGTGTATAAGGTTTGTAAGTCTTAATACCCATTGTTCTTTCTCCTTTTCTACTTGATTCTTTGCGCAGCGCTTTGCGCCGCATACGTTAATCCGGACGATTACAGACCTGCGTAGATCTCAATGTCCTTGCTCTCAGCGGTAAGCTTCACAATGGCCTTCTTGGTCTTTGCGGTCTTGCCTTCGATGATGCCGGCTGCGGTACGTCTCGTCTTGGTCTTGCCATCACGATTCATAACGTTTACTTTCTCAACCTTAACGCCGTCAAACATCTTCTCAACAGCTTCCTTGATCTGAGACTTGTTAGCCTCGGTATTTACCAGGAAGGTATACTTCTTCTCGGCCGTGTCAGCCATGCTCTTCTCAGTGATCACGGGCTTCAGGATCACGTCATAATACTTAATGTCAGCCATTATGCATATACCTCCTCAATCTTGTTCACTGCATCCTTGGTGAGTACCAGGGTCTTTGCGTTCAGAATGTCATATACGTTGATCGCATTTACCAGAGTGGTGTTTACGTCTGCCACGTTCTTACCGGACATAACCACGTTCTGATCGTTCTCTGCAAGAACTACCAGGCCCTTAACTACCTTAAGGTTTTTCATAACGTTTACGAAATTCTTGGTCTTGATCTCGTCGAACTTGAGCTCGTCAACGACGATCAGGTTGCCGCCTGCTACCTTATCGGACAGAACGGACTTCAGAGCTGCCTGCTTCTCTTTTCTGTTCATCTTGAAGCTGTAGTCTCTGGGAACGGGAGCGAATACAACTCCGCCGCCCTTCCATTGAGGAGCACGGATGGATCCCTGTCTAGCATGACCGGTTCCCTTCTGTCTCCAAGGCTTTCTTCCGCCTCCGGATACCTCAGCGCGGGTCTTTGCCTTCTGAGTACCCTGACGATTATTTGCAAGCTGCTGTACAACTGCCATGTGTACTAAGTGCTCGTTAACCTCTACACCAAATACGGCATCGTTTAATTCGATTGTACCAACTTCCTTGCCTTCCATATTATATACAGATACGTTTGCCATCTGATTGGTCCTCCTTTCTCCTTAAACTAGCCTTCAACCTTAACGGTCTCTTTGATGGTTACCAGAGCCTTCTTGGCGCCGGGTACTGCACCCTTTACAAGAAGAAGGTTCTTGTCAGCGTCTACTCTTACTACCTCGAGGTTCTGAACGGTTACCTTTACGCTACCCATGTGGCCAGGCATTCCCTTGCCCTTGAATACGCGGCTAGGTGAGGAACATGCACCGTTGGAACCCTGATGACGATGGAACTTGGAACCGTGCTTCATGGGTCCTCTGTGCTGACCAAGTCTCTTGATCGCGCCCTGGAATCCCTTACCTTTGCTGATTGCAGTTGCGTCGATCTTGTCGCCTGCAGCAAAGATATCAGCCTTGATCTCATCGCCAAGCTTATAATCAGAAGCGTTCTCAAACTTGAACTCGCGAACGAATCTCTTCGCGGTTACGCCAGCCTTCTTGAAGTGGCCAGCCTCAGCCTTGTTTACGCCGTGAGCGTGGATGAGCTTGCCCTCTTCGCTGTACTTTTCCTTCTTGTCTACAAAGCCAACCTGAACTGCGCTGTAGCCGTCGTTCTCAACGGTCTTTACCTGGGTAACTGCGCAAGGGCCAGCCTGAAGAACGGTTACGGGAACAAGAACGCCGTCTTCGTTAAAGATCTGGGTCATGCCGATCTTAGTTGCTAAAATCGCTTTCTTCATTATTGGTTTTACCTCCATTTTTTTCATCTACATAGTGGACCGGGACAAGCCCGTTCATACGTCTAAGTAGAGGTTTTTTGTTACCGTTGCACTTTTGATTTGTTTCTTATAATAATAGATTTGCTGATCTCTTATTACTTGGTCTTCATCTTGATGTCGATGTAAACGCCTGCAGGCATTTCCAGTCTCTGAAGGGCATCGATGGTCTTCTGGTTGGGAGCGATGATGTCGATCAGTCTCTTGTGGGTACGCTGCTCGAACTGCTCTCTGGAATCCTTGTACTTGTGTACGGCTCTAAGAATGGTAACCACTTCCTTCTTAGTAGGAAGGGGCACGGGACCGCTGACCTGGGAGCCCGTCTTCTTAACCGTTTCGATGATCTTCTTTGCAGATGCATCCACCTGCTGATGCTCGTAAGCCTTCAGGGTAATTCTCATTACTTGACTTGCCATAAAAAAAGTCTCCTCCTTTTCGCACTTTTGATTTCGAAAGTACGACAAGTGGCGACTGTACACCCTCCCGTGTGTGTCCTGAACCATCTGCAACGTATGTCCGGCTCATTCCCTTACACGTCGTTTCTGCCCCGGGGGCAGACGTTTCTTGAACTTCAGCAAAAGTTCTTTTGGTACACAGTGACTTGTCGTCAGTTTCCTAACTTGACATTCGCTCCACGGAAAACCCGCCTTCCGTCACCGGAAAACGGCAACCTCACGCTTCACAGCTATCATGCCACAGCGAAGTTTAGTATAAATGACAAAGGAGATTTGTGCAAGTAGAAATTTCACAAATCTCCCAAAAAAATTGTATTTTTTTAAATACAATCCTATTTTTTTTACGAAATCCTTAATCTGTTTCCTTCTTTGCCTTCTCAAAGAGCTCTTCAATTTCCTTGGAAGGTTCCTCGTCCCACTTGGATACTAGGATTGCTGCGATCATGCTGGCGATAAATCCGGGAATGATCTCATAAAGACCCGTGGGCGTAGACAGGAATACGTACCAAAGCGCGTCCACCACAAAACCGGTCACGATGCCGGCTATGGCACCCTTATAAGTGAATCTCTTCCAATATAATGACAACAGGATCGCAGGACCAAATGCCGCGCCGAAGGCTGCCCACGCGCACTCTACCAGTGCCATGATGCCCTTACAGCTCGGGCTCATTGCGATCAGCAATGCGATGACGGAAATAATGCCAACCACGATTCTGCCCGCCCAAAGCATCTCTTTATCCGTTGCATTCTTGCGGAACACGGGCTTATATACGTCAGACGCAAACGCCGAAGAGGATGCAAGCAGCTGGGAATCCGCGGTACTCATGGAAGCCGCCAGGATTGCGGAAAGCATGATGCCGGCAATGAGTGCGGGGAAGATCTGACGAACGATGGTGATGAACACAAGCTGCTGGCTGCCCTGCTCAAGGTACGCGCCGAGGAACTGATGACCGGTAAGACCAACAACGGATGCCATTGCAAGGATCAAAGCGGTCCAACAGATACCAATAATGCGGGATTTCTTCATTTCGCCTTCCGACTTTACTGACATGTAACGCACAAGGATGTGGGGCATGCCCATGTAGCCAAGGCCCCAGCCGAGGCCGCTCAGAATGTCGGAAATACTCTTCCAATCAAGCTTACCGCTGGACAACAGGTTGTAATAGTGCGGATCCGCCGCAACGGGTGCCAGCGGCGCGAAATCAGAGGCCTGCATTGCAAAGTTAACGATCAGCGGCGTTGCCATCAAAGCCGCCAGCATCAGCATGCCCTGGAAAAAGTCCGTCCAGCAAACCGCGTTAAAGCCGCCGAGGAAGGTATAGAGCAAAATGATCACTGCCGCGCAGATCATGTAGAAGGTCGCATCCATGGTAATGCCGCCCACCTCACGCACGCCAAACACCGTCGTGAACAGATTACCGCAAGCCACAAGGCTCGATGCAGCATATACGCAATAGGCTACAATGAAGATCACCGCGCAGATGATCTGCAAAATGGGGCTCTTTGAAAGGAAACGCTTGGTGAGGAACTGCGGGATCGTGATGGCATCGCCCGCCGCGATGGAATACCGGCGAAGCTTGGGAGCCACAAACATCCACGCACAGATGGTTCCGATCAGCAGACCCACGGAGATCCATACCTGACCCATGCCCCAAAGGTAAATGGAACCGGGAAGGCCCATCAGCACCCACGCGCTCATGTCGGATGCGCCCGCGGACAGCGCCGCCACCCATCCGTTCATGTTTCTGCCGCCCAGGAAATACTCCTTGTCGCCGCCCTGTAGCTTACTTCCCTTTACAAAGAAATATACGCCGACGGCCAGAACGATCACTAAGTAACATACAAATGCCACAACCTCCAAAACGTTTACTTCCATAATCATACCCCCATTTTTACCGTTACTTTATCAAATTAACGCATTCCAACAATAAAATAGTAAATGGAAAATCCGAAAAAAGCAATTGTTTTTTCATAAAATTATGATACACTATGCTCAGTACAACTTACGGTAACGTATTTTTAAGGAGTCGCCATTATGTGGATTGCGAATAACTGGAAGGATTATGAAGTCATAGACACGTCAAACGGAGAAAAGCTGGAGAGATGGGGGCAATACCGCCTGGTGCGGCCCGATCCCCAGGTCATCTGGAACACTCCCCACGATAACGAGGACTGGAAGAAAAAGAACGGCCACTATCACCGTTCCAGCAAGGGCGGCGGCGAATGGGAATTCTTCGGGCTTCCCGAGGAGTGGACCATCCAGTATGCCGGGGCGAATTTCCCTCTGGCAAATGCCGCCGGAGGCGCTGAAACCACCGGAGGCGGCGTGCTTACCTTCCATTTAAAGCCCTTCAGCTTTAAGCATACGGGACTTTTTCCTGAGCAGGCCGTGAACTGGGACTGGTTCTCCGGCATCATCCAAAAGGCAAAAAAAGAGAACCCTGACCGCGAGATCAAGGTTCTGAATCTGTTTGCTTATACCGGTGGAGCGACCATCGCCGCAGCTGCTGCCGGGGCCAGCGTAACCCACGTGGACGCCGCAAAGGGCATGGTTGCCTGGGCAAAGGAAAACGCAGCCTCCTCCGGACTGGGCGAGGCGCCGGTCCGCTATTTCGTGGATGACTGCGTAAAGCTTGTGGAGCGTGAGATCCGCCGCGGCAACAAGTACGACGGCATCATCATGGATCCGCCCTCCTACGGCCGCGGCCCCAAGGGCGAGATCTGGAAGATCGAAGAAAGCATCTTCCCCTTCCTGGAGCTCTCCGCACAATTATTAAAGAAGGATTCCCTCTTCTTCCTGATCAATTCATACACTACGGGCCTGCAGCCCGCCGTTCTTTCTTACATGTTAAACACCGTCATCACGAAGCGCTTTGGCGGCAAAGTCGTCTCCGACGAGATCGGCCTTCCCGTCACCGAAAGCGGCCTCATCCTTCCCTGCGGCGCTTCCGGCCGCTGGACCGGAGAAGCATAAAACTGGGTCACGGGGACGTGTCTACTGACACATTTTTGATAAACTACACTCGCAATATGCTCGAGGGGATGGCTTGAATAGTATCCCTCAGGCATATTTGCCAAGCGTCGGTACTTAGGAGGCGTATACGAGCGGAGACAGCATTTATGCTGGATCAGTTCGTGACTCCTTAGTACCGATACGCTGCAAGTATAGCGCGAGCGTGCCTGAGGGACACTATCAAGCCACAGCCCCGAGTTTTTCAGTAATCAATGTGTCAGTAGACATGTCCCCGTGACCAAATTTTACAGAACGAACTTCCGCATGGGCGGGAGGAGTCTGAGGATCCAGGTGGAAATCAGGGCTCCGAAGAAGGCGATGCAAAAGAACAGGGGCACGCCCACGTAGAACCTGAAATTGTTGATGGAAATCTTCAATATCTTATAGAATAAGTTCAGGAAGGCCGGATGGATCAGGTAGATCCCAAAGCACAGGGGATTCATCCAGATGCACAATGAAAACAGCTTGTCCCGGAACGAATCCTTGGTCTTAACGGATTCGTTCTTTTCTTTTGCCGGAATCCCGGCATCTAAATCCTTCTTATCCTCCGCCGCCAGCTTTTGGAACGTCCAGCCTGCGTCAAACAGCAGAATGGCTGCAAGGAGCGTTAATGGATAACCGTAGGCCATTTCCAGCGCATACCCTTCCACAAAACGGCTCACCGTCTCCAGGATCAGAATCGCAAAAAAACCGATCAGGCAATAAACCCCTTCCTTTTTCGTCGGCTTTTTCTCACGGATGGAGAAAACGTAACCGCAGAGATAATAGAATACGTAGATACCCTGCTTCGGAATGGCGTAGATCTTATCCGCGCCGTTCAGCACCTCGAAAAAAGGGACAATGCTAACGCCCAAGACCAAAATCGCCATGATTCCATAGACGACGGCCTTGGGCACTTTTCCCAGCAGCCACTTGATCAGTGGCGTCAGGGCATATAAGATCAGTATCAGGTAGAGATACCACATGTGGGACCAGCTGCGTCCCATGGCCGTATTCTTAATGGCCCGCGGCACCATCCACCACTCAAAATACTTCAAATATCCCACCAGCTCCAACAGGGCATAGGGGATGCCAAAAATGATCAGCGTGAAAATGATTCTCCGGCAGTACTTAAACGCTGCGTCTTTCATGGTAACCCTGCGCTTCGGATCCAGAAACAGATAGCCGCTGATGATCAAAAACACCGGAACGCTCCATGAGGTCGCGTCGATCAGCGCATGAAACGCCTTCTCTCTCCGCTCCCAGCCCCTCATGTCAAAGAAGCCGTTGAGCACTCCCGAGATCGTATGCATCATCACCACGGCCATGGTTGCCGCCACCCGAAGCACGTCGAGGAAAATCTGTCTGTCCTTCCCAGTCTTCACGGGATTCCCCCTTATTCTTCCGCCTGCATTGCAGCCTCTAATGCCGCCCGCAGTTCGTCGTAATCATATTCTTCGTCCACGATCTCAAAGGTTCCCTCCAGATCGGTCTTCTGCAGATAGGATCCGTTGACGCGGATTTCCTTTGCCACGTTCCCTTCCTTGTCAATCAACTGCACGCATACGTAATCCCCAAACGTCATATCCTGCGTCGGAACCAGTTCAAGTCCATCCAGCCAGGAATAGATCGCAGTCGAAAAAGACTTTGTAGCGGACTGCTCGGAACGCTTCCCGTATTCCTCAATCGATGCCTTGGCGGAATACGATATCAGCTTTGACGAATCGACTTGCTTCGTAATCTTTAAGAAATACTCCTCTTGTAAGGTTGCGGTAGCCGAATCGGAATTTGCACCTTTCGAAACTTCCTTACCATCATCATTTGACGCTTCAATTGCAGAAGCCACTTCCCTAGGTTCGCCATCAGCCTCATAATAATTTGCGGCCCCATCGTCGCATGCCATCGCATAATCCTGCCTGCCGACCTCCACGGTCGACTCTGCCGCTTTCGCAGATTCACCCTGCAATGCGTTTATTCCTTTACCTTTTTCGCCGTTATCCCGCGTGGCACTCATCTGCGCAGTAGCATCTGATGCCGTCTTACTTCCGCCATTTTGCAAGGTCACCCAACACGTTCCGCCCACGACGATCAAAGCCAGACATGCCGCCATCACCTTCATGGCCTTCGCGTATTTCTGGAAGGAAATGACCTTCTTCTTTTTTTCACTTCTTGCGAGGAGCTCTGGATCCACCCCGCTCATCGCTTCAAACAGGCGCTCCGCCTGCCCCGTCTTCTTTTCACTCATGTCCGTAACCTCATACTTTGCCTTCTCAGACCGTGATCCCTTGTTTTTCCAGATAAGCCTTCAGCTTTCCCCTGGTGCGGAACAGCGTCGTCTTTACGGAATTTAAATTCATCCCGTAGCGATCGGCAATCTCCGCATATTCCTCTGAATACCAGTATCTCCGAAGGAACACGTTACAATCCTTTTCCGGAAGCGTTTTTAAGAATTCATTGATCATTCTCTGAAGCTCTGCCGCTTCCACCGCATCCTCCGTGCTGCTTCCCGTGTCCGGAATGCACTCCTCCAGCTCATCCAGACAAACTCCCAGGTCACCGCTGCCGCGCTTGGCCGCCTTCTTTTTCTTATAGCGGTCAAACGAAAGGTTTCTGGTGATCGTTCCAAGGAAAATATTCAGATAATCCGGTCTGTTAGGCGGAATCGAATTCCATGCCCTCATCCAAGTATCATTGACGCATTCATCCGAATCCTCCTGATCATGAAGGATGTGGTATGCAATGCTAAAGCAGTAGGTTCCGTACTTATTCTGGGTCTCTGCAATGGCCTGCTCGTTTCGGTCAAAGTACAGATCCAGTATTTCCGTATCTTTCAAGATCCCGTCCTCCCACGTACTGTCGCAAACGTCGTCACGTTGCGAGCGTCTCACGTATCTCCTGCTCTATAAAAAGAGACGACATTCTTTTGCAAAAGTTCTTCCCTTTTTTGCAAAATTCGTCGCCTCTTTATTTTAGCAAATTTCCATGGATGGTTCAACCTATTTTAAAGTTATGGGTCACGAAGATAGGTTTCGTGACCCAAGTCTTTCGATTTTATTTAGTGCCCGCAAAGTCTGCGGCAGAGTCGCCGTAGCGCATCATTGCGTCAAGCAGCTTGTCAAGATTCGTACCATTGTCAGTTCTCATCGAAGCAACATACGACTCGATGCTATATCGATAGGTGTTGCTGACCTTTTTGTTGCCCTTCATGACCGTCGCGTAGATGGTCTTCCTCATCTGGCCTGCGTTCAGGTTACCGAAGGTTACGTAATAACGACCCTTGTTGTCAATCAAATTACCGTCCGCCGCGTACTCGCCGAGCACGTGCATTCCCTCCGGATCATCCGTCACCACCACGCGAAGGCCGGAAAGGTTCTCTGCCACATACTTAAACTGCACGTTCACCGCCGACTCAAGATAGAGCGCCGCCAACTCAATGCTCGCCAGGGCGTCCGCCTCATCCACCGTTGCAAAAAGCTTATCCTTTACGGACTGATAACTCATCTGCGCGGTTACGTCCGTTCCCATGGCGCGCTGCGCCGCGGTGAGGTTCGCGCCTGCCAAGGCGTTCGTCTTGTAACCCACGTAATTCTGCGCCGCATCACCATAGAGCAGGATGTCTACCAGAAGCCTTCTTAGCTTCGCGTACGCTGCTCCCTGATAATCCTCCTTGTTTAGCATATTGTAGCAGTATTCCGCAACGGAATACCTGAACGCTTCTCCGGCCACGTCCGCGCCGCTTGCGTTCAGCGCGTGCGGCACCGCCGTAACCTTGTCTCCCATGTGGTGCGGCGCCACGCGATAGGTAAATTTGTAAAGCTCACCATCCTCTGAATACTCCGAAATCCTGCTCACTTCGTCGTTCATTGTCACCAATAGGAACGGATCATGATATCCTTCCATGCTCTCCTTTGGTACCTTAAAGTCAATGGCAATGGTGTCATAAAGCGTTAAGGACTTCTTCGTGATCTTAAATGCTGCCTTAGCTTTAATAAAAGAAACAACCTTTGCCGTGCCGCCGCTTCCCTTAACGATTTCGTCCACGATCATTTTATTACCGTTCATGAAAAATTCCGTGTCATCAGAGAAACCATACCCGTCCTTCGCCTTGTATACGATTATCAAAACATATTGCCCGCCTTCCACAAAGCTTTCGGGGGAAGGATTCCAGGTCATGCTCTGCACGACGTAGGGGCAATCCGCCGCCTCCGCCCCGCTTAAGGGATCCAGCTCCACCGCCGGAGCTTCGCCCGCCACGGGCTCCTTTACGCTGCGGCTGACCGACTCGATCTTAATCCCGTTTTCCGGCAGCGGCGGCTCGTAGCTAAATTCGAAATTCGCGTGGGTTTCGTTCGACCCGGCCAGCTTCGTTGCAACGGCGTCACCCTTTGGCGTCTTCACGATGCAACGCACCTTGGAATCAAACGAATAGCCCTCCTCAAGCTCCACCTCAAATCTGATGGTATAGTTTTCATATGGTTGGATCTTGCCTTCCTGTTCCTCATAATATAGAAACCAATTTGCAGGCATGGCAGTCGCGTGACTTTGGCAATCAAGATTAATCTTTCGGAAATCACTTATGTTTCCTCCTGCAAAAAGCTCCGCATAGTTATCAGGCTCCGCGTTGATCAACTTGATCACAGGTTCCACCTGAAGCGTAACGTAATCTGACCTAATGCGGTAATCATTACCGCGTACAACGCAGTATAATCTTTTCCCGTTGAGCCAAGGATCCACTCCCTTTAAGGTAAACTTATTGGAATAATGATTTTCAGACCAGGCACCACATTTCATCGCTACGTCATCCCAGGAAAGCTCGATCCCGTTTTCATCCATAAGACGCCAGTCATAGTATTCCGCATTTTCGGCAGCTATTTCAAATTCGTGAGAGCTTCCCACGTAAGGAAATACGTAACTTACAGGCTGTGATACGATCCTAGGCTTCGTCGGATCCCTAAATTCAACGTGATTTTCGGCAATACCGCCGGTTACCCTTGAAAGGTCTATCTCCTTGCCATTCACGTACACGGTCGTATTGGGATCCAAGATTTTCTTAAAGATTCCCTCGGAGTGATCTGATGACGGATTTACGTATGCCATCCACCTACTTCTATTCATCTCTTTTGTGGACCGGATTCTCGCAGTGATGTCCTCATTTGACCAAGAACAGTAATAAAAATCAAAAAAATCACCATCATAAATCGTGATCTTACTTGGTTTTTGCGGATCCATGTTACAAACTACAATTTCACTCTTAAAATTACCGTCATAAATGGTGATCGAACCATTAAAATTCTCTGCTCGAACGCATCGTCCCTCTTTACTAAGTGACCTATAAGTTCCTCCGTTAATCTCCAGTCCCATTCCGGGGCCCCCGGCGTCACCAAAGGCAAACACAGGCATACGCGGGGTACCCACGTAATCTCCCGCCTCGACTTCTACGTAGCCGCCTCCGACGGTATCATTTATCACCAGTTTTCCATGGTCTATGTAAAAAAGACCTGCCTCGTCATATATCTTGACATCCATTCTGTGTCCGGCTAGATCCAGATACATGGTACTATAATTTCCGTTAATGCCGCCAACGGAGATCATCTTCTTAGAACCACTGTATGGTTCCAAACATTCCAAATCCGCGCCTAGTCTAAAATAGACTTCTTTCCTGTTTGTGTTTTGTGCCTGCGTAGCATACTCCGGAAATTCCATGTACTCCGTGATCACGTAAGGATCCGACTGGGTACCCTTTCCTGAAATTGCCTGCACCCTTACGCGCGTCACCATCATGACAAACGCCATGCATGCGATTGTGAGCATCATTCTAAACTTCTTCACTGTTTTCCCTCCTATGCCTTATCTTTCCCACGTTCCAAAGGATTTGCCTAATCCGTTTGGGATAGCATATTTCGCACCTTCCACAAAAGCATTATACAAAAAATGCGGGTGACTTTCATCACCCGCAAGAACCATTTCAATATATTTATACAACCATTCCATCATTTGTTTTCTTACCGAAGCCCTACGCGTCCGGGAACTTCATAGCGGATTCGCATCTGCGGCGCAGACTTCAGTTCGCTGTAATAATTTGTTGCCCAGTCCGGTGCGTCCGTCTTCGGATTCACGCCGTCCACGGGTGTTCCAAAGATGCGCAGGGGCACGATCGCGGGACCATTCAGTCTTCTCTCGAAGAACAGGCTCATGAAATCGATGGTCTTCACGCCCTTCGCCTTATAGAACCACTTTCCGCCGAATTCGATCATGAGGCAGGCATCCTCCTCAAAGGTTGCCTCGCAGAACTCCGGCGTTCTCTCCAGATTCACCGGGATCTCCACGCCCTCCGCGTCATCCGATCCGCCCCATCGAAGCTTTGCCGGGAAAGTCACTTCCTCGCCACGCTTCATGGAAGGCAGGAAGTACGGATCCTGGATCAGCTTCTTATAATCCGCCATCACCGGCTGCTCAATGCCCACCGTGTTATTATTGGGATCCTCGATCTCGAGGCCAAGCCTGCCGCGGTCGCGGAACTGATACATGGAGATGCCGTCAAACCAATCGCTGGTGTTATTGTCCTTAAAATACTCCGCGAACTTCACCACGGCCTCGCCCTGATGGAAAGGACCCGTCACGTCGCCGTCCGTGTTGCATTCCGCCGTGGACATGGGGTTCGTAAGCCCCGTGATCTCGCGAAGGCGCTTCGCCGTCCCCTCAAAAAGTCCATAGATCTCACGAAGATTGTCCGCCTTGTAGCTGCCGCCGCCAACCTCCGCCACGTCATACGGCCAGCCGTAATGGAGCGCGGGATAGCTGTCCGCGGACCAGATATCTGCCGCCTTGTATGCGGGAAGGAAGGCATCCTCCTGATCGATGCGTCCGTCCGGCTTCACAAATCCGGCACAGAAGATCACCTTCACGTTCGGCGCCTCTTCCTTTAAGATCTTCCGGAATCTTACGAAAAACGCTCCGATCTCCTCAAAGCTAAATCTCTTGTTATGGGTAAACCAGTTACCCTGACATTCATGATTGATGCGAAGCCGCATGCGGCCGTAATCCGCAAACTGCCTTGCAACGCCGCGCAGATACTCGTCATCCAGCGAGCAGTCCACCGTCAGCGTAAGAAGCACGTCCTGGCCGTGACGCCGGATGTCCTTCATCTGTTCAAAGGGCTGGCCGTCCGCACCAAAGGGAAAATAATCGTCATAGGGGTAATCCCACTGGAACTTTACGTCCATGTCCGCGCAGGCCTTGCTGATCCGCTGCGGCCACTGCGCATCCTTCGGATACAAGGTGTACATAATGTTAATGCATCTGTGCGGTCTGCCGAGCTTATGCAGAATATAATCCTGATTTACGTACTCCGCGCGTTCACTCCCGTCCCCTAGATCTAATCCGCACTTGGCCTTTCCAAGCGTTACTCCATATGCTTCCATAAGCACCTCCCAATGACATTTTCCTTATTCTACCGAATGCGCCTCATTTCTGACAACTAACTTTCTTGGCAATCTACCCGATTTTCTTGCCTTCTTGGCTTGGCTAATATTACGTTTTCTCCGTAAGCGGCAACATGATCTCCAGCGTAAACTGCCCGTCCTGCGCCGTGATGACGCACTCTCCGTCATACTTTCCCACTGCCTCGCGAATGCCGGGCAGCCCAAAGCCATGATTGCCGCGATCCTTCTTGGTCGTCGCGATGAGTCCGTTTTCCACGACAATGTTTTCCCTGGCAGGATTCCTCTCCTCGATCAGAAGGAAATTCTGATTCTTCCGGAAGCTCAGCTCAATCACGGGCTTCCCGCATGCCTGCGCCTCGCGGTCTGCCCCGTCCTTACCTTCCGTCGCAGCCCGGCCTTCCGTAACGTTCTGTCCATCCTTCGCCATCAAGCCCGCCACCGCCTCAATGGCATTATCCAGCATATTTGCAAGGATCGTGCAGGTGTCTACCGCAGATAATGACACTCCCGTCATTTCCCCTTCCACCTTCATTTCGATCCCAAGTCTTTCCGCCTTTTGCTTCTTTTCCGAAAGGATGGCATCCGCAATTTCATTCCCCACGTGCACGGAAACGTCTGCCTGCTCCATCTCTCTCGTCACCTCGGAAAGATACTCCTCCAGCTCCCCGTATTCCTTTCTCCGAAGGAGCTCCTTCATCACGTAGGCGTGGTTTTTTACGTCATGGCGGATCCTGCGTATCTCCTGATTTGCCTCGATCTGCTGCTCATAATGGTCCTTTTGGGTCTCCAGATAATACTCGCCTATGAGAATCTTTTTCTGAAAATACTTTGCCTCCGACTCCCGCACCGCCAGCACCATAAAGACACCGAGAAGCAGGAATGCAAACGCCAGGATCAGAATGTTCCAAATCGCACTCTCTCTTCCCGTATAAACGATCCGGATCCGAAACATGGCCTGAGTATCATCCGCATATTGGAAGGGATTGATGAACCCCAGGGCTATGTCCGTCAAAACCGCGCTCAGGAAAACAAACAGCATTGTCTGAAGTGACATGGGCTCTTTCCTTCGCTTTCCAGACAACCTGCCAATGCACCAGACCAAGGCCATGATAATCAGATACCCCCCCGCATTGACAATGAGAAGCCCCTCTTTCCCAATTCCTGCCAGTTCCCCAATCCCGCGTGCCAGAGCCATGAGCAGCAACAAACTCACCGTAAGCAATTCATCAGAAAAGAAAGCAACCAGAAATCCCTTTCCCTTCTTTTCAAGGAGTTGAAAAGGCAGGAAAAAGATCATCATCAAAGACATTAGGCCGCTGACGGGGACGATCTCTCCATCCGTTTCTCCCAACGCCGGCCTGAGGACCATCGAACCAATGCATCCCATGATCACGAAAAGCAAAAGGATCCCCGCCATCACGTATTTCCTTCCGGTCCGCTTCTTTGCAGGAAATCCAAAAAAACGCGTGACCAAGGTCCAACTGCAATACAACGTAGCCAGACCTTCCACGCCATAATACAGGATATTCTCGAGAATTTTGACTGCCACGCCCTACTCCATCCTTCCTCTCCTCACCTTGCGCTCTCGCGCACGTACCTAAGGAGCGCTTCCTTAAACGCCGCCATTTGGCTCCGGCTCACGCTAAGCACGTCTCCATTTGAAACAAAGACCTCCATGCCGTGATTCTTTATGACGTGCTGCAGATTCACGAGATATCCCCTGTGGATCCGCACGAACAAATCCGATTGCTCCGACAACTCCTGCTCCATATCCGAAAGTTTCCTTCGGATTACGTATTCCCGGTCCGGGAGCACGATCCTAAGGTCATTATTCCGCGCCTCCGCATAGATCAGCTCAGAAAGCGCCACCACCACGTCCTCGCCCTCACAGCGGATGAGGATGCTCTTGCCTCGCTGGATCAACGTCCGAAGGTCCGTCAGGGTCTGCAGGAGCTTTTCCCTGCGCAGGGGCTTTCCCAGAAAACGAAAGGCCGAAACCTCATATCCCTCCATGGCCATCTCCACGTGGCTCGTGAGAAAGATGATCGGCGCCGTCACGCCCAGTCTTCGAAGCCCGGCGGCAGCAGTCATGCCGTCCGTCTCCTTCATCTCGATGTCCAAAAAAAGCGCATCAAAAGTGACGCCCTTCCCTGCAGCCTCCAGGATTTCCTTGCCATCCTGATACTCCTCGCAGGTCAGGTCCAGCCTTCCAAAATATTCATACAGAGCCTCGGACAGCTCCTTTCGAAAGAGCCTTTCGTCATCACAAATGGCTATTCTCATTCCATTTTCCCCAAAAGCTCCTCAAAGAGCCCAGTTCCCTCATAGAATGCCTTCACGTCGCCGTAAACCCGGCGAAGCTCGTTCCATTTATCTTTATAAAGCGTCATGACGGGACGCATCTTCACGCAGGCAAGGATCTTCTTGCGATACGCCTCAAGCTCGTCAAGCACGTCCTCTCCCGGCTCCTCCTGGAAGCTGGCCATCACCTGCTCCGAAAGCTGACGGAACCTCTCCCCGTCCATGCTCTCCGCCGAGGATTGCAGATACTCCTTCATCTCATTCAAGGCCTTTTCCTGCTTTGCTTTCTTTAAGTTTTCCGCGCTTTGTTCGCCACCGGCAAGAACCTCCGCCGTCTCCGTCATCTTCCCCTTTTTCAGTGCGGCAAGTACGCTCACGTCGCCCTCGAGCAGGGCCTTGATCCACCTTGCCAGTTCAGGGACCACGTACTCGTCATATTCATAGTGCGTCATCGCAAGGCCGTCCGCCTGGTCTCCCAGGGGCGTCTCATGATAATCCTTAATGAACTTAAATTCTTCCTCGAGCTTCTTCGGAAACGAATACGGCCCAAACATGCTGTCGTAAGAGCGATGCACGTATCCTCCAAATCTCGCCATGATCTCCTGATACAGGCGCTTTAGCTCCGCCTGATCGAGTTCCACTTCCTGCTTTACCAAAATCGGATCCTGATCTTCTACGTAATACACGTCATTCCCTCCTTCAACCCTTTTTGCCAAATGCCCATTACGGGGCATCCCGTTTCCTTTCCTAATTCCAGTATAGCGAAAAGGGGCCATTGTGGCAAGAGGTTATGCGATCCGTCCGTTCTTGATCTCCACCACTCTCGTGCCATACCTTGCGCACTCCGCCGAGTGGGTCACCTGAAGGATCGTGATGCCCTTCTCCTCATTGATCCGCTTGAATAATCTCATGACCTCCTCGCCGGAGACGGAATCCAGGTTTCCCGTGGCTTCGTCCGCAAGCAAAATCTCCGGGTTGCCCATTACTGCGCGGGCGATGGCCACCCTCTGCTGCTGCCCGCCGGAAAGCTGTGCGGGCCATGCCTTTCTCTTTTCCGTAAGCCCCGTAATCTCAAGAATCTCCTTTAGGTCCTTCTCCAGCTCCGAGCGCTTCTTCCCCCTGACCATGAGCGGCAGGAGAACGTTATCCTCCACGCTCAGGTTCTGCACCAGATTATAAAACTGGAAGATAAATCCGATCTTCTGCAGGCGGATCTTGGAAAGCTCCTTCTCCTTCATCTTCGTCAGATCCGCGCCGTCGATCTCAATGCTTCCCTCAAATCCGCGGTCCAGCCCGCCAATGAGATAAAGAAGCGTTGATTTCCCACTGCCGGAAGCTCCCATCAGAGACACAAACTCGCCTTTTTTGATCTCCAGATTCACGCCACTTAACACCTGCGTGCGATTCTCTTCTTTTCCAAAGCTCTTGCTTACGTTATTCACCTTGATCATACCCTTGTCTCCATCCTTCCTCTCCACGCTCACGTTCTTATCCTGATTCCTCTTCGCCAAAATGGCCTTTTCCTCATCCTTATTCATAATCTTATTCCTCACGTCACTCATACCGGATCTGCTCCGCCAGCGTCATCTTGCGAAGTGCCCGCATCGGAAACAGTGAAACCATTGTAAACACCACCCACAAAAGAATCAAAAACCGGAAATAGGTCCCGGGATGCCATGCCAGCTGGAGTTCCATGTCCAAAAGACCCATCAGCCTGCCAAAATCCCCATAGGCCAGAAACGCCACGGGACAGGCGATAAACAGCGCGATCGCCGCCAGAAGTGCACTCTCGGCAAAGAGCATCCTGCCGATGCGCTTCCTGCTCATGGCAGTGGACGCCAGCACCGCGCACTCCCTCTTTCTGCCCGCGAAGCCAATCAGCTGGTTGCTGATCATGCCAATCACCGTAAGGCCAACGCCCAGCCCAATGATCACCTTCAGCATGCCCTTTAGACCGTCTTCTTTTTCCTGCCAATACTGATCCACCTCCCCGGCCGTCTGGATTTCACTCACATAATTGCCGGAATACTTATGGATTGCCGCCTTCACCGCCGCTACGTCCTCACATTTGATCAGGATCGTGCCCGGCTTGTCATGAAACAGGCCCACGAAAAGATTCTTCGAAATCACGATGGAATTTGACGTGGAATCATATCCATAACTGTCACTAAAGCCCGCGAGCCGCAGCGTCTTCCTGATGGGAAGCACAAAGTCCGTTCCAAAGGTGATTTCTGCCTCCTCGCCAAGCTTAAGTCCCAATTTCTTTGCCAGCTTTTCATCCAGATAAAACTCATCATCCGCCAGTTCCTTTGGCAAATTCTTGATCCCGCAAAGGAGACGGAACCCTCCCTCCGGTGCCCCAAAGACATTCACGGTTGTCTTCTTTTCCCCAACGCCAATTTTTAATTCCTTCCCATACACCAGTTCCACTTCATTAACGCCTGGCAGATCCTTTAGATACTGGTACGTGGATGCCTTTTGCTTTCCGTCACAGGAAACGACAAGGTCTGACTGATAGGCATGAATCTCATACATGGCCTGAAGGCTCCCCTGAAAGAGGAAGAGGATCAGCGCCAGCGTCGTTGCGGTCACGCACAGAATCCCGCTTCCCACGGTACTCTTTCTTGCATAGATCTCCATGGCGGCAAGCCTCGCAATAGGCTTTTCTGCCTTTTCAAAAAAAGTGGCAAGCGCCTTGGAGCAGATCTTAAGGAACAAGGGGAACAAAAATGCCAGTGCCAGGATCAAGCTGACAAAGCTCACAAGCTGCGCAGGGACGCTCTTTACAAAGGCCATGCAGCCCAGTCCAGCCGCCAGAAACAAGGCGCCGGCCCCAATCTGCATACGGTTTGCGCGATATTCCGTATCCTTATTGTCAAAGATAATGTCGCGGATGGCAGTCTTGGACGCCTTCAAAACTTCCCGCAGAGAACATGCGCACTCCACCAGCGCCGCCCCAAGGATCACCGCAAACCACGCCCAGGAGGGCGTACTGCCAAAGGTTTTCTCGATGGTCGCCGTGCCGCTTACCTGGATCATGCTGCCGAAGATCAGGTTCCGGACGCTCCCATAGAGAAGGCTCCCAAGAACGCCGCCAAGAATCCCGTAAAATCCACTTTCTGCAAGGAGGAGCACCGTGGTAAAGCCCTGGGTCAGTCCCAGGCTCCGGAAGGTTCCTACCACTGACATTCTCTCACTGATAACCCTTTGGGAAACACTGACCGTCACAAAGATCACAAGCAGAAAACAGATGGAGAACATCAAAAGGAACATAAGACCAAGCATCTGCGTCATCTCCTGAAGTTCCTCGTCATCCGCAAGGTTCGTCACTTCCGCTCGATAATCCAGGTCCGTTATCTCTGCGACCACCTGACGGACGCGTTCGTTATCCAGTTTTCCGGAGCCGTCCCTTGGCAGCTCCGCGTAGGCCGTCTGCCAAGTGATCTCCTCTGCGGGATCGTAAAAAAGCCTCCGGAATCCCGTCTCACTCAAGATCGCCTCTACCCGCCCGTTGGCGATTCCTTTTTCCTGAAGAATCTTGCGGACCACGTAAGTCTCTTCCTTACCGCCGTCCCCGTACAAAAGGATTTCCTCTCCCTCTCTCCATCCAAAACGCTGCGCCGCCTTCAGCGATATGGCCGCCTCGCCCTCAGCGAGGGAGAGCTCCTCCGCCAGCAGCCGCATTTCCTTTGCGACGGAAAAATCAAAGGTCAGTACCGACAGATCCTCCACGTGGAAATAATTGACAAATCCCTCCGGCATGGTAACCTGTCCCGATGCCCTCTCCGAGACCAAAAGGACCTCGCCTCCCGTCACGTTCCGAAGCTCCTCGCCGGACAGTCCAAGCTCATCTGCGATGATCAGGTCCGAAGATCCCGTGACCTGCGAAAGGAGGCTGTGGACGATGCCAGTGATGCTTCCCGTCACGTCTAAACTCAGCAGCGCCGCAAAGGAACAAAAGGAAATGCATACCACCAACAGAATTGTCCGCAGTGGCTTTGCAAATACATTTCGAAAAGTATGTTTTAATAAGATCCCCATCTGTAAGCTCTCCTTTCCGGTGCGACGTACATCCCGTCCCCTTCCTTCACTCCGTATACTTCATAAAACGCATTGGTTGCCGCAAGCACCGCATTCACCCTGACGCACTCCGGACTGTGTTCGTCCTGCAGCAGCTGATCGATCCCCGCCGCGTCCTCCTTCCAAAGGCACCAGATCTTTGCGTAATTTTCAAACAAGTTTTCCCGCTCCTTCTTCCCCTTTACCACGTTCATCAGACACTCCATGGCGCCCTTGTCCGCAAAGTTCTCTCCCAGGGTCAGCGTTCCATCCACGTGATACACGTCCATAATGGCATATCCGTCAAAATACTCTATCATTTGGTTTTCCCGCTCTTTTAGGACTTCGCGGTCCGCCTCGCTGATCCAGCCTGGATCATACTCACCCTTCGCCGTAAACTTGATTCCGTTGGAATCAAAGGCATGCCCGATCTCGTGTGCCATGACCATGCCGATCCCCCCTAGGTTCGTCTCGTAAGAGGCCTTTGGGTCAAAGTAGGGGGCATGCAAAATCGCCACCGGGACCGTGAACACGTTATCCGGGCTGTAGCAGGCATTCATCTGCTGCATTGGCATCAAAAGGGCATCTTCATCCTTCGGTTTCCCGATTTTCTCAAGTTCCCGCTGATGACGAATGCAATTGAGGCGGCATGCCGTCTCCAGCGCCGTGGCTCCAAGGACATCGCTCACGCAAAGCTCTGGCGCGCCGGCATCCCCAGGCTTTTGGAACCGGATATCCTCAAGCTTTTGAAGGAGTCCCTGTCTGGTCTCCGCAGAAAGCCACTCCGCGCCGCTGATGAGTTCGCGATAACTTGCCTTCACGTCCCCAAAGAGCCTGTCCAGAAAGGCATCCATCTCCTCGGTATAATAGGCCTCTTCATAAAGTACGCTCACCTGCTCCGACAGGATCTCGTTTACGTACCTTGCCGCCAGTCTCTCATTCTCGTCAAAGGAACCGCTCTCATAAAGCTTCAGGAAGGGATGCTCTTCCACCAAAAACGTCCGGTACCGGCAGAGAAGCTCGCAGGTCATCCAGGTCTTCAAGGCCTCCAGATTCTCCTCGCAAAAGCACTTCCCCAGTGCCGTAAGCTGCGCCGCGTCCGCCACGTAATAACCGCCGTAGGGATTCGGTCCCTTTATGCCGTTTATTCTTTCAATGACGCTTACATCCAAGCCTCCAAGGACGTCCGCCATCTCCTCCTCTTTTACAAATTCATAACAGCCAAGGAGATCGCTCTCGTATTGGATGGAAAGATCCGTTGCCATGCAAACGTCCAGCACCAGATAAACAAACGACTTTGCCTTCTCCCGCGCCTCCTGTGGCGTGTCCCCGCAGGACACCAGCGCGTCCACCGCCTGTCCAAGAAGCTGCTTCCTTGGTTCATCCTCTTCCAGGATCTCCTCAAAAGAAACGCCGCAGGTCTCCAGCTTCTGATCCAGGTACAGTGCATTTGCGCCGGCCACGTAATAATCCTTCGAGACGGAGATCTGGAAAAACGGCATCCAGCCGATCTCCTCTTCCAGATCCCTCATGACTTCCAAGAGTGCCTCTGCGGATGCGGCGCCCCGGATCCTTGCCAGAGCATTTTCAATCGGATTGTATTTACCCGTCTCTTTCGCATCCAAATACTCCAGATATTGTCTCCATACGGCGCGGACCAGGGCCTGCGCGCTGCCCTCAGGATATGTTTCCTCCGAGCGGCCGACCGCGATCACTGCCGCATAAATTTCCTCCGTGATTGCTTCATCCATCTCCTGGATCGGTCCTCCATACGCTTTGCCGTACGCAAGCTTTGTCTTGGAAAGAGTCTCCCCGTTCACGTACGCATAATAATCATCCTGTGCCCGCGCCTTTAAGGCATTCGCCGCCTGCCCTTTCACGCCGCCATTTCCCCGGGCATCGCTTCCCCCTGCGCCGCTTTCCTGCGCATCTTTTCCGCTTACCCGCTCCACCTTCACGCACCCTGCCTGTGCAAGGATCAGGCTTATCACGATAAGAAGTACGATCCCCTTGCCCGTCTGCTTGCCCCTTTGCTTTTCGATCCGCTTTCCCTGCCAGTGATTTCGTCGCTTCATCTGCTTACTCCCTTTCCTTCCTCTGCCATGCTTCTTTCCATATTTTTCCCTGCCTCGTTTACTACGGTTTTATCATGACACGTTCTCCTCCATTCATGGGGAAAGCGTGGTGAATGACGTAAAAAGCGTGGTAAAATGCAATCTTTCTTATCTTCTTTTTCTAACTCATAAAAAAATGCGCACAGTTTCCGATATAAAATATGACGTGCTTAAAAACTATTTATACTGCGAATGTCCAGGACAGCTATTTTTCAAAACGCTGGCGGAAACTGTTCGGAGATCTTCCTAGGGGTTCCCAAACAAGTCAAGCCTTTCATCACGTCAAAATACCATAAAGCAAACCCCAAAGGAGGAATTAAAGTGTACAAGCAAAAAGAGCAAATTGCTCCCAAATCCAGCCGATCCATTCATCGGCCTTATTCTTTATGCCATGCATCCAGGCGCATTCTGGCCTTCACCTTACTCATTTCCATTCCCATGATCGGATTTCCGTATCCCGAATTACCGTTTACGGTTCATGCCGCTTCAGATAAAACCATAACCGGACTTGGCACGGGAGCGATCGGCAATCCCATTTACCAGACGGGCGGTTGGCAAGACCTGCCTGAATATAACGGAGATACTTACTGGGTATATGACGACGGCACCGTGGCCACCAGAGATAACATGGGCGGCGGCTGGAGCTACGTCTATTTTGGCAACTATAGCGGATCAGAATCCACGATATACAGAGTGTTGGATAATGCTTCCTCTGATTTTGGAATCGCGGGCGGAAGCATGCTTCTCGACTGCGACGTGGTGTTATATACGACTCGCTTTGACGATGACGGCGCTGTCAACAATGGCGCCACATACCTCAACTCGTGGAGTTACAGCGATCTTCGAAACGGTCTTAACGGTTCAGCATTTTTGGACAAGCCTGGCAATTTTACTTCCGTGGAAAAGGCTTCCATCGCAAACAGCTACAAATCCGGCGTTGCCGCCGGCGACGGAGTTTCCTTGGTCCAAGACGGCATTTACGAATTCACTCCCCTGGAAGGAGATCAGGTTTTCGTGCTTGATGCTTACGAATTAAGCAGACCGTCTTACGGTTATAAGGATACTTGGTTAACCGATCTGAACAGGGAAAAGGACTCGACCCGCGTGAAATCTGGATTTGGCCCCAAGTATTGGTTGCGAACAAGGGTAACGCCAGAGGCTGATTCCGAGCAAAAACAAATTTATCAATGTAACAGTTTTATGATAGCCGGGGGATGTAAAGTTGATTCCTCTACTTCTGGCTCAGGCAAGGTGGCTCCAGCATTCAACGTCAGCCTCTCCTCCATCATTTCTTCCTCCCTTGTGGCCGGGAATGCCGGGGAACCCTATGCAGAATATAAGCTTACGCTGTTAGATCCCAACATGGTGATTTCCGTGGCAGAATCTGCGGAAGTTTCCCGGAACGCAAATACCGTAACCATCCCTTACGTGATAACCGGAGAAAACAGTGACAGTGCAAATCAGGTTTCCGTCATCCTTTTGGATGAAAAATACGTTCCGGGCAAAGCCGTGTCATCTGGCTTCGCATATATGCCTCTCGAAGTTGGGGACGTTGCACTTGGAACCGGATCTTTCACGCTTCCCGCCGCTTACGCTTCCAAAACCTGCGGAACGGATTATTATGCTTACGTTGCGGCTGAATCCGTAAACGGAGGAACGCTTACCGATTATTCGTCTGCCCTCCTTCCGATCTCCATTCCCAACGGAGAGCCGGGGCTGGATGATGAAACCCAAACAGACCCCGACGGCGCAAAGCCGGCACCAAACGTTGACGACGTAATACTGAAACCCTTGTACGACGCACTTAGCGATGCCGTTTCGGCCGGCTCTGCCCAAACCATTACGTTTAAGTGCAACGATTACGCACTTCCGATCGGCGTTATGAGGACTTTGGCAGCCCATCCGGAAATTACGCTTGTCTATGATTGTATGTATGAGGGGACGGAATACGTGTTTACCATACGCGGACGTGACGTGATCGTAGATGAGTCCATTCCCTGGTATGGTCCGCTGTACTTGGCAGAGCGATTTCTAAACTGATTCCTTTGCCCAAAAATGGTTGTTATTGTGCCTTTCCATCGAAAAACCTGCACAAATCATTATTTTTTACTTGAATTCTTCCTAAAAAATGGTATCATAGCACCTATAATGATTTTTTAAGGAGGAAACATAAGATGCGAACAAAAATCAAAGAGCTGTTCAGAAATACTTCTGACCACGCATCCAAAGAAGTGACCATCTGTGCCTGGGTACGTACCAATCGCGCACAGTCACAGTTTGGATTCCTGAACGTAAATGACGGATCGTTTTTCGAGAATTTACAGGTAGTTTACGAGAATGGACTTGATAATTTTGACGCCATCTCCAAGATCAGGGTCGGCGCAAGCGTACAGGTAACGGGAACGGTAGTGCTCACCCCTAATAATCAGCAACCCTTTGAATTAAAGGCAAAAAGCGTTGAGCTCCTTGGCGACTGTCCCGAGGACTATCCCATCCAGCCCAAGCGCCACACCAGAGAATTCCTTAGAACCGTTGCACATCTTCGTCCCCGCACGAACCTGTTCAGCGCGGTATTTCGCATCCGCAGCGTCGCTGCCATGGCAATCCACGAATACTTCCAGAGCAACGGCTACCTCTACGTACACACGCCCCTCATCACCTGCGCGGATTGTGAGGGATCTGACCAGATGTTCAAGGTAACGACCCTAAATATGAACGACCTTCCGAAGACCGATGACGGCAAGGTAGACTTCAGCAAGGACCTGTTTGGCAAGCAGAGCTTTATCACCGGCTCCGGCCAGCTCCAGGGCGAGACCTTCGCCATGGCATTCGGCGACATCTACACCTTCGGTCCCACCTTCCGTACCGAGAACTCCAACACCCAGACCCATGCAAACGAGTTCTGGATGATCGAGCCCGAGATGGCATTCTGCGATCTTCACGGCTTGATGGACGTCGAGGAGGAGATGCTCAAGTTCGTCGTGAAATACGTTTGTGACAAGTGTCCTGAGGAGATCGAGTTCTGTGACAAGTTCGTTTCGAAGGGATTGAAGGAAAAGCTTGACGGCATCATAAATGCCGAGTTCACAAGAATCTCACATCATGACGTGATCGACATTCTGAAGAAGGCAGACGTAAAGTGGGAGTTCGAGCCGGATTACGGCGAGGACATCGCAAAAGAGCATGAGAAATACATCGTTGACTACTTCCACGGCCCCGTGTTCGTCACCGACTGGCCGAAGGAGATCAAGGCTTACTACATGAAGGTAAATCCCGACAACAAGACCGTTGCGGCAGTTGACCTTCTCGTACCCCAGGCAGGCGAACTCATGGGCGGCAGCCAGCGTGAGGAGAACCTGGACAAGCTCATCGAGAGAATGAACGAGATGGGCGTTGACAAGGAGGGCATCGACTGGTACCTCGACACCAGACGCTACGGCGGCTGCATCCACAGCGGCTTTGGCATGGGCTTCGAGCGCCTGATCATGTACCTAACCGGCGTCGAGAACATCCGCGACGTCATCCCTTATCCCAGAACACCCAAGAACTGCGAGTTCTAACGACAAAAAAAGGACACGGGCATCGTTCCCGTGTCCTTTTTTGTCTTTTTAGGCCTTGAGATATCCCATTTTTTCAAGGATATCCATGAAGCGTTCGCGGATCTCGGCTTCATAATAGGCGCCCATGGGTTCCACCATACTCTGGGGAACGAAGCCTCCGGCCATGGAGGCATGTCCGCCGGCATTGCCGAGTCCGGACAGGGCATCACGGATCAGATATCCGGCATGAACCTGCGGGATCTCCGACCGGACGGAAAACTTCAGGCCGTCCTCCCGAACGGAGATCACGACAACCACTTCCACCTCATCAAGAGACAGAATAAAGTCTGCCAGCGTTGCGATCAAGCCATCCGGGCAAGCGAACGGAACCACCGTATATCCGAAGCGCTCATAAACCTGAATGTGTTCAATGGCCGCACCGTAGGCTTTAAGGTCCCGGAATGCCATCGTATTATGCTCAAGGCGCGTGATCTTTTCCTTATTGTGGAACGGAAAGACAAAACGAAGTGCCGCGATGTCCAAGTCCGTCACTCCACGGGAAAACTGCAGGGTGTCCATCTTCAGCCCATAGAGCAGCGCGGATGCCACGTTCTCCGTCGGCGTGATTCCCAGATCCCGATAATACTGCGCGATCAAAGAAGCGCAGGCACCAGCGATCCGGACGTCTTTGTATAAATAGTTCTCTTCCGTGAACGTCGGATGATGGTCAACGCACGCAACCTCATCTCCCATAAAATCCTGTATGTTTCCGCCGTTTTTCTGGCTGTCCACGCAGATGATGGGATCTGACTCCTTCATGTCATGCTTGACCTCATCGTAAGAAAAGATCTTAATCTCAAACTCCTCTAACATTCTGGAAGTACTTAGCTTGTCGATCCTTCCCGCATAACAAAGGATCGGCTGAATTCCGAAATTCTCCAAAAGTTTCTGTAAGCCAAAGGCAGAACCAATGGCATCCGGGTCAGGGAAATTGTGCGTCTGTATGTATACTTTTGGTCCTCTCTCTTTACAGAGTTGAATCAGATCTTGAACCAAATCGTCTTCCTCCTTCATTCTATATGGTACAAAAGTCCCCCCCGAAACTTCTCTACGTTTGTATTTATTTGTCCTGGATCATGCCATGCAGGCTCTGCAGGGAATGTACCTCACCCTTGCCGGCCTTCTGTACGTACAGGATTCCTTCTGCCGTGGCTCTTGCAGCCGCGATCGTGGTCATGTAAGGGATCTTGCCCTTAATCGCTGCCTTTCTGAGGTACGAATCGTCATGTACGCTGTCTGCGCCGATGGGCGAGTTCACGATCAGGTCGATCTCGCCGTTGGTGATCATGTCGAGGATGTTGGGACGTCCTTCGTAAAGCTTCTTCACCTTCTCAGCGGGAATGCCTGCTGCCGTAATGAGATCACAGGTATTGCCGGTGGCAACGATCCTAAATCCAGCCTCGTTAAAGAGCTTGGCAACGTCCACAACCTCAGCCTTGTCCTTGCGGTTTACGCTGATCAGTACGGTGCCTCCGAGAGGAAGCTTCGTCTGGGTTGCCTCCTGTGCCTTGAAGAATGCCTCGCCGACGGACTTGGAAAGTCCAAGCACTTCACCGGTGGAACGCATCTCAGGCCCAAGGATCGGGTCAACCTCCTGGAACATGTTGAACGGGAACACGGCTTCCTTCACGCCATAGTAAGGAATGTTCTGCTCCTTGAGTGCAGGTACGGGTGAAGGCCGGCCGGTAAGCTCGGAGGTAATGATGTCCGTCGCGATGGGTACCATGCGCACGTTACATACCTTGGATACCAAAGGCACGGTACGGGATGCGCGGGGATTTGCCTCGAGCACGTATACCTTGTCATTTTCGATCGCATACTGCATGTTCATAAGGCCGCGAACGTGCATTTCCTCAGCGATCTTTCTGGTATATTCCTTAATGATCTCCACGTTCTTCTCAGAGATGTGCTTGGAAGGAATGATGCAAGCGGAGTCTCCGGAGTGAACGCCTGCGAGTTCGATATGCTCCATAACCGCAGGAACAAATGCGTGGGTACCGTCGCTGATGGCATCTGCCTCACACTCGGTGGCATGATTCAGGAATCTGTCGATCAGGATCGGTCTGTCAGGCGTTACGCCAACAGCTGCGTTCATGTAGCTGGTCAGGTTCACGTCGTCGTAAACGACCTCCATGCCGCGTCCGCCAAGCACGTAGGAAGGACGAACCATAACAGGAAATCCAATTCTGTGTGCAACCTCAAGCGCCTCTTCCACGGTCGTAGCCATGCCGGACTCAGGCATCGGAATCTCTAACTTATCCATCATTGCGCGGAACAGGTCTCTGTCCTCTGCAAGATCGATAACGGCAGGAGAAGTACCAAGAATCTTTACGCCGTTCTTTTCCAGGTCGGATGCCAGGTTCAGAGGCGTCTGTCCGCCAAACTGTGCGATCACGCCAACGGGCTTCTCTTTCTTATAGATGCTGAGCACGTCCTCCAAGGTCAAAGGCTCGAAATAGAGCTTGTCGGAGGTATCATAGTCGGTAGACACGGTCTCAGGGTTACAGTTCACGATAATGGTCTCGAATCCGAGCTTTTTCAGTGCCAGGGATGCATGTACGCAACAATAGTCGAACTCGATGCCCTGTCCGATTCTGTTCGGGCCGCCGCCAAGGATCATGACCTTTGGCTTGTCCTCGCGGATGGGATTCTTGTCGGTTCCGTTGTAGGTCGAGAAGTAATATGCGCTGTCCTGGGTACCGCTTACGTGTACGCCCTCCCAGGTCTCTTCCACGCCCAGTTCAATTCTCTTGTTACGAATGTCTGCCTCAGGAATCTGAAGCAGAATGCTTAAGTACTTATCGGAGAAGCCGTCCTTCTTCGCCTGGATGAGTGCCGCATCAGCAGGCAGGCTGCCCTTGTTTGCAGAGAGCGCCATTTCCTCTTCCACCAATTCCTTCATTTGCTCGATGAAGTACTTCTTAACGTGAGTGATCTCATGGAGTTCGTCCACGGTTGCGCCCTTTTTCAGTGCCTCATACATTGCGAAATGGCGCTCGCTGGAAGGCGTTGCCAGCATGTTGAGGAGCTGCTCCTTCGTCTTAGCCTCCAGCTTTGCGATATGGCCAAGGCCGTAACGGCCGGTCTCAAGGCTTCTGATGGCCTTCTGGAATGCTTCTTTATAGTTCTTACCGATGCTCATGACCTCACCAACGGCGCGCATCTGGGTGCCAAGCTTGTCCTCAACGCCCTTGAACTTTTCAAATGCCCAGCGGGCAAACTTGATCACGACGTAATCTCCGTCCGGTACGTACTTATCCAGCGTTCCGTACTTTCCGCAAGGAATCTCGGAAAGCTTCAGGCCGGATGCCAGCATAGCGCTCACAAGTGCGATGGGGAAACCAGTTGCCTTGGAAGCCAGTGCGGAGGAACGGGAGGTTCTGGGGTTGATCTCGATGACGATGACTCTATCACTCACGGGATCATGTGCAAACTGTACGTTGGTACCGCCGATCACCTGCACGGATTCCACGATGCGGTATGCGTACTCCTGCAGTCTTGCCTGCAGTTCTTTGGAAATGGTCAGCATGGGAGCGGCGCAGAAGGAATCTCCGGTGTGCACGCCCATGGGATCAATGTTCTCGATAAAACATACGGTGATCAGGTTGTTGTCTGCGTCACGGATGATCTCAAGCTCAAGTTCCTCCCATCCAAGGATGGACTCCTCCACCAGCACCTGGCCAACCAGGCTGGCCTGCAAGCCTCTTGCGCAGACCGTCTTCAACTCGTCTTTATTGTATACCAGTCCGCCGCCGGCACCGCCCATGGTGTAGGCCGGACGAAGAACTACGGGATATCCTAACTTGTCAGCAATTGCAAGTGCCTCGTCAACGGAGTAAGCAACTTCGCTGCGAGCCATCTCAATGCCAAGCTCATTCATGGCATTCTTAAACTCGATACGGTCCTCGCCGCGCTCGATGGCATCCACCTGAACACCGATGACCTTAACGTTATATTTGTCAAGGATGCCTGCACTTGCAAGCTCTGCGCAGAGATTTAATCCAGACTGTCCGCCCAAGTTCGGAAGCAGTGCGTCAGGACGCTCCTTTGCAATGATCTGCTCCAAACGTTCCTTGTTCAAGGGCTCGACGTAGGTCACGTCCGCGGTCTCAGGATCCGTCATGATGGTTGCGGGATTGGAGTTCACCAATACGATCTCGTAGCCCAGCTTCTTCAGCGCCTTACAAGCCTGAGTGCCGGAATAGTCGAACTCGCAGGCCTGTCCAATGATAATGGGGCCGGAGCCGATAATAAGTACTTTGTGGATATCTGTTCTCTGCGACATTTTAGAACCTCCCTGTCATGTATTTAACAAATTTCTAATTTGTTAGTATAACATATTTATTTTCAAATTACTAGCAAATTCTATGATTTCCGGAAGGAATAATTATTCCCAGATTTTGATCTGGAAACGGATCTTTAGGGACTTTGCGTCGTCCTGATTTTCGATCAAAATGCTCATGGGTACCATGGATTTTCTTTCTCCGGATTCTCCCGTGAGCCACTTTGCCTGATAACGGATCTCTAGTTCCTGCCCTTCATGCCTCGAAGCTGCATAGATCTCCAGATATCGGAGCCAGCGTTCATATTTCTCTTTTTTCTCCAGGGCTTCCTGCGTCAGGTAGATCACGTTCTCCTCTTCGTCGCTTCCCCCGCGGCTCTCCGGAACCAGCCAAGTCCTCACCAATTTCCCCTGGCCCACCAAGCCTTCTGCATCCTGCTCCTCCTTGACGTCAAAGAACTTCGGTCCCTGCAAAAGCCTTACGTATTCCAGGCTGGACTCTAAGCCATACGCGTCCCCAAACCCATTGGCATACCCCCAATTGAGGATGAGTCCGTTTCGTACCGTATAGGAAAGGCCACGCTCCTTTGCCGCCTCAAAATCCAGGGAACCCGTCACGACAAACGCCACTTCTCCCACAGCCATCGGCTCAAATACGTAGAGTGCCTTCGCCCTGAACCGGCTTAATGCGTCCGCCCTCTCCTTTTCGTCGCGCAAGTATCCTTCCTTCAGCCAACGCTCCAGTCTCTCCCATTCTCCGGGCGCGATCCCTTGATCCAAAGTCCGCACGCACGTGTTTACGTATCCCTCAGGAAAGCTGCCCTTTAGCTTCATGCCCGACTTATAAACGGCAAGATCTGCGTGATAGCGGTCGGAATACACTCTTTTCCCCTTTTCGAAGGGAATGTTTTTATAAAACTTAACCGCCGTGCGATACTGCTCAGCGTTAAACTGATACCGCTCATAGCATTCGTCAATCCTTTGGGAAAGGTGCTTTTGCACGTCCCTTGAATATTCCGTGCAATAATAACTCCCATCCGGATTTTCACGGCATTCGCAGAAATCATACACAAAGGCATCCTCCCCAAGGAACTGGCCATTGTCTGCAAAATAATCCAGAACAAAGCCCTTCGCTTCCGCTTTGACATATTCAAGTGAGAAATAATAATCTGCCAGGATCAGCGCATCCAACGGAGTCAGCTTACCTCTCTTAAGGTTCTCCCACGCGTTATCTGCCTTATTTCTCAAATGCCCGGCATATCCTTCCATGAGAAAGTCCCGTTCAAGGAGCCACCCCATAAAATACGAAAGCGGAGTTGCGGCATACTCCATGATCTTTTCCCGTTCCTCGTTCGTCAGTTCCTCCTCCGTCTTACCCTTCAGGCGCATATATTCCACCTTGGCATCAAGGAAAACGGCCGTCTCGGGAAACACGTAATCCAAAAGCCGGATGTTTTGGGGCAGGGAATCGTAGACGTCGGATTTCCTTCTGACAAGATAGCTGACAAATTCCAAAAGAAGAAGCACGCCTGCCGCCAAACAAACGATTGCCGGAGCCAAGGCATCTTCCATGCCATAAAAATATAAGGAAAGAACAATAAGCCCGATCGCTGCCTTTAGCACGATCTCTCTTTCAAACGAAATGTTTCTTTCGGGTTTTGAACAAATCTTAGTAATGCCAAACAAAGCGATACAGACGGCCATGGCGGCAAGGATTGCCGGAATCCCCTCGCCCCTCCGTATAAAAAGAAGTGGCACGCAAAGTATGGCTGCCGTAATTTCCAGTTTTCCCAGAAATTGTCGAAGTTCCTCAAAAGGATCTTTTTTCATGTCGAATCCTCCCTCGTTTCCCTGCATTTTACTTATCGTACCACGTTCGTCACCTCATGAAAAGAAATAATTGTCAGCTTTTCCTTCTTGTGTTATAATGAGTGCGGTTTTGTGCAAAACCTATGTTATTCTAGGAATATTCAAGGAAAAGAGGTACGAAAATGCAAGAGATCCCTTACAAGATTTATCTGGAAGAAAACGAGATGCCTACGCAGTGGTACAACGTGCGCGCAGACATGAAAAAGAAACCCGCTCCCATCCTTCACCCCGGAACCCTACAGCCCGTGACGGTGGATGATCTCACTCCCATTTTTTGTGAAGAGCTGGCAAAGCAAGAGCTGGATGATACCACTCCTTATATTGAGATTCCCGAGGAAATCCGCAATTTCTATCGCATGTATCGTCCCTCACCCCTTGTTCGTGCTTACTGTCTGGAGGAGAAGCTTCAGACGCCCGCGCATATCTATTACAAGTTCGAGGGTAACAACACCTCCGGAAGCCACAAGCTCAATTCCGCCATCGCGCAGGCTTATTACGCTAAGAAGCAGGGCCTGAAGGGCGTGACGACCGAGACCGGCGCCGGCCAGTGGGGCACCGCGCTTTCCATGGCATGCTCCTATTTCGGCCTGGACTGCCAGGTATACATGGTAAAATGTTCTTATGAGCAGAAGCCTTTCCGCCGTGAAGTCATGAGAACCTACGGCGCACAGGTAACGCCTTCTCCTTCCATGAACACAAACGTTGGACGCAAGATCAACGCTGAGTTCCCCGGCACCACCGGAAGCCTTGGCTGTGCCATCTCCGAGGCAGTGGAAGCTGCCACGACGCAGGAAGGCTACCGCTACGTGCTTGGCTCCGTTTTGTCGCAGGTACTCCTGCATCAGTCCGTGATCGGTCTGGAAACTCATACCGCATTGAAGAAATATGGCATCAAGGCTGACACCGTCATCGGTTGTGCCGGCGGCGGTTCCAACCTGGGCGGCCTCATTTCTCCCTTCGTCGGAGAAATGCTCCGGGGCGAGGCAGATTATGAGATCATTGCAGTTGAGCCCGCATCCTGCCCGAGTCTGACCCGCGGTAAATATGCTTACGACTTCTGTGATACCGGAAAGGTTTGTCCCCTTGCCAAGATGTACACCCTTGGCAGCAGCTTCATTCCTTCCGCGAACCATGCCGGCGGCCTTCGTTACCATGGCATGAGCTCCATCGTTTCCGAACTGTATGATCAGGGACTGATCAAGGCCCGCTCCGTAGAACAGACCTCCGTCTTCGAGGCAGCCACCACCTTTGCACGCGTGGAAGGCATTCTTCCCGCGCCCGAGAGCAGCCACGCCATCAAGGTTGCCATCGATGAAGCACTTAAATGCAAGGAAACCGGCGAAGCAAAGAACATTGTCTTCGGCCTCACCGGAACCGGTTACTTTGACATGTATGCATATCAGGCCTACAATGACGGCACCATGAGCGACTACGTGCCCACCGACGCAGAGCTCGAAAAATACCTCTCCTCCCTGCCTACCGTTTAATCCGTACTTAAATTCAAATCAAAAGGCCCAGATGCCCGCCGGATCACCGGCCTGCGCCTGGGTCTTTCTTATTGTTCTTTATATGCCCGCACGGCAAAGGTTTTGTCCGGCGGTTTCAGATAAATCAAGTACATTTCATTCCCCACGTCGACCGAATCATAGACTTCCCTGGGAACAATCACGTATTCTTTTTGTTCAGGAATCACGTGCCCGTCAAACCACAGGTATCCTTCTTTTTTGTCATTCGTCAGATCACCTTTTTTAATGATCCACGCGCGCCTGTACTGAAACTTTCCGTTCTTTACGTCAGAAACTCTCTTCGTGTTCTGACAGGCCGTGCCAAAAGCCAGTATCAGGAAAAACAACAACAATGCGCCGAATAAAATCAAAAGGCCCAGGTGTTTTAGACTGTGCTCCAGAATCATATATCCCAACATGTATAACACCATTACCGCGAAAGCTATTCCCAAGCTGAAGCAGGTAGATGCCAGATTCCAGTATTCAGAACGTTGATACTCATCCTTTATTTCCTGAAGCGCCAATTCGTCATCCAATTCCGTTCCCCATGCTAATTCCATTCCTACCTCCGCGGCGCCTGTTTCCAAAACTCAAAACGCGTCTGCAGGCGCGCCCGCAACCCAATTATGCCTTGAAGAAGTCCATGGTCTTGTCCAACATGACGGACGTCTTGTTGAGTTCATCCACCTGCTTGTTGATGTTCTCAATGTTGTCAACGATGCTGTGCAAGGAGTTGGATACTTCTTCATTGGACGCTGTATTCTCCTGCGAGATTGCTGACAGGCTTGTCACTTTGTCGATGATGTCATTCCGGATAATCTCCAGGGATTCCGTCTTCGCATTGATGCCGGTAATCTCATCCACAGATTTCGTAATCTCATTCGAAAGCGTTGCAAAGCAACTCTTCGTCTCCGTCAGGATCTTCTTCTCCTGCTCCAGCGATTTCTCCACGTCCTTCGAAAGAGCCATGGTGCCGGAGGATTTGGCGATGATCTCCTCTGCGATCATCTGGATCTCCACTGCACTGTCATTACTCTGGTCGGCGAGCTTTTTGATCTCCTCCGCCACGACTGCAAAGCCCTTGCCGGCTTCGCCCGCGCGCGCCGCCTCGATGGAAGCATTCAATGACAACAGGTTCGTCTGATCCGCAATCTCCTTGATCATGTCAATGGCCTCGGAAATCTTTCCGACGGCCGTATTGGTATTGCGGATCTGCTGATTTACGTTTTGGATGTATGACGCAGACTGATTCGAGCTCCTCTCCATGGAAGCAATGTAATCTGCCGCATCGCTGTTTGCCTTCTCCATTTCCTTGGCGGAATCACCCAAGGTTTCCACGGCAGTAACAATGTCATTGATGTTATCGCTCATGACGCCAATCTGGGAATTGACTTCCTGCACGTCCTCAGCCATCTGGTTCGACGCCAGCGACAGCTCGTTTACGGCCACGGAAACCTTGGCCGTGGATTCATTGCTGGCGGTGATCTTGGCATTCACTTCATCTGCCGTCTGTGCGACAAAGCTTACCTCGTCACGGATCTTATCCACGATCTCTGCAAGCTTTTCCCGGAGCCTGCACACGCTGGCAGCGATCTTCGCCAGCTCCTCAATGTTAAAGTCTTCCGGCACGTCCACCCGGATGTCGCCGTCTGCCATCTTTTCCACCGTTTTGACAAATGTGTCACATTTCTTGTTCAGGATCAAGGAAAGGAACGTGATCAGCACTGCGCAGGCAAGCAGTATCCCAAAGCTCACCATCACGGTTCCCATGTTCGTGCGCTTCACTTCGTCATAAATGCCGTGAACGGAACGATACATGATCAGTACCATGTTATTTTGCGGCATCAGCTTCACGGTCACGATGGATCTCACGCCGTCCACCTGATAGAAGCCCTGCAGGGTATCTCCCTTTTCCAGCGCTTCGTCGATCAAGTTCACGTGCTCCTGATTGCTGATTGCCGAGCAACTCTTATATCTCTCGTCATTGGTCAGCACGTAAATGTCCTGGGCGTAATCGGCAAGAATGAAGGTTGCGCCCACAAGCTCGCCTTCCTTAACGTCCGCCAGTTCGCTTCCAAGCTCCGTAAGGAAGGGGCCGCCGCCAACCAGGCCTATGTTGTTGCCCTTATCATCCTGAATGGACTGACGCAGGTTTAAGATCAGCTGTTGCGAGACGGGCGAAGGGAATGCGCCTTCGTTATAGAATCCATCCTCTTGCATGGTCATCGTCGTGCGATAATGCACCAGGTCAGCTCCCACTCTCGTCTGCATGCCGACGGCAGAAGCGTTGGAATGGACCTGCACCACCGTATCCCAGTTGCTGGCATAGATCCCTTCCCATCCGGAAATCTCTGCATAGAAGCTTTCCGTATACTTCTGCGCCTTCTTCTGCAGTTCCGCATACTTTGCCTTATCTCCCTGATGCAGCGCGATCAGCATTTCCCGGATGACCGGTGCCTTTCCATACTCGCGAAGAAGGGTCTCCGCCCCGTCAATATAATTCTGAATCGCCGCGATGCGGTCATCCAGGATCAGATCCATCTGCCGGTACACGCTCTTCTCACAGGATTCCTTTGAGCGATAAAGAAGCGTCGCAATGGTAGAAATGGTAGAAACCAGCAACGGAATCATGCAAACCAAGGCCAAAAGCCAACCGATCTTAATCTGTCTCTTCTTATCAACCATATCCCAACCGCCTTATCTTATAAACAAACTGCGTCCCGCAAAAGCGTCCGCGTCATTGTCAGAAAACAATAGAAATTATCAATTTATTTTATCATATTTATCAAAAAAACGCAATAAGAAAGGTTCCGCACCAGGACGATACGGAACCCAAAAAAGAAGGAACAAAATTAGTTTTTCTCGGGAAGATGCCACTTCCAGTCGCGAACCTCAGGAAGATCCTGACCGTATTCAGCGATGTACTGGTCATGTGCAACCAGCGTGTCACGCATCTGCTGAAGCAGATATGCGCCGCGGTTTCCGAGCTGAGGCAGATGATTGATGATGTCCATTACAAGATGGAATCTGTCGATCTCGTTCTGCACTCTCATGTCGAAAGGAGTCGTGATGGTACCCTCCTCCTGATAACCGTGAACGGAAAGGTTACGGTTATGACGGTTATAGGTCAGCTCATGTACCAAAGTAGGATAGCCGTGGAATGCGAAGATGATGGGCTTATCCTTGGTGAACAGAGCGTCGTAATCTACGTCGGTCAGACCGTGAGGATGCTTGGTGTGAGGCTCGAGCTTCATCAGGTCTACTACGTTGACGAAACGGATCTTAACCTCAGGCAGGTTGTCGCGAAGAATGGTAACTGCTGCCAGAGCTTCCTTGGTGGGCGTATCGCCGCAGCAAGCAAGTACTACGTCAGGCTCCTCGCCCTGGTCGTTGCTTGCCCAATCCCAGATGCCGATACCCTGGGTGCAATGCTTAACGGCCTGCTCCATGGTCAGCCACTGATGGCTGGGATGCTTGGATGCAACGATCACGTTCACGTAGTTCTTGGAACGGATGCAGTGATCGAAGCAGGAAAGCAAGCAGTTAGCATCGGGGGGAAGATAGATGCGTACCACGTCTGCCTTCTTATTAGCGATGTGATCCATAAATCCGGGATCCTGATGGGTAAATCCGTTGTGGTCCTGCTGCCATACGTTGGAGGTCAGGATCAGGTTCAGGGAAGCGATCTTCTGTCTCCAAGGAAGCTCGCTGCAAACCTTGAGCCACTTAGCATGCTGTGCGCACATGGAGTCTACGACGCGGATGAATGCCTCGTAGGAAGCAAAGAATCCATGACGGCCGGTCAGAAGGTAACCCTCTAACCAACCTTCGCACATATGCTCGGAAAGGTAAGAGTCCATGATGCGTCCGTCATGAGCCAGATCCTCGTCCTTCTCATGATAGTCGCCGTTCCAGTCACGCTTGGTCTCCTCGAACACCTTGTAGAGACGGTTGGACATGGTCTCGTCGGGTCCAAAGATACGGAAGTTTCTAGCTTCCTTGTTCAGCTTGAAGATATCACGAACAAATCCGCCAAGCTCGATCATGTCCTGCTTCTCAACTGCGCCGGGAGCGGTAACGTCTACGGCATAATCCTTGAAGTCGGGAAGACGCAGGTCACGAAGCAGCTTTCCGCCGTTTGCGTGGGGATTTGCGCTAATTCTGTGATCGCCCTTGGGAGCGACGTAACGAAGTCTCTCGACGAGACGACCTTCCTCGTCAAAGAGCTCTTCGGGATGATAGGAAAGGAGCCACTCCTTCAAAAGATCCAAGTGCTCAGGCTTCTCCATGGTGATGGGAACCTGATGGGCACGGAAGGAGCCCTCCACGGGAAGTCCGTCCACAACCTTGGGACCGGTCCAACCCTTCGGGGAACGCAGAACGATCATGGGCCAGAAAGGTCTCTCCTCATTGCCATTCTCTCTTGCGTCCTTCTGGATCGCCTTGATCTCTTCGATACAACTGTCAACAGCCTGTGCCATGAGCTTATGCATGGTCATGGGATCGCTGCCCTCTACGAAATAAGGCTTCCAGCCACATCCATGCAGGAAGCTCTCCAGCTCCTCATGAGAGATGTGGGACAATACGGTAGGATTGCTGATCTTATATTCATTCAAATGCAAAATAGGAAGTACTGCACCGTCGGTCTTGGCATTCAGGAACTTGTTGGAATGCCATGCGGTTGCAAGGGGGCCGGTCTCAGCCTCACCGTCACCAACGATAACGGTAGCGATCAGATCCGGGTTATCAAAAGCAGCACCAAAAGCATGAGCAATGGAGTAACCAAGCTCACCACCCTCGTTGATGGAACCGGGAGTCTCAGGTGCCACGTGGCTGGAGATACCGCCGGGGAAGGAGAACTGCTTGTTCAGTCTCTTCAGGCCTTCGATATCCTGGGAAATGTTAGGGTATACTTCGCTGTAAGTACCCTCAAGGTAAGAGTTTGCCACGAAGAAGTTTCCGCCGTGACCAGGGCCGGAGATCAGGATCATGTCCAGGTCATACTTGTTGATGGCACGATTCATGTGCGCATATACAAAGTTCTGGCCGGGAACGGTTCCCCAGTGTCCTACGATCTTCTTCTTGATCATGTCCTTCGTCAGAGGCTCTCTGAGCAAAGGATTGTCCAACAGATACAGCTGGGTAGCCGCAAGATAGTTCGCTGCACGCCAGTATGCATTTAAGTCGGACAGATACTCATCAGTCATAAATTTGTCAACTGACATTCCAATGTCCCTCCTATGTATCATGAATACGTTAATTTTTTAACCAAGTTAGATTATATTCAAACCTTGTGAAAATTGCAATATCATATATTGTGCAAAAATGACGAAACAATGAAGAGTTTCCTGTGATTTTTTACCAAAAGAAAGGTCATGAAAACATGTCACCAGACACGTCCCCATGACCCAAACGTTATTGGACTTCGAAGTATTTCCACTCGTTTCCTTCGAGGTCGACGTAGGTTGTCAGTTCCATCCAGAATCTTGTTTTGCTAACGGCGATCACGCGGCACAAGCCTTTTTGGCCGTCCGTCTCTCCGTTTTTCTCTTCAAACACGAAGTCGACGCTTTTCCCGAAGATCCCGAAAGCCTTGATCTTTCCGTGACTTGCGGCGTCTTCCGGGCCTTCCGCCTGCACAAAGAAGAGGACGTTGTCCCTAGCGTTCTCATTCAGTTGCTCCAATAGGGAATCCACGCCGATGCCGCTCTTTTTTGCAAACGCCTTGAGTTGCTCCGGATCCGTCAGGATCCAGTTTCCGGCATATCCTGCCACGTCCTTCGCTTCCAACTCCAGCACGTGGCCGTCCGTGCGGGAATAAACCGTTGGCGTAGGATAGTCTTCTTTTGGCTTCGAACTGCCTTCCCCAGCCTCCTTCATAAGTCTTTCCAGTTCTTCTTCATATAATTTGACAATCTTTTGGGCGCTCTCGTTCTTCGGCGTATATTCCACGTCTCCGTAACTTTCGCACTTTAAGAGTTCCTGCGTCTTTGGTTGCCAGAAATAGAGCGTATCCTGACCATAATCATACATCACGTGCTCCTGATCAAACTCATCCTCCGCGCTGAGGTTCTCCCCCAGCTCCTGAACCTGATTTACAAATTCTACGCTAAAAAACCGTTCGCTCTCACAGTTGTCGCGGATGATCTTAAGGCGTTCGATGAAGGAAAGATCCTCCTCCCCGCCATGACCCGGATACATGTCGTTAAAGTTAAAGGAAAACACTCTGCCCTGCGCGTCGATGAACCATCCGCCGTCATAATGTCCCCAGGCGAAATTGGTTCTCCTGTTGACAAGCAGGATCTCATTCTCCTCACTGACGGCAGTTACGTCCTCCTCGGCGCCGGCGTTACCACCGGGAATTCCCGCATCGTCGGAGCCCTTGCCCTCCGCGGGAGCACCACTCTCCGCCTCCCCGGCACTATCGTCTGAAAGGATGACCACTTTTATCACGTTGCTCTCATCTGTCACTTCCGCGGCATCCGCAGCTTCCTCAGCGTCCGCCTGCGCCTCGGCCCTGCTTTGCGTCTGTATTTCTGCCTGCGTCTGCGCGCCCCGCTCCTTCACGCTGCCTGCGCCGCCCGAGGCATCCCCGGCGTCCGAGCATGCCCCGAGCAAGCTGCAGGCAAGCAGTGCGGCTACCATCATTAAAACTTTTCTTTTTCCGTTTCTTAGCTTTTTTAGTTTCACGTTTCGTTGCCCTTCCTCACAAAGAATATCGCTTCCCTACGGTTTCCATGACAATTAATCGATCTGTGCCTTGGAATAAAGATACAGGAACTCCTTCTTGTACTCGTCCTCATTCGCGCCGGCAGTCTTTTCCATTCTTGCGATAACGCTCTTCATGTCGGAGGTGCCTGCGTATTCAGACTTCTTGAGAAGCATGCCTGCCTGTGCCACGCCTGCTGCCCAGGAGAGATTGTCGCTCATCTGCTCATGATATTCTGCCTTCGTTACGGGATATACCAGGAGCTTGCTCACGTCGCCGTCGGGCTCCTTGTAACGTACGTTTACGGTGAGGTACTCATCCGTCAGGGCCGAATTGGTTTCTTCCTGGTTGCCATAACGGGATTCTACCTCGGGGATCTCCTGCTTGGAATCCTTCAGTGCCACTTCGTACAGAGCCGTTACCTGGTGACCTGCGCCGATCTCGCCGCCGTCCTTCGTGTCATCTGCAAAATCTTCTGCTGCCATGGTGCGGTTTTCGTAACCGATCAGACGATAACCCTTCACAAGATTGGGATTGAATTCCACCTGAAGCTTCACGTCCTTTGCCACGGTAAAGAGGGTGCCGCCCATTTCCTCGATCAGAACCTTTCTAGCCTCAGCAATGCTGTCGATGTAGCTGTAGTTACCATTTCCGTTATCCGCAAGGGCTTCCATTCTGCTGTCAGAGATGTTTCCCCAGCCAAAGCCGAGAACCGACAGGAACACGCCGCTCTTTGCCTCTTCCTGGATCAGTCTGGTAAGGCTTCCCTCATCCGTGATGCCGATGTTCAGGTCGCCGTCCGTTGCAAGGATCACGCGGTTGTTGCCGCCTTCAATGAAATACTTCTCTGCGATCTGGTATGCGGACTGAATGCCCTTGCCGCCGTTGGTGCCGCCGCTTGCGAACAAATCCTCGATGGCGTCGCAGATCTTTGCCTTCTCATCGCCGCTGGCGCCTTCCAGCACGACCTTGTCACCGTTTGCATAGGTCACGATGGATACGCGGTCCCCGGGGCGAAGCTCTTCGCAAAGGAGCTTAAAGGAACGCTGTACCAGGCCAAGTCTGTCCTCACCTTCCATGGAACCGGACACGTCGATCAGGAACACCAGATTGGAGTTAGGAACTTCACTCATGTCAAGATCCTTTGCCGCAAGGCCTACCATAAGAAGCTTACTGTTCTCATTCCAAGGGCAGGGAGCCATCTCCGTCGTTACGGAGAAGGGTTCGCCGGTCTTGGGCTGTGCGTAATCGTAATGGAAATAGTTGATCATCTCTTCCAGGCGGACCGCGTCAGCGGGAACGGTCTGGCTTCTGGTCAGCATGCGTCTTACGTTCGCGTAAGAAGCCGTGTCCACGTCAGCTGCAAAGGTAGAGAACGGGGAAGTCTTTACGCTCATCCAGGAATTTTCCTTGAGATACTTGTACTCCTCCGTATTCCATTCGATCATGGGGAACTCAACGCCGGGATCGAAATAGAAACCCTCCGTGGCTTCCATGTACGCCGCTCCTGCATTCGTGCTTTTTGACATCATCACGTAGCCGCCGTCAAGCTCATAGGTTGCCTCAGCCTCATCGTAAGTTTTCAAGAATTCCTCAAGGACGCTGGTTCGCTCGACTGGTTTTTGATCGTCTGTCTTTTGTTGCTGGCTTTCGCTTTTGTTTTTCGCGTCCGCATACTTTACGCCGTCTGCCTTATCACTGCAAGCCGTAACGCTAAGACTTAATACCACTGCCAAGATCAAGCTCACTATTCTCTTTTTCATATGAAATCCTCCCTTATTTTTGGAAATCAGGTCATTGTTTTGCAAGCGCTCTTACCCCAATAGACGAACTCTTTTTCCAAAGGTTCTCCTGAGCGGAAATTTTTTTCAAATTTTTTCCAAAAGATTTTCTTGACTGCCCCATTTCTTTTGATTAACATGAAACTTAGCAGCTATCGTCTGCGCGGAGGAATCAACATGGGAGCCTTGATTTACTTAATTTATCCCGTCATGGCCGTCCTTCTTTTTTGGGGATCCAAGAAAGCAGGACCGGGAGAATGGAATGAGGATGCCTTCTCCATAAATCAAATGAAGGCTTTGCAGGGCTATTTCGCCCTGTGCATCATGCTGCACCATATCGGCCAAAAGACCAGTGCGTCCTGGCTGCCAAAGGAGAACTATATTCCGGGTTTGGAACTCTTTGTTCCCTTCGGCTATTATTTTGTGGGCATCTTCTTGTTTTGCTCCGGTTATGGTCTATGGAAAAGCTACAAAAATAAGCCGCACTACTTAGACGGCTTTGTTAAGCGAAGAATTCTGCCGCTTCTCGTCGCCTTTTACGTATCGGCGTTTGTCTTCCTGCTCGTCCGTTTTCTCCTAAAGGAACCCATGAGCGCGTGGAAGGTATTCTGCTATGCCTCCGGCCTGCAGCTGAGCAATCCCAACACTTGGTTTATGATCGCTTTGCCGATTCTATATCTGTGTTTTTATCTTTCCTTCCGCTTTTGCCATACGGAAAGGAAAGCCGTCACCGTCCTTGGCCTTTGCGTTCTGGCCTACGTTCTGATTGGAACGTGCATCGACCACAATGACTACTGGATGCGGGGGGAATGGTGGTACAATTCCGTGCATTTCTTCTTCCTCGGCGTCCTCTTTGGAAAAAACGAGGAAGCGGTCACGGCCCACGTGAAAAGGCATTACAAGGCGTATTTTATTCTCCTTTTCCTCGGGATTTTTGTGCTGTACGCAGCATCCGGCATCGCCCAGGGGGTCTTCTCCTATTATGGCGAAAACTGGGGGGCACCTGACAAGATCCCCCGAAGGTGGATCTGCCTGCTCTCCCAGGTTCTGTCCTCCTGCGCTTTTGTCTTCTGGGTGTTCCTGTGCTCCATGAAGCTGCGGGTTGGCAATCGTTTCCTACGTTTCATGGGAACGATCACGCTGGAATTCTATCTGATCCACGGACTCTTCTTAGAGCTCTTTGCCTATAATTTCGACGGTGACGTAGCCAGCCTGTATCACCTGCGGAACATACCGTTATTACTGCTGATCGTGTTCCTGCTCTCCATTCCGGCAGCTTTGCTACTCCAAAAGACCGATCGCGCGATCACGTCACTCCTGACAGGGAAGAAGAAAAAAGCAGAGTAACCACGTTTTTAAGAAAGATTTGAGGAAAAAATCATGCAAAAAGTCATTTATCGAAGTGAAATTGAAAATTACACGAAGCAGATGGAACCTGTCGTGGTAACCTACATTGAGGAAGGTCAGATCGAGACCTTTGAAGGGTTCGACACCTTCAGCATCGTCGCCTTCGACTGGTACGACATCAAGGACATGGAAGCCGATCCCTCCCAGATGCTGCTCTATCTGGACAGGGATGACCTGTTCATCATCTGTGAAAATGAGATGAGCTATAAAGCCGCTTCCGGATATTTTACGGAAGCCCCCTCCAATGAGCGGGCCATGTACCTTTTCTTCAAGAATCTGTTCAAGGGTGACACAAAGAACCTGGAGGAATTGGAGGATCGCATTTCCGACTTGGATGACGCCGTGATCCACGACAGCAGCGAAACCATCCGTGAAAAGATCCTGGACACGCGCTATGAGGTGCTGCGCCTAAAGAAGTATTATGAGCAGTTTGAAGAGATCTTTGAGGATCTGTGCGACAACGACAATGACATGCTCAGCGAGGATTATCTTACGTACTTCGAAGTCCTGAGCAACCGCTGCGACCGGCTTTTGCGTCAAGTCCTGAACCTGAAGGAATACATTGTTCAGGTGCGCGAATCCTATCAGGCCCAGATCGACATTGAGCAAAACCGCCTGATGAAGATCTTCACCCTGGTGACCAGCATCTTCCTTCCACTGACGCTGATTGCCGGCTGGTATGGCATGAATCTAAAGATGCCCGAATTTGAATGGGCCTACGGATATCCGTTTGTGATCGGTGTTTGCCTTCTGACGATTGCCATCTGGGCAATCGTGTTTAAGAAAAAGGGATGGTTCAAATGAACCATCCCTTTTGGCATTCCGCTCCGTTTTCCAGCGCCGCCCGTCATCCAAACATGCTTGGAAACTCGGTTTTCCTTAATTTTTCCTGGTAGACGGGAGTCATGAAATTGCGCACGTAGATGAGATCATCCTCCGTGACGCTTGCAAGCTTTGCCCGCTTCTTAAAGCCGTCCTTTACCCAGGTAACCCGCACAAAATAAACCGTTCCCCTGGCGGGCTTCACCATCGGGATCAGTCCGTCCTTCTGCACGCCGTCATTTTCCACGTACAGGAAATTCTCCTCCAATCCAAAGCCTGACATCCCGTTTACCACCAGGTACATGGTGTCCATGCGGTTTAAGGAAATAAAGCTTACGTCACCCTCAAATGCCATGAGCGGTGCCATGACCTCTTCCATGAAACCGTCCTCCACGTCGAGTTCCACTTCCTTTGCCGGTTGGTGCACTTCCTTCATGATCACAATTTTTCCCATAACGTCCTCCCCCCCTAAACAGATATAACGACAATTTGCAACCATATTTATTATAAAAGAATTCCTTAAGATTGTAAATACTTTCTAAAACCCCTTGCATATTCCGTAACATTGGTGTATGCTATATGTAGTATCAAAAACTACATATGATTTTTCTTTCGTCTGTCTCGTGGTTTTTATGCCACAACTCATAAAATAATGATTGGAAATTTACCATATGGAAAGGAAGTGTTCATCATGACGGTAGCAGAATTAAAAACTTATCTGGCAGATCATCTGATTCCCTCCAAGCTTTATCAGATCGGCGGCGAGACGGATGGACGCATCTGTCTCGAAAAGGAAAACGGGCGTTGGGAGGTTTTCTTCTGTGAAGGAAAAAAGAAGATTGGCACGCTCTTTTTCAAGGATGAAAACAGTGCCTGCGCGCGCATGCTCAAAGAAATCTCCAAGGTGATGGAGCTTTTGTATGACGCTCCGCGTTCCCTCGCATAAGCCGCCCCGCAAATTGGATACGTTACGCGAAACCAAACCCTCGAAGCCTGTCTTCGGGGGTTTTTTAGGTTTACATTTCCTCCCCGTTATGATAAAATACCTACAGTAAATTATGGGATTATTCCACGAGGTTTCTTATGAAAACACGCTATAAGCTCCTATCGATCATCGCATTTTTAATACTCTTCTTTTGCGGTCTTAGTCTTCTATATCGTGTCTTTTCCTGGAAGGACACCTCCGGCGACTACTTTTCCTCCGTAAATCAATTTTATTCCATGAAGCATAACGTGGTTGACGTTGCGTTCTTTGGTCCAAGCACCACGTATTCCAGCATAAATCCCGCCATTTTCTGGGAAAACTGCGGCATCGCCGCTTTTAACAATGCCGTTTCCGGTCAGGACAGAAACGCTTCCACTTATTACGTCAAGGAAGTGCTGAAAACCCAGTCTCCCAAGGTAATCGTTCTTTCCGCTTCTTTTTTTTACACGGACGTTTATGCCGTTCCAGGGAACCTGCTGCGCAACACCTTGTCCCTAAAGGAATCACCAAACTCCGTCGCCCTGATCAATGAGCTTGTCACAAAAAATGATGCGGTCAAGGGCGAAAACGAGATCAAGGATTATTATCTGCGCTGGCCCATCGTCCACAGCCGTTATCGTGAATTGCAGGAAGAAGATTTTCATCCCGTTGCGGAATACGAAAACTGTCTCGGATACCAATACAGCTGTGACGTTGGAAATCTGGAAGGCTTGGGCGACGTTAGTTTCGACCTCTCCGAGTCTACGGAGATCAGCGCCGGAAATAAGCAGTGGATCGACAACTTAAAAAAGTTGAGTGAAGAACAAGGTTTTCAATTGTTGATCCTGTCCGTACCCACGGATTTTTACCCCCAGCAAAGAGCTTGCCTAAACGGCTGCTTCCGGTACCTGGACGAAATCGGCGTTCCTTATCTTGACCTCAACTTCCATATGGATGAGATGGATTTCGTTCCGGCCACTGACATGGCCGACAGAAATCATTACAACGTATTGGGTGCCAGAAAGATTTGCACTTATCTCTCCGATTATCTGGCGCAGAACTATTCCCTGCCCGACAGACGCGGACAAAAGGGGTACGAGCGCTATGACCAGTGCTTGGAAACTTATTACCACAAATGTTTGGAGGTTGAGACGCTTCCTTCCGCTGACGCGCAGACGCTGGTTGACGTTCCGCTCAATTACACGGATCTGATCGTTTCCATCACCTTGCATCCGGAAAGTGAACCCCGCCCTGAATTTGTCGATTTTTTGGAAGCTGCCGGCGCTTCTCCCGACGAGATCGCCAAGGGAGGCACTTGGCTTTGGAAGGACGGTTCCCTGATCCATTCTCCCTCAAGAACGCAATACGGATACCAGTTAACCCCCAACAAATATTTTTACGTTACGCCGACAGACGTCTTGGGAGCCGACCAAGTCTTCATTGGGAAAGACGTCTGCGTCACTTCGGAAATGGGCGGGAGCATCATCATTATCTATGACGCAGTTTTGGATAAAGTGATTTCCCTTCGACAATTCGAGTAAAGTTTCCTTAGGAGGTACCCCCTTGTCACTCACAGCATTTCATTATCTGACGTTTTTAGCCGTCACGGTATTGTTATATTACGTTTTGCCCCGCAAAATAAGGTGGATCGGTATTTTGGCCGGCGATGCCTATTTTTTATGGCGAGGCAATTCCCTGACGGAGCTCCTCGTTTGGCTCGGCATGGCGCTGTTTACTTACGCCATATCCACTTGCGTGAATTACCTGACGGAAGAAAAAAGCAAAAAGGTCATAACGATGCTAGGCGTGATCGCATTGGCCGGAGCACTGATCCTTTTGCAGGATTCCTCTTTCTTTGGGCTTCCTGACTTAAACGTGTCCCCCATGGGCATTTCCTATTTTTCCCTTTCCTGGATTGCTTATCTGGTGGAAGCCTACTGTGGCACCAGCCCCGTTCAGAAGAATCCACTGAAGTTTTTGGCATTTGCCGGTTTCTTTCCCCTGCTGACCTCCGGTCCCATCGTCAAATACAAGGAAGTCGGGGAAAGCGTTACGTCCGGCAACGCTCTTTCCCTCGACAACGTAACAAACGGCGCTACCAGGATCGCCTGGGGCTTTATGAAAAAGCTGATCATCGCCGACAGGATCGCGATCCTCATCAATACGGTTTACGGCAATCCCTATCGCTATCCCGGCCTGTTTTTCCACGTGGCAAATGCCCTCTTCATCATTCAGCTCTATGCCGACTTTTCCGGATGCATTGACATCGCGCTTGGAAGCGCGGAGATGCTTGGCATCAAGCTTCCTGAAAACTTTGAGCTTCCCTTCCTCTCGCAGACGCTTGAGGAGTTTTGGAGAAAATGGCACATTACGCTGGGCGGCTGGATCCGTGACTTTATCCTGTACCCCATTCTGAAATCGCCCTTGTTCCAAGCGATCGGAAAAACTTCGAAAAAGCTTTTTGGCAAAAAGACCGGCAAGAAGATCCCCGTATGGATCGGCCTGATGATCTCTTGGTTCCTCGTGGGCTTTTGGCACGGCGGCGGCTGGAATTACATTTTTGGCGTCGGCCTGCTCTTTGGCACCATCATTATCCTGGGTCAAATGCTGGATCCCGTCTTTACTTGGATCCTGAAGATATTGCACGTCAATACGGAGGCCCTTTCCTGGAAGGGATTTCGCATTGTAAGGACTTGGTTTTTCTTTGGCACCGGCCTTTCCTTTTTCCGCGCCGGCAGTTTAATGACCGGCTTCCGCAACCTAAAGCTCGCCTATACTACGTTCAACCCTTGGATTTTCTTTACCGGAGAGCTTTACGAACTGGGACTGGACCGGACGGACTTTAACATCCTGCTTTTCTTCCTGGCACTCGTTGCCATCGCCGGGATCGTGCGTTTCCGCACCGGCAAGTCCATCCGTGCCCTCATGGCAGAGCAGAATGCCTTGTTCCGCTGGATCGCTTACGCGCTCCTCGTCTACGCCATCATCATTTACGGCTGCTACGGAACCGGCTTCGAGTCCGCATCCTTTATCTACCAAGGCTTCTAAAACATGTCTAATGACTCAATAAAAACTCGGGGCTTGAGCTTGACAGTGCCCCTTGAGCATGTTGCTTAAGTGTCAGTAGACACGTCCCCGTGACACAAATCATAAACGTGAGGAGGAACTATGAAAGAACTTGAATATCCTTTCGATGGGGAATGGATCCTCAGCAAGAAAAAAAGCATAAAGAAGCAACTTTTGCAAGAAAATGGTCCTTTCCTGCAAAAGAAGATTGCCGTGCTCGGCGGTTCCACCACCAGCAATATCTGCGTGCTCCTGGATCTGTTTTTGTTGAATCAAGGCATTCAGGCAAGCTTTTATGAATCGGAGTATGCGCAGTATTATGCGGATGCCATGTTCGACAATCCGGAACTGATGGAATTCCATCCCGATCTCATTTTCATCCACACCTCCAACGTCAACGTAAAGCACTACCCTTCCATCCAGGATTCTGACGACGAGGTTACCGCAAAGCTTGACCTCACGTATCAGGAGTTTGAAGGGATGTGGGAGCATCTAAACGCGACTCATCACTGCCCCATCATCCAGAACAACATGGAGCTTCCTTCCTATCGTCTCCTCGGGAATTATGACTGCGTGGACGTCCGCGGGCGCGTGAGCTTTCTAAACCGCTTAAATGAGCGCTTTGCGGAATACGCCAGGAGCCATGACTTTTTCCACATCCACGACATTGCTTATCTGTCTGCCGTAGTCGGGCTGGACCGCTTCTCCGACCCCTTCTACTGGCACATGTACAAATATGCCGTCGGCGTGCCCGTCATGGCAGACTTTTGCTACAATTTGAGCCATATCATCAAAGCCATCTACGGCAAGAATAAAAAGGCCTTCGTCCTAGACCTCGACAATACGCTCTGGGGCGGCATTGTCGGCGACGACGGCCCGGAGAATCTGGAGGTTGGCCAGGAGACCAGCATGGGGCAGGCCTACGATGCCTTCCAGACCTACCTAAAGGCCCACAAGGACATTGGCATCCTTCTGAACGTAAACTCCAAGAATGAGGCTGAAAACGCGCTTGCCGGGCTCAGCCATCAGGACTGCGTGCTGAAACCCGATGACTTCATGGTGATCAAGGCGAACTGGGAACCCAAGAATCTGAATACTGCCGCCATTGCAGAGGAACTGAATTTGGGCGTCGACAGCTTTGTCTTCGTGGATGATAATCCCGCGGAGCGCGAGATCATCAGCTCCACCATAAAGGGCATCAGCGTTCCCGAGATCACCACCGTCGACAAGTATATCCGCGAGATCGACCGTCACGGCTACTTCGAAGTATTAAAGCTCTCCAAGGATGATCTGTCCCGTAACGAAATGTACAAGGCAAACCTGCAGCGCGCGCAGACCATGAAGAGCTTTGCCAACTATGGCGAATACCTGAAATCCCTGGAGATGAAGGGCGTCATCAAACCCTTTGAGCCCCTCTATGAAGCCCGGATCGCGCAGCTGACCAACAAGAGCAATCAGTTTAACCTGACGACCAAGCGCTATTCCCAGAGTGAGATCGAGGAAGCTGCTTCGACCCGCTTTACCTTCTACGGAAAGCTTTCAGACAAGTTTGGCGATAACGGCGTGGTCACCGTTGCGATCGGAAGGCCGGAAGGCGATGCGCTCCATATGGAGCTTTGGCTCATGAGCTGCCGCGTGCTTAAGCGCGACATGGAGCTTGCGCTTCTCGATGCCATCGTCCACCGCTGCAAGGCAAACGGCATCACGCGTATTATCGGCTACTACTATCCCACGGCCAAGAACGCCATGGTTAAGAGCTTTTACGGAACCCTGGGATTTGATAAACTGTCAGAGGATGCGGAAGGAAACAGCACTTGGGAATTCCGGATCCCCGAATGCTATGAGAATCAAAACAAATATATCGAAGTAACGGAGGATTGATCATGACCAGAGAAGAAGCTTACGAAAAATTAAACAAGGTGTTTCAGGAAGTGTTTGACGACGAGGAGATCACGGTGAACGACGCCACGACCGCCAATGACATTGAAGATTGGGACAGCTTGGAGCACGTAAACCTGATCGTTGCAGTTGAAAAATGCTTTGGAATCAAATTCAACATCGGTGAAGTGACGTCCATGAAAAAAGTGGGCGACATGATGGATCTCATCCTGGCAAAGAATGCTTTGTAAACTCGGGGCGAGGCCTAGACAGTATCCCTCCGGCACGCTCGCGCTATGAGTGCAGCGTATCGGTACTAAGGGGTCAAAATACGCCCCCTAAGTACCGACGCTTGGCACACATGCCGGAGGGATACTGTCTAGGCCTGCCCCTCGAGGTTATGGAAAGCCTTCGAGACAGAAACGGGATGAGAGTAACATGTCGGAAAATAGTCAAAATAAAAAGCGCTCTTGAAAAGTCGCAAGACTTTTAAGGGCGCTTTTGTATGCCATATGTCACGGAGACATGCCTACTAACAACGTAATGCATGCTGACATACTCGAGGGGATGGCTTGAATAGTGCCCCTCAGGCATGTGTGCCAAGCGTCGGTACTTAGGTGGCGTATTCGAATGGAACGGTCATTTATGACTGGTCCATTCGAGACACCTTAGTACCGATACGCTGCACTCATAGTGCGAACGTGCCTGAGGGACACTGTCAAGCCTCAGCCCCGAGTTCTGCCGACACCCATGTGTCAGTAGACACATCCCCGTGTCACGTGTCGCGGCGGCATGGTTTATTTGCCGGAAATGATGATGCCGCCTAAGGCAATATAGGGAACGACGCTGGTGCCGTCGAGGAGAAGTTCTTTGGAGATCCCGCGGATGTTTTTGATCGCGTCGCCAAGGTTTCCGTTGACCATGGTCTCGGAAACGGCGCACTTGATCTTTCCGTTTTCGATCAGGAAGCTGTTCTTTGCAACGCCGGAGAATTCTCCATTTGCGCCAGGCTGTCCTCCGGAAAAGCCTCCCATGACAAGTCCCTTGTCAACCGATGCGATCAGCTCCGCAAGGCTCTTCTCACCCGGCTCCACGACAAGATCAAAGCCCGAATTCTTAACCAGGGGCCGTCCGGTTTTATTTGCCGCATACAGACCGAGCAGGTGCGTCTTCAAAACGCCCTTGTCGATGATCGTTACTGCTTCCGAGCGGAAGCCGTCCGACGTTGCCCTCTCACCCATGACAATTCTGTCGTCATAAGGATTGAGCGCAATGGTAAGCTTTTCGTCCGCAACCTTCTCTCCCACCTTGTCTAGCCACTGGCTGGTTCCGTCAATGATCACGCTGCTTCCCACGTAATTCGAAATGATCATGCTGATAAACTGCGATGCGCAACCAGGCGTCAGAATGATGGTTCCTTCAAACTTTCCTTCCACGCTCTCCGTGTCGATGCTGTTTTGGACGTCGATCATGTGCTGGCGGACGTCCGCCATCTCCATAAACGGAGTGCTTAAATCCTTCGTCACAAATCCCGTGCCGTCAATGCCCGTGGTCTTCTCCCCTTCTCCGGCGCAGATTTCAACCATAAAGCTATATTGCCCGCCAAAGCCTTCAAATTCCGTGCCGTTCGTGTTGCGGGAGATCCAGTTCCATCTGTCATAGGATGCGATGGCTGCCATGATCTTCACCTTCGGAAATTCCTTTGCCGCCGTGGCAAGAAACTCCTTGACCCTCTCTAAATACAGATCCAAGTCAGGCTCCCAAATGCCCTGACGGAAGACGTCCTTCCCCTGATCCGGTCCAAAGTCATGGCAGGGATCCTCCGCCGCGGACTCTGCCGCCGCAATGCCGTCGCTGACTAACTTCTCCAATCCTTCCTCGCTCAGGTCATTTCCGTTTACTGCGCCGACCTTCGTCCCGAGATAGACGGACAGGGAACCGTTGTTATTGAACACGGTGCGCATCAGTTTGAAGCCGCCGTCTTCCACGTTCATCTCCTGCTTCTCGGATTCCGAAAGGGTGTAAGTATATTTTTCCAGTTTTCTGTCTTGTAGGATCGCGTCAAAGCGATCTGCAATTTGTCTTAATTCACTCATATCATCTCTCCGTTTCCAGGTTTTTTAACTTATCTGCCGCCGATCATGATCTTGCAGCGCATGTGAGGTCCTCCCATGCCAACTGCCATGGGCTGCTTCTTTCCGCAGAAACCGCTGCTCGACCATTCCACCTTGTCTGACACCATGTCGACCGTCTTTAACATGTCAAAGGCAACGCCGGATACGGTCGTGTCAAGCAGGGCCTTTCCAAGCTTACCGTTCTTGATCTCATAACCACAGGTCACTCCAAACATGAACTCTCCGGTAAGGTCTGCCTGACCATTTCCGGAATCGATCAGATAATAACCATCTTCCACGGAGGCGATCAGCTCTTCCACCGTATTCTTTCCAGGCAGAATGCAGGTGTTGCGCATTCTGATCAAAGGCTCGTCGCTAAACTGCCAGCCTCTCGCATTTCCCAAAGGCGTCATGCCATATGCCTGCGCGCTCTCCCTGTCATTCATGTAACCGACCAAAATGCCGTCCTTGATGAGAACCGCATCCTCCGCCTTGGTACCCTCGTCATCCAGATAAACGGGAAGCGGCGCAAGTCCTCCGTCATACGTATGGGCGAAATCCACCATGGTAACAAGATCGGATGCCACTCTCTTATTCAAATTGGGACCGGCAACGCTTCCGCCGCGCACAAGATCCGCTTCCACGGTATGGCCAACCGCCTCGTGGGCGAGCATTCCGCCCATCATGCCGCCAAGCACGACCGTCTTGTAACCAGCCTGGGCATACGTGCCCTCTTTCTTGTCCATGAGCTTTTGATAAAGATCATCAATTCCGGGATAAAGCTTCTCGGGATTTGCAAAGTGATCGAAGAAACTTCCGTATCCTCCAAAGGCCTTAAACAATTCCACGGGGGCTCCGTCCTTTGATTCCGCGCTCATCATCACGTACACGTAGCATCTCGGTGACACGATATGACCGCTGCAGGCATCCGATGAATAGATGATCTTGTCCAGGGAATCCTCGGAATACACGATCGTTCTGCTGGCCAGATCCGGATACTTCGACTCCACGTACTTGTCAACTGTCTGACACAGTTCAATAATGAGCTTCTGCTCCATGTCCACGATCTGTCCATTCAGAGGGATCATCTCCATCCCATAGGATTTCGGCAGTTCAATCTTCTTCGTTGCATGCTTTGCGAGGAATTTTGCATTTTCCGTCGCTGCCTTCAATACCTTTTCCGCCGCCTCCGTCGTGTACTCCGCGATGGACGCAAAACCATAAGTGCCGTGATCATGCACCCTGGCGCTGATTCCCCTTCCCTCACTTCTTGAATTCTGTACAAGGTTGCCCTTCAGGATTACAACCCTGCGATTGCGGTTCTCCTGACCGCGAAGAACCGTCTGTACCCCATCCGCAAACAGTTCTTTCTTTGACCCAATCACGTCCTGTAACATAGTTTCCCTCGCTTTCTTTCCTTGAATGTCGAAACTATATATACTATACCACGCGAGGTATGCTTTTTCAACTCGGTACACCTTAATTTTTTCTAAACTGTGCCGTCCAAATGCGTTATTCCTGCAAATATAGGTTTACGCGATTCTGGATGACGCGAATGGTTTCCTCCAGGCTTTTTTGCCCTGCAAAATACGGTTCACATTCCTCCCGCACCATCTGTTTGAGGTCAAAATACTGCATTTCCCTTACGTCCGCCCCTTCCAGAATCTTTTTGACCATCTGCCGCTCTTCCGCCGTGATCGGATGCAGTGAATAATACTCTCCATTTCCCTCTGGATTCCAGGTCCGCATTTGGATGCCGCTCAGATCCCTATCCGTGCGAAGCGGACCATTCTCCGCAGACTGTTCCTCTTCCATTCTGCGCAATATTTTCTTGTTGACGGGAAATCCCGCTTTCATTACCCCATCCATTCCAAAACAGCCTTGGTCGTCCTCAAGAAAAAACTCCAAAAACCTCCATGCGCCTTCCTTGTTTTTGCTCTTGGAACAGATGGCCAAAGCTTGTCCCGTCGGCATGATCTTTGTGCGAAAGCTGCCGTCCACCGTTGGATACCCTACAAGCTTTCCCCGTCCTTCATACCATTCCTTCTGAAGGCATTGAATGTCGATCCATTTTTCTATGGTGCAAAACTTGACCAATTGATCATCACGGCTAAAATAGATTTCCTTCTTTGTATCCGGATAGGAGGCCGCATATTTTAGACTTTCGCGAAAAAGTGCATGATCCAGATTCACGCTTTTTTGCTCGATGCTGACGAAACTCTCCAGCTGATCAAGAAGGACAACCGGCAAAACGGACTCCGCCGTGCAGTCCGTAAACAAGGTCTTGTCAGGATGCAGGCGATCATATTCCATCATTTCTTCCACGCTCCACCGATCCCCGTCCCCAAACACCGCTCCGTCCACAAGAAGCAACCGAAGGCTATATTTCCTTGGAATGGTGACTAGCTTTCCGTTCACTTCAAAATATTCCAACACTTTTTCTTCCAGATCGTCTACTGAGAGCGCGTTCCCTTTTTCCAAATAGGGGTACAGATCCTCAACGTATCCTTGTTCCATCAAGTCTTTCGGCTTGGGAGAAAGATTCGTTCCGAAGCACAAGCTTACGTCGATCAAATCCGGCGGCTCTTCTCCAAGCACGTCGATCATCATCCGGTTGATCGGTTCCTGTGCCTGCGTACTTACCCAAACGTCCTTCCCATAATTTTTGATCTTCACGATCCAATCTGACTGCGACCGGTTAAATGCCGTCGCGACATTCACCAAATCACTGTCTGGACTCATCGCCACGGCGATCACAAGCTCTTTCGGTCCATTGCCTTCTTCCCGCGGCTCTATGGCGATCACTTCCGCTTCCCTGGAATACGCAAGGATCCCGTCCCCCTTTTGTCCAACGCCGATCACCGTTTCCCCGCGGACGCCAAGCTCTGACCACCGGAGCATCGGCAGCAACCTAGCCTTTTCCTGGTCAAATTGCCAAACTCCCTCTTGGCCATATACAAGAAGCATCCCCTCCCGATCCGTTCTCCCGATCCCATATACGTTCATTGGCAATTCCGCGGCGTCCTGCAGCGTCTGCTTTTGGGAATCCAGAATTTGCCAATGACTGGCCATGCCGTCAAAGGATTGTATGTACGTCACGCCATTATCTGCCGTAAATGCGTGGTTGAACCAGACTTCTTCCCCAAGGGAAATCTGCCCCGTCATTTGTCCCTCCGGGGAATAAATCCGCAGAACGCGGCCTGCCAAAAGGTAATTTCCGTTGGCGTCCACGTCCATTTCATTGGACAAAAAATCATATTCGTTTAACTGATCCCCCTGCAGGGGAACGCGCCGCGTTTCCTTTCCCCTTTCGTCAAAGACAACAAAGAAGAAGGCCTTCGTATTCCAAAAGTCTTCTTCACACGTTTGTCTTGCCATCAGGGCATGGATCTCCCCTTGCGCCGTTACGCAAAAGCTCAGCAGGTTCTCACGCCATCCCTCGTCCTCATTCAGGGGAGGGTAGATCCAATCTGACTCATTCCCGTCAAAACCCACTTTACCAATGCCATAAATTCCCTCTTGGGTATCCAACAGCACCCTGCAGTAATATTCGCCGTCATAATAGCATGCGTTCGCGTGCATCTTCCACCGGTCCTTGGGAAGCAAATGGAACTTCGCCGCATACGTCACCTCAGCAAGCCCCTCCTGCACTGCTTCTGTCCGCGCAATAGAGCCCTGCGTTTTCAAGCCTTCCTCATTTTCCGCTCCGCGGCTGCATCCCGTCAGCAAGACTGTAAACACGTTCAAGAAAAGTAAACCTGTCCAAAGCCTTTCTGCCCATCGTTTGTTTGCCGCCGCTCTGCCCGTGTCTTCGTTTTTTCTTCGTCCAAATCTATTTTTCTCCATCCTCCGCCACGCTCCCTTCCGTTCCGCGCACGGAACCTTTAAGTTCAGCATAGCAAAGGCATCTTGCCAGATAAATAGGCTTAAACGAATCTTAAACTATCAGAAACAAATCTTAAAAAACAGGGAGACGTATCCAACCACGTCTCCCTGATCGTCAAAATTCCATTTATTTAATCAAAAACTATTTCAGAAACCGTATTTAACCAGCAGGAAGAAATATAGTCCTCTTTCTCGAAAGTCTTCATCAGCTCCAAAAGCTCGGCTTCTTCCACGTCCCTGGTAAATTCGATCTGATAATCCTGGGTGATTTCGATATAGCCAACAATCTCAAAGCCATATTCCTTTCCCAGCTTTTCGATCTTGTCCCTGGTGCAATCCATTTCCGCTGAAATGAGGATCTGATTCTTTACGTACCTTGTACCATTGGAAGCAGTGACGACGTCATCCATCGACGGGTCCTTTGAGTAAATCTCCCCCAAATCCACGTCCAAGGGTTCCTTTGACGACGCTTTGTCATCCCCTGATGCGAAGCCTGTTTCCTCATCCTTATCCTCCAAATTGCCCAGGAAAGGAAATTCGCTTCCGCCCGGTGTCTGGACAATGATACGCTTATCCGAATCTGCGGGCTTAGAGATCATCAGCGTAAGCCTTGGATAGGTAAAGGCCTGCGTCACCATGGCGTCTGGTCTTGGCGACGTTTCCTTCACCGTCACCACCAGGTTCCCGTCTGCATCCAATTCCAGATTGGAAACAGAAATGTCATATCCGCCGGTACTATGCTCGCCGCTGCAGATCACGTATGCAAAATAACTGTTTTCATTATACGTAAGCACGTAGTATCCCCGGGTTCTAAAGTTCCCGTCATAGTTCATGCCGTCACTGAATAAATACCCAAAGTCACCGATTGTTCCCTCGCCGGAAAGGGCCTCCGTTGGTTCCTCTGCTTTTGATTTTTTCGTCTCCGGCTCTTCTGCCTTCGGTGATCCGCATCCTGCAAGGCACAAGACCATGATCACCGCCAAAATCATGCGAAATTTTATCTTCATCTTCACAGACCTCCTTTTCCTTATAAACGAAAAAAATCCATTTATGTTTTAAAAATCCGGATTCTTTCTTCCGGTAGACTACATCCCAACTTTTTGCCAGTTGGATTTTGCTCCCTTTTACGTTATAATGGTCAATCATACGTATGATTGGAGAGAGTCGTTCATGTCCGTAAAAGAATTGCTCAAAAAGGCCATTAATAAATTCCAAAAAATCACAAAATTGGAGACGTTTCAGGATGAGGAGGACGAATCACTAAGTTTTCAGATCATAGAAAAAAAGAATCCCCTTCTTCCCTGGAGAAACTGCCGGATGATCACGTTTGTACGTGACAAACGCCCTTATGTTTATTCCAGCGTTTTTTTGAGCAAACTGCGCAAATTACAGCCCATCTGCCCTTATGCCCAAACAGCATTTGACAGTTTCTCTAAAAAGCGCGGCCACGTGGAAAGTGCCCTCGTCCTTGGCTGTGCCGGTTGCTCCATCCCCAGATATTTTGCGCTTCGCCATAAGAATGCCAAGATCACCGGAATTGAATACTCCGGGCTCATGATCCAGATTGCCCAAAAGTACTTTATATCCGATCCGCTCTTTCATAATTTTGACCTGATCCGCGACGATGCCTTTGCTTACGTACGCAAAGAAGATAAATCCTATCAGGCCATCTTCGTTGACGTTTTTGTTGCCGAGCAGATCCATCCCCAGGTCTTTTCGGAAGAATTCCTTACGGACCTGTTCCGGATCTCTGCCGGGGAGTCCATTACCGTATTCAATTTCCTAAACGTGAGCATGGAAAAGACGGGCGAGTTTATCCGGACGCTCCCCAAGCCCTTTACCGCCGCTTACGCATACGGTAAAAATGGGCGCATCTTTGTTGCGCTGATCAAGACGAAGGATCCTTCCACCCTTGTAAGCTTTGAAAAACGCCTCACAAAGAAATTGGAAATCTATGATAAATATTTTTCATAACTCTATTTTTCTTCTTTTGTCAGATTCATAAAAATCCCGTCATCCACCTTCTGCTGGTGGCGAAGCCAATAGCCTGCGATCATGGAGGACAACATTGTTGTCAGGATCAGCACCGTAAAGAACTCAATGCTGATGATCCCATAGGAATAGGCCACCGTCGCCAGTACGATGCCAGGGCCTCCGCGCGCATTCATCGTGATCGCAAAATTGATCTTGGTCCTCAGATTGAGATTGGTAAACTGCACCATGATGAGCGTTCCGATCGCCTCCAGCCCAAAGGCGATCACGAAGAACAATGCAAACCGCACGATGGAAAAGTCGTGGATCAGATTCAGCTGGATCCCGACAAGTGCAAAATAGATCGGCACAAAGAAGGAAAATGCGTGTTCATGATCCCCATGTCAAAGAAAATCTTGGATATGACAGGAATGGACGTGATGGCCACGCCGATGGTAAACACAAGTCCAAATGAAATCTCATTTCCATTCTCCCCCAAAAAGGCATCTCGGAAAATAGAAATAAACGGAAGGGCTGCCAACATGGGAAGCACCGTCGCCCCAAAGAAGACAAAAAAGATCGTTTTTCCGTTTTTGCGGTCCACTTCGAGCTTTGTATTGTAGCCTGACAGGAACATCAAAAAGATCAATCCCAGCTGGTAGAATACGTTCAGTACCTTACCTTCCTGCTCATATGCCATAAAAATGCCGCCCATCACTTCCGGGAAGAAATGATACAGGCAGGTGGCACCCAAAAGGATCCCTCCCGTGATCTCGCCCACCACCCTCGGTGCCTTGATCTTTTCCATCAGCGTACCGAAGCTAAAAGCCATGAATAACAATACGGCCAGTGCGACCAGCGTTATAATGATCTCACTCTCTGACAACGTCTTTAACGTCATGGTACGTTCTCCTCCTTTGTCGTGGTACTCCCCCATCTGTGCGTCAAAGTGCGTTCCCGTCTTTGCGATGCCCGTTCCCGTCTTTGCGATGCCCGTTCCATTCCTTGCAGCATACGCTTCGCGTTATTTTCGCACGGCTTTCTGCAGTGCCTCTGCGATGCCGTCCATCTCTTCCTTTTCCAGTTTACAAACCTTGCGGTCATAGGTCAGGATGCCATTGGTCTCGTCTTCCACGTCGGAAACCTGCGTGTAGACGGATGCGCAAAGCCCCTGCTCCGCCAAGGGAACCAGTTCCTTAAGGTACACGTCCCGAAGCGCCGCTGCAAAGGTCTTTCTGTCCTTAAATATTTTATATCCATAGGTTTTTTGCAGGTTTTGGCTGTGCTTTGGCTCCTTATATACGTATCCGCCAAACTCCGACAGCACCTGCACAAGCTCCCTTTGCTTTCCAAGATGGAGCTTTTGAAAATAAATATGCAGACTGTCCACGTCACTCTTTTTTTGATGAAACCAGCCGCTTGTGGAATCAATAAACCGCTCCCCGTCCAACGCCTTTAGGGCATCATACGCCTTGTCCGCCTCAAACTGCCCCCAGCCCTCGTTAAAGATGGTCCAGTAACAAATGCAGGGGTGATTGGAAAGCTGGGAAACCGTCTGCCTCATGCCCTCCAAAAAGGCGGCCCTAGCCTCCGGATCTGGGTGCTTTTTATGGTCATTTTCACTGCAAAAGCCAAACGTCGGAAAAATGGTATCACGGAAATACCGGTACTTTCCGTTGTTAACCATGTCCTGGAACACGATCATCCCAAGGCGGTCACAATCATAATAGAACTGCTCCGGCTCGATCTTGATATGCTTCCGGAGCATGTTAAAGCCAAGCTCCTTCATTGCCAAGACGTCCTTCTCATAAAGCTCCGGCACGGCCGGCGTATAGATCCCGTCACTAAAATATCCCTGATCCAAAAGCCCGTGGAAGAAATAGGGCTCCCCGTTCAGGCATAGCCTTGGCTTGCCGTTTCTTTGCTCTATGCTAAGGCTCCGCAGGGCAAAATAGGACGTCACGCAGTCCTCACCGCTTGTCACGGTAAATTCATACAGATTGGGCGTCTCCGGCATCCAAAGTCTGGGATGTTCCGGTTCAATGCGCACTCTTCCCCCTTGCAGTTCATACCGCTTGCCCTCGCAGGTTATGAATTCCTCCACCGCGTAAGCTCCCTTCTCACCTGCACAAGTTACGCCCCCTTCCACAGGTGTAGTTCCTCCATCACCTGCCGTCCGGCTCTCCTCGTCATTTGACCGATCGTCCGCCGCATGGATTACCTGGATCTCCGCACCAGTTGCATCTGCGCGGATGATCAGCCTTTGAACATACTTCTCTGGCACGGGCTCTAGCCAAACAGTCTGCCAGATGCCGCTGACGGGCGTATACCACATGCCGCCGCGCTTTATCCTTTGTTTCCCGTAGGGAAGCTTTTCCGAAAGGTCATTCCAGGCCCGCACCGTCAAATGGTGCGTATGCAATGCATCACCTTGACCCCTTGCGTTTTCCGGCGCGTCCTCATTTGTGCGTTCCCGCACGTTCTCTTCCGTCTTCCAGATCACTTCGCTTATATCTGCGCTAAAGGAAAGATAGCCGTTTTCATGCTCGCAGACCTTTTCACCGTCGACAAACACCTCACAGCGGCTGCTGACTGCGCCAAAATGAAGCAAAACCCGCATTCCCTCCCAGTCCTTTGGGATGACAAACGTCCTCTCATAACAGAGCGCCTCCCCATAGCGGACCGGCCCGTCAAAGCCCGACAGAAGGCTCTCCGGACAGAAGGGCACCCGGATCGTCCCCTCCTGTCCGTCCTCCGTCCGAAGGCTCCAGTCCCCGTTCAGGCAAAGCCACTTTTCCCGCTTCATCTGGGGGCGGGGATAGCGCTCCCAGGGAGTCCCCGACAGCGCCTCTCCCTCCGCCGTATATAGTTTTTGAAAGCTCTTTTGCATGTGCACGTTCCTCCCGGGTAAATTCCCCTTCCACGTACGGCACGGAAGGTACGAGCCATGACCTTCGCGCATGGCTCTGCTCCTTCTTACATTGTACTATGAATCCTTCTCCCGCACAATGATTTCCTCGGTGTACTTGCGCTCCATGTCATGTCTCGCCTTCCGGTTTTCCACGGAATCAAAAATGATGGAGAAGTCGTAATCCTCCGGGTATAGCTCCTCGGCCTTTACGTGAAGCTTCACGCGCTTATGGTTGATCCAGATCTTGCGGTCTGCCACCTGAACGCGCAGAACTCCCTTGTCATTTACGGGTTCGCACACGATGCCGATCTTTTTGTCCGGATAGACCATGACGCTGTCTCCGATCTGGAATTTCGCGCCGAGGGTCTTGTCCACGTGGGACTTTTTCTCTTTTGCGATCCTGCCGCCGGAAGCCTTCTGAATGCCCTCCTTGTTGTGGAATTGATAGTCCCTTGCCGCCTCTTCGCCGTAAGCTGCCCTGGCGGCAACCTGTAGCATGTGCTCCGGCATCCCCAGCCGGTCCGCGATATAGAACGCACAGCTCTCGCCCGCCTCGCCGATCACCATTTTGTACGTGGGCATCAGCGTCTCCCGGTCAAAGGTCATCCTTGCATTGACAATGCCCTCCGTTCTCGCCGCATATTCCTTGATTTCCGGATAATGCGTCGTCACCAGGAAATTCGCGCCGCTCTTTTTCAGTTCCTCCAAAATGGCCACGGCGATGCCCATGCCCTCCGCGGGATCCGTTCCCGAACCAAGTTCGTCCATAATGACAAGGCTGTCAGTATTCACCTGCTTTAGGATTTCCAGCACGTTCTTGATATGGGCGGAGAAGGTGGAGAGATTCTCCGAGAGATTCTGCCCGTCTCCAATGTCACAAAGGTAATTTGCGTTCATACACAGATCCGCCTCTTCGCAGGTCACGTGCAGGCCGCACTGGGCCATGTAGCTGTTTAACATAACCGTCTTGATCGCCACGGTCTTGCCGCCCGTGTTCGGTCCCGTGATGACGATGCCGCGGATCACCGTGCCATTTTGCCGCTCACCGTCTCTTTCGGCCTCTCTTACTCCATCGGCCTGCCTCTCACCATCTCCTTTGGCCTCTCTTACTCCATCGGCCTGCCTCTCACCATCTCCTTTGGCCTCTCTTACTCCATCGGCCCGTTCCAAGACATGGCCTCCAAGCGAAAAATGGAGCGGGACGCTGACCGCCCTGTCCATGAGCGGATGTCTTGCGGCCTTTAGCGTCATGCGTCTTTCCAGGTTGATGACAGGCTCCGTGCAAACGAGATCGATGCTCAGCTTCCCCTTGGAAAAAATAAAATCAAGCTTTTCGATCATCTTCACGTTTTCCATCATAAAGGGGATGGCGTCGCTTACCATGGCGGTCAGCGTGTACAGGATCTTATAGACCTCGTCCTCTTCCTCGATGCGAAGGAGCTGCAGCTCTTCAAAGAGCTTTGCCACCCCCACAGGCTCGATGAAGAAGGTGCTGCCCGTGGAGGATCTGTCGATGACGCTCCCGGGGATCCGGAACTTGTATTCCTTCTTCACGGGCACGCAGACTCTGCCGTTTCGCATGGTATAATACGTATCCGCCATACATTCCTTATTGCCGCGGATGATCTGTTCCGCCTTTTGCTTCATCTCCTCCACGCATCTTTGGATCCTGGCCCGGACGTCCTGCAGCGTTCTCGATGCCCGATCATCCACAGCCTCATTTCGGATCTGCCTGCAGATTTCTTCCCGAAGCTCCTTTTGCTCATCCAAGTTCTCGTCATAATAGGCCAACGGATTGCCAAACTGCTTTCCGTGGGATAAATAGAGCTTTAACCTTTCCACTACCACCAGGACCTTTTCCACGCGCTCTAACTGATAGGGCGTAAGGCACTCTCCCCGCTCCGCAATGGTCATGATCTCCAGGATCTCCGTCATGTTCTGAAGCGGCGGCGCGCCAAGCTTTTCGATCATCTCCCTCGCATTTGTCGTATCCCTGAGCTGCTTACGAAGCTCCAATTCATTCAGGATCACGCCTGCCCCGGCAATCTTTTCCTTTGCATCCTTCGTGATCGCCAGTGCCGACCACAATTCCTTGATCTTGTCAAATTCTATCTGTTGTTCCGTATTCATTTCTTTTCATTCCTTTTCTTTCTTTTCCGTTTTTCCTTTTCCGTCTCTTTTTTACGGGCGGCTTTCCAGCTTTTGCCTTTCCGCCCGTAGTCTTTTCTCGTTTTCTACGGGCGGCTTTCCAGCTTTTGCCTTTCCACCCGTAGCTTTTTCTCGTTTTCTACGGGCGGCTTTCCAGCTTATACCTTTCCGCCCGTAGTCTTTTCTCGTTTTCTACGGGTGGCTTTCCAGCTTTTGCCTTTCCGCCCGTAGCTTTTTCTCGTTTTCTACGGGCGGCTTTCCAGCTTTTGCC
>CAMKQH010000020.1 GCA_946414885.1 uncultured Lachnospiraceae bacterium
CTCCCAGCAGACCATTCCGTCCTGTTTGCGCACCGCTTGTAGAAACGCGCAACTTGGAGTTTGTTAAGCGGTACCTACCAGCAGCCTAACGCTTCGCATGGCATAGGGATCACGCTCTTTCTTAATTCTTGATGCGTGCGACCCAAAATAGACTAAATGCACGCTATAGCAATCCCTCGATAATACTCCCCGAAGCCCAAGGCATAAGAGCGAACCAGGTAGACGCAGGTTCTCCGTCGGGGTATTTTTCCGTAAGAAGACCCTCGCAGAAGCAAAAACGTTCGGACATCCAGCCTACTCGGCCATAACCGTATTCGCCGTCCCTCGTATTAAACGTCTGAAGACTCCACCCGATGGTATCTTCCATGCGGTTCTTTACGTACTGATCCTCACGGAACCGGAGATAGTACCTCATTTCACTGATCACGGTACTTGACATGGGATGTATGTGAGGGTTGGCAACGGAAGTTATGCTTCCTCCACATGACGACCAGTGGATTTCACTTAACGGGCGAACCAAAACATGAGTATTGTACCCGAGTTTAAAGGTGAATTCATAGTAAAGTGCATCGCGCAGATGGTCAAGGAGATCGTTTTCACCCGTAAGTTCATGCATAATGCGGACGGCGCGAATATAACTTAAAACGCCCTCGCTGTCAACGGCTTTATCCGTATCGAGCGGGCCTCCGTAGCATTCGACTTTTTTGACAAAAGCGTTAAAATAATGCTCTTCACTCCTCCGAAGCAGATCCATATACCCGCGATCATCCGTTACCTGTTCATACTTAGCCGTAGCCGCAATGCACCACGCACTGCCCATGGAATCATATTCCATTCCTGCACCCGTTTTCTCTGACATTGAAAAAGGATATTCGTAATCCGTATTTATTTCCCTATTGATCCGTTCTATAACAGTCCCCGCTAGACGAAGCCAATCTTCGTGAACAACTCCCCGATTTTCTTTTTCATCACAGTAAGCCTGCAGGAGATAATAGATCGCCTGCCCATTAATATAGGAGCTGTGTCCGCCACTATGCATGCCGTTATACCACCAGCCGCGTACGGATGGATGACCGTTTTCCATGCTTTCATACAAAAGTCCGGAGGAAGGGTTATAGGCGCTTTTTACAGTTTGCTCCATAAACGCCAGGCTTTGACTCCGGGCCCGGTCATCTCCGGTACGATTAGCCCAAATAAGCATCGGGACGGCCACTACCAGACCATTGGTCCAGGAAATAGAGGGAATACGATTATAGGAAGGTCCATCCGCCCTGTCATAGACAAAACCGGTATAGATCTTCTCATCATCAAGCCATGCATAGTCACGGATCGCAGAGCACAGCATTTCCAACGCCTTGGGAGCATTCATTCCCGCAATCGTTCTAGGGCGTTCGTGATAACGGAAATAGCAATCTTCTATCGCTGGATATATGGCACGCTCATCCTCTCCTAAATAGCAATATACTGTCAGATCAAAGGAATAACGTCCGCCTGCTGAGAGCTTGAACGTTGTTTTATCGGAAAGTGGCTCACGATCACGAACCGTGGCCGTCTGAACAAAAAGCCACGGAGCATTCTCATAGCCAAGCGTATAACCTACGGACGAATTTCCGTCTTCCTCCAGACAACATGAAAAACCACAGAATTGTATAAAAGAGTCATCTTTTCCGCTGATGACAGGCGCTGCCGATATCCCCGTAATCGTGCCATTATCATAAATCAGGCTTATTGGTTCCGCAAGTCTGTCACTTCTGGTCATAAAGAAAGAGGATTCCGGCATGTTGGAAGCACCAGCTTTCAGTCTGGGAAACGCTTTTCGTCCGGAAGAAGGCATGTCTGCAGTATTTCGGTCGTACATGTATCCAGGCATGAAGAACTTCGGATTTGCAGCCTTGACCTGAACTTTCACGTGAATAACACCATTGAAGTCTTCCGTACCGATATTTGTAATTGTTACCTGATATATGTTTTTCCGATCATCTGTCAAAACAGGAGAACATGAAAACTTTAGTCCGCATTCCGAGCATGAATCATACTGTTCTGCATCGCCTTTTTTTCTGCTTAGGCATACAATAGAAAAATCTTTTTTTGAATCCATGACATATTACTCCTTACACCTCACTAAAATCTCAACAGATCAAATATCTTTTTTCCTAGTTTGTTAAACATTTTCCATAGTCCCCGTTCTGATACCATGTTTCTCCCCTTCAAATATAATACAGTTCTCGGTACATTTTATCATATCTCCGGCATTGCCGCAATGAAAAGCACCCACTTTCATCATGTACGTACTCTTAGCCAGATACCTTCCCTTAATCGAACGAGGCTGGTTAGCCTAAGTTAATTATATGTTGGTTATTTCTAACTTGTAAGTAGTTTTTGATCGCAGTAAGAATAATTGATTTAATATAAGGCTTATTCTATAATGGAAGTAAAATACAGATTACAGATTGAAACAGACTGTGTGTTATGCTTTACCTGTAAGTAAAACGATAGTTGTCGCAAGTTTCTGAGAAAGACGGGAAGCCGGAAAGGAGGACGCGGTATGGCGTATGAAATCGTATATTACTGCATGAGTCATATCGGTCTAGTGCGGAAGGTCAATCAGGATAATTACGTGCTTCCGGATCAGCCTAAGCCGGCGTTAAGCCCTGCCCCGAAAGGGGTGATCTCCGGAAGGATTACTCCATCGGCTCATACCGTGTTTGGAGTATTTGACGGAATGGGCGGGGAAGAATGCGGTGAGATGGCTTCCTTCATAGCTGCCAGAAGCGTGTACGAGGCACTGAAAGACAAGACGGGCGGCATGAAAAACCCACAATCGGATCGTTTTCTAAGAGAGTGCTGCGTGAAGGCAAATCACGAAATCAACTCCTACGTAAGAAGGCATGGGCTGCATTCTGCGGGTACCACCGCTGCCATGCTACAGTTTTCGGACAAAGCGATCCATACGTGCAATATTGGTGACAGCCGGATCTTCCGCCTTAACGCGAACGGTTTCCGACAAATCTCGGAGGATCACGTATTTCCATCGCCCAAAGGAATGAAGGCTCCCCTCTATCAATACCTCGGACTGCCCGAAAATGAATCGGTGATCGATCCGAAGGAGCTTTTGCTAAAGCCGGAAACAGGCGATCTGTACCTCATTGCCACGGACGGTCTGACCGACATGGTAAGCCCTGAAAGGATGGAAGAAATCCTAAAAAGCAATGAGAGTACTCGGGTTGCGGAGGCACTTCTCGCGGAGACGTTGAAAAACGGCGGGCGCGACAACGTGACTTTTATCGTTATGTATCTTATAAACCACTAAATGGAGGAAGAAAGCATGACACTTGAGCAGATCAGTGAAATATGGCCCGGACAGACGATTGAAAAAGAGATCGGACGCGGCTCCTATGGTACCGTATATAAGGTTGCCAGCATGGAAATGGGCGGGGCGCAGTACTATGCGCTGAAGGTGATCAGCATTCCTTCTGATGACCTTGAGATCGATTCCTTAAAATACGAGGGATTAAACGAGGAGGAAACGAAGACATATTTTTCTGAGGTTCTTGATGATTTTAAGAAAGAGATCAGAACCATGGAGGAATTGAGCGCCGTCGAAAACATCGTACAGGTCCGTGATTATAAGATCATGGAACGCAAGGAAGGCATAGGCTGGGATATCCTGATCCGTATGGAGTACCTGACCCCCCTCAATGTTTTTCTAAGTGATAAAAACCTGACCGAAAAAGAAGTCATCCGGTTTGGCATCGATATGTGCAAAGCACTTTCAAGCTGCCACAAAAGAGGGATCATGCACCGCGACGTAAAGCCCGAAAACATTTTTGTAGATGACTTTGGCAACTACAAGCTTGGGGATTTCGGAATCGCAAGAAGGCTTGAAAACCTCTCCTATGGCATGTCACAAAAGGGTACCTTTAATTATATCGCTCCGGAGGTAGTAAACGGTTCGGAATATGATACCTCCGTCGACATATACTCCTTGGGACTTGTTCTCTACAGGCTGCTAAACAAAAACCGCCTTCCTTTTCTGGATACGGAAAAGCAGATTTTAAGTCCCGTTGAGAGGAAAACTGCCACGGACAGACGCCTTCGCGGTGAGGCGCTTCCCGCACCCTGTGAGGCCTCCAGGGAAATGTCGGAGCTGATACTTACCGCCTGCAATTTCGACCCGAGCAGCCGTTTCCAAAGTGCGGATGACATGCTGGAAGCTTTAACAAAGCTGGAAAAATCCGAAAATAAGACAGGTCATGGCGCGGTAACGTCCGAAGCGGCCAATATGATTGAAGGCGCTAACGTTGCAACTTCTCAACCCGGTAAAACAATGTCAGGAAAAACAAAACCTGTGCTTTGGGTGGCTGCGATCGTGCTGGCGTGCTCCCTGATGGCTGGAGGCGCTTTCTTAAAGCATAAAGCAGATCAGGCTTCCGCCGGCCAAACCGCAAAAAACGTGGAAGAATCCTCTTTTGCACCGGAGACTCCTTTCTCTGATGAAGCGACTGCTCCTGAAGCTTCCGAAGCCGGAGAACAAGCCCTTTCCACGGAAGAAAACCTTGCAACGGCAAAAGAAAAGATCGCAAATAAAATCTATAAAAAAGGCTGCGAATATCTGTTGTCCGTATTTCAGGACGCGGATTGGCTAAATAAAAACTATGTCAGGGAAACCACCGAAAATGAAGAGATTTATATCACCAACACGGCCAGTGAAGCCGGCTATTTAAATAAATGGATCACGGCCACGGTGGATCGTTATTATAACAACGCCTGTGCTGAACTTATTATCGCAAAGGCTAATGATTCGGGAGAAGTATTCTATTTTTATCGTGCGACTGAGAAAAACGGCGATTTTATTGGATGGGTTCTTATGGATGGCGACGGCAACTACATGGGAATAAGATGACCGGAGGACTGCGATGGTACCATTTGATAATGATGAAATGAATTATACCGAAAATGCATGGGATTCCCTTTATGACACCGTAGATCAGAGTGACTATTCGGATCGCGATGCCGAGCTAATCTACAATTCCTTGGAAAACTCCCTGAAGAGACTCCTCTTCGGGGATTATCTCAAAAGGTATATCTATAAAAAGGCTGAACTGACCGTCCCGTTTCAGGACGTTCCCTTAACTGAATATCAGCAGATCATAAAGGACGCTTTTAAGGATAACCAGACCCCTGCCTCCTTTGAACCCGTGTCCTCGAAGCTGAGTGCCCTTTCAAAAAATTGGCTTTCCCAAAAAACCGTGAAAAGAAAGGTCGTGTTTCTTCTCGGATTCGGGCTCTCCATGAGCGTTGACGACGTAAATGCATTCCTGACGAAGGCCCTGCAGGAGCCAGGGATCAACGCCAAGAGTCCGTTTGAAGTCATCTGCTGGTACTGCTTCAAAAACGGATATCAGTATCCGAAGTACGAGCAGCTTTGGTCTTTCTATTCCGAAAAAAAAGAGGAACGGGAAACTCCGTTTTACAGCGACTATACCATAGGGCTAAGGAGCAGCCTTGGCCAAATCCACGATGATCAGGCACTGATGCGGTATCTGAATAAAATAACCGCGCCAAGCAGAGAATCCTATCTGAGCCTGACTTCTCGTGATACCTTTATGAAGCTCTACGAGGAAGCGAGGGGACTGATCGCAGAGATCCAGAACTCCATGAAGCCCGAAAAGGAGCACTCCCCGGAAAGCGTTACGCCAAGCGATTTTGAAAACATCCTCTGCTCAGCCATCCCTACCGACCGCAACGGGAATCTTGCGCCTGCCAAGCTTTCTACTCTGAATGAACTCTTTGACGGAAAGCGTTTCAGTCGCCAGCATTTGGGAGAAATCCTGTCAATGCAGACGGAAATCACGCGCTTTGACCTGATCACGTTGAACTTTTTTATCTTTTCCCAGAAAACGGATCAATATGCCAATCCACATTCCCGGTTGACTGCCTTTACGGAATCCACGAATGGGATCCTTTCCCGATGCTTCATGGGAAAGCTCTATGTCCAGAACCCTTATGAATGCTTCATACTGATGTGCATCCTGTCGGATGATCCGCTGGGAACCTACGCGGACGTCTGGGAGATGTCCTATTGATGCCCCATCAGGTAAAACCAAGATTACAATGCGTGCTTCCCACTGTGCTATGATGACATTGTAAGAAATACAAAAGATCGGAGGGACACAATTTATGAAAAGAAAAATTTTATATGCCTTAATTACGTTAATGATCGGAATCTCTGGTTGCGGACAGACGGTGAATCCGGAGACAGAGATGAGCCAATCCTCTCAAACAGTACAGGAACAGGCAATGAAGGATTCCGTCGTGAAGGATTCCGTCGTCGTGAAGGATTCCGTCGAAAAAATCGAACCGCAGATGATTCAAAAGGATCACAAACATGTCTTCCAAAACGGTTATTGCACTAAATGTATGAAAAGCTGGAAGGCGGAAATTCTTGAAAAACTGAATTCCAGGGAAGTTGACGGGTTAACTTCAGCTCATGATTCAAACTTCAATTGGTGGGAATACAAGAATCCCGCCGTGCACGGGTATTTACAACTGCAGGAAACGGAAGACGGACGTCTGATCATTTCATATATCTGCCGTTACGCAGACTTTATTATGGTCATAGACGAAACAAATACAGCTTCCTTCAATTACCAATTGTACGATCCCGAGGGAAACTTTGCTCTTTACCTTTCCTCGCAGCCGGAAGTCCCGGATGATTTTGGAAAAAAATCCGAGAAACTGTATACAAATTACCTGGAAGACGTTGATATCGTATCTAAGGATATCCCTTTCGATTATGACAGAGAGCTTGCGATCGCTTATTCCAGATTTATGTATCTTGCGGACGACCTCTTCTCCGCACTGGACGTTTCATGGTATAATACGAACCTTGACTTCAAGACCAACGTTAGTCCCTTTGAATTAAATTCGGGAGAATACCTGCTACTGAATACCGAAAAGGAAAACCGCCTCACCTTTGAAGACGGCATATGTAAAGAAACTGGCGAATCTTGGTTTACCGTGGTTCGGAACGGTATTGCAAATCAGCCCGACTGCACTGCGGAAGACTATGGAGATGCCATCACCTGCCGCCTGCCTGCTTCGGATTACGTGCACGGATATGATGATAATCTTCTCATAGGCTCAGAGATCACGGGCTACGGGAAAAATCTCATCTACCTGGAAACGGCATATATAGAGAACGAGTCCTTCCTCATTTTCAAAATCAGTATCGTGGAAGATGATCTTATAAGGATCAGTTTCACTTATGAGCCTCCCACTACTGAACCCGTTAGAAATCCTCCGACTTTCTATCTGAAGGGTACCGTGGATTACGTCAATTGGATGTTCTCCTCCAAAGAAAACCTGCTTGAAGCTTTGGAAGAACAGAATAAGTTTAAGGAGAACGAATCAAGCGAGTGGGTCGCTTCCACTCTCTACGACAATTATGTTTACGTAACGAAGCCCTATGACGCTCTTTTATATAAATTCGGTACGTGCCTCAAGGACATAGGCTTGCAATACTAATTGAGCAAATACGTTAAGACCGGGCAGGATCTGATGATCCGCCCGGTCTTTGATTCACTTCATTCCCTCCATTCTCTTCCCGTGACTGGTTAATGTCATAAATGATGGTTTCCTTTCCAAGCTTTTCCGTGCCATGTAATAAAATGTCCCATTGATTTGGATAGGCGATGTTTTTCCGTTGTCAGCCTTACTATTTTCCTCTTTTGAACCGTCAGAATCTACAGTATGTTCGCTAGTCCAGTTTGAAGTAAGAACAATAGGTAAAAATCGATTACGCTTCATCCCGTACTCCTTTCCCGTTTTTAAACAGATTAAAAATCTGCATGCCAATAAAACTCCAGAACAACAGCATTAAAATGTTTTCAATGAATACCAATACACTGGCTTTATCATAATCAAGAAATGCGAAGTGTACCTTGAAAGTCAGGTAATTTATCATTCCACTTCTAATAAATATAAAGAATCCCACACCAGACATTATGCAAACAAGTACATAGATCACAGTTCTTGTTATGGTATTAAGCTTAATTCCGGCTGTCATAGATGGTATATGTATTCCAATGTGTAATCCCATAAAAATAAAAGACCAATGAGACAATGCCAGATGCATGGTTCTGGCAAATGCAATTGGAAGCAAACCATACATAAAAGGCATGGCATGTGAACTCATTGATATTCCGCAAATTGCATTTACCGCAAAAGATATTAAGAGTAGTACGTCTATGCAAAGGATCCATGCTCTCAGCAATGTATATCTTCCCTTTATAATCGCACTGTACCATTTTCTGTTCAGAATCTGATGCACTATAACCAGAGTCGTCATTCCTATCCCAATCCATTCATGGAAGACCTCTCCAGTCACCTGATATGCCATAAGGCAAAACATGAGAATGGTCATGCATATGTCTATATATCTTCGTATAGCTTTGGTACTATTCCTTTTGTTCTCTGACACATTCTCACCCTCTTTCCTATTCTACTTAAGACTATTAATCCAATTTTCTATATCGCTTTCGGATGCACTGCCGCTTAATCGCTCGCCCTTAAGCCAATTGCCACTGCCTGCATGATCTGCAAGGTTTTTGTCGCTTCTTCCTACACCACTTCCACCTGATGTGCAAAAAGGAATCATTGTAATTCCATCAAAATCATAGTTCTCTACAAAGGTATCCATAATACGAGGTTCTTCTCCCCACCAGATAGGATAGCCAATATAAATAGTGTCATATCCGTCAAGTGAAATCGTCTCACTTCCTATCTCTGGACGAACTGATGAATCATTCTGTTCCTTTGAAGTACGGCTGTTTGAATCACCATAATCAAGATCTACACTCGTATATTCCTGTGCTGCTTTTATCTCATAGATATCAGCGCCTGTAACAGCAGCAATTGTTTCAGCAATGCCCTTTGTAGTTCCTGTAGCCGAAAAATACACAACAAGAATATGATTTCCAGATTCAGTATTAGCAGTTTCTGATTCCTGCTTGCTTGCAGTCTCGCTATCATTAACAACAGTTTCTGTATTATCGCTTGTCATACTTGTTTCTCCTACATTTTCTGTATTGTTATTTTCACCTGTCCCAGCTATGTTGGTACCAGCATTATTTCCGCAGGCTACAAGACCTAATGCCATAAGTCCTATTAATAATATTGATATTATCTTTTTCATGGTAAATCACCTTCATTTACTTCCCACACTTCTTTTGCCAGATTAAACACCGCCCATCCCTTAGGCCAGCCTGCATAAAATGCAACATGTGTAATAATCGCAGCGATTTCCTTCTGCGTAACACCATGCGCTTTTGCATTCTTCAAATGATATACCAAAGAAGAATCTGTAATACCTGATGACATGAGTGCCACAACTGTAATAACACTTCTTGTTTTCACGTCTATATCCTGGTTATTCCAGTTCTCACCAAAGAGAACATCATCATTATAGTGAGCAAATTCTGGGGCGAATTCACCAAGCTGATTTCTGCCTGCCGTTTGTATTATTTTCTCCATTTACTTTCACCTTCCTACTACTTTACATATTTTCCATTCTTAACCCACACCTGCTCTGTAGTTCTGGCTTGAGGTGTATTCTGTGCCATTACTCCTGACAAAAAATGTGGCTCATAATATTCTTCCAAAGCTTTTATTTCATCATCAGTAAGTTTAAAATCTACAGCGGATGCAGCGCCCTCGACATGACTTATCTTTGTTGCTCCTACAACAGGAGACGTAACCTTGGTAAGCAGCCATGCAAGAGATACCTCTGTCATAGATATATTTCTTGTATCCGCAATTTCACAAACCTTTGCTATTACCTTTGCATCCTTTTCTGCAGATGCATCATACTTGAGTCTAGCGTATGCGTCCTGCTCAAGACGTTTTGATGTCTCGCCTGGTCTTTTTGATAAACGTCCTGCAGCAAGTGCACTGTAAGGTGTAAGTGCAATATTTCTTTCGTCTGCATATACTTTCATTTCACGTTCATCTTCACGCATAATGAGATTGTAATGATTCTGAACAGATACAAATTCCGGCCATCCGTTTTCCTTTGCAATTGCATTCGCCTCAGCAAGCTGCCATGCAAAGCAGTTGGCAATACCAATCTGCCTAATCTTTCCTGCTTTCACACCTTCCGCCATACCGGCAAGATATTCTTCTACAGGAGTATTCCAGTCCCACATGTGATAGATATACAAATCCACGTAATCCATTCCCAAATGAGAAAGGCTTGTATCCAAGCTTCTAAGCATATGCTCTTTGCCAGACACTTTATTTGCAATTTCTTCCTGTGAACGTGGAAGAAACTTTGTTGCAATAACCACTTCATCTCTTTTGGCATATTCCTTAATAGCCTTTCCAAGATATTCTTCACTCGTACCTGCCTGATATGCAATCGCCGTATCATAAAAATTGATTCCAAGTTCCAAGCCTTTCTTAATAATAGACTTGGAAGTTTCTTCATCGACTGTCCAGCTATGCTGACCCGTCGCTGCATTACCAAAGCCCATGCATCCCATACATATACGAGAGACTTTCAAATCTGACTTTCCTAAAGTCACATATTCCATGCTATTCATCCCCTTTAAGTTTTCTAGCTAATTTTTCCAGTACCTTTACGATTTCCTGCTCATCTGTACTAAGAGATTTAAACACTTCAGCTTCTTTTTTATAAAGATCAGAAAGAACATTATCTGCAAATGCTTTACCGCTTTCTGTGAGGACAATTGACATCTCCCTTCTCTTTCCTTTGATAGGAACAAGTAGGGCATATCCGTCCTTTTGCATCTCTTTTATTACTGTATTTACCGTAGTCTTGGGTAATTCCCAATCATTACTGATTTCAATCTGTGTATGTGGATTCCCGTCATTTAGTGCATACAAAACCCATAATAAAGCCGATGAAACATTGCTTTGCTTCGCAAACTCATCATAAAAAGCATCAACATGATAAAGCGCTCTTCCAAAATCATAAAAAAACTTTCTTGAATTCATACTTTGCTCCTTTATAATACGATATCGTATTTTTATAATAGTACGGATTCGTATTTTTGTCAATAATAAAATTTTCCCCAAGAAAGTTATTCTTTAATCTCATCAATGGTAAGTGCATACTTTTCAGAAATAAAAAAAGCGAGCATCAGAACTCCCATGGAACATTACGATCTTTGCAATGTTTTCTTAAGCACAAGATGTTAGAAAAAAGCACCCTGCATAACGCAGAGTGCTCTCATCATTCATCGGGTAGTCCACCTTCAAAAGGTGTAAACAAGGTGTAAATCAGATACTTTGTTACCAATGAATGGCTTGTTTCCGCCATTTCTTTAAGGCGGTTCAAATCCTGCCGTGACAAATAAACAAAACCTTAATCATCTCTAAAAACCCCGTATTTCCGATATAACGCACTATTGATTAGATAGCATTCCCCATTGAATAGGCTTCATCTAAAGCCTTGTGTCCTTCAATCTCTCCCTGTTCATTTACACCACCGGCGAACACTTTTCCCTTAAACTCCGCTTTTTCAAAACAATCTACCCACCCCTGTACACCACCTGCGGCATTTTTATCTACATAATCCTCATCTTCAGCTGCTACAGAAAGCAGATATACTTCTGGCATCCGAAACACCCTGTGCAGAAGCCAATATTCTTTCCTTTCATGGAAATAATCTCAACATCATTTCCTGCTGCTTTTGCGCCTTCTGCAAAGCTTTCGGCAAGCCTGTCAGAATTACTCTTTGCTCTTAAACTTGTTTCAATTATGAGTATCTTCTTCGCCATGTATCCTCCCTATTCCATACTTAATGTGATTGTAACATCACCATTACTAAGTAGATTCTTTAGTTCTTTCTCATTCAGGTTTATTTTCCCCAGTCTCGTATATGCCCATGAATTAGATCCGTAAAACACTACAAGCTGATTTCCAGAATAAAGGACAATATCTCCTGCCGACGTAGTCGTCTGTTTATCATCTCGTGTGATACTCTTTCCGATAGGTCCTACCTGTTCAAAGCCTCCGTACATAGACATTGATATCGTAAGCTCATCTTCTGCAAGTTCCTTCAGTTCAGCCACAGCGGCATTATTTTCCCATGTAACATCCACTTTAGTATCATTGATCGTCATAACCATGATAATCTCGTCCTCCTGCTCTGTGACGTTTTCGTATTCTGTAATTGGTTCCAGCTTTTCTGTCGTCTGATTAATAGTCTTTTCCTCAGATGTATCCTCTGCATCTGCTGAGTCGGTGTTCACAGGGGTTGCCTGTTTCACTTCCTTTACAATCGTTCCGCAGCCTGATAGTACTGTGCAGGACAGTACTACTAAGATTATCAAATGAATCGTTCTTATCATTTCAAATACTCCATGTAAAACTCAGTCAGTTTATCAAACGGGATTGCATCCTTTCCGCCTCCGTCATACAGATCGGTATGCACTGCATCAGGAATTATCAGCAGCTCCTTATTTTCCGTATACTTGCTGTCCTTTATCATCGCAGCATAAGCGTCCTTTGAGAAATAACAGGAATGTGCTTTCTCACCATGAATGAGAAGAACTGCACTTCTGATCTCATTGCTGTACTTTAGGATTGGCTGATTAACAAACGATTCACATCCAATCACATTCCAGCCGCCATTGGAGTTAAGTGATCTTGCGTGATATCCACGCTCTGTTTTGTAATAGTCATGATAATCTGCCACAAAGAATGGAGCATCCTCCGGAAGCGGATCCACCACACCACCGCCAAGCTTGTACTCGCCATTTCTAAGGTCTTCCAAACGCTGTGCACACTGTGCCCTCTTCGCCTCATAACGAGCTTCCTCAGAATCCGCGGAGTCAAAATATCCGTTTGCATTCACTCTAGTCATATCGTACATGGTGGAAGCCACCGTTGCTTTTACCCTGGTATCAAGTGCAGCCGCATTGATTGCCATGCCGCCCCATCCGCAAATGCCAAGGATTCCGATTCGGTCAGGATCTACCTTTTCATTCAGAGAAAGAAAATCCACAGCCGCCATAAAATCTTCCGTATTGATGTCTGGTGACGCCATATATCTGACATTTCCGCCACTCTCACCCGTAAAAGAAGGATCAAATGCTATTGTCAAAAATCCTCTCTCTGCCATGGTCTGCGCATATAATCCGCTGCACTGTTCTTTCACAGCTCCAAACGGTCCACTTACTGCGATAGCCGGAAGCTTTCCTTCCACATTCTTAGGCACATACATATCAGCTGCAAGGGTGATTCCATATCTGTTTACAAATGTCACCTTACTGTGATCTACCTTATCACTTTTTGCAAAAGTCTTGTCCCATTCCTGTACCAGTTTCAGTTCTTCTTTGATCATTGCTTTGTCCTCCATATTTTTTTACTTTGCCGCATTCCTCTCCACCCGCCGGATCAGGAAATCCATACAGTCTACTTTTCTCTGGCTTTCATGCATCTCATCCATAAGGCTGCATCTGCATTTCTTTAAGAATCGGATCAGCTCATCTGCCTGTCCGTTTTTGTACAGTTCTCCTGCGATCTCAGCATCATGTTTTGTGCATCCTGCATCCGCTAAATTATCAAGCATTGCCTTCAGTTCCATTTCCATAAGTTCATTTTCCTCGTAAAACACTTCTTTTGTCTTTCTAATTTAAGAATAATGCATTGACATGATCTTCGCTAATAAATAAAATGAATATCGTGATATTCCATAATGGAATATCATAGAAAGGAGCTACTAAGATGGAAATAAAGAACCTTCGCTACTTTCTTGCAGTTGCACGAGAAGAAAACATGTCACACGCCGCGGAAATCCTGCATGTCACACAACCGACCTTATCAAAGGTCTTAAAATCACTTGAAGATGAACTTGGAAAAAAACTGTTTACCCGTCACAGTTTCTCCATCAAACTTACTGATGAGGGTATGCTTCTGCGTGACCGCGCAGAAGATCTTGTAGCAATGGCAGATAAAATTGAACAGGAGTTCATCTCCCTCGATGACATCACAGGCGGAGACATCTATTTCGGTCTGGCAGAATCCTATCAGATCAGTCTGCTTGCACGTGAGATAAAAAAACTAAAGGATAGGTATCCAAACTTTACATACCACGTCACCAGCGGTGACACTGAACAGGTTACGGAAAAACTCGACAAAGGACTTCTGGATTTTGGAGTAATATGTGAAACACCAAACACGGACAAATACGAATATCTTGTTTTTCCTGATTCCGATCTCTGGGGTGCGGTCATGTTAAAAACCCATCCACTGGCAAAGAAAAAGAGCATTAAAGCAACTGACCTCATTGGACAGCCTCTTTACTGCTCTGAACAAAGCTGGAATATTGAAATACCTGAATGGGCAGGAGAACACTATCCCAGACTCCATCTGGAAGGCTCTTTCCGGCTTTCTTATAATGCCTCCATGTTTGCAAAAGAAGGGCTAGGCATCCTTCTTACTTTCGAACATCTCATCAACTGTTCCGAGGAAAGTGACCTGATATTCAAACCGCTGTCTCCAACGCAGGAAACAAAGCTGTATCTTATCTGGAACAAATACCAGACCTTTACGCCTATAGCAGAGAAATTCCTAAAACAAGTGAAGAAGTCATTTTAACTGTAAGTTTCCGCTACAATCCCCGACCTCCATTAAACTAGAATATATATTTGCCTTACGCCAGTTCTCTTTGTCAAGTCACGATCTTCTTTACCAACGGAATCCGTCCTAAAATGACTGATACGACAAGTGCCGCCGCAAATACCGCCAGGGAATTGAACGGAATGGACAGGATCACTGGGGAGGTGGAATCGCCAAAGTGAAAATACTGTATTAGTATTACCAAGAACGCAAAATGCGTCAAATAGATGCCAAATGAATTGGCGCTTACAAAGAGCATCACCTTGATATACCAAGCGTTTACGTCATATACCTTTTCCTTTCCCTTTGCTCCTTTGAAGAATTCATAGATGCCGACAGCGGCCATCACGATCAGCGGATTAGTTTCCAGCATGAACGATATTACGTAGGAATCCGTGATCATCGAAAACAAAATCGTAAGTCCTGCGGAAAGAAGCAATGCCGGAACTGCCATGACAACTAAGCATTTGCTCCATTTTCCCACGCCATGCTCATGAACGTAATGCCCCAACAGAAAGCATCCAAGGTAACCTGGAACAAACGTCCTGTTAAGTTCATTTACGTCATCAAGCAGCAAATTCCACAGATAAAAGACCTTGCTCTCTCCAGCCACGCTGCTAAAATACCCCGTTACGTCCTGTATTGTTCCGAATACCATTCCAAACAGAATAAGCAGCCAGATCAGATACAGCGTCACTTTCTTATTTGCGGTAATGACCCGTAGCACGGGCAGCGCCAAATAAAGCCCCAAAAGCATGAGAAGATACCAAAGATGTTTGGGAAGCACAAAAAACCGTTTAATTAAGTATTTCAAATCTCCCGGTCTCTCGATTACGGCATAAAAAAAAGCATACAGCACAATCCAAGCGACCAGACACGTCAATATTCGCTTAAAGTATTTACCATAAACTTCTCTAATTCCGATACTCTTTTGGGGATTTAGCAAAAGAGCTCCGGTAATCATACAAAATACACACAAAGAGAAACGCGCTCCAACGTTATAAAACGTCTGCACCGTCCAATCCGAGCAGCCGATACTTAGCTTACTCCAGTTTGTCCCTGACACATGGATGACAACAATCGCAAACGCACTTAGCACGCGAAGAATCTCCATATAGACGTAATCCGTTTTTCTAATCGTTTTCATTAACGCACCCACCTCTCATGGCCGATTTTCACTCTGCCCTCGTCCTGCCGGCGTGGGCAAGTATCGCCTTAAGCTTACTCTATTTTAACTTCATGACAAGGCCATACAATAATGGAATGTCTATGTATTCTTCCGTTATTTCCTGCCCACGCTTTTCAATGCTAATGATTTCAAAATCGGAGCCAAAAAAATCCCTTAGCCTTTGTTCCGAAAAGGATACCCCCGTATTCCTTTTCGTATAAAACTCTAAATCATCAAGTTCTTCGGCTCCCTCTTCATCAGCCGAAAAACATAACAATACAAAGTATCCATTCTCTTTTAAGATCTCTTTAATAAGTTCTCTGTACTGCAATCTTCTGTGTGGTGCCAAGTGATGAAACATTCCGCTGTCTATTACGAGGTCATACTTTTGGTCTTCAAAATCAACAGCCAGAAAATTGTTGCAAATAAACCTCACGTTATTAAGGCCTTCTGTTTTGTCCTTCGCATTACGAATTGCAACGTCAGAAGAGTCTATGGCAACCACGTCAATTCCCCTTTTTGCCAGATAGATTGCGTTTCTGCCTTCTCCGCATCCAAATTCCACGGCTTCCTTGACATTATGTGTTTTTACAAATTCCGTTATCATTTTATCCGGCAACGTATTGTTTGTAAGGAACGGCGCTTTCATAACTCTTTCTGCATAAAAAGCATCCCAGTCAATACTTTCGTTTAACCGATCAAGAACCCGAAACAAATCTTCATAATTATTGATTTCAACTTTTTCCATGTTACCCCCGTCAAATTACAGTTCACGTATTATTTTTACTTTTATTGGTCTTTTCGTCAAAAACTCTGCATTTTCATCCATAACGGTTCTTGGATGCTGATAAACGTCAATGCCAACCGTAATAGGTTCATCTATAACGTATAGGTATCCTTTTTCTGTTCCGTTATGATAAATTGTTCCGTTGTCATCATAACTCAATCGGTCCGGTTGATGAGAAAACGCCTCTGCAAGTTCTTTCCACTGAGTGATGGTACTGCCTTCTCTCAATTCTGAAAACACCATGTTCGAGCCATGATACCATATTCCATTAGGATCAATCTTTAGTTCCACGTGTTCAAGTCTCCCGCTTCATCAAAACATACAACCTGCATAACCTTCGACCCCCACCGGCGCGAGGACCGGATCACCGCTTTCTTCAAAACACCGTTCTCGTACCACCAGAGATGGTCGCCATATTCCACGCCATTTTCTATGTTGTATTCTTCCTTCAGCTGCCCATTTTCGTAGTATGTCTGCTGCTTGCCCTTGATGCGCCCTCTGTCGTATTCCGTGACCTTCACGATCCAGCCTTCCTTATGGCGGTGGCACAGTTTTCCCGAGTAAGGCAGCCAGCCAGTACTATACAAATGGATCAGGTATTCGCCTTCAAACCGATAGGCTTCGTTTGTAAAACATCCTATGTTCCACACGTTCGCGTAATGCTCAGGCGACTCGGTCTCCGAAGCATAATTCGGGTTCAATATCCTTTCAACCGGATACCCGTTCTCGTCCAGTATAATCCCGGCATAGAGCACTCTCTGATGGGGCGAATGATTAACGATCTTTTTGAACTCACCGTTTTCGTGCCACTCCACCTCATACTTCGGATCGGGCGCATCAAATTCATAGATACACTGCAGTTCACACTTTATCGTCTGCTTTATCAGCCTGCCCGTTTCATCGTATTCCTTACGACGTTCATAGCCGAGAATATCCTTGCGATGGTTCTCCCACACCGTTTTTAACATACCGTTTTCATGCCAGGCATAGCCGTAATACTCCTCTTTTTCCTTGAGATAAGAAAGAGAGTTCAACTTCCCGGAATCATAATACTCTACTTCAAATCCATGCTGCCAGCCGTCCTTATACTCAGTGTATCCCAAATACAGTTCCCCGCGCAGATCATATCCTATCCCGCAAAACGGCTTACCGCCCTCGTCCATGGGCTTATCAAACATCTGCCCATACTGATATATGTTGTTGTCATCGATATAATATTCATCCGACAGATCCTGTTCAGACACGCCATGCTCGAGAACGTATTCTTTGGGCAATATACGTTGAATTACTTCTTCCGGTCTTAACATTTTTGCTCCTTATAAAAACTGAAATACAACTTCTCTACAAATTTCATTTTAGGTATAAACCAAAGCAAAATCAAGCATTTTTGCTTGTCAGTCGTTTTACGCGATCATCCACCGTTTTCATAAATTCCTCTTCAGAAAGGCTGGGTTTGGGTTATAAAAGCCCGTATGACCTTGTTGAGACTGAAGAAATGAAAAAACTGTTGGAAATACTTAAAATGTCCCCTGTCGCCGCAGACGAGGTATGTTTAAGTCCAAAATTGCTAAGTAAAGAATAAGAACAAAAAGCAGATAGTTAAGTTTCATTTCCAATTTTTTCCTATCCAAACAGCATGTCTGCTGCCTTCTCCAACTCTCTTTGTTCCTGATACGTCTCGTATCCACTCTCTTTGTCATCAATGCCCTTTATAGGATCAATCGTAAACAAGCCATCTCGGTTACAGTAAAAGAAGATCCTTTTAACTCCCCGAATCTTAAACCGCGCCTCGGCGCTTCCCTCTGGATAGAGCTTTACCATCTGCACCCCATCGGAGGAAACTGCCGCTACAAAAGAAACGTAATGCTCCTTCGTCATGCTATGATCAATCTGCACGTAATACTCATCCTCCATACGCTCGATCAAGATCACGTGGTGCTCATCCGTGGCTTCCGCCTCTAAAGGCGAAAGCTGAATGCCATGACAATGGATACTTGCTTCTCCCATGCCATGTATCACGTTTCCGCAAACTGGACAGACGTAAAACTTCGATCGCAGCATATTTGCGGATACGTTCGCATTATAAATTGTATTTCCCGAGATCAGCTCCGTTACCGAGATTCGAAACGCCTCTGCAATTGGCTCCAGCAGGGTAATGTCCGGATAGCCTTTCGCCGTCTCCCATTTCGAGATCGTTTTGTCGCTCACGCCTAGCTTTCCCGCCAGCTGAAGCTGCGTCATCTTGTTCTTTTCACGCAGCCCCTTGATTACTGCGCCTGTAACATATTGGTTCATGTTCTCTCACCTCCATGCACAGATTGTAAACCAGCGCCTAAAATAATGGTACCTACGAAAAGTAGAGTTATCCCTCGGCATGGCCTAGGAATGCCGCAACTTCTTGGATCCATTTGTCAATTTCGAAGCTTGCCAGCTGCGCATGGCCATAGCCTTGGAAGCAGCGGATCTCCGTTTGCGGATTCGCCTCCTTCATGCACTTTGCAGCCTTGGCGGATACCTTTTCATTGCCCCTGGTACCATGCAAAAACAAAATTCTCACCTGATCACCGTAAGCCTTGAATTCAAAGGGACGAAACACGCTGTCGATGATTTTGGGAATGTTCTCTTCGTCCATGTGATCCGCAACCTTTAGATAAGCCTCCAGGTAACGCTCCGGCAGGAATTCCTTTTTTGCCCTTTCCAAGATCTTGGGATCCCGGCCCTTTGACTTCTCTATGACCATGCGGTAGCTGTTTTTGATCATTCTTCGAAATAGGCCCGGAAGTTTTTGCAGCGGCGCGCCGTCAAGCACGAGCGCATCCACGGAAATCCCCGGCATTCCGGCAAGGATTGCCGCAATCCTTCCTCCCATGGAAAGGCCGCACAAAGCGCTGATTTTTCCATCAAAGTTTTCGATCACGTATTTCCTGATCGCCTCCGCCTCTTCCTCCACGGAAACAAAGGAGCTCTTCTCTGTCTCCGTATGCCCGTCCAGTTCCGGAACGACCACGTAATACTCTTTCGAAAAATACGCGGCGGCATCTTCCCATATCTGCCATGGATTTAGCATGCCGTGCAACAAAATCATGACTTGATTCTTCTCATCTCCAAAAGTATGAAATTTCATGTTAATCTCTATCCTTTCACACATCGTCACAGGCAACAACTTTCCCTGCTTTCCTGCTTTGTAACACGCCCTTATTATGGTCTGCTTAGCATCAAGATCACGGAATCCGCCAAACAGGAAAACATCACCTTTGGATCATATTTCCCCTCTAATTGCCTGGCATCATAGCAGGTTGACAAAACATATCCCGTTTGGATCCCATGATAAGATGCAATGATAAACTGAATGATCTCATCCAGGGAATGCTTAGGTTTTAAGGCATTCTTTTGAATGACGTCCGTCAGGTAAGCACCAAGAACAGGCACAAGCTCCAGGAGCGGACTGGACTCCTCTTTTCCGATCTTACCTGCTATCGCCTTTACCCTTCCCGGATCGCTCATGGCCAGCACGTCACAATATTGAGAAATCTTTAGTACGTCCGTTCCGACCCCCTTTAGGTAATCCGCCAGCATGTCACAGATTTCCCGGATCACGGTCTTCCACTCCGTAGCTTTCTTTCCGTCAATAATGGCATGAAGCTTTTCGCCCATGGCGTTTTCGCGGTTGATCCTTACGACAAGATCGCGCAGCACGTCATCCAGGTCCTGATAATACCGATAAACCACGCCATGTGAAAATCCCGTCTCCGCGATCACATCCTTCATCTCAACGGAAGTGATGGGTTTTCTTGCACAGACTCGGTATGCCGCGTCAATGATTGCCTGCTTTTTCTTTTCATAGTATCCTTCCGAAACCTTTGGCATTTTCTCTCCCTTTTCAGTGCACAAAACAAAAATGACTTAGTGTCATTTTAGCACGGCGCACCATTCTTGTCAATGGTTTCCATTTTAAATTTGTGTTGACAAATATCTCTTTACGTAGTATTTTCTATTTAGATATTTATCTAATCAATATGAATGGAGGTCAAAAGCAATGATTGACAACTTATTTTTCTCATTTCTTGATGAGAGAAAATCTATTGTCCTTTCAGATATCAAGAGTCTTGCACGGGAAGGACGCATCGATGAATCAAACGTGCTAAAGGCAAAATCTAACGTTTACGACATCTGCAAAGCCGTATATCATGCGGCTGCCGCGCAGTCAAAGGATGCCGTTGAAATTGCATTTCCCGCAGCTTTCGATAAGATTACCGGCCCTTGGAAGGCGTCTCTCGAGCAGGCGAAGGTTCACAATGATGCCCGGAAAATCTTGATTGAAGAAGCAAAACTTGATGCCGTATCAGAGATCAACTCGAAATTCGCAGAAATGGTTCAGAATAAGGAGGTATGACATGACGGAATTACAGGCCATCAGCCTTTTCAAATGCCTTGCAGACAAATCACGCATACAGATCCTAAAGTCCCTCATGGAAGAAGACATGTACGTGGAACGCCTGTCGGAGCGTTTAAGCCTGACACCTGCCACCATCTCCTTCCACCTGAAAAAACTTGTGGACGCAGGCGCGGTCAAGTCACGCAAAGAGCAGTATTACACCATGTATGCCATCAACGGCGACGTATTCAATGTCTCAATTCTAGACATACTCAAGGAAAAGTCTGAGGAAAAATCGCTTCAGGACGAACGTGACGAGGCGTATCGCAAGAAAGTGATCGACGCCTTCTTTGAATACGGAAAGCTAAAGAGCATTCCGTCTCAGCGAAAGAAGGAGCTCATTGTTCTCGAAGAGATCGCCAAAGCCTTCGAGAAGGGCCGCGACTACACGGAACGGGAGATCAATCTTATCATCGCCGACTTTCACGACGATTTCTGCACCATCCGCCGCGACATGATCTCAGAGCATATCCTAACCCGTGATAACATGATCTACAGAAAGCTTTGATTCAAAAAAACAGCCGATCCAAAAGGATCAGCTGCTTTTTTTATTGTAGTTATCTAAAGCTTCCTGCATTTTTGAATTCTCCGTTCTTTCCTTTAGCTTTGTTACCAGCGTACTGATGATTATGCTTAATGCATAAGATATGATAAATCCGATCCACGCAGTCACGTCTCCTATGGGGAACCACTTGAATGCAAAAATCATAATTACGATCACGATCAGTACTGCCGTGAAGAATAGCAAATTTCTGATTATCATTGTCATATTCATGATCCACCTGTCCGTCAAAAAAACAACTTGCGCAAGCGTGATCATTATCGCCAATAACAGGAGTTCACCGAGCGTCCGTATTGAAATTCCCTTTTTCCCCATGGAAAAAAGAGTGGAGTAGCCTTTCGTACTTTCCCCTATTATGATACTTAACGTAATAAAGATCAGCACGATGATCCCAAACGTTGCAAATGCCTGACTTATATAATTAAATATGGTTTTCTTTTCTTCCATCACTTAAGCCCCAGCTTTCTTCGAAGTTCATCGGAATACAAACGTGACACGACGATCTGTTCATCATTCTTTAGCGTGATCCTGATCTTTCTGTTTATGTCGGATTTTAAGCTTTTGATCATCCTGACGTTCACAATGCTCTGTTTGCTGATCCGAAAGAACTCGCGTTCAAGAAGTTCCTGTTCCATCTCATACAGCTTAAGATCTGATTCATAAGTTTCTTCCGACGTGTACACAAACGTCTTCCTATCCACGGCCTCCACGTACAATATCTTTTCCACGTCGAGCAGATACGTTTCATCGTTTTTGTGCACGCCGATCTGCATGTTCACCATGCGCATCATGGCAACAAGTTTTTCAACGTCGCTGTCCAATTTATTTGCCCGGATCACGACTTCCGTATCCGAATATTTTTCGTCTATGTCAATCTCAATCTTCATTTATTCCAATCCCTTTTTTCTGAATGCAATAAAGAATAAAATGATCATCAACGTTGCATTTACGACCAGAATACAGATGCCGTCCGCCTTTATCCCGGCAAACGTCACGTCATCCATAATTCTCTTAAGCTGCTGGGTATAGATAAATCTGGCCACTTTCTCTATGCTTTCATTAAACATGGCCAGCATCGGAGAAAAAGCAAAGACCATCATTACCGGCATGACAATGGATGTTGCCGTCATCTGATTCCTTGAGAATATGCCTATGCATGCCCCCGCGAGAATTGAAATGGAAAATCCAACAGCCATGATCAGCAGATAAAAGGGGACCTCTTCTTTCTTTAGACCCGTCGCCATCACGCCAGCCCCGATCATACATATGAACCACACGTAAAAACCGATTCCCATGAGATATTGCCACGGCTTCACGTTTGCCATAGTCAGCACTCTTAGGGTATTCTTTTCCTTTTCCTCGGATATGATCGATGCTACCGACGTGAGCGGCGCCATGCCTACGTACATGATCGAAAACAGCTTTGTGAAAAACAGTTCCGGCATTCCGTCAATCTTGATGGCGTTTTCCATGATAAGCGTCATGACCGGGAAAAGAATGAACTGTATCAAAACCGTTTTATTTTTAAGGGTATCCTTTAGCTGCTTTTTTATAATAATCAAACTGTTACGCATTTATTCATCCTCCTCCAACTTTCTTCCCGTCAGTTCCAAAAAGACTGTTTCAAGAGTCGGTTCCGACGAATGAATTGTCTCGATGCACCCATCGGACAATAGCCGTGATATCGTCTCCGCAGAACCGTTTTCGTGAGGTATCAAAATGTCCTCACCGGATGATAAATGCAATTTTATGGTTTTCTGATGATTATACTTCCTGCATATTTCCTCGGGCGATCCATTTTCAACGATCGCACCTTCATTAAGAAGTGCGACCCTGTCACAAAGCTTATAGGCTTCTTCCATGTTGTGCGTGGTAAGGAAGATGGTGCAGCCCTCTTTTTTCTTTTCTAGAATAATCTTATGAATTTGTCGCATGGTCTGCGGATCCAACCCGCTTGTAGGCTCATCTAAGAAGATCAGTTTGGGAGAATGCATAAACACTCTTGCAAGAGACAGTCTGACTCTCATCCCTTTAGAAAGCGTCGATGCCGACTTGGCGCCTGCATCCCCTAATCCCACCTGTTCAAGAGTGCTTTTTATTCTGCCATGAGGAACTCCGTAAATATCGGCGAAAACCTTTAGGTTATCAATACAGGACAATCTTTCATATACCCCGAACTGATCCATCATAATCCCGATACTCTTTTTGTCCTCTCCTGACAAAGACGAAACCTCTTTATCAAGAACAACCACTGAACCCTTATCAAAGGCAAGCTGTCCGGTCAAGATTTTGATGAGGGTGGTTTTACCAGCCCCAGATGGTCCGAGGAGTCCGAATATTTCTCCGTCACTTATCTCAAAACCTATCCCCGCCAGAACAGTCTTTCCCGAAAAACTTTTGTAAACGTCATTACACCGTATCATTCCCGACCTCCTTTATCTCTTAGGCACAAGATACCAAGGAAACCGGGAACGTTCAATAGGTCATCACGTCAAATGCCATATAGGGTACGTGAGATGCACGTATTGTACGTTGATCAGCTTATCTTATCCATTAGACTGTAATTGTTCCGGAAGTATTCAGCATCCACAAAATTGAAATTGATCTCTTCTATCTTTCCGTCCGAATCCCTCTTTATGTCAAAGAAAACAACCACTGCATCACAAGCAGCCGTCTCCTCCGTATCCCACAAAGATGCTGAAAAATACTGTTTTGAGTGATCAGGATGAATCTTCAAAATCCCTTTCTCCAGCAGATACAGGATCTCTTCGGATTCCGGTTCCCCTTTCCGCCATGGGCTTCCAGAGAGAAGATTTCATATGTGCCGTCTGGACGGACGCACATCCTGCCTTGACTGATCATGCTTTGTTCCATCTCAGATCCGCCGCCAAGCTCCCATGCCTGACACCTTGTATTTCGCTTGATCGCATATGCCATCTTACAGATTTCCCCTTTTTATCATCAAACCGATTCCAAGCACAAACACAGCCGTTCCAAGCAATATGAAGAATCCCCATATTATGTTCCAATAGGCCGAAGACATATCAAACATGACCGCCAAAAGTTTTTGCCATGCGTCTTCTTATTTCAAATATGTCACATAGATCTGGCATGGATTCGCCTCATCCCAATGGTGTGGGAACACTTCGAATTCTTTGAAACCACAGCTTACATAGAACAGATTTGTCCTGTCATAATCTTCGTACATTCCCATCCTGACAGTCTTAACCTGCATAAATTCGTAACCATCGGCCTTAGCCACTTCCTTGGCTTTTTCTACAAGTTTTCGACCAACGCCGTTTCTGTGGTATTCCTTCATCACGCCCATAATGGCGAGTTCAACAGTGGCATTCCCCGTTTCCTTCAGGCATAAGAATCCCATGATCCTATCACCATCCTTTGCCGCCAGGAATGTCCAGTCTGCGCAATCACGGATATAACCTTCACGGCTCTCTTCGACCTCAAACCATTCCGGCAAGGCCTCAAGCACCGCTCTTGCGATTGCTCTTTTTTCATCCGCATCCTTTATCAATACAATCATTGTACCCTCCTGAAGCATATGATCCGATCAGCGATTCAACCATTTTGCGGGCAATCCCCTGACGACGGTATTCTTGCCTCGTATAGACATTCATAAGATGCGCTCGTTTTCCCGTGGGATGCTCAAACGTAGGCACGATCCTGACAAAACTCATTGTTGCACAGCCGATCGCCGCGTCCCCATCCATGGCGAGAACGGTTAAATGATCTCCCGTCAAAAAGTAATCGTGGCTTTCGCTTATCATCTCTGGTAGAATTTTCCGACGAGCCACACAGCTACCCTTGTGGGCAAAATATTGTAAAGCGACAGTAAAATTCGATATTTGAAACCCGTAACATATAGCGGAGCAGGATTCTTTTTGCACGCAACACGAACGATAATGGCAGCAACCCGTTCTGGCAAGATACCATTTCTCTCATCCTTTTCCATGGAGGAAACCGCGCTATCGCACCCTGGATATAAAGAAGCCGCACCATTGTCCTTAACGCCGGAATCGTGATGCTTGATCCGTGCATCGGTAAAGCCGGTGCTTGCATCTCCTGGCATGACAACCGTTACGTGGATCCCATATTCACGCACCTCGTTTCGAAGCGCCAGCGCCACGGAATTAACAGCTGATTTGCTCGCAGAATAGAATGCTTGATATGGCAGTGCGATAGGAGCTCCGACAGAACTCACAAAGACAATAGTACCGCTTTTTTGCGCACGCATATACGGAAGAACTGCCTGAGCAGCATAAACCTGCCCGAAAAAATTCACGTCCATGATCCGCTTGGATGCTTCTTCCGGAGTCAACTCCACTGGCCCTGAAATTCCCATGCCCGCATTAGCGATCAGCAGATCAATCCGTCCTTCCGTGCGTGCGATCTCATCGACTATCGAGCGAACGGAACTCTCATCAGATACGTCTGCACTAATGGCCGTTACGCCCGTCGGCGCATGTTTTCTTCGGCTGATGCCGTAGACCTTGTAACCCTTTTCAACCAGCTGCTTGCAGACCTCGTACCCGAACCCCGAGCTGGCACCCGTGACGATAGCGACCATAACCAAAGCCTTCCCCATTTTTATACCCTTTTCGACATATGAATCTCATGATCATCTTTATAACCAAGTTTATCATATACAGATTGTGCGACAGTATTCTTCTTTCCCGTCAGGAGTTCATATTTATGAAGGGCATAGCGTTCTTTGCAGTACTTTTCCGCGAAAGTGATCATCGCACTTGCAAGCCCTTGTTTTCTATATTCTGGCCTGACGTAGGCTTCCGTGATTTCGGGCATATATTCATCATAGCAAAATGATTTCTTAAGCTGGACGCAAACAAACCCTGCCAAAGCTTCCTTTTCCTGTGCAACAACGACTACTTCCTGCTTATTGTTCAAAAGGGAAGCTCTGATACAGTCTATGCTTGTGTTCCCCTGACCATTACCTTCCTCCGCTTGCCTGGATTTCATCTTATCCCTCTTCAAACTAACGATTAGTCATCATAAATAAACCCGAGAAAGATTTTCCGAATGAATGGCTCAGACTATATGAATTCACTAACGTAGTCATTTAGGATTCTCGCCATTACTCGCGGTACGTTTTCCACGAATTCCTGATATTGTCTTTCATCAGTTGGATCGTAGTTGCCAGGGAAATCGGAAATCCCTTTAAGGATTATTAATTCTTTGTTATTCAAATGACAAATGTTTGCGACTGCCGCAGCTTCCATGTCACAGATATCCACGCTATACTTTCCCAGCAATTCGCAATCCTCTTTGTAAATAAGAGGCTTATCCCGAGATGCTATCGTGTAGTTACCCTCAACAGAATACTTTGACAAATCAATACGCGTGATATTTCTATCCCGGAAAGGCTGCCCTTTCTCGATAAAGTCGCCGTCGCTTTGTATCGCCGTATTGGGAATCAGTACGTCCGTAAGACTATACCGGTTATTGACCCCCGCCGCAGTTCCGATCAGAATGAGCTTCTCCGGATTGAAATGATCAATAATATATTGCGTGGACGCCGATGCATTACTCTTCCTTGCTCCGCACTTAAATATCAGGACTGCTTTGCCGTTTATGGCTTTTTCAAAGTATTCGCCGAAAACGTACGTCTTTAATTCCTTGATATCGTCCTTATAGTACTCCTTTATAAATGCCCACTCCTTGTTTGCGGCTACAAGTATTCCGATCATGTTTAACCTCCTTATGATCCTTATATGCTGTTGTTTTCACGTTACCTTTGCGCCGCGTCGCAAATACAGCATAACAAGTCTGCGCGAACAACTCCCCCAAACAGCAAGTGCTATTTATGTCAGCTTCGCAACTTAAAGTTGCGCATAATCTTCTCTCAGCATCCCCCATGTATTATAATCACAGAATCGGTATCCTTATAAATTCCCGTCCCCCGGATTATCACATATTTCCTGACACCCTTTTCATATGTATATACGATCGCACCGCATGATTTTTCATCAGCCATAACTGTATTAATACTCCATAACGTCTATTTTTTTCTTAAGAACTGCTGCATAATCATGACTTGTCTTTGTTACTTTTTCCGGATTCATCTGATAGTGGATGTTGTAAAGAATTCCGTTTTCTCCGGTTCGATCGGCCATATGATCTTCATCAATATGAATACCGACTACCTCAAGGCAGAGCATAACGTGATCATCACCCGGTACGATTTCCTTTTCCCAGACAAACCTGCATTCAAGGTTCATAAAGCATTCTCGAACCATAGGCGCGTTAACCCATGATGCCTTTTCAACAGACATACCCGAAGCCGTAATCTCATCTGCTTCAAACTGATTGTTTTGGATTGTCGCCATACAGGCCGCATGATACTCTTCAGACATGAAATTGATAACGGCTTCTTTTGTCTCATTTATGCTCTGATACAGATGTCCGTTTTTATTCACGCTGGCAAGAATAGCATAGAATCCATTACCACGATCGGCACTTGTAAAGGTTGCCCAAGACTGCATGCAGGCATTTGACATACCATTGGATTTGTATGTGGTGACAAGAAAAAGCGGAGACGGAACAGTCGCCACGAATTCCTTCCATGAGAAGCCAAAATTCTTGGAATAATCTCCGTATGTTCCCTTCAAGCTTTCAGGCATATCCTTGTATTGATATTTCATATTCTTACTTCCTTTCTCCGTGAATTTCCCGAATCCCACCATATGTATCTATATATCCTTTCTTTTTTCTCTATTTACAAGATATTAGCAGGTATTTCCCTCTTCCCACCGTCTTGCAGACCCCGTCGATCACGATCTCTGCATCCACCGGCACTTCGATCTCATATCGGATGCTGTTCTCCACGTATTTCCAGCTAGAGCAAATTCTTCCATGCACGGTATCGAGGGTAGCGCAGAGACTGTTCAGTCTTTCGTCCGGGTGCGGCTCAATGCGAACCTTTGCAAAGCCCGGCGTTACGGGCTTTATGCCACAGGCAACGCCATAGACCCAATCCGCCACGGATGCATATGCATAATGATTGTACGAATTCATGTCATCATCCCAGAACGTGCCGTCGGGCTTAATGCCATCCCAATGCTCCCAGACCGTGGTCGCTCCCTTGGATACGGAATAAAGCCACCCGGGATATTCCTTTCGGAGCAGTACATTCCTTTTCCTCCTCCCATTGATGCTCTAATACCTCTTTTAGCGTCGGTATGGAATCCATGGCGCCTGGGCTCGTTACGGTCAAGGCAGAGGCCTTAGAGGCCAGCTTCATTCCATCTGCCTTCCCAACTGCTTTTGATGACTGAGTTCCGTGAGCTCTCCGAGACGGATGCCCATGGTTTTTTCGAGTTTGTCACGCATGCCGGGCACGGAGTCGGTGAGCTCTAAGAAGCGGGAGCGCTTCAGGGAGATAAGAAGTGCGGGATCCACCGTGCGCACCGTGGCAGTGCGGGGTACGTTTGACAAAAGGGCAATCTCTCCAAAAAAGTCGCCGTCCTCAAGAACTTTAACCCGGGTATCCTGATCATTAATCCTCTTTAGGATCTCAACGCGTCCGCGAACAATGATATAGAACAGGTCGCCCTCGTCTCCTTCGGAAATGATCGTGCTTGCGGCAGGATAATTAGCCGAACTAAAGCTATTACAAAGCTCGGCCAAGGAATTTTGGGGGAATTCTTTGAAAAGATCGATCTTGGAAAGCCTTTCCGGCGTGATGGTAGCACTGGACATGTCATCCGTGACCATAAAGCCGCTTTGCTTTTCAAAAAGCTGGGCATAGATTCCCTTGCGCGCCATAAGAGAAGTATGTGTTCCGCTTTCGACGATACTCCCTTCGGAGAGGACGTAAACATAGTCATATCCGGAGATTGCCGAAAGTCGGTGCGTGATGTTGACGATCGCGGTACCGCGACTGGGAAGTCGCAAAATGGCATCGTTCACGGCACGCTCTGCAGCAGGATCCAGAGAGGCGGTCGCTTCGTCAATGATGAGGAAGCGCGGGTTTCTGAGGAGCGTTCTTGCAAGGGACAGGCGCTGTCTTTGTCCGCCGGATAAATTTTTCCCTCCATTCTGCACCTGGCAGGAAAATCCTCCCGGCAGGCTTAAAACAAAGTCTGCCGCAGCAGCCTTCACGGCTTCGACGATCTCGCCGTAGGTGGCATTCGGTCTGGCAGCCAAAAGATTATTGGCTATGGTATCGTTAAAAAGAATCGTTTCCTGGGGAACAATGCCGACGGCCTTGTGAAGAGATTGCAGGTCCAGATGCTTATAATCCTGATCGTCTGCCATGACCATTCCTTCGTCAGGATCATAAAAACGCATGAGAAGGCTTGCGATCGTGCTTTTTCCGCTGCCGCTGGGGCCGACGATGGCAATGGATTTTCCGGCAGGAACCTTTAGCTGGACGTCCTTCAAAACCGGTTTCTCCGGGTCGTAGCCGAAGGTGAGATGATCCATGGACAGCTCCATCAGGGGATCGGGAACTGCCACTGCATTTGGGTCAGTGGTGATTCCCGGGTTTTTCGCAAAGAACAACTCGAGATTATGAATGCAGACCTTGCATTCCACAAGCGACGGAATGATCGCAATGAGTGCGAAAACTGCCGAACTCAGCGAGGAAAAGAGACTGTTAAAAGAAACCAGCGTGCCGACCGTCATGGTGCCGGAGAAGATCCAAAAAGCGCAGAGACAAATGATCAGAACGCTGAAGAACTCGATCAACCCGCCGGAGGCAACGGTCAGGCAGCCATTGGTAAACATGGAGCGAATGGTGAGTTCTTCTTGCTTTTTGTTTTCGCGCTCGTAATCGGTCTGCGAGTTCTCCTGCAAGTCGAATGCTTTTATGGAGGGCTGGTTATGGACATTCTCCATGAGCATGTTGGTAAGCAGGCCTGCCTGATCCTTGAGTGCCTTGACTGCAGCACGGGATTTCCTTCCCAGAATGAGAAGTACTGCGGCACTTAAGAGCAAAGCGCCAATACTGATCAATGCAAGGCGGAAATCCAAAAGAAAGATGAGGACAAAGCTGATTATGATCCGCACGATTCCAGTCACAAAGGAGGGGATCGTTACGCTGGTCAGGGTCTGAACGGCGCTCATGTCCGTAGAAAATCTCCCCATGAGATAACCCACTTGCATTTCAGAAAACTCCCTAAGGGAAAGCTCCTGAAGATGCATAAAGCAACGGCGGCGCGAGTCCGTCACCGTTCTTGAAGAGAATACGGCAGTCAGATAGCGGCGGAGAACGTCACTGCCTTTTGCCAAAAGGATCCCGAAAAGCATGAACAGGATCACTTTCAGCAGCAGGTCACCGTCTCCGGTTCCGACGGCATTATCCAGAAGGTATTTCATGGCCAAAGCCATGATGCTGGTGAAAGCGATGTCGATCATGCCAAAGAAGTATGCGGCAAAGGCATAGCCCCTGTTGTGAAGATGATATCTTTTGATCGCGGATATTAATTCCTTTAATTCACTCATGTCTGACTGTCCCTTTCGATCCCTTCCGTTAATGGTTGTACTTGATCACTGCTGAAATTAGCAACGCCATTCCCAAAACCAATCCAGCCGTCATTGGCACAAAGGCGTAAACAGACTGAAGCAACACGGTACATATCCCGGAAAGACCAAAGCCCGTCCCAATGATAAATACTCCAATCCCTGCAAGCGTACAATATGCAGATTTATTTTCATCACTAACTTTGTCACAATGATTACTAATGATAAGATTCATTTTCTGATTCTTCCAGATCTGCCATCCAATCCTGAGGAATATCATTCCTAATGCCACAAAAATGACGGCAGTAACAATATACCAAATAAAATCGCTCACGTCCGTCCCTCCCCCAACCGCACGTTAACCTAAAACCATCTGACTCACCATTGATCAAGTTCTGTTATCCCTTGTTTTATCGTAATCATCTTCTTACAAGCACAAGACTCTGATAGTCCGATATTCCGTGCATCTGACAGTATACGATATCAGGATCTCCCGGTTTTCTTCTCGCGTAGTATATCGACTGTTTTTCCCCATTTATCTTACAATAATTTTCTTTTTGCATGGCCTTACCGCCCTCATTCTACTTGGAATTTATCTCGCTTCCGCCCCACTCAACCACGGTAAACCCTTTTCTCTCCAAAGCCGTAAGCTCTTGCTCTTGAATCTTCACCGGTTTGTCGCTTCCATACCACGCCATAAAAACCCTGATCATCGTATCTGGTTCCGGATGAATGATCAGCTCCGAATTATCCGTATATGCCTCCGTCTGAAAACTGATAACGTTATATTTGTTGTTCTCCATCAACGGTAACCAATACACAATAAACTCATTTGCCTCGCGCCTCGTTAATCCCAATTCGGAAAGTGCTTCTTCCAAAAATTCTGCCACGTGACGTCCTTCCACGCAAAATCCGGCAGACATATCATATTCCACGTTGGATTTTCCTTCCCAATACAGGTAGTTGTACGTCATTCCCGCAGCATCCGTCAATGTCCCGTCAGGCTCAGCAATCACGTGCCATCCGTCCAAATATTGGGGATAAGTAGTAGTCAATTCACCATTGTGTTCCAAGCGGACGAATACTTCTGTCGGCTCCTCCGGATAAAGATAGATCACAGGCTTTCTTTGCACCGTGTTGAGTTCCCTGATTTTAAGGGCTATGCAAAAAAACACAATCAAAAGAATAATTCCTGCGATCACTGCCCTGCGAAGCCATCTCCGCTGATAGCGCAATTCTCTTTTCAACCGTTTCTTTTCTTCTTTTTGTACCTCTTGCTGAATTCTCTGTTCCTCAGTCAAATAGTATTCTTCATCCATTTTTCTGCCCCCATCCCACTACCCCTGAAAACATGCCGTCACTTCCCTCGTTATTTTATCATAATTCCAATTTTACCGCAATGAAAAGCACCCGCTTTCGCAGGTGCTTTTTCGCTTCAACGATCCTTACTTGATCAGATCTTGAATTTACATTCACATACGCTCATCTTTCCCCAAGTTTCCTGAGGAGTATGCCATCCTCCGGTCCACTCTCCGCCATAGGAAGCGCATACTACGGGGCACTTCTCCTTTGCATCGTCCTGATTCCAAATGGGACCTGCAATCACGTCCAGGATCAGCTCAGAAGAACCCTCTCTGTCCGTATCAATCTCGCATCCACAAACACTCATCTCGCCAGGAACAACCGTGTTCCACTGACCATTCCACTTTCCAAAGTGCGCTGCGCACACCATGGGACACTTTTTCTCTGCATCTTGCTGATTCCAAATAGGACCTGCGGGAACGTCGATCGTAAACTTTGCCATAATAAAATCCTCCTTTGATTTTTCATTTCGGTTGCGCTTTTCGCGTCCGTCATTTACCTTACAATTGGATGATAGCAGGAAATCCCACAATCTGGCGCAATTTCCGCCATCAGGCAAATATTTGTCCTGAAAGGTAAAAATCAAGGGAATAACGGTAAATCCGTTACGGCAAAAATAATTCCTTTCTCATTTTTTCTAAGTCAAACGAATTATATTCCAGGTAAAAATACTTGTTCATCAGATCGTAATATTCCGACTCTGCCGAATACTGCCCCTCCTTACCGTTAGCATCAACGTATGCTCCATTTCCATTTCTTAACGGCACTTGCTTTCGGAGTTCCAAGATCAAGTTATAATACGTCGAAAGCGGGAGTCCTGCAACGTCAAGCATCATGGGAATCAAATCCTCCATGCTCGCAATTTTTCCATATTGCTCAGGCACTTCCTTGTAATTTGTCCAAATCACGTACGGAACCAAGCTTTTGATCAGTTCCCCGTTGTACCCGTTCTCCGTACTCTTTCGCGTCAACGTGCCTCCAAGGGCCGGACCATGATCTCCCACCATAAGAACCACCGTCGGTCTTTCTCCTTTCAAGCTCTCCGTCAATTCGAAGAATGCATCAGAAGAAAGCTTGAGCGATGACATGAATTCGTTCAGCCGGCTTGTCGTTTCCCCATAATCAACTCCTGAGTGAACCGTATCCAGCGAATTATCATTTTTTTCGTAGCCTCCATGATTCTGATACGTCAAAAGAAAAACAAACTGTGGATCTGAAGCATTTTCCTCAAGATGATCCATCATGTCCCTATAATTTTCCGAATCGAGCCATTTCCGGTTGAAATTCGCTTTTTGATATTTGAAGTCATCCTGGCCAAGAAATATGCGATCAAATCCCAAATCCCTGTAGGCCGTGTTTCTATGATAGTTTTCCTTCTGCCCGCAATGCATGCCAATCGTAGAATATCCCAACTTCTCCACGTACTCGACAATACTAAAATGATCTTTCAAATTCGCGAAGTTAAAAGGAGAAGTCTTATTTAGCAGATAAAGGGAATTCGACAAAAGCAACTCATATTCCGAGTCATTGGTGCCGCCGCCCGAATGTGCAAATCCGAAGGCAGCGTTGTCAATGGCATAATATTTCTCCAAAGGTGATACGTCCGGATTGATCTCATAAAATTCTTCCAGATCATAAAAGGTTTCATTTAAGATCACTATGAGATTCGGATATTCCGTTGCCGTGGCCTCCTTACCGTCTCCCACGTCTGAAAGAGCCTCCCATGAGTAACCTTCCGGCATCTTATATGGATTGGCCATGCCATTATGCGCATCTTCCAGACAGCACACCAAAAACCCATATTTTTCCACTCCTGCTTTCCACGACCACCCCATGGTAGTTTCAGGCTTGAGCTTCAAAGGACCCAAAACAAAGAACGTTGCCATCCCTAATCCGGCCATTCCAATGCCAAGTCCGCAAGCACGTCGTTTTAGGGATCCCGCAACTGCGACGGGGGCTTTTCGCTCCAGCATTTTCACCAAAAAGGTCACGCCCAGCAATGCAATAATAATACAGATTAATTTGACCACGTCACCATTGATGCCAAAAGAATAATTCCCCGCCACGTCCAATGCCGTCATTAAATTGGCATATTCACTCAAAAAAAGCGGGCTTCCGTGATACGTGACCGTAAAATAATTTGCGACGGACCACACAAAAGAAGCCATGGATACAACAAGGACCGTCATCCAACACTTACCAAGAATTGCCTGCAGGAGAATCAATCCGGAAAGAACCAAAACAACGTTGATCAAAAGCCAAAAAGGCTTCTGCCGTAAAAACGTCTTAACGTGCGGAATGGTACTGAAGTATGTCATCCCATAGATCATGCAAGAAGCCAATAATAAAAGACCTGCCATTATTATGAATCTGAACGTGCTGCTTTTTACAAACTTTTTCATTTTATGCTCATTCCTTAATGTCAAATTTCCACTAGTCTTCCTTGGAATCAGACCACTTATCTGCCTCTTGAAAAGAGATTTCCGTCTGACTTAACCAAGTGAATCCTTTTTTCCGCGACAAGCTTCGTCCACCCGTTTACGTCTGCTTCAAACAATACCTCAAACCCATTTTTTGTCCAAAAATGCGTAGATTGCGGATTTCCTTTGTCAATTGCAAGCCGCACCGCAGTTTTGCCGATGGAACCTAGGTACTCCACCGTCTCACGGATGATGGCGGTTCCCACCTGCTTTCCCTGATATGACGGATTCATCATGAAAAAACCAATATATGCCGTTTTAGGATCAGGGTAGCCGTCCACCAGATCCATCACCGCAACCAATTCATCTCCTTCATAAAATCCAAAGAAATACTTGTCCTCAAGCCCAATGCCGGGAGGCGTTGCTTTCATGTCTTCCAGGATCCGTTCCCTTGTGGCTTCCGCCTCCGTATGTTCATAAAACAATGGGTTCTTCCGGCACAACTCAAGAATGGCATCCACTTCACTTTCCCGTAACTCTCTCGTCTTATATAGTTTCGTAATCTTTGAAATCTCTATCATCAGTTAATCCTCACAGTTCATAGAGAAAGCTTTCGTCGTGCTTACTTTTCTTATCAAGTATACCAAAATCGGAAACCATGGTCAATTGTCTTCCCGCAAGCGTTAGTTTCGGCCCTCTGAAAAAAACACTTGACAGTTTATTACGGTTAGTGTTATATTACGGTTAACGATAGTACAGTATTCGTAATAGCAATTCAAGCCCTTACCATCACTTCATTAACCAGAAGGCACAAAAAGCCTTAGAGCTGAAACGAAAAGAGGAAAAGACATGAAAGATAACGTCAAAAGCGGAGCACTCACCGAAGTTACGTTCTTCATTTTGTTGTCACTGTATGAACCGAAGCACGGATACGCCATAATGCAGTTTATCGATGAAAAAACGGGCGGAAGACTGATTCTCGGAGCCGGTTCCCTTTACGGAGCTATCAATACGCTGGCTGAAAAGGGCTGGATCGAACCGTATGGGGATTCGGACGGCAGAAAGAAAGAATACGTGATCACCGAAAAAGGCAGGCAGATTGCGGAGAAGGAATTGCAAAGACTCCGTGATCTCACCGAGACTGCAGCAAGCATCATGCGGAAATAGGAGGTGAAGATTATAATGAGTATCGTAAAGCGGAGATTTTTTGCAGGCTTTATGGGCCAGCAGACAAAGTGGTTGAATTCCATGGCGGAAAAGGGATACCGATTGGTTAAGACGGGGAAACTCGAGTATGTATTCGACGAATGTGAGCCCGGGAAATATGTTTACACGGTCGAATACGTGGGCGACAGATCCCTTGAAGAAGAGGAAAAATATAAAGCATTCCTGGAAGACGTGGGTTACCAGGTCTTTTACAAAAACATGAATCTGGCTTATTCAACAAACAAGCTAACGTTTCGTCCTTGGGCGGATAAGGGTGGAAAATTTTCCACCCTGAAGACGACTTTCAACAAAGAGCTGTTGATCGTAGAAAAGGAAAATGACGGAAAGCCTTTCCAACTCCATACGGAAAAACAGGATCAGATCGATTACTATAACAGAATGAACCAGCCGTGGTATTTTGCAGTGTTTATGGTACTGTTGTTGGCGATCATCTATTGGCCAAGCGTGCTCCCGACTGCAATATGTGGGAGCCTTGCAGTAATCTTCATGCTGCCAGTCATGATTATGACGATTAAAATCCGGAAACTAAAGAAAGAAAAGGAATTGGAGGAATAAGCGATGAAAAAGAACGTGAATATAAAGATAGCAATCCCCGCGCTGCTGGGCGTTTTGGTGTTAGTCATTCTCTTAAAAAGTTTGGGCATTTTAACTTTCCGCTCCGGGGTGCGCATCGGCTTCTCAGGAAGCAACGGAGCGCACAAATTCACTGGGAGCTATTCCAAGATCACTGGCACGATGATCCATAATCTCAAGCCTTCAAAGGATTCCAGTTCGATCCACTGTGAGATCACGACAAAGTCAGGTACCCTGCACGTTCTGATCACTCAGAAGAACGATGACAAGGTCTTATTCGACAAGGAAATCTCCGGCGATGAAACGGTTGACCTGACCGCCGAAGGAACGGTTACCGTAAAGCTGAAAACGGAGGGACATTCGGGAAGCTATCGATTTGAATACTAGTTTGGCCATGACGACCGTACCCTATTTCCTGACAAAGATCATTTGGGTACGGCCGTCTCCTTCTCCGACGTAATATGACAGTTTGTTTCCCTTCACCACGACATTGGAAACAAAAGCTAAATCACCCTTCTTAAAATGATAAGTACCGTCTCCATTACGTACCAACTCAAAGTTAATCTCGATTGGTTTTGACATTTGCTCCGTCTGGCAAACGTAATGAACCTTTTCCTCCGTTATTAAGTACTCTTCAGTCACTCCCAGGCTCTTTAATTCCGCCTTTTTTAGCACGTTTCCATTGCTTTCTATTTCTTTTTCAAGGACCCAATGTCCCTCAATTCCCTTGTCTGCGTGAGTAATCAAATAGATGCCAATGATCAAAACGGCCACGGCGCATAAGATAAAAACGTTTCTTCTGTTCAAAATCTCTCTCATCTCTGTCTCTCCCGGCACGTAAAAGCTTTCTTCACTTTTGCGCGTCCTTTTTTTGCTTAAAACCAGAACACACCCTATCAGCAAAAGCCCCTCAATGATTATGGCCAAAACCGGGGTTTTCATAAATCCGGTGATAAGATAACCGATTGCGCATACAATTGCCACAAGCGTCGCATAGGGAAGCTGCGTCTCCACGTGCCTTATGTGCTTGCAGTCTGCTCCGGTTGACGCAAGAATCGTGGTATCTGATATCGGGGAACAATGATCCCCGTAAACAGATCCCGCAAGAGTTGCTCCAAGCGCCGGTATCAGCAGACCTGCTCCTGCCTCAGTCTCACATATCATGGTGATAATCGGAATCAGCATTCCAAACGTTCCCCAACTGGTACCCATGGAAAAACTCATCAGTGCAGCGATTACGAAAATCAGAAACGGCAGAAGGCCCAGAGGAAGGTTGGAACCGTTCACAAATCCGGAGATGAATACGCCGGTTCCGATCAACTGCCGGCACACCCCTCCCAGGCTCCACGAAAGAATCAGTATCAGCATTGGCGGAACTATGTTTCCGATACCGCTTACGATACAATCTATGAACTCCTTCGGCTTCATAAGCTTGCGCGGCAAATACAGAAGCATAGCGCACAGAAGCCCGGCAAACGCGCCCAGCGATAAGCCTGCGGTCGGATTGTAACCGATCGCTTCCGAAAAACTCACGCCGTCAAAGAAACCACCGACGTAAGCCATCCCCAGGATTGCGCAAACGATCAATACCACGATGGGAAGCACCAGGTCAATCACGTGGCCCTTTGAGTCACCCGCGTCCAACCCGGTCTTTTCTTCGTTTACTTGGGTTTGGGCTTCTTCTTCGGCCTTTTTCATCGGGCCAAAATCCCTGCCGGTAAAGCTTATGAAAAATACCATAAGGATCGTCATGAGGGCATAGAAATTATAGGGGATCGTTGAAAGAAATACGTTAAATCCGTTCTTCTCGCTGACCTCGCTGGCCACTGCCACTGCCCAGCTAGAGACCGGGGCTATGATGCATACCGGTGCTGCCGTGGCATCTATGATATAAGCCAGTTTTTCCCTTGAAATGCGCAGTCTGTCCGTGATCGGTCTCATGACGGTTCCTACGGTCAGACAGTTGAAGCCGTCATCAATGAAAATAAGTATGCCGAGAAATGAAGTTGCAAATGCGGCGGATCTCTTTGTTTTGAGCTTTGATCCTGCCCATCTGCCATAAGCCTGGCTCCCGCCTGATTTGGAAACAAGGCTTACCACGGCCCACAGCAGGGCAAGAAAAATAATCATATATGCGTTATCCGCTATCTTGCTGCTCATCATGTCAAACGTCATGGCCGCCGCCGAAAAAACATTACCGGCTCCTGCAAAGGCATAGATGAGCATTCCTGAAATAATGCCAATGAAAAGTGAAGAATATACCTCTTTTGTTATCAGCGCCAGGGCAATTGCTATTATTGGCGGCAGAATCGATAGCCACCCAGTTTCAATCATTGCAAAATCCATGCCTGATACCTCCCCACAATATGCTTCTTATCATCTTCCAGTCGCGGCACCGGCTGTACGTTTTCTCCGGCAGTTCACAGGTTTGATTCCACGGCCTTTCATAAACCAACACTTTTAATTCCGGCCAGTGCCCGAAAAATCTAAATGCCGACGGCGAATCCTCTATGGCATAATCAAAATGCATTTTATAAAAATCCTCAAGTTCAAGGTTGAAATCGCTTTTTTGAATAAACCCGTCCCGGCCGTATTTATTTAGGCAGTATAGCTTGACCCGTTCCAGTCCATGCCAGTCAAGCCACTCGCGGGAAGGCTCGTAAGAGCTGTTGGGGCGCCCAGTGATCACGGATACTTCGTGGCCCCTGTCAATCCACTCATTCAAAGTCGCAGAAGAACCTGGCGTCTCTTCGTAAGCCAGAAGTATCTCGGGTTTATGTGCTTCAAGCATCATTTGCTCATACTGCTCATCCGTCAGGGAAAATGATTTTTGCAGATTGAAATACCTTATATCCTCGTATGGTACGTTCTTCCCAAAAAGTTCTGCAACAAGCCCTGAAAAGTGTCTTGCCGTCTCACACAGGCAATCATCAAAGTCAACGTATATCTTCATTCCAGTTCCCCTCGTTGCTTCATGTCCGTCAAATAAAGGTCGGAATACATGTCCAGCTCACCGACCATGCGCGTGGAATCCTTTCCGTAAACCTTACAGCATTTATGGGAAACCTTTGCATATTCCTCCTGCGTGTCATCCATCTCCACGCTCATGCGCATGCTGCCGCCGGATACTTCTTTGTCCAAGTGTTTCATGATCTCCTCGATCAGCTTCTCATCCGCTTCTGCCATGGTGATCCTCCTTTCACGCCTCGTGCGCCGGTAAGGTTAACGTGATTTCAAAACGCTTCTCATCTTGCTCAGCCTTGACGGTACCCCCCATCATCTCAACAAAGCGCTTGCAGATATATAGGCCAAGACCGGCTCCGCCATTCGACCGCGCCGAATCTCCCTTGACGAAACGATCAAAGATCCGGTTCGCGTCAATCTTATCGCCCGGATCCGTAATGATCTGTAGCCGTACGCATCCCTCGCATTCCCGGTCGATCTGGAACTCCAGTCTTTTGTCGGAATACTTGACTGCATTGGAAATCAAATTTTGAATGACCCTGGAAAGCTTTTTACGGTCAGCATGAACATAGACGTTCTGCTCTGCCTGATCAAACCTTGGCTCAAGTCCCTTGGCGTCAATCTCCATGTTTTCGGCCAAGATTTCCTCGCAAATGATCTCGCAGAGATTTACCTTTTCCAGCTCCACGTCAACCTGATCCGTTTCTATCAGGGAAAGTTCGAAGAAGTCATTCACCAGCTTATTTAAGTATCTGGCCCTCTCAAGCGCTATGTCAACGTTGGCGATCATTTCTTTTTGATCTGCGGATTTCTTTGCGATCTGAAGATAACCAATGATCGAGGTAAGGGGCGTTCTCATGTCATGGGATATCATGGATATGGATTCCCTGATCTTGCTCTCCTCTTCCTTGCCTTCTGCCTTGATCTGCAAAACGTATTCATACAACTGATTCACTTCAACGATCATCTTCTGCAGGTCGCCGTCAATAAAATCCACGCTCAACTGCCGTTTGTCCGGATTGTCTTTCATGCCGTTCACGACGTGCTTCAACTGACGTTTTAGAAGGAACAATTTTAAAGACAAAAGGAGAACCAGCACCGTAAGCATTATCACCACGTACGTCATAACTGATCCTCCTTTTCCTCATGTCTTAGTTTGCCACGTCACGCTTGTTAAAGACTACGATCGTAACCGCAACAAGTATCACTAAGGCTATTATCGCACAAATTGCGCAAGGTATCAAATCTGAATTTTGAGAACTTTTTGCGAAGCAGAAAAAGGAATGCTCATAAATATAGTTACCAACGAAAAGGTTCCTAAGGGCGTTTCCGCAGATCGCAGAAACCACCACGCATGCAAAAAGGGCTGAGTAAATGTTTCCGCAAATGACTGAGATCAAAACAAAAAATACGTTATAGGCAAGCATCTGAAGTGCGACCACGCCCAGCCAAAGTAAATCCCTGGATCCGAATCCTTCAAAGGAGAACCCAAATTCCTTTCCGTATGCGATCACGTTAATCAGAAGCTCAAACAGGTGAATGATAAATGTCAAAATGCTTGTTGCAATGATCTTTGTCACGATGATCATCCATCTCTTTGTACCGGTCGTAAGTGCCCTGTGCAAAGTTCTTTCCGAGAAATCAGCCCCTACGTACCATGCGATCAACATGCCAAATAAGAACGCCAGGGAACAATCCTGTACTCCTTCCACAAAACCATCATGCATGCAGGAATATCCCCAATATGCCACCGCATCCTGATTTAATCCCTTCCAAATCATTTGTGACATCAGTACTGCGACAAAAAGCAGGGAATAATAGAAGGGGGTGAATCTTTTCAACTTAAAACTCTCTATTCTGATCAAATTAAACATTTGCCTTACCTCCCGTGATGGTCATAAAATACTCTTCCAGTGATTGTTCTTTTTCAGAAAGTTCCGATACGATGATTCCGGCTTCCATCAGATGTCTTGCCAGTTCAGCCTTCATATCAGATTTTCCGTAGATCTTGATCGTATCTTCCGCTTCGACCTTATAAGCAATGTCAGGGAAATGCTTTTCCAGTATCGTCACCGTCTCCGGAACGTTATCATCCTTTAACTGAATATACTGGCTGCACTTCTCTTCCAGTTCCTCGTGCGTGACCGTCTCAATGATCCTACCCTTATGGATAAAAATAAAATCCGTTGCCAAAAGATACAGTTCGCTCAAGATGTGACTGGATACGAAGATCGTGCATTCCTTTTCTTGATTGATCTGCTTCAACATGTTCCTGAGCGTCACAATGTTCTTGGGATCCAGACCATTGATCGGCTCATCCAGAATAAGGAACTGCGGGTTGCCGACCATCGCCATGGCAAGACCCAGTCTTTGTTTCATGCCCATGGAAAGCTTTTTCGCCTTTTTATTTTTGTTGTCTTCCAATCCAACCAGCTCGATCACTCTGTCCGTCGCCGTCTTATCCGGATTGCCAACCAAGATCCTTTGCAGTTCGACGTTCTGTCTGACCGTATACTTGGGGAAGAGATAAGGATCTTCGATCATGGTACCAACTAACTTGCGCTTGTCATCCAGGGCACTGCCTGAAGACTCTCCCATCAGCGTATACTCGCCGGCTGTCGGAAGGATCAGTCCTGAGATTACTTTCATGAACGTACTTTTTCCTGCGCCGTTTTCTCCGATGAATCCATAGATATGGTTTTTCTTTAAGGTGATGCTCACGTTATCCAATGCCACCGCGTTTTTATAACGCTTTGTCAGATTTCTGGTTTCAAGAATGATTTCACTCATATTCGTAAGTTCCTTTCGTTTTGATAATGCAATCATAAAATATGAGATTAAATAAATTATTCACCAATCTTAAAGAAAAACTAAAGATTGCAATCTTCCAAAGACGCGAAAAACCGCCTTTACTTAGAAAGGCGGTATCCCATTCCGTATACCGTGTCAATATACGGTTCCTCCGTTATTTTCGCTATCTTTTTGCGCAGATTACTCACGTGAACGTTCATGGTGTTGTCTTCACTTAAGTATTCATCCCCCGTGATGCTCTCGAAAAGGTTGCGCTTGGAAAAGACCTTATTCGGATTGTTTAACATAAGCTCGAGAATGCTGTATTCCATGGTGGTGCAGGCGAGCTCGCTTTCACCGAGAAAAACCCGTTTCGACTCCTTGTCAAGCCGCATGTCCTTATATTTCAGCTCCGTAGCCATCTTAACGTCTCCCGTCCGCCTCAATACTGCTCCGATCCTTAAGATCACCTCATCCACGTCAAACGGCTTGCTGACGTAATCGTCCGCACCGAGCCGGAGCAGTTCCACCCGGTTCACCACTTCATTCTTGGCTGACAAAACAATGGCCGGCGTGTTTTTTACCTTCCTCAGCTCCGCAAGTACGTCCTCTCCATTTTTCTTTGGCAGCATTAAGTCTAACAGGATCAGCTCAAAATCCTTATCCATGGCCTTTGAAAGCCCCGTCTCTCCGTCAAATGCGCTGTCCGTCTCAAAACCGTTATCGGAAAGCACCTTACAAAGAAGGTTATTGATCATGACGTCATCTTCGATCACAAGTATCACTTTGATTTATCCCCCAGATTCTCTACTGAATTATTTCAGCCATTCAACGCCCGTCACGTAGATTACGTGGCAATCCTCAACGTCCGTCATGAATCCCGAGATTCCGGCATTCGCCTCCGCCGGAAAATATGCGTTGACCAAGTATCCCTTGATCTTGACGTATTGATTCATCTTGATCTTTTTGATCTCCGCCCGCACGAAATCATCCTTGGGGATCAGACGGGCAAATACGGTCTCCTTTATCACTTGATCAAAATCAATATAATCTATGTCTTCCTTCGTGTAAACAGTGTACAAAATGTTTCTGCCCTCAAAAAACCAATCATACGTGAGCTTATCATTGTATTGCGCCGCACTGCCCCAAAGCAGACCTACGTCCATGGGTGACACCTGATCCTGAAAACCGTTGCCCGTATAATTCTTTACCATTTGAGCAATGCCGGTGGCTTCGTATTCGTACTTCTTTTCGATTCTTACCTTCATGCCGTTTATTTCGAGGACTTCCTCTCCAACGGTCTGGGTCATGGATGGTGCCGGAACTCCTGTCACGGTTTTGATCGTGGGCTTTGCCAATTTGGGGATCATGGACATTAATCCCACAAACAGTGCTATGAATACTACAAGAAATAATATCTTCTTCATTTGAGGCCTCCCCCTTTGCCATTTAGCTGGAATCATCCTCTCCATTATATATCAAGGAACGCCTCCACGTCACCCCCCATTCGTCTGTTTCCGATCATTGTCCCTCTCTTAACCATTTTCTTTCTATGTCATCGACGTTCTTCGGCATCAATTAATTGGCTCGCCCCCGACATAATATCTTTCACTGTCAAGCAGGATATCCACTCCTCCAAGCACGCCACACTTATACTGGAACGAAAACATGTCCTCTTCGTCAAAATATACGTTACAAATCAGACCTTGCTCCTCAAGCTCTTTTAGCATTTCTTCCGCCATGTTTTTGCGATCTGCGACCGACGCATTAATGAACTCTTCTGTTCTCAAAACCCCAATCATTGCTTCGTCTACTACGCTCATGTCTTCAATGTCTTGCGCTGACAGACCTTCTGCTTCTTGCACGCCGCCATTGGGTATTTCGGCAAACATAAACCAGGTCGCCATGTCACAGGTTCCGGCCCCGCTCGGATCAATCCGGTTAAACTCGATGGATGCCGCGTGATTTTCATCAAAGGAAACGCCGGTGATCTCAAATACGATGCTGCCACTGCCAACGGTTTCCATGTGGCAAATAAGGGTATTGTCAATGAAATATCCCTTGATTTCCGTATGGAACGTTTCCATAAAATCCTGTCCGCCGCAAATCTCCGGATAACGCTCTTGGAAACTTTCAAATTCCGACATGCTGGTAATGACGTAATCCTTCGGCGCATCCTGCTCATATCTGGATGACTTGATTGCCAGAACCCTGTAATCTACATATGTTGAAGCGAGCTCCGGCTCCTGCGTTGCTGACGGCTCTTCCCTTCTTACCTCTGGTTCCTCCGTCGCTGACGGCTCTTCCTGCCTGGTTCCAGGCTGATCAGAGGGATTTTCCATCCTTGCAGATCCGCAACCTGCGATCGTCAATGTAATCAATACACAAATCAACGTAAATTTTAAATTCTTCATTCTGGTTTTCCTCCACTTTATTATTCATTAAGTCCTTCCCTACTTGTCATAAGGGATACAAAACTTAATTTGTTCTGCACTTATCCATATAAACGACAAAAACTTTGGAAGGTTCTTAAAAACATAAAATTATCTGGGAAAATTGCTTTTCCAACCGCAAAAAAATCCGACGAATGACTTGCATTCGTCGGACGTCTCATGATTTATTTATCGGATTCTGCGGTCAGGATGCGTGGAATAATACTCCCTCTTATCGGCATACATTCCCTGATCGGCATTGCGCATCGCGATGCGGATGTCTTCATTGTCCCGAACAATGTGGGTACCGATGGCGAAATACAGGTCATGTACGGTGGCTGCCTGTTCCTTCAGGCGCTTACGCCTCTCTTCCACCATCTCTTCATCCATGCCCATGACAATGGCCATGAATTCGTCACCGCCCGCACGGTATACGTCGCCGTCCGGGAAGGTTGCGCACAGGATCTCCGCAGCCTTTTTCAAGATCTGATCACCGGCGCTGTGACCGTTCTCGTCATTTACGTGTTTCAGACCGTTTAAGTCTGCAAAAACAACGGCATACGGATACTTCACTTCAGCTTTCCCGTTGATGACGTCATCCACAAACGCATTCATTTTATTGCGGTTTTTCACTCCCGTCAGCATGTCCACGGAGCTAAGCGTCTCCAATCTCTGCAACAGCTGATAATTTGCGATCTCCGAAGCAATAAAGAACGTGGTCAGCTCCAAAGTCTCCTTGATCTTCACCGTGTTGCTCACGTTAAAATTGGTCGCCCACATGTAACCCAACGTGCTGCCATTATACTTTAGCGGGAACATAACGATGCTGCTTACGCCTGCCGCCGAAAGGGATGCCTGCCACCTTGGATTTACGGTCTTCAGCCATTCCATGTCACGCTCGTCCTTAATAATGATGCACGTGCTGTCGCCAATGGTGTCCTCCCAAGTCTCCGTAATGGCAAAGAATGAATCGGTTACGTAATTATCCATCGAAAGCAGACCGCTGCCCTCTTTGATCGCTTCACACAGCTTGAAACAAGTTCGTTCCTCCTGGTTCGTGAGCAGAATACAGCAGAGATCGGAATCACAGATCTGCCGGATGTCTTCAATGACCTCATAAAATGCCTTCCTAACGTTGTCGGAACCGCGCAGCTTGATGCAAGTTTTTAAAACGGCGGACGAGGTCTCGGCGGAAAGACTTGCCCTTTGCTCAGAATCCGCTTCCGGCGTCACGTCGTAAGTATATGCGCAATATCCCACGTTTTCCCGGTCTGATTCCAAGGGGATCAGAAACATGTTCAGCTAAAGGCCCATCTGCGGAAGACTAACGTAGGTGTGCAGGGGCTGTCCAAGGAATGCGCTTCGATAACAAAAGTCCTCAAAATTCTTATCTTTCGGGAAATACGCTTCATATGGCGAGTCCGGAACAAAAGGACGGCCTATCGTTTGAAGCATGTCATCGCAATGTGCCTTGTTCCCGGCAACAATGCGCATGTTTCCGTATCCTCCCTCAGGAAATCTTTCCACGGAGATTACGCAGGTTTTGGCTTTATATCCAGAAAGCAGGCTGTCAAAATCCATGTTTTTTCCTCCCGTTTGTCATACTCCAAAAAAGATGAAAAACTACTTATTACGATTATAACATACTTATCTTCCCAAAGAAAACAAAAAAACACCCTCGCGATAAAAAATTCTCGCGAGAGTGTTCCGTCCCTATCCAAACCTTATGATTTTTTCCTCTTTGCACGTTGTCCAAGAACAACACTCTGCAACAGGATAAAGAAGCATAACATGCCGCCGGTCGTAATGCTTTGCCACCAGGGCTCCTTAAGTCCGCTGGAAACCACGATCTTCTTGATGGTGGTCAGCGTCATCGTTCCAAAGAAGGTACCTGCCACGTTACCCACGCCTCCGGTCAGAAGCGTACCGCCAATGATGGAGGAAGCAATGGCATTCATTTCCATGCCTGCCGCATTCGTTGCGTTTCCGGCTCCGGTATGCATCATAAATACGTATCCCGAAATACCGCTTAAAAGACCACTGATCACATAGCTGATAAAGCGGGTTCTCTTTACGTTGATGCCAAGCATCAGCGCGCTCTGCTGATTTCCGCCGATGGCATAAAATGCACGGCCAAGCTTTATGAATTTCAACAGGATGAAGATCAGAACCAGACATACAAGTGCAATGACCACGCCAAGCTCCATGCGCGCAGGAACGACGTTGCCATTGTTTGCCACGTAACCAAGCCAAGGAATCTCAATCTTTATGTCGCGAAGTTTGGAGAAGCCTTCATGTGCCACCTTCTGGGGATTTACCGAAAGGATCGTCGTCATGCCTCTCGCAAAGAACATGCCCGCCAACGTAACAATGAATGGCTGTATCTCCAAATAACTGATCAGGAAGCCATGCACAAGGCCAAATGCAAGACCAATGCCCAATGCAAGCAGAATCGATACAAAAATGTTTCCGCCGCCGTTTAAGTACAATACGCAGCTCATGACCACAAGGGAAGTCACTGCGCCAACGCTGATGTCGATTCCTCCTCCGATCATGACGATGGTCAGACCGCAGGATACAATGATCAGGCTGGCATTGTCATTCAACATGTCAAAAACCTGCTGTGCGCGAAGGAAGCCGCCACCAAGTAAAAGCATCGCAAGCAAATACATGCCGAAGAAGATAAAGATCGTAATCGTCATAAGGAGCTGGGTATCCGTAAGGGGCTCTCTGCGAACGCCTATTTTTTGATTCATGATTATTCCGCTCCTTTCGTTGATACTTTTTGTCTGCCACTCTGGAATCGCGACCAAAGCTTTGCAAAACGGGCCTTGATCACGGGTGATCCGATCACAACCAAAAGAACGATGACGATCGCCTTATATGCCTTTACGTCCGTGGAAGACACCTTCATTGCGTAAAGTGTGATGGTCAGCATCTGGATCACGTATGCACCGATGATGCTTCCGCTGATCTTAAACTTACCGCCGCCCAAGTTATTTCCGCCGATGGCAACTGCAAGAATGGCATCCATTTCAACGTCGATGAGGAGCGTTTCATGGTTGATCAGTCCCAAGCGGCTCACGCCGATGCAGCCGGCAACCGCCACGCACGCGCCAAGAATGATAAAGGACAACAGCTTGATGAACGTAGCGTTGATTCCGTTCAGCCGGGCCGCGCTTCCGTTAATGCCAACGGATTGAGTCAGGAGTTCCAGGGAAGTAAAGTGGAATACCAGTTTGAATATGACCGCACCCGTAATGACGATCAACACTGGCGTCGGCACGGGAATGCCCGGAATAAAACTTCCGATCGCGTTTATGATCGGGCTGCTAACGGTAGGAGTTGCACCGCCGTTGATCCAATACGCAATGGATCGTCCGCAGGTATACAGTATCAGCGTCGCGATCATCGGCTGGATCTTGAACACCGCGACAAGCGTACCGTTAAAGGTACCAAACAGCATTGCAACAATGCACGCGAACAGGAACGCAAAGAGAACCGTCCCTCCGTTGATGGAGTCCGTCGATTTTAAGATTTTTACAAAGGCACTGCCCGCAATGGCCGCAGCCGCGCCCACGCTGATGTCCTGTCCGCCGCAGGCTGCCGTTACCAGCGTCATGCCCATGGCAAGGATCGCAAGTTCACTGGCACCGTTGATGATACTGATCAGATTTCCCGCAAGCACCGCATTACCGTCATTATTGTGCGTGATCTCAATGGCAAAAAAGCTTGGATCCCTGATCAAATTAAAGATAATCAGCAAACAAATGGCAATGATCGGAATGGTCAGCTGCCCAAGATTCAGTTTAAAGCCATTTAGATTTTTATTCTTCATCTTTAGCTTCCCCTCCCGCAATTGTCTTCATTACCTGCTCCTGATTCAAATCCGAACCCTTCAGTTCGCCGACCACGTGACGGTCACGCATGACGATCAGTCGGCTGCAGGTACGAAGCATTTCTTCCACCTCGGATGAGATGAACGTTACGCTCACGCCTTCCTCCGCAAGCTTTAGCACAAGCTTTTGGATCTCCAGCTTGGTACCGACGTCAATGCCTCTGGTAGGCTCGTCAAGGATCAAATAATCTGGATGCGTAAGCAGCCATCTGGCCAGGATTACTTTCTGTTGGTTACCGCCGCTAAGAGAGCCGATCGGCGTCTCGCGGCTTGCCGTCTTGATGTTTAAGACTTTAATGTATTCATCCGCAAATGCTTCGGATTCGCTCCGGCTGATGGGCTTAAAGAAGCCGTTCATGACTTGAAGCGCAAGAATGATGTTCTCGCGTACGCTTAAGTCAGCGATGATGCCGTCACGCTTTCTGTCCTCCGCCAGATAACCAATCCCGTTCTTCATGGCTTCCACGGGGCGCGTGATCTTCACGGGTTTCCCCTTGATGGATACGGATCCTCCGGTCACCTTGTCGGCTCCAAAGATTGCCCTGACGCTCTCGCTTCGGCCGGAACCGAGAAGTCCGGTGAAACCATTCACCTCACCTTTGCGGATGCTAAAATCAAAGGGAAGCGCGGCGCTACTGGAAAGCCCCTTCGCATTGTAGAAGACTTCTTTCTCTTCCACGACAATGTCCGGTTCTTCACGCAGGGAACTCAGCTCATCCAGTTCCTTACCGATCATCTTTGCAACAAGCTCAACCTGCGGAAGCTCTTCCGTCAGATATTCTCCCACCAGTTCGCCGTTTCGGAGCACCGTGATGCGATCGCTTACCTCATACACCTGCTCGAGAAAGTGCGTTACAAAAATGATGCCTACGCCTTGACTCTTTAAGCTTCTCATGAGATCAAAGAGCATGTTTACTTCCTTGTCATCAAGGGAAGAGGTCGGCTCATCCAGGATCAACACCTTACATTTCATGTCCACCGCACGCGCGATGGCCACCATCTGCTGTACGGCCAGGGAACAATCCCCGAGCTGTTGTCTGCTTCTTGCCGGGATTCCGAGCTTCCCCAGGATCTCATCCGCACGTTTTTCATAATCCTTATGTCGTACCCATGCACTGTCCTCACGGCCGATGAACATGTTCTCGGCAACCGTCAGGTTCGGGCACAGCGTGATTTCCTGATAAACCGTGCTGATGCCGCTATTCTGGGCATCCTGCGGCGAACGGATGGTGATCAGCTCGCCGTCAAGCTTGATCTCGCCGCCGTCCATTTGATACACGCCGGTAAGAACTTTGATCAACGTAGATTTTCCGGCACCGTTTTCTCCCATGAGCGCGTGGATCTCACCTTCCCGCAGCGTAAAATCAACGCCGCCAAGGGCCCTGACGCCGGGAAATCTTTTTTCTATTTGACGCATCTGCAGTAAGACCTTGTCCTGCATATCCTTTTTCCTCCTAAAAAAGGCGCAACTGAAGCTGCCTATTACGTACAGCCCAGCTGCGCCGTTTGGTCAGCTCTAAATTATTCGCCTAAACCATAGGTATTGATGTCATCATCGGTAAGCTCCTTAGCGTCGAAGCCCTTCTCCTCGTTGATGATCTTCTTGCTGGATGCAGTGGTAACGCCCTTGATCAGGTCGCTGATGATCTTAGCCTGGAAAGGAGAGCACTGTCCGTCATAGTTCCAAGCGCCTGCCTTTAACTCTCTAAGAGCCCACTTATTGCAGTCAAAGCCCATAACGATAACCTTACCGTTTACGCCGTGGGTGATGCCGGCTTCGTCAAGAGCAGCAACGGCACCCTTAGCCATACCATCGTTCTCTGCATAGATAACGTTGAAGTCTTCACCGCTGTTGATAACGGATTCAACGATCTTCTTAGCTTCTGCCTCGTCCCAGGTAGCGGTCTGCTGAACAACCTTCTTCATCTTGCCGGAATTGAACTGTGCGTCAAGAGCTCCGGTACGGCCGATCTGTGCGTCAGAACCCATGGCGCCCTGAATGTGCACAACCTTGTACTCGGAAAGGTTCTGTGCAAGCAGCCAGTTAACTGCGGTCTCGCCTTCCTTGCTCATGTCGGAAACAACTGCAGCCTCATAAAGGCTCTCGTCTACGTCGATCATACGGTCGAAGAGGTAAACCTTGATGCCGGCTTCCTTAGCCTTCTTCAAAACTTCGTCCCAACCGGTGGTCTCTGCTGCGGAGATCAGAAGATAGTCAACGCCCTCAGTAATGAAGCCCTGAGCTGCCTGAAGCTGCTCGTCATTCTTGATGTTGTAGAACGTGTGCAGTTCATAACCGTTCTCTTTCGAGAAAACTGCTTCCATGTCCTTTACGTTTGCCTCACGGTAACCAGACTCGGAAGGGGGATTGTTAACCACGCCAACCTTGATCACCTTGTTCGTGTTTCCGCCTGCAGGCTTTCCTGCAGTACCTGCATCGCTGCCACATGCGCCAAATACAAGGCTCATTGCAAGCACGCCTGCCAAAACTAATGCCTTAAACCTTTTCATTTTTTCTCCTCCTTTTTTGCAGACTTAATCGTCTGAAAACATCATAGCGCAGTCGGAGATTTTGGTAAATCAAGGTTCATTTTAACTTGGTTGAAAATCATATCAACCTTCTGGCCGTTTTGGGCAAACGGTTAATTTTCATTTTATTCCGGTTGATTTTGATACTGTGCCCGGAAATCAGAGGGAGTTAGTCCCGTATTTTTCTTAAAAATGTAGCTGAAATAGTGGGCATCATTGTACCCCACCTTCCTGGCGATCTGTGAGCTTTTCTCATCGGTGCCGCGGAGCATTTCCTTCGCCTTGTTCAGTCTAAGATAGATCAGATACTCCGTGAACGTCTGGCCGCTTTGCTGGGAAAACACGGTGGAAAACCTGCTCTTACTCATGTTCACGGCTTTCGCCACGTCCTGCAACATTAAATTCGGATTCGAGAAATTCTGCGCCATGTACATCTTGGCATCGCTGATGATCGAAGACACTTTCTTGTCGTCAGCCACCTCTCCCATCTCCCTGACGCCCAGAATGATGGCCTGTTCCTCCGTTCTCTGGGCCAAGAGGTGTCTAATGTGCCTTGCCGATTTAAAGCTTTGCGTGATCTTCTCAGGCTCGTCCACGATCTCTCCAATGCCAACCCGGATCCCGTTGCAGCCCGCCCGCTCTAATTCCCGCACAAGAGACGCCGCAAAGGCATATGCCTGCTCCTCGGCATCATCCGTCGTTTTTCCAAGGACCAAAAGCCTTGTCCCGTTTTTCCCCGCAGAAGCATGTACGATCCCGCCGCTGGATTCCGCGAGGGAGGAGGCTGCCTCCTGTCCTTCGCTCGTCGGTGAAAACGCCGCGTCAATGACTGCATAAAACGGCGCAGGCACGGGGCATCCCATGGATTCCAACTCTTTCAAAACGTGATTTGCATCCTCCTCCACGGCTTCCTCCGCGAAGAGTGATCCAATCAGTTTTTCCTTCACAAACTTCCCACCACTCTCCATGCGTGCCCGCAGACTGGCCGCATGCTCTAATGCTTTCCTTTCCTCCATAAGCTGCCCGCTCACTTTGTCGAGCACCTCACGAAGTTCCGTTGCGTTAATGGGCTTTAGAAGATATTCCCTGACGCCAAGCTGGATGCACTGACGCGCATATTCAAACTCATCATAGCCGCTTAAAACGATGATCCCGATCCAAGGCATTTGCGCGCGAAGAACGCGGCAAAGCTCCAGACCGTCCATGAACGGCATGCGAATGTCCGTGATCACAATGTCCGGATTGGTGTCACGGATCATGGGAAGCGCCATCTCCCCGTCTGGTGCTTCACCAACTAAAGTATACGGGGTTTCATCCCAGGGAAAGGATTCCCGGATTCCTTCTCTGACAACGATCTCATCATCAGCCAGAAACACTTTCATGCTCAAATATCTCCTCTCTCGTCCTGCAAGGCACCGTAAAGCTTACCTCCGTGCCCTCTGCGTCGCTCTTGATTTTCAGGCCTTCCTGCTGGTTATAATACAAGCGGATCCGCATGTTTACGTTGACCAGGCCAAAGCCTCCGCCGCCCTCGCTGACGGCCGGCTGTCCCTTTTTCATCCGCTCATTCAGATCACTAAGCTGTTCCTTGGTCATGCCAAGGCCCGTGTCCTTCACGCTGAATACCAGATTGCCGCCCTCCATCTTTCCGCTGACCTTGATCATTCCGCCGCCGCGCTTGATCTTGATGCCGTGGTAGATGGCATTCTCCACCAGCGGCTGCAACAAAAGCTTCAGAATGTAGCGATCGCCGATCTCATCCGACACGTCAATTTCATAGCGCAGGATATCGCGGTACCTGGTCTGCTGGATTTTTAAATAACCCTCGATATGCTTCTTCTCTTGACTGATGGGAATCCAGTCCGCACCGGAGGAAAGGCTGATCCGGAAGAAATCACTTAGGGCGCTCGTCAGTTGGATGACTTCGTCCTTTTCCCCCGCTTCCGCCTTCCACACAATGGCATCCAGCGTATTATACAGGAAATGTGGATTAATCTGCGCCTGCAACGTCCGCAACTCCGCCTTGCGAAGCTTTTTGGCGTCCTGATTACTCTTCTCCATCATGTCTTCCAAGCGGTCCGCCATTGTATTTACCTGCATCGTCAGGTTCCGGAGTTCGGACACGTTGGTGTCCGTAAGTCTTGCGTCCAGCGTACCTTCCGCCAGCATGCCCGTCACCTTCTCAAGGCTCTCGATCGGCTGTCTTACAAAATCAGCAGTCGATTTCACGTATTTGTTGCTAAACCACCATGCGGCAAGCACAATCAAAACCTCCGAAATCGCCGTCGCAATGATGACAAACCAAAGGCTCGTGCTCATGCGCGCCGTTGACGCGATCTCCTGTGCGATGTATTCATTCAGCATGCTGTCCACAAGCGAAGCAACGTCCCTGACTTCAACGAGCACCTCTTCATTTTCGACCACGGGAACCCGCGCTTCGATGTTTTCATGAATGTGATCCACGTAGTTCTCCAGCGTCTGCATTGTCCGACCGGCCACGATGAGCGAGAGACTGTTCTCCTGTCCGGTCTGCTCCGTAATGATCTCTATGGTTCTCTTCACTTCAAAGATCATCGAATAAACGTTGCTCTCCGCAAAAGTATTCTGACCGCTGATAATGTTCCATGCGCTCCCCGGGATCTCTTCCGTTACAAGCGTTTTAAGGCTTGCGATCGTCTCCATTCTCACGATGGAACTGTGATATTTCCACGCATAAAAAAGCATGAGCACAAGACTGATGATGATGGGAAACACCAGCATCAGCACCAGTCTGTGGCTTAGGTCATTGATTCGCCCAAGAATGCTTTTCTCCTTCTTCACTCGCTCCATGCAATCGTCCTCAATATCCTCTCGGCTCTATGGTCGAAGGATCCTGTTCATCGCTAAACACTTGCTCCGTCGGGTGTATCACGGCATCCACGCTCTCTCCCGCCTTCAGTTTCAGGGCAGTCTCCATGAGTTCCTTTCCCAGCTTCGGCGTGCATTCCACGACACAATTGATCTTGCCTTTTTTTAACACGTCGATGGCCTTCTGCCCGCCGTCGATGGAGATAATGATCATGTTCTCTCCCGGATAGAATCCTGCCTTTTCGATCTCCGGCAGGGCTCCCAGGGTCATCTCGTCGTTGTGGCTGAACACGACGTCAATCTCGTCCCCGTACGTCTCTAACAGCTGACGCATGCATTCCGCGCCGCGGCTTTTTAAGAAGTCCCCGTCAATGCTCTCGAGCACGTTGATCCTTGGATCATTTGCGATCGTGTCCATAAATCCGGCTTGGCGCTGCCGCATGGGAGTGGAATTCTCCGTACCGGTGATCTCGACGACGTTCACGTGTTCCATGCTAAGACTGTCTGCCTTTCTGATCAGATATTCCGCCGCCATGACGCCTTCCCGGTAAAAGTCCGCTCCGATCAGGCACGTCGTGAGTCCTTCCTTTTCCGTGCTGATGTCCCTGTCCACCAGGATCACCGGAATGCCCGCGTTTTTCGCCTCCATAAGCACGTTGTCCCATCCGTCCTCCACGATCGGCGAGAATGCGATCACGTCCACCTTATACGCGATAAACCTACGGATGGCAGCGATCTGATTCTCCTGCTTCTGGTTTGCATTTTCCAGCATCAGGCTGACGACGTATTTCTCCGCCTGTTCTTCAATGTCACGCGTATTGCCGATGCGCCAGGCGCTCTCTGCCCCAATCTGGCTAAACCCCAAAAGGAGTTTCGGTTCGATCGGCTGTTCAGCCGGTTTGGTGCACCCGCCCGTCATTATGATGATCAGCAAAAAACAAAGGCATCTGCAAATCTTTTTGCTCCACTTTCCCATAGCGTCATCCCTCTGAATCATAATCATGCGTAAAACAATTATAGTATAAAATATTTTTAATTTGCCGTCAAAGGTCGAAAAGGCTCATCTGCTGATAACGTTCCGGCAGTTCGTTCATATACTGGAAACACTCCTCTGGCCTGTGCATCATCCCGTTCTCTTCGCAAAACTGATGAAAAACCTTAAGGAGCATGCGGCTGTTAGGGCTGGGCAAATCATAGGCATTCCCGTAGCGTTTGACGTAGCGCTCCTTCATTCCCGGAAAATGCTTATCCAACGCCGCATAATAGTACTCCCGGTCCCCCTCGCGAAGCGTAAGGCCCATGCCAAAGTCAATGATGCCCTTCACCCCCACGCGGGCGCACTCTTTCAGGATTGCCGTGACGTTTTCCTCGGTGTCGTTAATGAACGGCAGGATCGGCGTGATCCAGACAATCGTCGGGATCCCCTGCTCCTGCATGATCTCCAATACTTCGATCCGTCTTTTCGTGTTGCAGACGTTGGGTTCAAGGATCTTGCACAGCTTGTCGTCATACGTAGTTAGCGTCATCTGCACCACGCATTTTGCCGTGCAGTTGATCTCTTCAAGCAAGTCCAGGTCCCGCAAGATCAGATCTGATTTTGTCTGAATGGCCAGACCGAAGCCATGTCTCGCAATGACCTCTAGGCATCTTCTCGTCAGTCCGATCACTTTTTCGCAGTGCAGGTATGGATCGGACATTGCGCCCGTTCCGATCATGCACTTTTGTCTTTTTGATTTCAGCGCCCTCTCCAAAAGCTCCGGCGCATTCTGCTTTACCTCTATGTCTTCGAAGGGATGCGTAAACTGATAGCACTTGCTCCTGCCGTCACAGTAAATGCATCCGTGCGAGCACCCGCGATACACGTTCATCCCGGTGCGCCCGCCGTTCCCCGTCAATATTCCTTTTGCATCTACAAAATGCATGCTTAATTCTCCTCTGGATTCACGTGGATCATCACGTGCTTTACGTTGGGGAAATTCTGCTCCATGGCGTCGTGCACGTTTTCCGCGATCTCATGAGCCTCCACCAGTGAAATGTCTCTTTGTACGGCAATTTCCAAGTCCACGTAGATCTTATTTCCAAACTGCCTCGTGCGAAGCAGGTCGATCTTACGCACTCCAGGCTGCTCCTCCACAAAGGTTTTAATCTTTTGTACAAACGCGTTGTCACAGGACGTATCCAACATCTGGGCCAGCGCAACCTTCGAAATGTCGTAAGCTACTTTCATAATAAAGAGACAAATGACCAGGCTTGCGATGGGATCCATGACGGGAAAACCCAATTTCGCCAATCCGATTCCAACAAAGGAGCCAACCGAGGACAGCGCATCCGAGCGGTGATGCCAGGCATCCGCCTTAAAGGCTGCGGAATCAAGCTTCTTGGCGTAATACATCGTATACCAGAACATCCCTTCTTTGACGACGATGGAGATGACTGCAGCAATCAGGGGCAACATGGTCGGTATCTCCAGCTCCGCCCTTTCCCACAAAAGCTTACGAACGCCCGTATATCCAATGCCAATTCCCGTTCCTGCAAGAATCAGGCCCAGGGCCAGCGACGCGACGCATTCAAGCCGCTCATGTCCGTAAGGATGTTCAGCGTCCTCCTGCCTCTTGGAAAGCCTTACTCCAATATATGCAATCAGCGTGGCAAACACGTCGGAGAGGGAATGCACTGCGTCCGAGATCATCGCGCCGGACCTTCCAAAGATCCCGGCAAGCAGCTTGAATGCCGCGAGCACCACGTTTCCCAAGATTCCTACTCTTGACATCTTCGATATGATTCTTTTTTCATCCATGACAATACCTCCGCAAACGTTCCTAATGCATTATATGTTCCGGACGAAAAAAAGCATACCCCGGAACAAGACACTGTCCCGCAGATATGCTTTATGCTTCTGCTGCCGTCTCAACGACCCGGCCACACACGTCCATTGGGGAACGTACTGCCTGCTCAGTTTGTACTGTAGATGCACGAAAGTGTAGATGCAGTGCAACGAGTTTTAATTATTCTATCATATCGGCCTGGTGAAGTCAATTTTCTATTTATTCCATCAACCAACTAAATCTTTTCTCTTTTTTCCCGTCAATCAATGAAATCCTGGTTTCATTTTGTTTGTTGTCCCCCGGCGATCGGTTACTTTCCCATCACTTCGACGACGTGCTCGAACCCTTTCTTCAGCTCCGCATCATACCCTCTCATGACTTCCTCGATCTTCTCCTGATCCTCCAAGGTTCCCTGGACGCCGCGCCTTGCAAGGTAATCCACCAAATATGCGGCATAATTTGCATCGCCGTAATACTTGTCATTCCACGCATCAGTCTCCTCTGCGGCATCCCCAAACAACGTGGCTGACTTTCCATCCCGGAATCGCAGTTCCATCTCCAAAGCTTCACTGCGGCAATAAATCCTGTAAGACGCGATCTCATCTAACCCGTATACCGTGTCAACGCCGCCGCGCCTTACCGTTACGGACGTCTCCTCTAGTTTTACGTGATTATTCGTCAGTTGATAACAATACACTCCCGTTGCCAGGACAAACGCTGCCAGCAATCCCGCTACGATCACGCGCCTTGCCTTTCCCCAAATGCTATAGTTTGCATCGTCAAAGACTCCTGACGCAAATAAACTGAGCAATATGGACGCCACGACCACAACCACGATCCAGATACCCACGTTGCTGCTATATCTCACGGCCTCCTGCTCACTCACGCCCTCCATCAACTGGTTGCTTCCCAGCATGCCAATGATATAAAACGCAAGCGAAAGAAAGGAAATTCCCATCATCATGATCCTGCAAAGATCTGCAAATGCACCAAATGCCCCAATCAAAAAGCGACGTCCAATCCCACACGCGTGTGTCATACGCCACTGGAGCTCATATGCTTTCAAAAACAGGAAAATCCATGGAACCGCCAAGTAGATTACTGCGATGATCAGTGCCTTTTCCAACGTGATCAGTTTCAGGGCTCCCGCAAGCAAAAACACGGCCGCAGAACCGATCTGCATCGGCAGGAGCCTCTTCCCCAGGAGGGTAAAATATGCGGCAGGATCAAAGCTCAGGCTCCGGATTACGTCCTCCAGGTCCGAATGCACTTGCAGCTTAGGTCCCTTCACGTCCTTCATCTCAGAAAAATAGAATCGCGTATACTTCCGGACGTAAGTATGAACCGCCGCCATGACAAACAGGATCGCACCCACAAGGTACATTCCTTCCAGCGCTTCAGCCACCTTATTTCCCGAACTCATTAAATACGCTGCGGAGGTAATCCAGATGACGATCCATCCGTTCAGTCTCCAATGCTTTTTACCCATGTATTTTCGAAATTCATTCATGACCATTTTATTATCCATTTTTCGTCACGGGAGCCTATTTCGCAAACAAGTCCCGCAATCCTCCTTCTTCACCCAAAACCTCAAATCTGCTTCCGCTTTCAACGATGCTTCCGTTTTCCATCACGTGAACGTAATCCACCATGTCCGAGATTTCATCGACCAAATGCGTGCTGATCAGTATGCCTGTCTCATTCTCTGCCACCGTCTTTTGCAATAGCTCCAATATGTCCAGCTTAAACACGGGGTCTATGTTTGCCAGCGGCTCATCCAGCAAAAGGAGCTTTGGCCTTCTGGCCAGCAAAAACGACAGTTCCGTCTTTACGCGCTCTCCGGCAGACAACGTATCAACCAGTTTTTCCATGCATCCTTCCGCACCCGCCAGGTGCATCAGATTGTCGAAGTATTTTTTGTCAAAGGAAGGATAGAAGATGGAAAGCGTTTCCACGTTCTGCTTCACCGTCAAACCATCAATGCACCAGCTCTCACCCGCGTAAGCCACCTCTCGCCGGAAGGCTGTCAGGTTCCTCTTCGTCAGCGGCGTCCCATTCCACAGGATTTCTCCGGTCCTAGGCCAAAGCATCCCATACAAAAGTGATAAAAGTGTTGTCTTACCCGCGCCATTTTTCCCCAAAAGACAGGATACGTAACCGGGTTCTATCAATAGCGACGCATCGCGAATCTCAAAATCATCTTTCTCTTTTCCTATTTTGAAACCATACCTGTAATTCAATTTTTTAGCTTCCAACATTTCGTTTTATCCTCACTTTATTCCCACAGAATGTCAAGCATGTCAAGAGCTTCCTGCTTGGTCATGCCTGCCTTTTTCGCCTCGCTGACCCACTCTCCCAAATGCTCCTCAATGCCTACCGTCTCCTTTTCCTTGACATACTGGAGATCCGGATTGTCTACGTAAAAGCCCTTTCCCTGAACGGAATAGATCATGCCCTCCTTCTCCAAATCCTCATAGGCACGCTTCACCGTAATCACGCTGATCTTGACGTCAGCCGCCAGGGCACGTATGGACGGAAGCATCTCTCCTTCCTTTAATTCGCCGGAGACGATCATTTCCTTGATCTGTCTTTCGATCTGTTCATATATGGGCAATCCACTTTTTGTTTGCACGTTTACGTTCACGTTCTTACCTCCTGCCTTTCCCTTAGGCTAATTCCTGACTCCCTTTAATTACTCTCTTTTTTCTTTCTTCGCCGCCCTCGTCTCCTTTTCGGCATTCGGCGCGAAATCACGTATCTTCCATTCACTATACAGTTTCACGCAGTAAATGGCGAGTAGCGCCGTTGCCGCAAGCAATATGCCTGCATGAATCCATGTTGCCCCATTCATAAAGAAAGCCGTTTTTTTGCGGAACTCCAATCCCCTAAATGCATAAACAAAGAGGATCACGGTCGGAAGGGAACAAAAGACGTAACGAAAAGGCGTATATATCTTCTTTCCTCCCGTGATACCCTCGGCTCTTTCCAAAAGCGTCTCGTAAATCGCCACCATCTGCAAAGCGAAAAATGCGCCTAAGATTGCGGGGCTTCCATACATGCCTCCCCGGATAATAATGGAATCCGGGAGCAAGTACCCTAGCAGAATGCCGACGAATCCCACAATCAGATATCTCAGCCAAATCATGTGACATCTGGTCAGTCTCATCCGCTTAATCTCTTCATCCGTCAGCGGGATCAGGCTTTCCGCCTCCGTCTCAAACCGGAAACCATAGCTGAATACGGCCGCCATGAGCATCAAAAACATCTGTGCGGTTGGAAGTAAAATGATCATAACCACAAACAATAGTCTTGCCAGCCAAAATGCCGGTATATAACGAAAGGACAACCTTTCCTGTCTAAAATATTCTCTCATGACTCGTCCCTCTTTTCCACAAAATACATGATCTCCTGGAGATCTGGAAACCTAAGCTCCTCCCACAGTTCTTTCGGCAGAGTGCCGGGTCCCTCTTTGGTAAACTCTCCGTCTTCCCGATAAATCAGATAATCCTTGTGATTCTCACGAAGTCTCTTGCCCCGGAGCATCTCCGCCGGAATGGCCTTTGCCATCTCATCATCCACGGACAGCAATCGATATTGATTCTTTAAGTCATCCATGGTACCGAAGAATCTCATGAAGCCTTCTTCATTTTCTTTTCCGATCCACAAGATTTCGTCAGCCACGTGTTCCAATTCCGTAACCAGGTGACTTGAAAGGATCACGGAACATTCCTCGGTTGCCGTAAGTTCCCGGACGATCCCGTAAAAGGTATCCCGGAATTCGACGTCCAAATTTCCAACCGGTTCATCGAACACGTAGAGCTTTGCGGGATAACTTAGCGCAAAAGCCAGTTGCATGCGGAGGCTCTGCCCCTTTGAGAGCTCAGTGATCATCTTCTTTACCGGGACCTCGTATTTTCCAAGCAATTCCTTATACTTCTTCAGATCAAACCCCGGATAGAAATGGCCATACCTCTCGCCAATTTCAATGGGATGCATGAACTCGGAAAACGGATTCGCCTGCAACACGTACGCCATACTTTCCTTATATTTCTTTACGTCCTTCCGAAAATGCAGATTACCGATCGTAAGTTCCCCAAAGTCAACCTTCTGATCCAAGCGGTAGCTTCCAAGGATTGTCCTAAGAAGCGTTGTCTTTCCGCAACCGTTCGTACCGATCACGCCCAGCACGCGTCCGGGTGCCAGGGAAAAGCTTACGTCCTTTAGCTTATATTCCCCCAAGTTTTTTGTGAGACGTTCACATCTAAACAGCGTCATTTTATTTACCTCATTTCCAATCATCTCAATGTTCCAAAACTGAAGTGTTTCTTGCGTCTATATGCACAGTATACACAGCTATGCACAGCTTGTCAAGAGGATTTTCAAAAATGAATCATTTTTGTTACAATTAGCTCTTCCAGGCCTTGCGCAATTGACAATCCATTCCCCGCTTTCTATAATCATAGTGGTTAAATAGTGAAACTGTATTGTAACAAAGCGACTCTCACTGAGGATGAGCCATGAGTAAAAAAAGAAAAAAGCTAAATGATACCACGAAATATCTGTTGATTGCCTGTTTCTTTCTGTTGTCAATGGATTTTCTGCTTGGCATCGTTTTGACGTCGCAGTCCAGAAAGGCCATGACCAATCTGATCAGAAACCGCATGCTGGACGCCGCCAAGATTGCCGCTGCATCCCTCTCCAAGGATGCGGACGCGTTGAAATCCATTCGTGACGACGGTCCGGAGGAACATCCTGAAGAAACCCAGGCCGTTCTTGACTCCTTACTTTTGTTCAAGAACAACATGGACATGAAATACATTTACACCATCAAGTATAAGGGTGCAAAAGATTTCGTCTTCCTGATCGACTCCGATCCCATTGATCCCGGGCAATACGATGAGCCTGTTGTTTTTACGAATGCTCTTTTCAGAGCGGCCAACGAACACGTTCCCACCGTTGACGAGACGCCCTTTACCGATCGCTGGGGCATATTCTACAGCTCCTACTGTCCGGTATTTGATTCTCTCGGGAATCTCGTATGTATCGTTGCCGTAGACTATGACGCACAGTGGTATGACGACCTGATCGCCATGAACACGGCCAGCATTTTGATCATCACCGTGCTTTCGCTGCTGTTTGGCGCATTTATCATCATCACCATTGCCAATCGTTTCACCAAGAAGATCCACGCCCTGTACAATGAGGTGACTGCTCTTTCCGAAGAAGTAGAGACCTTGAATCTGGAAATGGCACCGCCTGCAGATTTTGAAGCGAATCCTTCCCTTTGGAGAATTTTAAGGAAGCAGAAAAAGACGAAGAAAAAAGATGACCTCGACAGCGAGGAGATTTCCGTATCCCACACCGTGGATGCCATTGGTGACAAGATCCGTCAGACGCATCTCGACGTGAAGCAGTATGTCTCCTACGTACGGGAGCAGGATTACACGGATCCCCTCACGGGTGTCGGCAACAGAACGGCATATCTTGAACTCACAAGAGACATTGATCTGGACATTACGGATAAAGTGGCAAACTTCTCCATGGCCCTGTTCGACGTGAATGGCCTTAGGCACGTCAATGACGAGTATGGTTTGAAGTATGGAGATCAAATGATTGCCGACGTGGCTACGTTGCTGCTTCGCGTTTTTGACGCAGCAGACGTATTCCGGATCGGCAGTGATGAATTTGTAGTTTTTAAGAACGGGACTACTTCAGAGGAATTAAGCGCATCCATTGAGAAGCTCGCAGAGATCGTTGCAAGATTTAATGCAGAAGAAAAGACATATGAAATGACCCTGTCCTTCACCAGCGGCGTTGCTGCCTTTGACGCGGAACAGGATCATACGTGCAGTGACGTATTTAAGAAAGCAACTAAGATACTTTCTCAAAATAAAGCCCTTTATTATCGTCAGGAAGGCGATCGGCGAAAGCGTTAATGCTTTCGCCGATACTCTTTCTGACGTATTTATTTGTTCGGATATTCCAGCACGTTGCTGACTCTTGTATAAGTCTCACCCGTGTATGCCTCAAGCCATATCTTGCGATCTTTCGCTCCTGGATAATTTTCAAAGAAACCTGCGGCATTGAAAACCGTCTCATTCTCCGCGCCTCTTTGCAATATCTGAACGCCGTCTGCCTCCAAATGCCAGCACAGATTCTTGTAATTCGCATCTAAGGTCGTTCTGGTAACGCATCCGTTTTCATCAAAAGCCAGCGTAAAATCTTCCACAGCAGGCGTATTGGCGATCACTTCCAGTCTGTGAGAGAAGTATTCCAGCGGATACGTTTCGCCGCTAGATTTTTGATACGTCACGTTCGCGCTGCAATCCTTAAAATGCAAAGCAGCCTCTCTTCCGATAATGCTTCCTACCTCTCCGCGTGCATCCGCGATCACGCCGTCCACGTGCACGTTCTCCCATTCCTTCGACACGTAAATCTCACCGCCGACAATTCCAGTATAGGATCCGCCGCTCACAAAGGCATTTTCGAAGGTAACGTTCTTCACGGTCACGCCAGTGGAATAACCGATAAATGCCACGTGAGAGCGGTCTGGTTCCTGAATTCTTAAATTCCTGATGACGTGTCCCTGACCATCAAACACGCCGTCAAAGCGGTTGTTCGGCGCCCCGCTCCATCCCATGGGTACCCACTCATAGTTTGCCAGATCAATGTCATTTTCCAGATACACAAACATGTTGGGAGACTCCGTCGCGTAATTTGCGATGGCATTATTATAGTAAACGACGCTTGCAAGCTGCTCCGGCGTGGAAACGTGAAACTCCGGTGCATTCTCCATGGCCCATTTCTTATCTGCCAGCTCCATGATCGATCCGGTATCACATTCTCTTTCCCAGTCAGACGCGTATGCGGTCACGTCAACTTCATAGGCATATTCCGATACGTCCACGCCCCAGCAGGAATACCACTGATAGCGGTCTGCCATCAAATACGTTCCCGGCTCCGTGATCTTTACGGAAATCGTATTTCCCGCTTCGTCAATGGATTCCACGCCTACTTGCTCATAAAAAGTGTCTTTCGTCTCATGCAGGATGATCAGATTCCTCTCCGGGATGCCGCGAAGCTCCTTCTCCTGATAATAAAAGCTCAGCCTGGGTTCTGCCTGATCGTTCTCATACGTCACGCTGACCGGCACGCCGACAAGCCCCACAACGCCGCTGGCCATGTAATCTTTCTCATAAACGTCTCGGATCCACGCCTTTCCAAGATCATTCTTAGACCCTTCATCCGCGAGGGTTACCTGCCACACTTCAGGACGTTTGTTGTTATTGATTTCAACGGAAAGCCTTGGATTCGGAGTTGCGTTTTCGCTTCTTTCTTCCGTTTGCAGTCTTTCTTCATACCGTTCCCTTGCTTCCCTGGATTTGATCATATATCGGTTGAATTGCGGAACCGTAAACATCAGCATGAAGAGCAAAAATCGAATAAATAGAGCCACTCTACTTTCCTCCCTTTCTAATCCATCACGACAGGTCTGACGTAATTGATCTTTCCGTCATCGTCAAATCCCAAGTGAAAAGCCATAACACCGTTAACCTTTAAGGAGTTGGGAACGACGTAACCTTGGTAATCATCAAGTTCAGGCATCTTACTCAGATAGCTGTTCTTAAAATTCTTGATCTCTTGATACAAATCGTTCACGTCTCCGCGCTTCCAGTCACCATAAATGTCTCCGTCCTCCGGGAACTCGTAAACCAGATTCCCGGAAAGCTCCGCGCCAAACAGATACTGATCGATCTCGGGTTTCACTTCCGGTCCCATGAAAGTCGCCATCTTGTAAACTGCCTGCGTTGATTTGCTCCCGCTTGCGCCGATGAGCCAGAGATATGCGGTGACTGGTCCTTCGTCCGGACAAACCTTGGCCAAAACTTCAGGAGCCTCCGTACCGTGATAATGACGATATTCCAGACTTAACATCCGGTAGGACCATCGCCAGCCTATGTCCTCCATGGGATCCCGGTGCGCAGTCGCCACGATCGCGTAATAATCTTCCCCTACGCGCTCCATCGTCTGTACGATCACGGCAGTGCCCTTTCCGTCAGAAACAGGCTTTTCAATGGATCCGATCATCGTCTCTTTTGTCTCGTCTGATCCAAACACGTTTTTATATGCCGTGACGTAACTGTCATCAGCGCCGTCCCCAAAGAGATTTATTGGCTCTGCCTTCGCTTCGTACAAAGGCTGCTTTGGATTCACGCCTTCCGGCGAATTGCAAACGGGAACCTTGACCACGTAGGATTCATTTAGGAAATGGCCCGATCCCTCATAAAGCTCCCACGCGAAGGTGATTTCATCATTTTCTGTTTTGAAATGATTCGCATCGCCGTAATTCGTTGCACCGTCATAAAATGCGGGAAGCTTTGCAAGTGTAACAAGATTTCCCTGATAATCGAATTGTAAGAGCCATTGGTCTTCATAGGATTCTGACCACGTCATAAAAACCTTGTCCTTATATGATGCGGCGTATTGATAATATCCTTCTTCCGGCGTGCAGTCGACCTTTCCGGGAACGCCGCCGTCTAAGATTTTGATGGAACTTTTGTTATCCTTATATTCCTCCACCGCCAGATATCTTCCGTCAGCGCTGCCGCCGCGCAGGTATCCGTTGCAAACGATCTCTTCCATACCATCCTTTACGTTCACCCGGTAAACGGCAGGTTCCGTATAATCTACCGTCGTTTGCGAATACAGCCATCCGTCATAGTAATACAGTGGTCCGCAACCCTTATCGTTTTCAGCCAGAGTTTCAGGTTCGCCGTCTCCCTCTACGTAACGCAAGATCGCTCCGCCATAGTTTTCGCCGCAATCCGTAAACGTTCCGCCGATGGCGCTTCCAGGAAGGGAATAGGGTCCATATTCCCTGTAATAGACCTTGCCGTCCACGCTGACAAAATTACCGCCGTTATTCAGAACTTTCGCCGTGGCTTTTGTTTCCGGCGCTTCCGTCGGGAGCGCGTCAGGCACGCTGCTCTCCGTTCCCGGCTCTTCCGTCACCTTAGACTCTTCCGACGGTTCCTCCCCTGAAGTGTTTACCGCGACGGATTCCTGCGTCTGCCCGCTGCTTTCCGTTGTCTGGTCGGAACAACCGCATGCCAGGCATAGGCACAGCGTCAATATAATTCCAACAAATGCTTTCCTTTTCATTTTTGTCGCACGTTAATCCTTTCAATGCATGATCAATTTGTCAGAACGTATTATAGCATTTCTTTCCTTTTATTGCAAACCCGCTTCATCCATAGTATAATATTGTCGCAGTGTCACGGAATTGTTCTTTGATTCTGCAATTCCGAACAATATCCTTTAAGGAGATCCCACTGACATGAGTAAGATATCCATTGTGATTCCCGTATATTATAACGCTGATACGCTGATGCCCCTTTATCAGGACATGAAAGAAAAGATTTTGGGAACCATCGGTGACTATGAGCTTGTCTTCGTGGATGATGGTTCTGGTGATGATTCCTGGAAGATCCTGAATGAGATCCATGACATGGATCCCAACGTAAAGCTTTTGCACCTCTCCCGCAATTTTGGCGAGCACGCCGCTCTTTTGGCCGGCCTTAGCGTTTGCACGGGCGATTGCGCCGTGACCAAACAGGCTGACCTGCAGGAAGATTCCACTTTGATCTTGGAGATGTATGAGAGTTGGAAGAAGGGCAACAACGTGGTCCTCGCCATCCGTCGCTCCCGCGACGAGAGCAAAGTCAAAGTCTTTTTTGCCAACCTGTATTATCTGATGATCCGCAAGTTTGTCAACAAGGACATGCCCGTCGGCGGATGTGACTGCTACCTGATCGACCGCAAGGTGATTGAAGTGTTAAAGCTTCTGGATGAAAAGAATTCCAGCCTGACGCTTCAAGTCATGTGGGCCGGATTTCGCACGGAAAAGATTTACTTTGACCGCAAAAACCGCGAGATCGGAAAATCCCGCTGGACGCTTGCAAAGAAATTTAAGCTGGTCATGGATTCCATGATGAGCTTCTCCTACGCGCCCATCCGTTTTATGACCTACGTCGGCATCCTGTTTGACGTTTTCGCTTTTATCATGCTGATCAGCGTCTTGGTGGAGTATTTTACGGAGCAGGTGCCTATCGCAGGATGGTCCTCCCTGATGTGCGTCGTGCTCTTCTCAGCCGGTCTGATCCTCAGCATGCTCGGCATGCTCGGCGAGTATCTTTGGCGCACCCTGGATGCCTCCAGAAAGCGTCCGCCCTTTATCATTGAAGAAACGATCGACAGCACGATTCAAAAAAAGGATCCGGAAAAATCAAACGAATAAAAAAAGGGACAGGTTCTCCTGTCCCTTTTTTTCATTCTTTATTCTCTGTCCGTCACGATAATGCCAATGCCTTGCGTACCAACCCCCACGTGGCTTGCGATGCTGCACGAAAGGGGCTCATAATACACTTCAAAATCCGGAAAAGCTTCTTGGACTTGCATTCTCCACGCCTTGGCCTCCGCAGCGGTCTCAAGCGTTCCGGCCGTAGCCAGATGGAGCCTTTCCTTGGGAAAGTTCGCAAATCTGGTCTCCAGATCCTTTCTCGCCGCCTCGATCATTTTTTCTTCGGCATGCTTCATTCCCCTCGCCTTCGCATAGGCATCCAGCCGCTCCCCTTGAATCGTCAAGATCGGCTTTAGGTTCAGCACCGTCGCCAGCATTGCCGCCGCAGGCGTCACCCTGCCGCTTTTCTTGAGGTTGTTCAGCGTATTCACCGTAATGTAAATGCTGGACTGAAAGGCATTCTCCTCCAGCCTCGCCTTGATCTGCGCCGCCGTCAAGCCCTTTTTCGCCAGGGCTACTGCATCGTATACGGATTCCATGAGCGACACGGATATCCTGTGATTATCCACCACGTGAACGCGTCCCCCATATTCCTTGGCGAATTGCGTCGCCGTTTCGCACGAACCGCTCAATCCGCTGGACATTGGGACGTAAACGATCTCGTCACAACTTTGAAGGCATTTGTCCCAAGCGCTCGTAAGTTCTCCCACGGAGGGCTGCGAAGAATGGACTTCCCTCTCTTCACTCAGCGCCTTAAACAGTGCTTCCTGCGTAAGATTTTCGCCTTCCAAATAATCTTTATCATCTATGATAACTGGCATCGGAATTACTTCAATTCCGTCTGCCCTGCCTCTGTCCCTAAAAATTCCGCTGTTCGTATCCGTCATCACGGTGATTCTTGCGTTGCTCATGTCGTCTCCTCAAAGAAAGCAATTGTGAAAAGCCGTGTTGCAAATGATCGAAAGAACCTTGCAATTTTTCTTCAATCTTGTAAAATATACATGAGACAATTGTATCACTAACAACCTCTTCGCACAACCATAGAAAAGAGACAAAAAGAATATTTTTGTCTCACTTTGAAATGGAGACATTGCCATGGACAAACGTAAAGCCGAAAACATCCGGGTAAAGAATGCCATCGTCACTACCCTGTTTCAACTAACGGAGAAAAAAGAACTCTCGAAAATTACCATCACTGAGCTCATAAAAAAAGCCCATGTGGCGCGGGCTTCTTTTTATCGTAATTATTCTTCCAAGACGGACGTCCTGGTGACCTTAGTGCATGACATTCTGCAGGATTTTCGCGAAACGGCGGATTACGACTTATCGCAAGTATACTCGCTTCACCACGTGCGCCGTTCTTTTTCTTATTTCCAGCAATACCGGGAGCTTGTCCTAAACGTCTGCCGTGCCGGACAGGCAATGATGTTGTTGGATGAACTCAACCAATTTCACGTGGAGATTGCCGGCAACATGCCCAGCACTTCCACCTTCCGCTATACGCTCAACGTTTACGTGGGGGCTTTATTTAACACGGCACTCTCCTGGCTTCAGGATGAGAATGCCGTAGACCTTGAGGACATCTCCAGGCTGTTTACCTCTGTCTGGGCCCCATTCCTGAATGAATAAAGTTATTTCAAAATCAACCGGCTACTTCAGGGATTTTCCCGTAACTCGCTCTCTTTCCTTTCTGACTGCGGCATCCATGGAAAGGCCAATGGGAACCGCGATCACGACGCCCGCAAGAGTGCCTATGATCACGTGATCGATCACGATGCCGATCACCAATCCAATTGCGATTCCTATGAACAGATATAGTCCCGTCCATGCCGTCTGCTGCTTGGTGATGGAATAAGTTTCCATCCTGCCGTCAATGCTCCGGTAGACAAATCCAGCCTTCTTCAGCGCCTTCACGCACTTATCATTTTCACGATCCGTAACGGCCGTCACCTCATACACGTTGGGAAAACGGAAGAGCCACTCCACGACCATGATAAATGCCCTCGTACCATATCCCTGGTTACGGTACTCCTCGTCCAGTTCCATTTGAATGGGTATGGTGCCGAGTACTTTCTCTCCCGCAAAGGAAAGCTTTCCAATGGGCTTTTCCTCTTCCGTAAGGGAGATGATCCAGTCTTTATTCCAAACGTCTTCGTCATCCGTCGCCTTAATCGTCAAGACAGGCGATTTTATCTCGTGCTTATCCACTTCCTTTGCCATACCCTGCTCCTTCCTTTTGACAACCAATCCCCCTGCTACTTAAACATAACAATACCACGTATCGCCGTTTTTGTCACGAAGAGAACGAAAGCCGTTCCAGATCCTTTAACAGCGCCCCGCAGCTTTGATAGCGTCTCCAAGAATTTTTCCTCGTACATTTCCTCACGATCCGCTCCAGCTTTGGCGATAGTTGCGGATTCCACTCCCGGATGCGGCGGATCTGATGCGGTGGCTTGGCCGGATCGTGTCCGGTCAACGCGTAATAAAGGGTCATCCCAAGCCCATATACGTCCGTTCTTACGTCGCTCCTGGGCCGCTTGCCGTATTGTTCCGGAGCCGCATATCCAGGCGTCCCCAAGGCCGGGCCTTTCCGTTTTCCCCGTTCCTTTTGCCAAATGGCGCCAAAGTCCACAAGCTTTAGCCTGCCATCCTTTTGCAGGATCACGTTGGCCGGTTTCAGGTCGCGATAAATGACAGGCGGCTGAAACCCGTGAAGATAGACCAGCGCCTTACACAATTGCTTCGCCCAGTCTACCGCCAGTTCCTGGGGCACTGCACCCTGCTTCCGAAGAAACGCGTCCATGGAAATCCCCTCCACGTAATCCATGGCCACGTAGATAAAACCATTCTCTTCCCATGCCGACCAAAGATGCGGCAGGGCCGGATGATACAGCTTCTCCAGCAAGCGCAGTTCCGCCAGCATTCCGGCCCTCTGCGCCTTTCCAACCGGTATCTCTTTTATGGCATGTTGCATGCCGTCACTTATGCGCTCGGCCAGAAAAACCTTAGCAGTTCCTCCCGTGCCAAGCAGCGCTCTGATCGCGTAAACCCCGCCGACCAGATCCCCCAAATCTGCCATTCCCTTCTCCTTGTATTTATAGTATTACCCCAATTCTATTTGTCATTCCCCGTATTCACAGCCCACGTGACCAATGCGGAAGGTCTCGATGAGATATCGCTCGCCGCCGGACTTGCGATAGAGTTTGATCCAGCCATGCCCGTTACCGCCATTCCAAAGACGCTTGTGAACCCTGCTGCCGTCCGGGGCTTCATAATTCACAAACAACATGTTCTTCCTGTCGCAGTGCACGTTTGTCTGCATCACGTAGTTCCAATTCTCCTGCTCCACGTGCCATATGATCTCATCGTCCGTTTCCTTGCAGTTAAACTTCGTGCGCGCACCCGTCCACGGCTTGGAGAAATTGAATTCGATCGGCTGTCCCTCTAGATAAAAGGCTCCCAGCAAGATCCTGTCCAGGCTGATGCCAAATACGCAGGGTCTCCCGCCTCCTATGTCGAATACGGTATTCTTTAATCGCTTTCCATCGCTCTTTCTGACTATGTCATTAGAAGATAACCAGATCCATGGCGTCGTGAAATTTGAACCCCAGTTCTTATCTGCATATCCGTAGCAAGTTTCCGGCTTTACGTCATAGATTTCGCCGTCCAGGACGACTTCTCCGTCATATGCCGTCTTCATGCCTTCCGCATGCCAATACATCTCAAACGCGTTGAGATTGCGCATGAGTTTTCCGGCGCCGTAACCAACGTTAAAGGCAATCTTCTTATTCACCTTCAGATTCCATCGCATCTCTCCCGCCTGGCTCATCCATTCCGGGTGCTCCGCCGCTTCCTCCTCCGTCACCTTAACGCTGCCGCGGATCAAGGTTTCCGAAGCCCTGCAGTCTCCTGCCCAAAGGCGATAGGATTTCGCGCCATAGATGCTGACGTCCTCCCACGCGATAAAGCGATGCATCTGTCTTGCATCCTCTCCCCAACAGCCTGCCTTCACCATGAGATAGGAAGGCCACCATTCATTCTTTAGGCACTCCGGCTCCTGGCCGTAAATGGGTTCGTCCTGTCCGAGTGCAGGATTGCACAAGAAATATTCAACAAAAAACGCCTTTTCCTCACCCGTGTTGCGATTTAAGCCCGTGAAGGAATGCCACCACCAGTCATATCCCTTCCACGCAAGCTTCCCCCATAGCTGACAAGCGTTTCTCTCTCCATCCTTTTTATTAAAGTTTCCCATGTTATGCCTCCTCCTCATTGCTTCGTTTCCACAGGATCCAAACGATCACGGCCGCGATGCCCGTGATACAGATGCTGATCAGCAGGATCCATCCCTTGTTCTCACCGATTCTCTGATTCAAAGATTCTTTTTCCTGCAACACCTCCGATGACTGTTCCTTAGACGCGTCGTCTGCATCCGTTTCCGTCAGCGTCTCCGCGGTTTGCTCCTCCGGCTCCGGCGTAGGCTCCGGAATGATCTTGGGGATCAACTCAGAAGTTTCTGCCCCGCAATCCTTGCAGACGCCGCGCTTTCTGCCCCAATCCGTTTCCGTTGCTTCCTTCTCGGTTACCCATTCATAATTATGTTCCCTGAGGGTATAATGATCCGTCTCCTCATAGCCACAGGTCTCGCAGACGTACTTTGTGTAACCAAACTCACATCCTGGAGGAACAACCTCTTCCTTCATCACGGGATTGTCACAGGAATGCGGCATCAGGTCCACGTCATAGGTATAAACCTCATCCCTCACAAAATCATTTTTGTTCCGTCCATTCTCAAAATCCCAGTTCATGATCTCACCGATGAATCCATTACAGTAAGCCCGGCGGTTCTTATTGTCCTCATAAAAAGTGATCTTTCCGGACGCGTAATTGTCCGTGATGGATCCTCTGTAGCTCTTTCCCTTCGGATAAAACATGTACATGCCGATCAACCCGCCGTCGTGCACATAACCGTGGTCGGAATCGAATCCCCGGATGGCGACCGTATTGTGATGCAGATCCGGATAGCCTGCGGCACAGACGCCGCCCATAAACTGCTCATCCTTCGTGGAAGCGTCCGTATCAATGCACGTGAGCGTCACGTCAGCGGTGCAGTCCTTGATCTCACCGCATCCATACCCGATCATGCCTCCCACGCCAAACATCCTGTCATGGGCGCGAAGCTGCAAAATGCCTTGCACGGAACAGTTCTCGATCTTTGCATCCTCCATATAACCTGCAAACGAGCCGATAAAACACGGCTGATCCGTCTCCACGTCGATCCGCAGGTTCACGAGATTCAGGTCTGAAATCTTGCAGATCGTTCCGCTCATCTCATCAAACATTCCGGCAAAATAAGTATCATAAACCTTCATGTTACCGTCATAGGTTTCCCTGACGGCATCTCCCGTTTGCGAGATGGTCAGATTCAAAATGGAATGGCCTCTTCCATTGAGCACGCCGTGAAACGCAAAGGGCTTCCACTCAATGCCCGCCATGTCTATGTCGCAGGCCAGATCATAAACGTCACCTGGCGCTTCCGCCATCCGCAAAAGATCCTCCGGATCGTTGATGACTATGGTTGAACTTCTCGTCATGATCTGCAGGTTTTCCAGACCTTCTTCTCCTGACGTTTCCTGCGCTTTAACGCGCATAGCCTGGCACACCAGCGCCAAAGTGATGCATAATGCCGTGATGATCATTCCATAAAATCTCTTTTTCATGACATAAACCTTCTTTGATTTTTTATCTTTTATACTCCGTCAGTCGTCCGACTGCCTTTCGTCCAACTGTGCCTTGTATTTCCTGCCGATACGTCCGGAGTCCGTGGCGCCTGCGCGGAACACCGCGCCCATCCCGTATTTCCCGCGGATCTGATCCATGGCCGCGTCAAGCTTTCTGGCCTTCTCATGCTTTTCATTCTGAAAGAGGGAAACCTGTTCGTACTCTTCCTTCGTCACGTCAGACAGTGCAATCCCAAGGAGCCGCAAGGGTTCGCCGTGCCATAACTCTTGAAACAGCGAGACCGCCGTCTCATAGATCTCGTCCGTCACGTCCGTGGGTGCTTCCAGCTTTCTCTGCTTCGACTTGTTAGTAAAACGGGAGGAGGGCGTGTTTCCATTGGAATTCCGAAGCTTGCTAAGCCTCATCTCCGCTGAGATGCAGGTGGTCTTTGCACCATCCGCGCGCATGCGTCTTGCCACGTTGTCCGCAAGGGCAAGGAACACGTGCTTTGCCTGCTCCAGGGTCGTGACGTCCTCCTCAAGGGTCGTTGAAATACTGTATCCTTTTGCCTCCTCCCGCTCCTCGGAAACGGGGGAATCATCGATTCCGTTGGCGGATTCCCATGCCGCCAGGCCGCCTTTTTCGCCAAGTATGGTTTGTATTTTTGAGAGCGGCGCATTTGCCAGCTCACCGATCGTTTTGATTCCGGCCTGCGTTAGTCTCTCCGTGGAGGCCTTTCCCACAAAGAGCAGGTCTCCCACGGGAAGCGGCCACATTTTCTGCGGCACTTCCTTCCGAAACAGCGTGTGGACCTTATCCGGCTTTTCAAAATCACTTGCCATCTTTGCAAGCAATCTGTTAGACCCAACGCCAACGTTCACCGTAAAGCCAAGGGTATCGCGGATCTCATTCTTGATCTGATGCGCCAGGGCGATTGGATCTGGATAAAGCTTTGAAGTCCCCGTCATGTCAAGAAAACACTCGTCAATGGAGAACTTCTGCAGAACGGGGGCGTAACCCCTGCAAATTTCCATAAATGCCCTGGAATTCCTCTCATACAGATGAAAATCCGGCGGTACCAGAACAAGTCCCGGGCATTTGCGCAATGCCAGGGAAACAGGTTCTCCCGTGGTCACGCCATACTTTTTGGCTGGGATGGATTTCGCGAGAATGATCCCCGTACGCTTTGTGGGATCGCCTCCCACGGCGGACGGGATGAGACGCAGGTCTTCCTTACCCTCGGATACCCGCTTCACGGACTCCCACGAGAGAAACGCACTGTTTACGTCTATGTGAAATATCAGTCTCTCCGCCATCCTTCGTCACCCCGTAAAAACCCTTCTTCCGCAAGGCATCCCTTTATTCGTCCTTCGTCCACGCTGCCCCGCGGTATTCTCCGGGCGTCATGCCCATTTGCTTTCGGAAAACCCTGTTAAAATAACTAATATTGTCAAAGCCGCAGCTCCCGGCAATCTGGGTGATCTTGTCCCTCGTCGTAAAAAGAAGCTCCGCCGCCTTGATCACGCGTACCCGGTTTAGATAGGCAAAGGGCGTGTATCCCGTGACCTCCTTAAAGCGATGGCAGAAATGACTCTCGCTGTATCCGGAGCTTTCCACGAGGGCATCCAGCGTGATCTCCTCGCCGTAATGACTCATTACGTAATCAATGCCCCTTTGCACCCCCAACCTTGCCGCGTCCGTTTTTTCATTATAGCGCATTTCCTTCGAAACTGCATTAAATATTTCCTGAACGCTGATCATCAGTTCTCCCAAAAGACGAAGCTCGTACTCCTGGATGGGCAAACTCGCATACTCCCTAAACCTGGAAAGTCTCCGCAAAATCTCTGCGTTCGCGTCATCTTCCCTCCGGAAGGTCTGGATGGATTCAAAGCGGTGATCCATCAGGAAATTGACGTACAGATTTCCCTCTCCTCCCAGATATCCCGACAGCCAATCCAGTGAAAAAACCAAGGCGGAATACCTGCAAGGTACGCCATCCGCCTTATCCGCGCGATGTACAAGATTGGGTGGGATAAACATGGCGTCACCTGCCTGGAGTTCATGGCATTGCTCCTCGATGAAAAAACATACTTCCCCTTCCTCCAGGTAGAAAAACTCTGCCTCCGGATGACAGTGCAGGTACAGGGCGTTACCGTTTTCCTCTCCAACGAAAGTACGATGGATGGAAAATGGCCTCGCCGCCGTCTCATGATTCACGTTTTCCAGCAGTGCATTCCTTCCCACGATAAGCCTCCCTTCCTGTTCCGTTTATAGCAAAATAGTACAATAATTTAGCGATATTCGTCAAGATTTATTTCATTGATTGCAATATAATGCAATTATGTAAATTTTATAGATGCTATGTGCTTCAAATTATATCCATGAGGAGGTTATTATGGGAAAGATCATCTTGGAAGAGAAAAAACTGATTCTTCGCCGCAAGGACGAGCTCATTGTCATTGAGCCCTATGGTGCAAATTGCCTGCGTTGCCGCAGCACGCGTAACGCAAAGCTATTGGACGAAGCTTGGACCGTACAGGCTCCCGTCACGGAGGATGCCTGCGTGATCACGGGGGATGAGGTCTCCGCCACCATCCAAAATGGTGCCGTCAGCGCCACCATCGACTTAAGGCGCCCGTGGTTTCAAGGCATCCTGACCTTTTACCGTCACGGCAAGCCCATCCTTCACGAAAAATGCGAAGGGGATTATGCCAATAAATATCAGCACGTGGAAGGAGATCACTACCGCATCCAGCTTCTGTTTGACGCCAATGAAGGCGAGCATTTTTACGGCATGGGTCAAGAGCTTGTCGATCTCTTTGACCGCAAGGGAAGCACCTGCCAGATCATTCACTATAACACGAAATCCACCCTGCCGGTGCTGTACTCCTCCTTGGGCTACGGTTTCTTTTGGAACAATCCCGCGCCTGGAAGATGCGAGACCACGCGCAACCATACCATGCTTGTGGCGGACAGCGCTTACCAGGCAGATTACTTTATTTACGCGGGTGACACGCCTGCAGAGGTCATGAAGCTCTACTGTGACCTCACGGGCTATGCGCCAAAGTTCCCCCGCTGGGCAGCAGGCTTTTGGCAGTGCAAGCTCCGCTATGAAAGTCAGGAGGAGCTTCTGTCCGTCGCCAGGGAATATAAAAGGCGCGGCATTCCCATCGATGCGATCGTCATCGACTTTTTCCACTGGACGGAGCAAGGGGAGTGGAAATTTGATCCCAAATATTGGCCGGATCCCAAAGCCATGGTGGATGAATTGAAGGAAATGGGAATTGAATTGGTGGTATCCATCTGGCCAACCATCAATCCCAAGAGTGAGAATTATCATGAAATGAGCGAGGGAAACATGCTGGTGCGCACGGAGAACGGGCAGTTTGGCACCTTTGATTTCTATGGACAGCAGACCTTCATCGACGCCATGAACCCTGAGACAAGAAACTTCGTTTGGGAAAAGGTGAAGGAGCATTATTACAAATACGGGATCAAAACCTTCTGGCTGGATGAAGCGGAGCCTGAAGTGCATCCCCAGAACCCGTCGCACCTTCGTTATTTCCTCGGCAACGGCGCGCAGGTAGCCCAGCTTTATCCCTATTATTATTCCAAGACCTTTTATGACGGTCTCACGGCAGAAGGTGAGGAGCCCGTTTCCCTGACGCGCGCTGCCTATCCCGGCAGTCAAAAATTCGGTGCCGTTGTCTGGAACGGCGACATTCCTTCCACGTTTGAGGCCCTGAAGATGAGCATCAAGAGTGGTCTTTCCATGGGAATGTGCGGCATTCCCTGGTGGAACTCCGACATCGGAGGCTTCCACTCTGGCAACATTGAAAGTCCCTATTTCCGCGAGCTCATAGTTCGTTGGTTCCAGTTCGGACTCTTTTGTCCCGTCATGCGTCTGCACGGCGTCCGCATCCGACAGTCCGACTATGTCTTCAAAAATCCCGGCATCATTGAGCCCAGCGGCGGCGCTAACGAGATCTGGTGCTTTGGCGAGGAGAACTACCCCATCCTCAAGAATCTGATCGGGCTTCGCGATCGTCTGAAGGATTATACCTGCAAATACATGGACGAAGCTTCAAAAACCGGCGCTCCAATTATGCGTCCCATGTTCTGGGAGTATCCTTCGGACGAGAAATGCTACGAGATCGAGGACCAATACTTCTACGGTCATGACATCCTCTTCGCGCCCATTTATTTACAGGGTTGTACGGAACGTGAAGTCTACCTTCCCGAAGGCACTTGGATCAACGCCCTGACAAAAGAAAAGATTTCCGGCGGCAGAACCATTACCTGCCATGCGGAAATCCAAGAATTCCTTGCCTTTATACGCGAAAACAGTGACGTCCTCTCCTGTTTCTAAATCATAGCCCCCGACGTAGGCGTTAAACTCCCCCCGCGCTTACGGCTTCCGCCTGCTGCGCCGACGGCTTCCGCCTCCCTTGCCGACGGCTTCCGCCTCCCTTGTCGACGGCTTCCGCCTCCCTTGCCGACGGCTTCCGCCTCCCTTGCCGACGGCTTTCGCCTCCCTTGCCGACGGCTTCCGCCTCCCTTGCCGACGGCTTCCGCCTCCCTTG
>CAMKQH010000021.1 GCA_946414885.1 uncultured Lachnospiraceae bacterium
GAGCAAAAACAAGAGGCAGGCGGTAGTGAAATGGGTAAATGCTACCGCCTGGATAAAAAAAACATGAGCTAGGCGGGAAAGGGAAAAAAAGATGGGGCACAAGAGGACGAAAAAGGGTAGGAAAGAAATTTTAGTTCCCCCGAAGTTACGAAAAAATGAGATAAAATTTGGGCAAAAATACGTCTTGTGGAGTGCGGGCGGAAGGGGGTATACTATATGTTGTTGATTTCAAAAAGATGTGGTTGGTAAAGAAGAATTGGTGAACCGGAGGGGTTCGCGATCTGGGACAGAGTTGTTAGGAGAGTTGAGAAGATGAGTTTTCGGGATAATACGAAGGTGATCAAAATAGGGGACAGGGTGATTGGCGGAGGAAATCCGATCCTGATCCAGTCCATGACGAATACGAAGACGGAGGACGTGGAGGCGACGGTGGCGCAGATCCATGCGCTGGAGCGCGCAGGCTGTGAGATCATTCGTTGTACGGTGCCGACGATTGAGGCGGCAAGAGCAATTGGAGAGATCAAGAAGCAGATACAGATCCCTTTGGTCGCTGACATTCACTTTGATTATAAAATGGCGATTGCAGCCATGGAGAACGGAGCGGATAAGATTCGAATCAATCCCGGAAACATTGGATCAAAGGAGCGGGTGAAGGCCGTGGTTGACGTTGCGAAGGAACGAAGCGTTCCCATCCGCGTTGGCGTGAACAGTGGTTCCCTGGAAAAGCATTTGTTGGAAAAATACGGCGGCGTTACGGCGGAAGGCATCGTGGAGAGTGCGTTGGATAAAGTTCACTTGATCGAGGATCTCGGATATGATCAGCTTGTGATCAGCATCAAGTCCTCGGACGTTCTTACGTGCGTGAAGGCCCATGAGCTTCTTGCCGGGAAAACGACGTATCCCCTGCACGTTGGCATTACGGAATCCGGTACGGTGCGAAGCGGAAACATTAAATCTGCAATTGGATTGGGGTTAATTCTAAATCAAGGGATCGGTGACACCATCCGCGTATCTCTTACGGGAGATCCGGTGGAGGAGATTTATTCTGCTAAGCTGATCCTCCGGACGTTGGGACTTCGCACCGGCGGCATTGAGGTGGTGAGCTGTCCGACATGCGGCAGAACACAGATCGACCTGATTGGGCTGGCAGGCAAGGTGGAGCAAATGGTAGCCGATTATCCGCTTGACATTAAGGTTGCCGTGATGGGCTGCGTGGTGAATGGACCGGGAGAAGCCAGAGAGGCTGATCTTGGCATTGCCGGCGGCATTGGCGAAGGACTCCTGATCAAAAAAGGAGAGGTCATCCGGAAGGTTCCGGAAGCAGAACTCCTGAATGCATTGAAAGCAGAGTTGGACGCGTGGGAGGCTTAAGTAATGAAGGCTTTTTTTGAGGCATTTCCAAACGTGCAGTTGCCACAGAATCTGCACAACCTCATGGCTCAAACGAACATAGAGAAGATCACGACGACAAAGTCCAAGGATTTCCTGAGAATCTATTTGGTCTCAAGAAATCTGATCGATAAAAGAGACGTCTATAAGGTGGAGAAGGAAATCAAAAGACAGCTCTTTGAGGGCATATCCATTGCAGTGAAGATCTATGAACGGTTTGAACTGTCAGCGCAATACACTCCGGAAAAGCTCCTGGACGTTTACCGGGAAAGCATTCTGGAGGAATTAATGGAATACAGTCATGTCCTGTTTATAGCGCTAAAGGGCGCGCAGTTTTCCTATCCCGAGGCGGGACGCGTTGTGGTGAATCTAGAGGATTCCGTCCTTGTGAAGAGCAAGGAAGAGGAATTGCACCGCATCTTGGAAAAGATTCTCGTGGAACGCTGTGGTTTTGGCGTAAGGATCGATCTGGAATATCGGGAAAAGGACAGATCCCAGGATCGTGAGGAAGAAGAGAGACTGATCAGCCTAAAGGTCGCAGAGATCACGGGCAGACTGAAGGGATATGAGAGCACTGGCGATAAAGCTGCCGGTGCGAACGGGGACAAGGCTCCCGGGACGGATGGCGCAAATGGAAATGGAGCCGCAGGGAGCGAAAAACAGAAGGACGGAGCCGGCGCGACGCAGGATGGTGCTGCAAGTGCCGGTGAAAATGGCGCGGCTGCAAACACAGGCGAAACTGGCGGAAAGACGGCAGAAAAGACGGGTGAATTGCGCTCTTCCGCGGGCGGCAAGCTGAATACCGGCAGAGGTGAATTCTCGAAGTTTAAGAAGGGCGAGAGAGGCGGTTTTGACCGCGGCGCCGTGAAAAAATCGGACAATCCCGACGTCATTTACGGAAGAGATTTCGAGGAGGAACCGATGAAACTGGAGGACGTCATCGGTGAGATCGGCGAAGTCGTGGTGCAGGGTAAGATCCTGAAACTGGAGACCCGCGAGATCAAGAATGAAAAGACCATCATCTTTTTTGACATAACGGATTTTTCCGACACGATGACAGTCAAGATGTTTGCTAAGAATGAGCAGGTCAAGGAGATCACGGACGGACTGAAGGCCGGCAGCTTTATTAAGGTTAAGGGCATTGCCATGATGGACAAGTTCGATCACGAGCTGACCATCGGTTCCATTGCCGGGATCAAGAAGACTGCGGACTTTTCTGTCAGCCGTTCTGACGTGGCGCTAAAAAAGAGGGTGGAGTTGCATTGTCATACAAAGATGAGCGACATGGACGGCGTCTCCGAAGCGAAGGATATCGTAAAGCGTGCTTATAAATGGGGACACAGGGCCATCGCCATCACGGATCACGGCGTGGTGCAGGGCTTCACGGACGCAGGCCACGTATGGGATGACCTTTGGAAGGCAAAGAAGAACGAATGTAAGGAAAAGGAACTTCCGGCGCCGGACAAGCAGGATTTCTTTAAGGTACTTTATGGCATGGAGGCATATCTGGTTGACGATCTCCGGGAGATCGTAACTGGAGACAAAGGCCAGGACCTGCAGACGGATTTTGTGGTTTTTGACATTGAGACCACGGGATTTTCGCCCGTGACAAATAAGATCATTGAGATCGGCGCGGTGAAGGTCAGCGGCGGTGAAATTGTTGACAGGTTTTCCACCTTTGTCAATCCGCAGGTTCCGATTCCCTTCGAAATCGAACAGCTGACGAGCATCCGGGATGACATGGTGATGGATGCGCCCGTGATCGAGGAAATCCTGCCGCGCTTCCTGGAGTTCAGCGAAGGATGCGTAATGGTGGCGCACAATGCCAATTTCGACATGAGCTTTATCATGGAGAACTGCAGAAGACAAGGATTTTCTGATAACTTTACCTTTGTTGACACGGTGCAGATATCGAGGGCGCTGTTAAAAGATCAGGCGAAGCATACGCTGGATGCGATCTGTAAAACCCTCGGAATTTCGCTGGAGAATCATCACCGGGCCGTAGATGACGCTGAGGCAACGGCTCACATATTCGTAAAGTTCATTAAGATGCTGGCGGAGGAGAAAATCTTTACCCTGAAAGAATTGAACGTGCTCGGTGAGAGCAGTCCTTCCGTGGTACAGAAATCCCCTTCCTATCATGCGATCATTCTGGCGAAGAATGATCTGGGACGGACGCACCTTTATAAACTTGTTTCGGAATCTCACCTGACCTATTTTCACAGGGTGCCGAGGGTTCCGAAGAGCCTTGTGCAAAAATATCGCGAGGGTTTGATCCTGGGCAGCGCTTGTGAGGCAGGCGAGCTTTACCGCGCGCTTCTGGACGGGCAGACGGATCAGCAGATCGCAAGGCTGGTAAGCTTTTATGACTATCTGGAGATCCAACCCGTTGGAAACAATGCGTTTATGATCCCGTCGGATAAGTTCCGGACGATTGAGAGCGCGGAGGACATTCAGGAGGTCAATCGCAAGATCGTAAAACTAGGCGAGCAATTCCACAAGCCAGTCGTGGCGACCTGTGACGTGCATTTCTTAGATCCGGCCGATGAGGTTTACCGCCGGATTATCATGGCGGGTAAGGGCTTTGAGGACGCTGACGATCAGGCACCGCTGTATCTCCACACGACGGAGGAGATGCTGAAGGAATTCGAGTATCTCGGAAGTGACAAGGCCTATGAGGTCGTCGTAAAGAATACGAACATGATCGCGGACATGATCGAGACCATCGCCCCGGTGCGGCCGGACAAATGTCCTCCCGTGATCCCGGACAGCGATAAGACGCTGACTAAGATTTGTTATGACCGCGCCCATGAGATATATGGGCCGGAGCTTCCGGAGATCGTTGAGGCGAGGTTGAAGAGAGAGCTAAATTCCATTATTTCCAATGGATTTGCCGTGATGTACATCATTGCGCAAAAGCTCGTTTGGAAATCCGTGGAGGATGGTTATCTGGTTGGTTCGAGAGGATCGGTAGGAAGCTCCTTCGTGGCCACCATGGCGGGAATCACGGAGGTCAATCCCTTAAGCCCGCACTATTATTGCAGTAAATGCCATTACGTGGACTTCGAATCTGATGAGGTAAAGGCATACGCGGGAAAGGCCGGGATCGACATGCCGGACAAGGCTTGTCCCGTCTGTGGCGAGCCTCTCCATAAGGACGGATTCGACATTCCCTTTGAGACGTTCCTTGGATTTAAGGGAGACAAGGAGCCCGACATTGACTTAAACTTCTCGGGTGAATATCAGTCCAAGGCACATAAGTATACCGAGGTTATTTTTGGCGCGGGCCAGACGTTCCGCGCAGGTACGATTGCAACCGTGGCGGATAAGACGGCATTCGGTTACGTGAAGCACTATTTCGAGGAAAAGGGAATCACAAAGCGTACCAGTGAGATCGAAAGGCTTTCCGTGGGTTGTACGGGCGTTCGCCGGAGTACGGGCCAGCACCCGGGAGGCATCGTGGTATTGCCCTTGGGACAGGACATTAACTCCTTTACTCCCGTCCAGCATCCGGCGAACGACATGACGACCGACACGGTGACGACGCACTTTGATTATCACTCGATCGATCATAACCTGTTAAAACTTGACATTCTCGGACACGATGATCCTACCATGATCAGAATGCTGCAGGACCTGACGGGAATTGATCCCCTGACGATCCCATTGGACGGACAGGACGTCATGAGTCTGTTCCAGAATACGGACGCCCTGGGCATCACGCCGGATCAGATCGGCGGCACGAAGCTTGGAGCACTGGGAATCCCTGAGTTCGGTACGGACTTTGCAATGCAGATGGTTATCGACGCACAGCCGAAATCCTTCTCGGACCTGGTAAGAATTTCCGGTCTGTCACATGGCACGGACGTGTGGCTTGGGAACGCGCAGGATCTGATCAAGAGCGGTATTGCGACGATTTCCACGGCGATCTGTACCCGTGATGACATTATGACTTATCTGATCGGTAAGGGCGTGGATCCGGAGCGCTCCTTTAAGATCATGGAGAACGTGCGTAAAGGCGTGGTGGCAAAGGGGAAGTGTGCGCAGTGGCCGGAATGGGTGGAGGACATGAAGGCGCATGACGTGCCGGATTGGTACATCGGTTCCTGTAAGAAGATTGCATACATGTTTCCGAAAGCGCATGCGGCGGCGTACGTTATGATGGCGTGGCGCATTGCCTACTGTAAGATCCATTATCCGCTGGCATATTATGGCGCATTCTTTACGATCCGCGCGAAGGCATTCGATTATGAAAGAATGTGTCTTGGCAAGGCAGCCCTGGAGAAGAACCTAAAGGAGCTTCGCGGGCTGGAAAAGCCTTCCAACAAAGACAAGGACCAGATCGGTGACATGAGGATCGTGCAGGAGATGTACGCAAGGGGATTTGAATTTGCCCCCATTGACGTTTACAAGGCACACTCCAGACATTTCCAGATCATTGACGGAAAGCTGATGCCTGCACTGACGACTATTGAAGGCATGGGCGAAAAGGCTGCGGATGCGGTGATGGAAGCGGCGAAGGATGGTCCTTTCCTTTCAAGGGATGATTTCCGGGACAGAACGAAGGTTTCCCAGACGACGATCGACACCATGGCGAGACTTGGCCTTTTGGAGGGCTTGCCCGAGAGCAATCAGATCAGTCTGTTTGATTTTATGCAGGGTTAAAAAAACTGGTTGAAATATAATAAGAAAAGATGTATAATGTCTTTCGGATTTTGGGGCATGAAGAGGTGCCCCGCGAAACGAACAAATTAAGATTCTATAGAGAAAAGGATGAGTGTGAATCATGGCAAACGAAACAAAAACCGGGGGCTGGCGCTCCAACAAATGGGTGAGGGCTGCAATTCCCGCACTGCTGTTACACTGTAGTATTGGTACCGTTTATTGCTGGAGTATTTTCAGCCAGGAGATCGCTGATTACATTGGTTATACCAAGAGCGCAACCGAATGGGCATTCAGCTTTGCCATTTTCTTCCTTGGCATGTCTGCTGCATTCCTTGGCAACGTGGTAGAGAAGGACATTCACAAGTCTTCCCTGATCGCAACGATCTGTTTTGCACTCGGCATGGCTTTGACCGGATTCTTCATTTCATACGGTGGCCAGAACCAACATTCACCCGTTGCACTGATCGGAATTTACGTATCCTATGGTTTCATCATGGGAATCGGTCTTGGTACCGGTTATCTTTCTCCCGTAAAGACCTTGATGCTTTGGTTCTCTGACAGAAAAGGCCTTGCAACCGGTCTTGCGGTAGCGGGTTTTGGCGCGGCTAAGGCAATCGCAAGCCCGATCATGCAGTGGATGCTGCACGGTCTTGGCGAGGGAGGCATCTATAAGATGTTTTACATTCTTGCCGGCGTATACTTTGTCATGATGTTTGTTGGACATCTACTTTTAAAGAAGCCCGATGGCTGGCACGAGCCTCAGTCCAAGGATGCAAAGCCCAGCATCATGCAGGTGCTGAAGACGAAGCCCATGACCAACTACATTGGCATTTGGCTGATGTTCTATATCAATATTACCTGTGGCCTTGCCCTGATCTCTCAGGAGAAGATGATCGTAAAGTGTATCGGACTTGCAGCTTCCGTTGGCATTATTTCCACCATTTCCGCAGTGTTTAACGCAGGCGGACGTCTTGGCTTCTCTGCATGGGCTGATACCATGAAGGACAGAAATACTATTTACAAGATGATCTTTATCATTTCCATCGCATTCACCGGACTGGTTATGGTAACGGGCGGCATCAAGAACGGCGAGGGAAATGGTCTTTTGATCTTCCTTGTGCTTGCATTGATCTTCTTCGTAAACGCTGGTTACGGCGGAGGTTTCTCCAACGTACCTACCCTGCTGTCTGATCATTATGGCATGGGTTCCATCAGTGCCATTCACGGAATTACGCTTTCCGCATGGGCATTTGCAGGTCTGACCGGTAACCAGGTTGCAACCTACATCGTAAACCATTCCGGAGAGTGGGTTGATCATGACGGAACGAAGATGAATCCTGTTGGATATCAGAACGTATTGATCTTTACCATTGCTCTTTACATTGTAGCCCTAATCCTTTGCCTGGTGCTTGTAAAACCTACCGACAAGGCGCTGGAAGCTAAGAATGCGAAGAAGGCCGCTAAGTAAGACGGCGATGCTTTGAAGCTTTGTGGCTTCAGACAATAGAAAAAATGAGGAGGCTGCCCTGATCGGCAGCCTCTTTCAGAATCTGGGGATTTAAGCATAAACGAGGGAGGAAAGAGGCAGATGATTGATGGAAGAACAAGGATCTGCGGACTGATTGGTAATCCGGTGGAGCATACGATGTCGCCGGCAATCCATAATTTTCTTGCTGGACAAACGGGACAAAACCTTGTATATCTGCCGTTTCCCGTGAAGGATGGAGAAAGAATCGGAGATGCCGTGCGGGGAGCGCTTTCCATGGATTTCCTTGGCTTGAACGTCACTGTGCCATATAAGAGTGACGTCATTCCTTTCTTAAAAGAAACCGACGAGTTGGCGGCACAGATCGGCGCAGTCAATACGCTGGTGCGGACGGAAGGTGGATTTAAGGGCTACAATACGGACATGCCGGGCCTGTACCGGGCAATGCTTTCGGACGGCGTTAGCGTGGAAGGGGAGAGGGTGCTGATCCTTGGAGCAGGCGGCGTCGCAAGAGCCGTGGCCATGATGCTGGCAAAGAAAAATGCAGCAGAGATCAGGATCTTAAACCGGACGCTGGAAAAAGCCAAAGCCATCGCGAGCGAGATCAATCAGTTGGAGGGCAGGGAGGCCGTGATCCCCATGGAGCTTTCTGCATGGAAGGAGCTTCCTGAGGGAAAAAGGTATTTGGTGATCCAGGCTACAAAGGTTGGGATGTATCCTGACGTGAATGCCGCGGTGATCGAGGATGCTTCCTTTTATGAGCTGGTGAAGGTCGGGTATGACCTAATCTATAATCCGATGGACACGAAATTCATGCAGCTTGTGAGACGGGGCGGTGGAGAGGCATTCCACGGATTTAAAATGCTTTTGTATCAGGGGATCATCGCCTATGAATTATGGACGGGCATCCAGATTTCAGAAGAACTTGCGGACAAAACTTATCAGCACGTGATTGAACAAATGAAGAAATAATGGGAAAAGACATGGAACGTAATAGAAGGATTAAGAAGAACGTCCTGCTGATCGGATTTATGGGAGCAGGAAAGACAAGCGTTGGAAGGAAGCTTTCCTGGAAGCTCCGGATTCCCGTGGAAGACACGGACAAACTGATAGAGCAAAAGGCGGGAAAGAGCATTTCCGAGATTTTTGCCACGGAAGGCGAGGAAGCGTTTCGACGCATGGAGACCGAGGAACTCCGGGAAATTTGCTCCAGACCATATTGTCGCATCCTTTCCGTTGGCGGCGGAACGCCCGTCAGGGAAGAGAACAGAAAACTTCTGAAAAAGTGCGGAACGGTAGTTTATCTGCGCGTTAAGCCGGAGACCGTTTGGGAACGCCTTAAGGAAGATACGACAAGGCCTTTGCTGAATTGTGACGATCCCCTGGCGAAGATCAGAGAACTGATGGCGGCAAGAAAAGAAGCATATGAGAGCTGCGCCGACGTGATCCTTGACGTTGACGAGATGAACGTGGACGACTGCGCGAGCAGTTTGGCACAGTGGCTGGAGGAAAATGCATGAAAATATTAGTGATCAACGGACCGAACTTGAATTTCCTGGGGATTCGCGAGAAGGCAGTTTACGGAACGCAGGATTATAATTATTTGTTGGAGATGATCCACAAAAAAGGGGAACAGGTTGGATGTGAGACGGAGGTGTTCCAGAGCAATCACGAGGGAGCCATCATTGACCGCATCCAGGAGGCATATTTTGACGGAACGGCAGGGATTGTGATCAATCCCGGGGCGTATACGCATTATTCTTACGCGATCCATGACGCGCTGGCAAGCGTGACCACAATTCCAAAGGTGGAAATCCATATTTCGGACATTACGAAGCGGGAGGATTTCCGCAAGATTTCCGTGACGGCACCGGCCTGCGACGCACAGATTTACGGTCACGGACTGGAAGGCTACTGCATGGCCATCGACGCAGTGTTGGAGAGGATCGGTTCTGGCCAATAAAAACGGGGATTTGCAAAAAAGAAAAATTTTTTCAAAAATCTGTTGAAATATTGTCGCTTTTATATTAAACTGTTAAAGAATTATAACCGTGAAAACTTTAGGAGGATAATTTTTTATGATTTCTGCAGGTGATTTCAGAAATGGCATGACCATTGAATTGGATAATAACGTATTCCAGATTATTGAGTTCCAGCACGTAAAGCCTGGTAAGGGCGCTGCATTCGTTCGTACGAAGCTGAAGAACATCAAGTCCGGCGGCGTTGTTGAGAGAACCTTCCGTCCTACCGAGAAGTGCCCTCAGGCACGTATCGACAGAAAGGACATGCAGTATTCCTATTCCGATGGCGACCTTTTCTATTTCATGGATACCGAGACCTATGATCAGATCGCACTGAACGCTGAGACCGTTGGTGATGCGCTGAAGTTTGTTGTAGAGAATGAGGTTTGCAAGATCTGTTCTCACAACGGAAGCGTATTCTCCGTAGAGCCTCCGCTGTTCGTAGAGCTGACCATCACCGATACCGAGCCTGGCTTCAAGGGTGACACCGCTACAGGTGCAAGCAAGCCCGCAATCGTTGAGACCGGTGCACAGGTTATGGTTCCTCTGTTCGTTGAGCAGGGCGACAAGATCAAGATCGACACCAGAACCGGCGAGTATCTGTCCAGAGTATAAGCGATAACTTTTCTGGAATCTGAAATCGTAAGACAGACTTATAAGACAATGAGTTCCTTTGGGGATTCATTGTCTTTTTGTTTTGAGGGATTCAGGGAAGAGGGGCCGGAGGGGATGACGGCCGCATGCTTGGTAAAGGTTTTAGGATGAATAAAAGGGAATTTGGAGAAGCTGTCAAGAGAGGATTGGAGGAGCGCTTTGAAGGGAATCTGGAGATTAAGCTGCAGGAGGTGAAGAAGAATAACGGGGTAACGCTTTTGGGGATCATGGTCAACGACTCGGAAAAGAACATTGCGCCGACCGTTTACCTGGATGATCTATTTAAGGATTGGAAAGACGGAAGGGCCATGGAGGACGTTCTGGATCTGTTGGAGCGAAGCATCAGGTCGGGCATGCCAAGGAAGCGGATCGACATGGAATTCTTTACGGATTATGAAAAGGTTAAGGATAAGATATGTTACAAACTGGTCAACGGGGAGAAAAACAGGGAGCTCTTGGAAGAAATCCCGAACTTACCGTTTTTGGATCTGGCCATTTGCTTCTTTTATCCCTTTTATCACGAAGAAATCGGACATGGCAGCATTTTGATCAGGAATGATCACTTAAAGAGTTGGGGCGTGACCGTGACGGACGTATGGAAGGCAGCCGAACGTAACACGAGGATTGCCTACCCGCAGCAATGCTGTCCCATGGAAGAAGTACTCATGGAAATCACGGGGAAAAAGGCAAGGATTTGGCCGGCCCTGCCTGAAGAAAACGAGGAGGGTCCCTTTGCGATGAAGATCCTGACCAACCGTCAGAGGGTTTTTGGGGCGGCAGTGATCCTGTATGACCGTTATCTGGAAGAACTCGCTGATTGCCTGAACGGTAATTTCTATTTGCTGCCTTGTTCCATTCACGAGATGATCCTGCTTCCAGAGAAAGAAAACATGGAAAAGAGATTTTTGGAGAATATGGTGCGGGATTCAAATGAGAAGGTTGTCGAGGAACAGGAGTATCTGTCGAATCACGTCTATTTCTTTGACAGAACGCGTAAAAGAGTGGAGATTGTCACCCCTTAAGATTTTATAAACAAAAGTCTTTTGGAAAAATCAAGGTAGACATTCTCATAAAATTATGGTAGTATAATCAAGGTGACGCAATTGAAAGATTTAATATGGACATGCCGCTTGTCGGCAAAGACCGCTGCTTGCGACCGTAGTCTAATGGATAAAACGATGGCCTCCGACGCCGTTGTTGCAGGTTCGAGTCCTGTCGGTCGCACTGTGCGTCACCTTGATTTGATGGGAGGGGGTCGAGCGGTTTTACTGCTCGATTTTTGACTATTTTAAAGCGAGGTTGTAATGAAAGAGAAACTTAGAAACGCATGGAAAACTGCGGTGAAGAACGGAAAGTACGTTTTTCCCGTAATAGTATGTCTGGCGGTGGCGATCACGGTTGTGGTCGCATTGCGGGCAAAGGGCGTGCGCAACGAGGAACTGGAGAAGATCGGTGAGACGGTCCAATCCCCGGCTCCGACGACGGAGTCTTCATCCGATCCTGCCAGTGACGAGGTTGCTCTAAAGAAAAATGATGATCCCCAGATCGAGGAAGTGATCCTAAAGTACTATAATGCGCTTGCTGACGGAGACGAAGCTGCGCTGAATGCGATCTGCGACAAGATTGATGACATTTACATGCTCTGGTTTCTGGAGACTTCAAAGTACATTGAACATTATTCATTTATTGAAATATACGTGAAGCCTGGATATGCGGAGGGCGAAACGATCGCCTACGTATACTTTAAGGCAAAGCTGACCGGAAAGGATGCCGAATATCCTTCCCTTGCCCATCATTATATCTGCACGGCAGAGGACGGATCATTGTACGTGAAGTTCTCAACGCTGTCCACGGAGCAGGAAGAGTACCAGATAAAAGTCAGCAAACAGGCTGACGTTTTGGAACTGGTCAATCGCGTAAAGGTAGAGTTTGACGAGCTTATGGAAGAACAGCCTGATCTTCTCGCTTACATGGGAGACGTATCCGGAGAAGTCAAAAGCATGGTCGGCATAGAGATCAGCAGCCAGAAGGGAGATTCCGGGCAGGATGATCCCACGGAGCCCAGCGGCGACGGAAACGATGAATCCGGCGAAGGACAGGAGGGCAATCCTGAGCAGCGGACGGAAGCTGACGTGGAAGAGGTTATTTATGCCGTGGCATCCACGACGGTCAACGTCAGAAAGTCTGACAGCCAGAAGGCTGAAAAGCTTGGCAGACTGACGGGCGGAACGAAGGTGCAGGTTCTCGAAGAGCTTGTAAACGGATGGACAAAGATCATGTTTGAAAAGCAGGAAGGCTACGTAATGTCCAAGTACCTGAAGGTACAGGAGTCTGCTTTGAAATATACGCCCATCGGTAAGGTTAAGGCATTGGACAACATCAACGTGCGTGCGGACGCAAGCACGGATTCCACGAAGATCGGCACCTTGGTAAAGGGTGACGAGGCGGACCTTTTGGAAGTGGAAGGGGAATGGTGCAAGATCAGCTTTAAGAACCAGATCGCATACGTGAAGGCCGAATACGTGGAGAGACAGTAAGGCTTATTATGCGAGGGTATCATTGTATACAAGTATGTGATTTTGTGCATTTTCCACAAAATTCACGCCAAAAATTTTACGCGTTAAATGGATAAAGTACATTGTAATTTTAAAAAAGGCGTACTATAATAACAGCAATGGGACAAAGGCGTTCTGATAAAGGGACGACTTTGTCCTTTTCTCGTATCAAAGAGAGAATGAACGCAAGATCCACAAAATATTATAAGGAGGACATGAAAATGTCATATGTTGATGAGGTTTTTGACCTGGTAGTTGCTAAGAACCCCGCTCAGCCCGAGTTCCATCAGGCAGTAAAGGAGGTTCTGGAGTCCCTTCGCGTTGTGATCGAAGCAAACGAAGAGCAGTATCGCAAGGATGCACTTCTTGAGAGAATCGTTACTCCTGAGAGACAGATCCTGTTCCGCGTTCCCTGGGTAGATGACAAGGGTCAGGTTCAGGTAAACAATGGTTTCCGCGTACAGTTTAATTCTGCAATCGGACCTTACAAGGGAGGTCTTCGTCTTCATCCTTCCGTAAACCTTGGCATCATTAAGTTCCTTGGCTTTGAGCAGATCTTTAAGAATTCCCTGACCGGACTTCCCATCGGCGGCGGCAAGGGTGGTTCTGATTTCGATCCTAAGGGTAAGTCTGACAGAGAAGTTATGGCATTCTGCCAGAGCTTCATCAACGAGCTGTACAGACATATTGGCGCTGACACCGACGTTCCTGCTGGTGACATCGGAACTGGCGCAAGAGAGATCGGTTACATGTATGGCCAGTACAAGAGACTGACCGGACTTTACGAGGGCGTTCTGACCGGTAAGGGTCTTACTTACGGCGGATCCCTGGCAAGAACCCAGGCTACCGGTTATGGTCTGCTTTACCTGACCGAGGAAATGCTGAAGACCAACGGCAAGGACATCGCTGGCCAGACCGTAGCGGTTTCCGGTTCCGGTAACGTTGCGATCTATGCAATCGAGAAGGCTCAGCAGCTTGGCGCTAAGGTTGTTACCTGCTCTGATTCCACCGGTTGGGTATATGATCCTGAAGGAATCGACGTAGCACTTCTGAAGGAAGTAAAGGAAGTTAAGAGAGCAAGATTGACCGAGTACGCTGCAAAGAGACCTTCTGCCCAGTATCATGACAAGGCTTCCGAGGGTACCAATCAGTGGATCGTTAAGGTTGACGTTGCCCTTCCTTGCGCAACCCAGAACGAGTTGAACCTTGAAGATGCTAAGAATCTCGTTGCTAACGGCGTTATGGCTGTTGCAGAGGGCGCTAACATGCCTACCACTCTTGAGGCTACCAAGTACCTTCAGGAGAACGGCGTTCTGTTCTGCCCCGGCAAGGCTGCAAACGCAGGTGGCGTAGCTACCTCCGCTCTGGAGATGAGCCAGAACAGCGAGAGACTTTCCTGGACCTTCGAAGAGGTTGACGCTAAGCTGAAGACCATCATGGTTAACATCTTCCACAACCTTGACGCAGCAGCTAAGAAGTATGGCAAGGACGGCGACTACGTAGCAGGCGCTAACATTGCAGGTTTCCTGAAGGTTGCTGAGGCAATGACCGCACAGGGTATTGTCTAAGTATAATTGAGTTTTTAGAAACCCATGGCTTTAAGGCCATGGGTTTTTTAAATTGTAACGGTTTGGTCACGTATGCCATTTTGCATTGACGTTCTTGCCGAAAAAGGCTATTATTGACATAAGGGGTTGTATCAAAAACCGTTAGGAAGAAGGGGGAATGCTCTGATGTACGTCAATAAGATTCTTCAAAGATTCTACACGCAAAATGATACCGAGGTGAATCCGGATCAGATCCGCGGATGCCTGTATGGCGGCGCCGTTGGTAACGCGCTTGGATTTTCCGTTGTGTTTATGGATGAAGCACAGATTCGCGAGCGCTACGGGGAAAAGGGTATTACGGAGTTCCAGATCGCCAGAGAAGGCGGTAAGGCCATGATCTCCGATGACACGCAGATGACGCTGTTTACCGCAAATGGCCTTTTGGTTGCTGATACCAAGGCGAAGATCGGCAACATTCAGGTTTGGCCCAGAAGCTATGTTGCAATGGCGTATCAGGATTGGCTCCGCACGCAGGACATGTCCTACGAGGAGTACACAAAGGCCATGGAAGATTCCGAGGGCGGCGCGCCGCACTGCGTATCCTGGCTTTCGGACGTCCCAGAATTATATTGCCGGAGACTTCCGGGAAATACTTGCCTTTCTGCACTGAAGATCAGGAAGAACAGTGGCTATATTGCCGAGGATTATACGAAGGACGTTGTCAACAACAGTAAGGGTTGCGGCGGCGTGATGAGGATCGCGCCCCTTGGCTTGATGTATCATAAGATGAATACGCTTCGTCTGGACGGAGAAGGTGCCCAGATCGCGGCGATCACTCACGGGAATTCCTTAGGTTACATGCCTGCGGCGGTATTGACTCATATCATCAACCGCATCGTGTTCCCGAAGGAAAAGCTGACTTTGAAGCAGATTGTCGTGGAAGCGATGAATAAGGCATGGCAGCTTTTCGAGGGCGATGAGCATTTGAAAGAATTTGCAGACATTATGGATCTGGCGATCAGCCTGTCAGAGAATGATGAATCTGATCAGGACAACATTCGCAAGATCGGTGAAGGCTGGGTGGCTGAAGAAACGCTTGCAATTGCCGTTTACTGCGCGCTCCGCCATCAGGATAATTTCTCGGATGGCATTATCGCGGCGGTAAATCACGCCGGTGACAGCGATTCCACCGGTGCGATCGCAGGAAACATACTCGGAGCACTTTTGGGATATGAAGCAATGGAAGAGAAGTGGAAGAAGAATCTGGAGCTTTCTGACGTGATCATGGAGCTTGCGGATGATCTTTGCACTTGGATCCAGATGTCCGACAAGAGCAGCTTCGATGATCCAAAGTGGATGAAGAAGTACTACAGATAAGAGGAATACGGATAAGAATACTGCGGACAAAGAGCTTTAACGATTGGAAATAATAAAAGGCGGTGGGTTTTCACTCACCGCCTTCATTCATGGCCTGATCTAGAATGCTTCTGCCTGCTCTGACTGGCTTAATTCCTTTTGTTTTGCGATGCGCTTATAGGCATCAACGTATTTGTCATAGATTTCTTCGGGCGCCAGACCTGAGAGGGTTAGCTCTTCAAGGTAAAGCATGGTCAATGCTTCCACTTCGTTAGAGGGAAATCCGGGTTTGTTCATCGCATCCATCATAAGAAAGCTCCTTTCTTTGAACTTGATTATTGTTTTCAAGTTCCATTAACAACATTATAAAGAATTCTTTCAAAATATTCAACTACAAATAAATCGCAAAAGGTTTTTTTCATGGAGGAAAAAAGAAAAATGCTCATCGCAAAGGAAAACCGTAAAAGATGGCTGGAATAGACAAAAAAGGCTATTGTGTCTAAAAACCAGCGCAGGTACTTGCGAAGTGGATAGGAAACTGTTATGATGAAAGACATAAAGAGTAAGCATGTCTTACCATTAGGAAAGGAGAAACGAAATGAAAAAGATTGCATTGCTTTTGGGAACTGTCGCCGTGGCGCTTACGACCATATTGGCATTTCCCGCAAATTCAAAGGCATATACGGAGGGTAATGTCGAGTGGGGAAAAGTAGACTATGACGCTGAAGGGATTGTTCCTTTAGGAATAACTACGGACATTTCGTTCTTTACGAAGGATGCAGCTTCAGATATTTCTTCCGCTTCGGGTTATTTTGATTATGCCAATGACTTTGCAAGTCATTATGGCGCGCCCAGCGATTGGGAGTATTTTGACATGGTAGCATTAAACCTTAGTGTAGCTGGTGTTTTCCATGATGGAGACGTTCTGAAGATTTACGTGCCTGACACTGATGCGCTCAAAGCCCCAGATGAGTGCACGATTAGTGCAGGCTGGAGTTACACTGTCACGGTTGATTACATTGCTCTACATTGTAAACAAGATTCGTCAGAAGTAATGTTTCATTTTTTATTTAAAGAACCTAGTACCTATACGCCGCCGGTACAGTCCACCAGTGATTGGTTGGAGCCACTCATGAGCCGGCTTAGGGCAGCCGCCGGCGTTAGCGGGAATCCAGTGGTGGAATATTCCGGAGACTTTTCCCTTCCTTATGCTGCCATGAAGATTTTGAAGGATCATCCAAACGTTACCTTAAAGTATACGCTGACGGTAAATAACGAGAAGAATACCTTTGTGATTGGAGGAAGTAACGTGGTTGCAGATCCCGCCATTCCTTGGTATGGTCCGGATTTCCTGAAAGCATATTATGGTGAGAATGCCGAGGCGGCTTCGAACAATGCGTCAAGTGGGCAGTACCTTATCATGAAGGGCGATACCCTGAGCAAGATTGCAGCCAAATTAAATGTCTCTTTGAAGGTTTTGGCTGAGAAAAATGGAATTAAGGATGTCAATTACATTATTGCAGGCAGAACGCTGAACTATTAAGCACTATTCTAATCGATTTTGAAGGGGGAGCGCATGCTCCCTCTTTTTGCAGGAAAAAGAATGGATTTTTAGGGTGGCATGCTTGTTGAATCAAGCTAGCGTTTGACTTTCCCACGGGGTACGTGCTATACTAAATCATGTGTTTTGACAGCTATGAGAAAGTGGAGGAAGAAAGAATGAACGTCGTATGTTTGGACCTGGAGGGAGTATTGGTGCCGGAGATCTGGATCGCGTTTTCTGAGGCCAGCGGAATTCCGGAGCTGAAGAGAACGACCAGGGACGAGCCGGATTATGATAAATTGATGCGTTGGAGAATTGGTATCTTAAAGGAGCATGGCCTTGGATTAAAAGAGATCCAGGAGACCATCGCAAAGATCGATCCCATGCCCGGCGCAAAGGAGTTCCTGGATGAGCTTCGCAGCATCACGCAGGTGATCATCATCAGCGACACGTTTTCCCAGTTTGCCGGCCCTCTGATGAAGAAACTTGGTTGGCCCACCATCTTCTGTAATGAGTTAGAGGTCGGCGAAAACGGTGAGATCACGGGATTCAAGATGCGCTGCGAACAGTCCAAGCTGACCACGGTAAAGGCGCTTCAGTCGATCGGTTTTGACACGATTGCCAGCGGTGACAGCCATAATGACCTTGGCATGATTCTTGCCAGCAAGGCAGGATTCCTGTTCCGCAGCACGGAGCAGATCAAGAAGGATCATCCGGAGCTTGAGGCATTTGAAACCTATGAAGAGCTTATGTCGGCAATCAAAAAGGCCATAAGCGAATAATAACGGAAAGGCCCATGGCGTGCTAAAACGCCGTGGGCTTTTCGGGTAAGTAAAGGGGAGCCTATGGAGAACGTGCTCACGGCCTACGTAGATGGAAGCTATAATGATGAGATCAAGCGATACGCCTTTGGATGCGTATTTTTGCCGCCTCAGGGAGGCATTTATCTGGCCACGGGAAACGGTGAAAATCCGGAGACCGTGTCCATGCGCAACGTAACTGGGGAAATGCTTGGCGCAATGTATGCCGTGAAGACGGCCATGAAGAATGGGTTTACCGCCATTGAGATATACTATGACTATGAGGGCATCGAAAAGTGGGTGACCGGAGAGTGGAAGGCAAAGAAGGAGCATACGCAAAAGTACGCAAAGGCAATGCGTGAGTGGGGAACGCAGATCCGTATCGGTTTTCACAAGGTAACGGCCCACGCAAAGGTGGAATACAATGAACTTGCAGACAAGACGGCCAAGAGAGGCCTGGAGGAAGGCAAGGGGATTCCACCCATTCGCATGCTAGAGGAATTGGAAACATGGAACTGACAAGGTTGAACAAGTATCTTGCGTCCTGCGGCGTCTGCTCCAGAAGGGACGCGGACAAGCTAATCGAAGACGGTCTGGTTTTGGTGAACGGGATGCCTGCGCAGATGGGCATGATGGTGGATGGCACCGAAGAGATTTTCTGCAGGGGCAGGAAGGTCGGCGGACAGGAGAAAAAGGTGCTTCTCTTGTATCATAAGCCGGCAGGCGTCACCTGTACGGAGAAGGACGAACATGCGGAGCGCACCATCCGGACGGAGGTCAAGTATCCCGTCCGCGTCACGTATGCAGGACGACTTGACAAAGAATCCAAGGGATTGTTGCTCCTGACAAATGACGGAGACCTCATCGAAGAGATGATGCGTGGGGCGAACGGTCATGAAAAGGAATACGCCGTCAGGGTAAACAAGCCCATTTTGGCTTCGGATCTCAAAAAGATGGCAGACGGGCTTTACCTAGAGGATCTGGACGTGACAACCAGACCCTGCAGAACAAGAAAGACGGGAGACAAAACGTTTCGCATTACGCTGACGCAGGGATTGAACCGTCAGATCAGAAGAATGTGCGAGGCACTTGGGTACAGGGTTGTGAATCTGATCCGGCTTCGCGTCGTGAATCTGGAACTGGGAGACCTTCCCGAGGGGCAGTGGAGGGAAGCAAGCGAGGAGGAGATTTCAGGCCTCTGGGAAGCACTGAGGATCGGAAACAAAGAATTGAAAAAAGAGGATGGGGGAAAGCATGGACGAAGAGAAGAACGTGCAGGCAGAATACCAAACGAAGGCCGGAGACGACAGCCGGGACAAAAAAATTGAACGGATCAAGGAATTGGTTCCTTTGCTGAGCCGCGCAGCCATGGCGTATTATGCGGAAGACCGCGAAATCATGAGTAATCTGGAGTATGACAGATTATATGACGAATTGGTCATGCTGGAAAAGGAGACGGGGCTTGTCATGGCAGGGTCTCCTACGGTGAAGGTTGGCTATGAGGCCGTGGATTTTTTGCCGAAGGAGCGTCACGCAGCACCCATGTTGTCTCTGGACAAGACCAAGAGCAGGGAAGAACTGAGAAGCTGGCTGCAGGGGCATGCGGGCGTTCTCAGCTGGAAGCTGGATGGACTGACCATCGTGCTGACCTATCAGGGCGGACGGCTTGCAAAGGCCGTAACGCGCGGAAATGGTGAGGTCGGCGAGGTGATCACGGCAAACGCCAGGACATTTGTCAACTTGCCGGCAGCCATTCCGTTTCAGGGGAATCTGGTGCTTCGCGGAGAGGCGATCATCACCTATTCCGATTTTGAAAAAATCAACGCCAAGATACCGGAAGAAGGCGAAAAGTATAAGAATCCCAGAAATCTGTGCAGCGGTTCCGTGAGACAGCTGGACAGCAGGATCACCGCGGAGCGAAACGTTAGATTCTATGCGTTTTCTTTGGTGGAAGCCGTGGATGAGGACGGTACGGTCAGGGAATTTGAGAATTCACGTCTTGCAGAGTTCCGGTTTTTGAAGGAACAGGGCTTTACCGTGGTGGAACATTTCCTGGTGACGGAAGATACGATCATCCATCAGATCGAAGACTTTGAAAAACGGATTGACACAGTGGACGAGCCTTCGGACGGACTGGTTCTGACGTATGAGGATGTTGCCTTTGGACGCAGTCTTGGCAGAACGGCTAAGTTCCCAAGACATTCCATCGCATTCAAGTGGGCGGATGAGCTTCGCGAGACGACGCTCACGGAGGTGGAGTGGAGTCCGAGCCGTACCGGACTGATCAATCCCGTTGCCATTTTTGAACCGGTGGAACTGGAAGGAACGACCGTGAGCCGTGCTTCCGTGCACAATGTCAGCGTTGTACGGGCCCTGCGCCTTGGCATCGGCGATAAGATCACAGTGTATAAGGCCAACATGATCATACCGCAGATCTCGGAGAACCTGACCTGCAGCGACACGCTGGAGATACCGAAAACATGTCCCGTGTGCGGGGCTCCTACGGAGATCCGGCAGACGGGAGAAGCGCAGGCGCTTTACTGTACGAATGAGAAATGCCCTGCAAAGCAGATCGGAAGCTTTGTGCTCTTTGTCAGCCGGGATGCCATGAACGTGGACGGATTGTCCGAGGCAACTCTTGAGAAGCTGGTAGATCTGGGATTTGTCAAGGAATTTGCGGATCTGTTTGCCCTGGAAAGCCATCGTGCAGAGATTGCGGCGATGGAGGGTTTTGGTGAGAAATCCTGCCAGAATCTCTTGGACGGCATTGAGAAGGCCAGAACGACGACCATGCCGAGGATCATTTACTCCTTAGGCATTGCTAACATTGGTCTTGCAAATGCGAAGTTGCTTTGCAAGCGGTTTGGATATGACTTGGACCAGCTTATGAATGCCAGTGAGGAAGACTTGAGTGCCATTGACGGGATCGGCGAGGTGATTGCAAGGTCCTACGTGGAATACATGTCGGACGAAGAGAATCGCGAAAAGCTGCTTCGGCTCGTAAAAGAACTGAACGTGGAAAAACCGCAGGAAAACGCGATGGAGCAGACGTTGGAAGGAAAATCCTTTGTCGTGACCGGAAGCCTAGTGCATTATGCGAGCCGCAATGACCTGAAAGATGAGATCGAGGCAAGAGGCGGAAAGGTGACGGGAAGCGTCACCGGAAAGACGGAATGCCTGATCAATAATGACGTGACGTCGAATTCCACGAAGAATCAAAAGGCCAAGGAATTGGGCGTGAAGATTCTTTCGGAGGATGAATTCCTTGCCACGTATTTTGGCAGGAAGGACGGCGAAAGCTAAGCTTACGGTATTTCATGAAACGCAACATAAATTTAGAAATCGAGGAAACGAAAATGCCAATCAAAATACAAAGTCAACTTCCCGCTAAGGAAATCCTGGAGACGGAGAATATTTTTGTGATGGATGAAACAAGGTCCCTGCATCAGGACATCAGACCTTTGAAGATTTTGATCTTAAACAACATGCCGGTCAAGCAGGATACGGAGTTGCAACTCCTCCGTGCCCTTTCCAACACGCCTTTGCAGGTGGAAGTGACGCTGATGAACACCGTGACGCACGTATCGAGAAATACCAATACGCCGCAGAGTCACTTGAATAAGTTTTACACCACCTTTGACAACGTAAAGGATGATTATTTTGACGGTTTGATCATTACCGGTGCACCCGTGGAAGACATCGCGTTTGAAGAAGTGGATTATTGGGATGAGACCTGCCAGATCATGGACTGGGCGGAGGAACACGTGACGAGCACGCTTCACATCTGTTGGGCGGCACAGGCAGGGTTTTATCATTATTACGGCATTAATAAGTCCAAGCTTCCCCAAAAGCTCTTTGGCGTATACGAGCATCGGGTGCTGAACAGGAAAATTCCCCTGGTGAGGGGGTTTGACGACATTTTTCTGGCACCGCACAGCCGCCATACCGAAACGAGTGCGGAAGCGATCCATGCGTGCAAGGAACTGACGATCATGGCGGAGAGCGACGTGGCCGGCGTATTTCTTGCCTTTGCGGAAAACGGAAAGAAAATCTTTGTGACGGGACATCCGGAATATGACCGCATGACGCTCAGCAATGAGTATTTTAGGGATAAGAACAAGGGATTGCCCATTCAGGTACCCTATAATTACTTCCCAAACGATGATCCCACGCAAAAACCGCTGTTACAGTGGAGATCGCACAGCAATAACCTTTACAGCAACTGGCTGAATTACTATGTATACCAGGTAACGCCATATGTCTTGAAAAGCAAGGGTTGACGCAATTTTTAAGACGAATTTCTAACAGAAAATAGAACTTGACGAAAAAGTTGACCTAGGATATACTAATATGCGGTATCCTGCATGATTTGTGGGAATATTTTGTTGAAGAGGAAAAGCATGGGATACGTTGACGTACATTGTCATCTGTTGCCTGGCATCGATGACGGCTCGCAAAACATGGAACAAACCATGGAGATGCTGCGGATAGCGGAAGCTAACGGCATAACTGATGCGATCGTGACGCCTCATTACAAGCAGGGAAGGGTCGGTACGCCGAGAAAGGTGATCGGCGAGATGATCCAAGAGGTGGAAAGCCTTGCGCGGCAAGACGGTTTATCCATACGATTGCATCCCGGAACGGAGATCTACTATAATTCTTCCCTGGAAGAGAAGCTGGAGAGCGGATGGCTTTCCCGCATGAATGACACGGAATACGTTCTGGTGGAGTTTAATCCGCTGGAAAACTATTCTTACGTCAGGAATGCCATGGAAGATTTGCTAGGGATGGGATATCATCCAATCCTGGCTCACGTTGAAAGGTATCAATGCATGCTTGGCAGTTTGGAAAACATAAGATCCCTCAGAGGTCTCGGATGCCGGATCCAGGTGAACGCGGGAAGCGTTGCCGGAAATTATGGGTTTAAGGTAAAGCATTTTATCAAAAAACTTCTCAAAGAAGAACTGATCGATTACGTAGGCACGGATGCACATGACGTAAGGAGCAGAAGCCCTGAAATGAAAAAGTGTGCGGAAGTGATCCGGAAATACTGTGATCCGGAGTATGCGGACGACGTTCTATTTAGAAATGCAATGACGGAACTTTTGGCAGAATGATTGACGTGGCGTGCTTTATAAAGAAATAGCTGATAAGGATGGGGAATATTCATGCAAAGCAAAGAAGACGTTATAGAAATTGATTTACAGGAATTGATCGGCTTGTTATTTCATTGGTTGTGGCTTTTGATCTTATGCGGAGCAGTTACCGGCATTGCAGGCTTTTTGATCTGCAAATTAACCGTAACTCCCTGGTATGAATCCACGACTAGAATCTTTATTCTGAATAAAAACAACGAATCGACGGTATCCTATTCCGATCTGCAGACGTCGAACCAGTTGACAAAGAACTATACTCCGTTGATCAAGAGCAGGGACGTACTGGAGAAAGTAATCGCTGCCTGCGAATTAAAAGAGTCTTATGAAAGCTTTGCAAGCCGCGTTAAGGTATCTACCGTAGGTGATTCCAACCTGATCTCCATCACCGTTACGGATTCGGATCCGCAGATGGCGCAGCGCCTGGCAAAGGAAGTCAGAATGGAGGCTTCCGATCATATTGTCGAGGTTATGGCCATCCAGGCAGCTAATTTGGAGACGGAAGCAAACCTTCCCAAAAGACCATCGGGGCCCAAGGCGAAAAAATGGGGTCTGATCGGTGCTTTCCTTGGCGCATTTACCTGCGCAGCCATTTTGATCATTCAGTATCTTTTGGATGATTCCATCAAGAGTGCCGAGGACGTGGAGAGATATCTTGGACTTAGCACGCTGGCAATGATTCCGGTTGCCGATCAGAATGAAAAGAACAAGAAAAAAAGAGGAAAATCCCATGAACATTTTGATTCGGAGATGGTAAAAGCCGTTGACGAGGAGAGTGGCAACATGGATCTTGTGGTACAGGAAATCAACGTTGATAATCACGGGGAGGCATAAATCATGCAGAACATTGAACTGAATCTGGAAGAATTAGATTACAGAACGCGTGAAGCATATAAGACTCTCCGAACCAATATTGAGTTTTCCGGAGATGACATCAAGGTAATTTGCGTTACCAGTGCTACTCCTAACGAGGGAAAGAGCAGTATTTCCTTTGAACTTGCGATTTCTTACGCGCAGATGGGAAAAAAGGTGCTTTTGGTGGACGGAGACCTTCGTAAATCCGTGATGCGTCAGCGCCATAAAAAAGGTAAGGTTCGTCTCGGACTTGCAAACTATTTGGTAGGAAAGGCAAACCTGGAAGACGCGCTGTGTGTTACCAACGTTAGAAACCTGGACATGATCTTTTCCGGTCCCGTTCCGCCTAACCCCAGTGAGCTTCTTGGAAACAATCGCTTCAAGAAGATGGTAGCAGAGGCAAGGGATTATTATGACATGGTGATCATTGACACGCCGCCTCTTGGAAGCGTTATTGACACGGCAGTTGTTTCAAAGTGCTGTGACGGTGCCGTGATCGTTGTATCCTGCGGAGACGTAAGCTATCGTTTTGTTCGTAAGGTAAAAGAACAGCTGGACGTTGCGGGCATTCGCATTCTTGGCGTTGTCCTGAACAAAGTTAATATTTCCGGCAAGGGTTACTATGGTAAGTACTATGGTAAGTACTACGGAAAGTATTACGGAAAGTATTACGGTAATTATGGAGATGGATCAAACTAATAAAAATCAAAAAGAACCCGTGAAGAAAAATCAGAGGAAGAGACATGGAATGGGCCTTGGGCCCATTTCCGTGGCCCTTCTTCTTGTTATTGTGGGGCTAATCATCTTTCTTTGCATTAAGCTGAAGGAAGGTAAGAATGAGCCAGTGGCCGTTGCGGAGAACGCGTCTTTGGAGGTCTCCGACGATACGCCAAAATCCGTGGCGGATAAGATACAGGAAGAGCTTAAGGAGAGCGAAGAACCGGAATTTGAGATTATAGAGTTCCGGACTCCGGACGTGGAGCCTGAGGATCTCCCCGTGGACGAAGACGGTTACAACGGAGAGAGCATGGAAATCGAATTCCCTGGTGAGCAGACGACGGCACCGGAGGAAACGGAAAAGCCTGAGAGCACGGAAGAGCCAGAAACGGAACCTACCGCAGAGCCTACCCAGAAGCCTGTTTCAAAGAGCTCGGATCCCATGAACCGCGTGATTGATTTTACGACGCTCCAGACCAAGAAAAACGGTCATATTTATGCATGGATCAGTGTGCCGGGAACCAATATTGATTATCCCATACTTCGCCATCCCACGGATGACGGATACTATCTTTATCATAACTTAAACGGTAGTGAAGGTTATCCCGGATGTATTTACACCGAAAACTGGAATTCAAAGGATTGGAATGATCCCGTGACGGTCATGTACGGACATGACATGCGTTCGACGGGCACCATGTTCCATCAGCTTCACAAGTTTGAAACCCAGAGCTTCTTTGACAAGAATCAGTATTTTTACGTATATACGCCGGACAAAACCTTGAAATATGAGATTTTTGCCGCTTACGTTCACAGCAATGAGCATTTGCTTGCAAATCACGATTTCAATAATGAAGACAGCTTTGAAGCGTTCTTTGGAACGGTTTTGGCTGCAAGCAACAGTGGGGCAAACCATGTGCGTGACGGCGTAACCATAACCTCTGACAGCAAGATCGTTACGCTGTCGACCTGCATAAAAAATAAACCCAATAACAGATATCTGATCTTTGGGGTTTTGGTAAATTAAGGAGAAAAAGAAAATGGAAGTGTTGTATTACAGTACCAGAAGCAACGGACAGCCGATCAAGGCTTCCCAGGCAATCTTAAAGGGCCTCTCTGATGACGGCGGACTCTTCGTGCCGGACCACGTGCCTGCATTGGACAAGAGCTTAAAAGAGCTTGCGGGCATGAGCTATCAGCAGGTTGCCTATGAGGTGATGAAGCTGTTCCTCACGGATTTTACGGAGGAAGAACTGAAAAATTGCATCGCAAAGGCATATGATGAAAAATTTGACACTGACGTGATCGCACCCATGGCAGAAGCGGAGGGAGCTTATTTCTTAGAGTTGTTCCATGGCCCCACCATCGCGTTTAAGGACATGGCACTCTCTATCTTACCGCACCTTCTGATCACCTCCGCAAGAAAGAATCAGATCAAGAATGAAATTGTCATTTTGACCGCAACCTCCGGAGATACTGGTAAGGCAGCATTGGCAGGTTTTGCAAACGTAGAAGGTACCAGAATCATCGTATTCTATCCGAAGAACGGCGTGAGCCCCATCCAGGAAAAGCAAATGGTGACCCAGAAGGGCGCTAACACGCTGGTTGTCGGCATTCACGGTAACTTTGATGATGCACAGACCGGAGTGAAAAAGATTTTCTCTGATAAGGCATTGGCGAAGGAAATGGATGAGAAGGGCTTCCAGTTCTCCTCTGCAAATTCCATTAACGTGGGCCGCCTGGTGCCTCAGGTATGTTATTACGTATATGCGTACGCAAGACTTCTTGCTGAGGGACGCATAGCAGAGGGCGAAAAGATTAACATTGTCGTGCCCACTGGTAATTTTGGAAACATTTTGGCCGCATTTTATGCGAAAAACATGGGTCTTCCCATCGATAAGCTGATCTGTGCGTCCAATGAGAATAAGGTTCTCTTTGATTTCTTCAGCACTGGCGTATATGACAGAAACAGAGAATTTATGCTGACCAGTTCGCCTTCCATGGATATCCTGATCTCCAGCAACTTAGAGCGCCTGATCTACCGTATTGCTGGCAATGATGCGAAGAAGAATCAAGAACTGATGGCAGCACTCAGCGGTCAGGGAAAGTATGTGATCGACGATGCAATGAAGGCTGGTCTTGCTGACTTTTACGGCAATTACGCAAGCGAGCAGGAGACCGCGGCGATCATCAAGAAGATTTACGAGGATTGCGGTTACGTGATCGACACGCATACCGCCGTTGCCGCAGCCGTTTACGAGAAATATCAGGCTGAGACCAAGGACCAGACCAAGACGGTCATTGCCTCCACGGCAAGCCCCTTCAAGTTTACCAGAAGTGTCATGAACGCCATTGATGCAAAGTATGACTCCATGACCGACTTTGAACTTGTAGACGAGCTTTCCAAGCTCGCCAACGTCAAGGTTCCCAATGCCATCGAGGAGATCCGCACGGCTCCCGTTCTTCATGACAAGCAGTGTGATTCCGACCAGATGCAGAATGTTGTTCGCGAGTTTCTTGGTTTATAATATTAACTTCCCATTCCGGTTATAAGTGAACCAAAGCCTCCGTGCCCGCCGGATATCATCTTCTTGAAACGGCACGGACTGCACTAAGCTCAACAACCGTCTGAATGGAGTGGAAAATCTCGAGAACAACTCGGAGCTGACGCTCCTCAGACAATTCTCGAGATTTTCCATTCAGCCGGCTGCTTTGCTAAGTGCAGCCGGCTAATTGTTTCAAGAAGATGATATCAGGCGGGCACTGGTTCTTTGAAGAAATTGTGCAACCGGAATGGGAAGTTTTGATACCAGCGTGAAGAAAAGTAGACAGAGCAGATAATGAAAGAAAGAAGTAACAGAAAAAATTGGAGGACGAAAGTAGAGGGTAAGATGACGGCGAAGGAGATGCTTCAGAAGGTAGACCATACGCAGTTAAAGGCATTTGCGACTTGGGAAGACATTCAGAAATTGTGTGAAGAGGCGATTGCGTACCATACGGCGAGCGTATGCATTCCGCCGGCGTATATTAAGCGCGTGCATGACGCCTATGGGGAGAAGATCAATATTTGTACGGTAGTTGGTTTTCCTTTGGGTTACAGCGTAACGGAAGCTAAGGTTGCGGAAGTGGAGAAGGCTCTGAAGGATGGCTGTAACGAGATCGACATGGTGATCAACGTAAGCGACGTAAAGAACGGGGATTATGATAAGGTGGAAGAAGAAATCCGCACCATGAAAAAGGCATGCGGGGAACATATCCTAAAGGTGATCGTTGAGACCTGTTATCTGACGACGGAAGAGAAGATCGCCATGTGTAAGGCAGTGACAAACGCAGGAGCAGATTATATCAAGACGTCCACGGGCTTTGGAACGGGCGGCGCAACCATCGAGGACGTGAAGCTCTTTAAGGAGAATATTGGCCCGAACGTGAAAATTAAGGCGGCAGGCGGCGTGTCTACCATCGATGACCTGAAAGCATTTATTGAACTTGGATGCGATCGGATAGGTACCTCTAGGGCAGTAGGTTTGTTAAAGGGCGAGATGACGGAAGGCTATTGATGCTATGTCTCACCGGGACTTGCGAATATGGTTGTAAATAAAGCATTGAACAAAAAGGAAGTATAGGTAGAAAAGAGGTTGCAGAATTGGAAAATCAATTGATTCGGTCTAGATTATCAGCACTTCGAGAGGTGATGAAGGACAGGGGCGTGGATTATTACGTGATCCCGACGGCGGACTTTCACGGCTCTGAGTACGTAAATGAATATTTTAAGGTGAGGGAGTTTTTCTCGGGCTTTACGGGATCGGCAGGAACGCTTCTCGTATGGCAGGATGGCGCTGCACTTTGGACGGACGGAAGATACTTTATCCAGGCGGCAACGGAGCTTTCGGGCACTGGCGTTGATCTGATGAAGATGCGTGAGGAAGGCGTGCCCACGCTGGAAGAATTCCTTCAGGAAAAGATCCAAAACGGCATGACGCTTGGGTTTGACGGCAGAACGATTTCTGCCAGGGAAGGAAAGTCTTTTGAGGAGAAATTAAAGGATAAGAACGTAAAATTCTATTACGAGGAGGACCTTGCGGAGAGCGTTTGGAAGGACCGGCCTGCATTTCCCTGCGGAGAGACGTATCTTATCCCGGAAAGCGTTGCGGGAAGAAACCTTTTGGAGAAGGCCTCGGACGTAAGGAAAAAGCTTACGGGGTTGGGCGCGGAAAGCACGCTCCTGACAAAGCTGGATGACGTTGCCTGGCTTCTGAACGTAAGGGGATGCGACGTGGAATGCAATCCTGTGGTGATCTCCTACGTGTACGTGTCGGATAAAAAGATCGTACTGTTTATTCAGGATAAGGCGTTGAATGCAGACGTCAGGGAGTACCTTGTGAAAAACGGCGTCGAGATCGCCCCGTACGATAAGGTCGCTGATTTCGTAAAGAGTCTGTCCGGCGAAAAGATCCTTTTGGATGACAGATATTGCGGCTATGCAACCTTTAAGAACTGTACGATGAAGAACCAGGTGGTCGAAGCGCCTAATCCAACGGAACTCCTGAAGTCAATCAAGAATCCCACGGAGCTTGCCAACATGGAAAAGATCTACATGGCGGACAACATTGCGCTGACGAAATTTATTTATTGGCTCAAGAAAAATATCGGGAAAATGGAGATCACGGAGGTTTCCGCGTCAGACAAGCTCGAAGAGTTTAGACGCCAGATTCCGGAATTCCTGGATCTTTCCTTCCCGACCATTGCGGGATATGAAGCGAACGCGGCCATGATGCACTATGAGGCAACGCCGGAGAATCATGCGATTCTTCAGAAAAAAGGATTTCTTTTGGTAGACTCGGGCGGTCAGTATATGGGCGGAACGACGGACGTGACCCGTACCATCGCGCTTGGCGAACTGACGGAAGAGGAGATTTATCACTATTCTTTGGTGGCTGCAGGCATGATCCAGATGACGAATGCCAGATTCCTGTATGGCTGTACGGGAAGAAATCTCGACATTCTTGCGAGAGAGCCAATCTGGGAGAAGGGACTTGACTATAAATGCGGAACGGGTCATGGCGTTGGTTATATTCTCAACGTGCACGAGGGACCACAGTCCCTGCGATGGCAGTACTTAAAGGGGGCAACGGAATATCCCTTTGAGGAAGGCATGGACGTGACGAATGAGCCGGGCATTTACGTGGAGGGAAGCCACGGCATCCGCATTGAGGACGTGATGGTCGCAAAGAAGGGGGAAAAGAATGAGTATGGCCAGTTTATGTACTTTGACACCCTGACCTGGGTTCCCTTGGAGCGGAGCGCCATTGACGTAAAGTTCCTGACGGACAGACAAAGGACTTGGATCAATGCCTACCAGCAGACGGTATTTGAGAAAATTTCTCCTTATCTGAGCGAAGAAGAACGCGATTGGCTCCGCGGCGAAACGGCTGCAGTTTAATCAGCCGGGCACATGGCAAAAAGTGAGAATGCAACGGCAAGAAAAATGAGAAAAAACCACGAGGTTAGACGTTGCTTTTTTGGGAACCTTCGTGTATAATGATACATGGCAATTTTTGGCGAACAAGCGCCAAAAGAATGGTATTGGTTTCAAAAAACAACGTACCAAGAGTCACAAGAAAATAAATTTAAGGAAAAGGAGTAAGTACAAATGGCAGTAATTGATTTAACCAAGTATGGCATTACCGGAAGTACGGAGATTGTTTACAATCCTTCCTACGAGACTCTCTTTGATGAGGAGATGAAGCCTGAGCTTACCGGCTACGACAAGGGACAGCTTACCGAGCTGGGAACCGTAAACGTTATGACCGGCGTTTACACCGGACGTTCCCCTAAGGATAAGTACATCGTTATGGATGAGAACTCCAAGAACACCGTATGGTGGACCACCGACGAGTACAAGAATGATAACCATGCAATGTCTGAGGAGACCTGGGCAGCCGTTAAGGACATCGCTAAGAAGGCACTTTCCAATAAGAGACTTTTCGTTGTAGATGCATTCTGCGGCGCTAACAAGGATACCCGCATGGCTGTTCGTTTCATCATGGAGGTAGCTTGGCAGGCACACTTCGTTAAGAACATGTTCATTGTTCCCACCGAGGAAGAACTGAAGAGCTTTACCCCTGATTTCGTTATCTACAATGCATCCAAGGCAAAGGTTGAGAACTACAAGGAGCTTGGCCTCAATTCCGAGACCTGCGTAGCCTTCAACATCACCTCCAGAGAGCAGGTAATCCTGAACACCTGGTACGGCGGCGAGATGAAGAAGGGTATGTTCTCCATGATGAACTACTATCTGCCTCTGAAGGGCATTGCTTCCATGCACTGCTCCGCTAACACCGACATGAAGGGCGAGAACACCGCAATCTTCTTCGGTCTGTCCGGAACCGGTAAGACCACCCTTTCCACCGATCCCAAGAGACTGCTCATCGGTGATGACGAGCACGGCTGGGACGACAACGGCGTGTTCAACTTCGAGGGCGGCTGCTACGCTAAGGTTATTGGCCTTGACAAGGAGTCTGAGCCTGACATCTACAACGCGATCAAGAGAAATGCTCTTCTTGAGAACGTAACCGTAGCTGCTGACGGTAAGATTGATTTCGATGATAAGAGCGTTACCGAGAACACCCGCGTATCTTATCCCATTGATCACATTAATAACATCGTACTGAAGGTTAACCCTACTTCCTCAGGCCCTGCAGCGAAGAACGTAATCTTCCTGAGCGCAGATGCATTCGGAGTACTTCCTCCCGTATCCATTCTGACTCCTGAGCAGACCCAGTACTACTTCCTGAGCGGATTTACTGCAAAGCTTGCTGGTACCGAGCGTGGCATTACCGAGCCCACCCCTACCTTCTCCGCATGCTTTGGCCAGGCATTCCTGGAGCTCCATCCCACCAAGTACGGTGAGGAGCTGGTTAAGAAGATGCAGGCAAGCGGCGCAAAGGCTTACCTTGTAAACACCGGTTGGAACGGCACCGGCAAGAGAATCTCCATCAAGGATACCAGAGGAATCATCGATGCAATCCTGAATGGTGACGTTAACAATGCGCCTACCAAGAAGATCCCCATCTTTGACTTTGAGGTTCCCACCGCACTTCCCGGAGTTGATCCTGCAATCCTGGATCCCAGAGATACCTACGCTAACGCTTCCGAGTGGGAGGCTAAGGCTCAGGATCTTGCACAGAGATTCATCAAGAACTTCAAGAAGTATGAAGGCAATGAGGCTGGTAAGGCACTGGTTGCTGCAGGCCCTCAGCTGTAATTCCCATAAAGCGGTCAAAACCGCTGCATAAGTAAAACATAAGACCCATGGTGAACGGAAAGACGCTTGCCATGGGTCTTTTTTATGACGTTTGTCACTTGACGTCGCGTTGAAAAAGTGACGTATGGCACGTGCATTGGATGAGTGCATCTGGTAGAATAGGATTAGAAAAGCAAATGAAAGGGGAACGTCCATGGATATTCTAATGCGGATTTTCGGCTGGCTGATCATCATTGCAATTGCATTATTCGTGTTTGCTTCCATTGTGTTGTTCATTAAAGATGGCATGGATTCTAAGAAAGAAGGGCGGCGCAGAAAAACAATCTATACGGTTATGTTTATCATTAGTATGGTTATTGTAGTCTTATTTATTTTGGGCATCATATTTTTAAGCATTCTTGCCATGCTTATCATGAGGAGTATGTAACATGAGTGACCGTGCTTTTATCAGAGTATTGATCATCGTGATTCTGTTAGGAATGCTGGCGACGGTTGCTCATTGCATTTATATCTGTTTTGCCTATCAGAATTCTTCAATCATACAATTTATTGCAAGGGAGTTGTGGCCATGAAGAAGATCATCGTTATTTTGGGAACGGTTTTCCTGTTTGTGGCCGTAAACGTCTTCCTGTACGTAGCAATTACGAGCCGTCTTGCCAATAATTTCAGCGGTACAAACCAACTCAAAATGATCGACGTGGCTAAATTTCTGCCGTTTGAGGAGACGTCTGAGCTTGCAAGAACGGGCTCTTCCTTCAGATTTCAAAGTGGCGAAGATTTGCCCGTGTTAGACGGCGCGGCAGCCCTCGTTCCGGTTTATGCATCGGTAATAGAGAATTGCTATCCCGCGGGAACCGTCACTTATGAGGGCGGCGTGTTTTCTGATGATAATTACTATGGTGAGAATTTTGCCCCTGACAGCGTGATGCAATATCAAAACACCGTCAGAGGTTTTGATGCCCTTGTTGAAGGCTCCGTTGATCTGTTTTTTACGGCGCACCCGTCGAAAGAACAAATGCAGTCTGCTAAGGATAAGGGCGTCGAGCTGGAGATCGTGCCGATCGGCTTGGAAGCATTTGTATTCTTTGTAAACAAAGACAATCCCGTGGACGGACTTACGACGGAACAGATACGGTCCATATACAGGGGAGAGATCACAAACTGGAAAGAGGTTGGCGGCGCTTCAAAAATGATCAATCCGCTGACCAGAGTAAAGGGCTCCGGCAGTCAGACCATGATGGATAAGTTTATGGAGGATGACATGTTGACCTCCAGACGGCTCCTGTCCGTATTTGGCGCAGGGATTGGTTATTCCTTCCGGTATTATCTTTCGGGCATGGTGGCAGATGATAACGTAAAAATGCTGGCTGTTGACGGAATCTATCCGAGTGCTGAGAACGTACGAAATGGCTCTTATCCGATCAGCACAAAATTTTACGTCGTTTATCGTAAGGATAATCAAAATGGAAACGTAACAAGACTCGTTGAATGGCTATTGTCCGAGGAAGGACAAACCATGATCGAAGCCTGTGGTTACGTGGGATTGCCAGAATAATTCAGCCTATGAATAACACCTTTCGGATTTGACCGGAAGGTGTTTTTTTGATGGGAGTGGAAAAAACTATTTACTAATGAAAAAAAATGTCGTATAATATGTTTCGCGTATGCCCGAACGGGGTACGAAAGGTAACGATTTAGGATGGAAGGGATTGGAAAATGAACAGTTTGACGGAGATCAGATGGCATGGCCGAGGAGGCCAAGGCGCCAAGACGGCGGCTCTTTTGTTGGCTGACGTGGCATTTCAGCTTGGAAAACACGTGCAGGGCTTTCCTGAGTACGGCCCTGAGAGAATGGGTGCGCCCATTACTGCTTATGACAGGATCAGTGACAATCAGATCCGCGTGCACTCCAACATTTACGAGCCTGATTACGTGGTAGTCGTGGATGACACGCTGCTGGAGTCCGTGGACGTAACGGCTGGCCTAAAGAAAGAGGGTGCCATTCTTGTCAACACCACGAAGTCCAAGGAGGAGATCATTCCTCACTTAAAGGGCTACGAGGGTGAGGTTCATATCATCGACGCGAGAAAGGTCTGTCATGAGACGCTTGGAAAGTATTTCCCCAACACGCCCATGCTGGCTGCGATCGTAAAGGTATCCGGAGTAATTGAGCCTGAGACCTTTATCAATTTGATGAGAGAATCCCTGGAACATAAATTTGCGAAAAAACCGGAGGTGCTGGACGGTAACATGAAGGCACTCCGTTTGGCGATGGAGGAGGTGCACTAATGGCTTTACCTGCAGAAAAAATAGATGAACACGTAGTTTGGCAGGACGTTACGGAAGGCCTGCAGATCCATGAGCCCGCGACCAGTAAGGGCTTTATGACGGGTCAGTGGCGTACCAACACGCCCGTATGGATCAAGGAGAAGTGCAAACAATGTCTGCTCTGCGTTCCTTATTGTCCCGACAGCTGTATTATCGCAAAGAACAATAAGAGAGAAGAGTTTGATTATGATCACTGCAAGGGCTGCGGCATTTGCGTAAAGGCTTGTCCCTTTGGTGCCATCGAGATGAAGGAGGGACAATAAGATGAGCGTACAAGGAATTCCTCAGAGAATGTCCGGAAATGAGGCGGTTGCGGAAGCCATTCGTCAGATCAATCCCGACGTCATGCCTGCATTTCCCATTACGCCTTCCACGGAGATCCCGCAGTTTGTATCCAGCATGATCTCCAATGGTCAGATAGATACCGAATTTATTCCCGTAGAGAGTGAGCACAGTTCCATGAGCGCTGCCATCGGTTCCGAAGCGGCAGGCGCAAGAACCCTGACGGCAACCTCTTCTTGCGGTCTTGCCTTCATGTGGGAGGTATTATACGTGGCAGCGTCCAATCGTCTGCCCATTATGCTGGAGCTTGTAAACCGTGCCCTTTCCGGACCCATCAACATCAATGCGGAGCATTCCGACAGCATGGGCGCGAGAGACAGCGGCTGGCTTCAGATTTATGCAGAAAACAATCAGGAAGCTTATGACAATACGCTTCAGGCATACCGAATCGCGGAGCATCCGGACGTAAAGCTTCCCATCATGGTATGTCAGGACGGTTTCATCACCAGCCATGCCGTTGAAAACATCACGCTCCTTCCCGATGCTCCCGTCAAGGAGTTCGTGGGTGAGTATCATCCGGAGCATTATCTCCTCAAGGAAGACGAGACCATGGCCGTTGGTCCTTATGCCGTTTCCCCTTATTGCATGGAGGCAAAGCGTGCGCAGGCGCAGGGCATGATCAATGCAAAGAAGGTCATTTTGGAAGTCGCTGAGGAATTTGAAAAGCTGTCCGGCAGAAAATACGGCTTTTATGAAGGCTATTGCTTAGAGGATGCCGATTATGCGCTGGTGGCAATTGGAAGCGTATGCGGTACCATCAAGGATGCCATTGATAAGCTCCGTGCGGAGGGCAAGAAGGTGGGGCTTTTGAAGATCCGCGTGTTCCGTCCCTTCCCGGGAGAAGAGTTTGCAAATGCGCTGAAGAATTGTAAGGCAGTTGGAATCCTTGACAGAAGTGAAGGCTACAACAGCGTTGGCGGACCGGTTGGCGCAGAAGTTACCGCAGCCATGTATCGTGCAAAATGCCAGGCTGAGACGGTAAATATCATTTATGGTCTGTCTGGCCGTGACGTGAGGGTTTCCGACGTGGAGCGCGTATATGAGAAGCTCGAGAAGCTTGCGGCGGGAGAGAACGTCTTTGGACCTTATCCCTACCTTGGTCTTCGCAGTGCTGACGAATCAGATTGTGTTTAAGATAGCGCAGTGAATGAGGCGATCGGAGAAAACTACGGCGATTTGATTCAAACGGAGCAAAACATCGCTGAAGCCAATTGAAATTAGGAGAAGAATGATGGAGCAGAGAGCTTTTAATTTTAGAGAGATTCAGGCAAGGGAAGAAAGACTTGCGCCCGGACACAGAATGTGTGCCGGCTGTGGCGGAACCATTGCCGTTAGAAACGTACTGAAGGCCCTACATCCCGGAGACAAGGCCGTGATCGGAAATGCCACGGGATGTCTAGAGGTTTCCTCTTACATGTATCCTTATACCGCGTATGAGGACAGCTATATCCACAATGCATTCGAGAATGCAGGTGCGACGCTTTCCGGCGTGGAGACGGCGTATCACGCATTGAAAAAACGCGGAAAGATTGGTTCTGAGTACAAGTTCATTACCTTTGGCGGTGACGGCGGTACTTATGACATTGGTCTGCAGTCCCTTTCCGGCGCCATGGAGCGTGGTCATGACATGGTTTACGTATGCTATGACAACGGCGCATACATGAACACGGGCATCCAGAGATCCTCTGCAACGCCCATGTATGCCGATACCACGACGACTCCCGTGGGTACGCAGTCGAATGGTAAGCCTCAGTCCAGAAAGGATCTGGCGACCATTATCGCGGCGCACAACATTCCTTACGTTGCGCAGACCACCTTCATCGGCAACATGAAGGATCTCTACGTAAAGGCGGAACGCGCAATCTATACGCCCGGTGCGGCATTCCTGAATATCATGGCTCCCTGCCCGAGAGGATGGCGCTATGACGCTCCTGACATCATTGAGATCTGCAAACTTGGCGTTGAGACCTGCTACTGGCCTTTGTTTGAAGTGGTGGAAGGCGAGTGGAGATTGAATTATCAGCCGAAGCATAAGCTTCCCCTGGAGGATTTCTTGAAGAAGCAGGGAAGATTCAAGCATCTGTTTAAGCCCGGAAATGAATATTTGATCGAGGCATTCCAGGCAGAAGTGGATAAGAGATGGGAAGAATTGCTCAAAAAATGTAATTAATAGCCACAATTATCAGAAAAAATTACCTAAAATGGCAAATTTTTCTGTTGAATTTTTGAGGCGGTTGGGTTATAATATAACTAACCTGAAATGTTCGATAAAGCTTGTTAGTTTTGAACCTACATTTACTTTCATGGGATTCTTATATTGCCAAGCGGCTGTCAAGCCCTCACTCCCAGGCATGCCTGGATCAGAGGATTGGAAGGGAAGGCAAAAACTTGGTTGCGGTTACCCACCTGGCGCGAGCTAGGAGTCAAAAAACAAGACGCGGCATTTCGGGGGCAAAAAAAGCATCCGATGGATGCGGTACAAAAGATAAAAAGCAGCTTTTCGGGAGACCGGAGGCTGTTTTTTGTTTCTGAGAATCGCAGATGATCCGGAGGCTGAAATAAAATGAGAAAGATTCCGAAATGCGTTCGCGTGAGGATCTGGGGCTTTGCATGCTCTGGATTGCTGCTGGTGCTGATCAGTGCGTGCTGGCTAAAGGCATTTTCGACGGAAGACGTAAATAAGGATGAAGAGCCTGAAATGGCGGATCGGTCAGTGGCGGAAATGATTCCGCAAGAGGATGCCGCACAAGCTGTGCCGTTAGCGGAATTGGGAAAACAAAACATACGCGTATTGATCAAAACTTCGCATTATAAGAACCTATTGCATAAAGAATTATTGATCGGCTCGGATCAGAAATGGTATTTGGAGTATGGTGAGAATCCGGGTCAAAGGGAATGGCATGAAGCAGGAGAAACGGTTTGGATCACGGAGGAAAGCGCGTGTTTTTCGCCCGAAAACAGTTACGTTCAAATCGGAACCGCGGAAACAAACGGTAGGATTTTTCTGAAAAACGTGGAGCGGGATCAGGGGAATCCTTCCTATCGCGGAACCCTGGAGATCAGAAGGGTGTCTGACGGGATGGCAGTCATCAATTCCCTGGGACTTGAAGAATATCTTCTCGGCGTCATCCCAAGCGAAATGCCTGCAAGCTATCCCGTGGAAGCCTTAAAGGCACAGGCAATCTGTGCGAGAACCTATGCGGTTAGCCATCTGATTTCTCCGGGTTATCCGGAATTAAACGCGCATTTAGATGATTCAACGGCGTATCAGGCTTATGGCAACCAGCCGGAGCAAGAAAATGCGTCAACGGCCATAGAAGAGACGGAAGGATTGATTTTACTGACGGGGGAAGGTGATTTGATGGATACGTTTTATTATTCTACGTCCTGCGGAAAGGGGACGGACGTATCCGTATGGGATGACGCGGGAGGGAAGAAGACGTATCCTTTTTCGGAAGCCGTTGATGAGCCTAGTTTTCTGATGGAGGAATGCCGGGAGGACTTGGAATTTGAATTACCGTGGTATCGCTGGACCTATGAAGTGCAAGAACTGGATCTTGGGACATTTGAAGGCAGATTACAAGCGCTTATTGGATCGAACGAACCGTTAAAGCTAAATACCCTTCATGATCTGGTGGTTACGAAACGCGCGAAAGGCGGCGCCGCAAAGGAATTGGCAATCATTTCAGATGAAGGCATTTACTGGATCCGGGGGGAGAGAAGGATCAGGGAACTGCTTTGCGACGGAAAAGCAATGGCAAAAAGAAAGGACGGAAGTGAAATATTCTGTGCCACGCTGCTCCCAAGCGCATTTTTCTTGATGGAAATTGGAAAAAAGGAAGGAAACGTGGTAGGATACGTATTGACGGGCGGCGGATACGGCCATGGCGTTGGCATGAGCCAAAACGGTGCAATGGAAATGGCGCTTCAGGGAAGCACGGCCGGAGATATCTTGAAATACTACTATGAAGATGGCATCTTATCCAAGATGGATTGACGGGAGGACGCAGGATGAAAGGGATTCGGAGTTTTGGTAAAGAGATTGGGAATCAGAACCTTAACGCATTTGCGGCGAGTACGGCTTTTTTCTTTTTCCTTTCGCTTGTCCCAATGCTCATTATGCTCTGCACGATCCTTCCGTACACGCCGCTTACGGAGGAGAATCTGTTATACGCAGTCAATGGAATCATACCGGAGAAGATGGTTCCCCTGGCCGAGGGCGTAATACAAGACGTCTATGAAAAATCGGAGGGTTTGCTGCCCATTGCGGTTCTCTTGACTTTATGGTCTGCCGGAAAGGGCATGCTGGCGCTGACAAGGGGGCTGAATGCGGTCGGCGACGTAAAGGAGACGAGGAATTATCTTGTGATAAGGCTTGGAGCATGCTTTTATACGGCGCTAATGTTAATTATGGTGGTGCTTTGCCTCTTTGTGATGGTATTTGGCAATCGCTTTGTGGACATGCTGTTATATAAACTCCCAAGCCTTCAACCGCTTGTGGCGATGCTCATGAAACTTCGTTTTATGGCAATCTGGGTCCTCTTAACCTTTTTGTTTGCTGCAATCTATTCGTACGTACCAAACGGAACGCTGAAATTCCGGGCGCAGATTCCGGGGGCAGCGTTTACCGCCGTTGGATGGAGCGTGTTCTCGTGGGGCTTTTCCCTGTACGTTGACTGGACGGATTACAGCGTCTACGGAAGCCTTGCGCTGATCATTTTGATCATGCTGTGGTTGTATTTTTGCATGTACATCATCCTGATCGGGGCATATATTAACAGATTTTTAAAGGCGCGGGAAACGCAAGGGAGAGACGAAAAAGCCCCAAAAATGGGAAAAAACGCACGATAAGCGTTTGTAACGTGGATAAGTTTGTGGATTAACACGTGGAAACGGCGTAGATTACTTCTTGACTTTTCATGCGTTATTTTGTAAAATGATACTGAATTATTTGAATGGAGAAGTATGGCATTCGCTTGAAACTAGGTTTGTTCGCTTATGACGTGACGATAATTAGGCGATGATCAGCGAGGATTATGGAACGAAATAAGAATCAAAACAGAAGAAATCCATGGGGAATCATTGCCGTGGTATTGGCGTTAGGCGCTTGCGTCTGCATAGGTTTTCTGATCAAGACGGCGATAGACAGCAAGAGAAGAGCCGATGAAATGTCCGATCTTGTGAAAGTCATAACGGGTACGGAGATCGACGTGACTTCATCTGACACCCCGCAAAGCTCTGAAAGTACTTCGACGAGCGATGGCGTGGAACCGACGGCGACGCCGGAACCGGTAGATCCCTTTGAGGAAAGCCTCCGGCTTGCTGAAGAGGCAGGAGCACCCATTCCTGATCTTGAAGTCGACCTGGAAAATTTGCAGAAAACCGTAAATGCTGACATCTATGCATGGATCTACGTGCCTGGAACGAAAGTGAATTATCCCATTTTACAGCATCCGACGGATGATTCTTATTATTTGAACTATAATCTTGACGGAAGCAAGGGTTATCCAGGCTGCATCTATTCAGAAAAGACTTACAATAACAAAGAGTTTACGGATCACAACACGGTTCTCTACGGCCACAACATGAAAAACGGAACAATGTTTGGCAGCCTTCACAGGTATGAGGATGAAGAATTCTTTAACGAGAACCGATATATATACGTATATACGCAGGAAAAATTGTTGGTTTACAAGATTTTCGCCGCATACGTCCACAGCAATGAACATTTGCTGTACAATCATAATTTTGATCTTCCGGAAATGGCGGCGCTCTATTTTGAGACAGTAAGAACGGAGCGTAACATGAACCGGATTTATGATGACAGTATGGAACTGAACGGCGAAGAGTATTTTATAACGTTATCCACTTGTATCAATAATAAACCTGAGAATCGCTTTTTGGTGCAGGGAGTATTGATCAATGAAGAGTAGTTTTAAGATTCGCCGCAGCGTCCTAAAGTTCTTAATGTGGCTCATTATCATATGCGTCATTGGCTTTATGGTTTTTTTGGGACTTAGGATATCTGGTAAAAACAGGTTGTATCGCAAAAGCGAAAACAAGAGACCAGACATGAACGTGGCAATGGCCGATTGGGCCTTGGAAGAAAGTAATAACCCTGAAACGCCGTCGGAGTCGGTTCCCTTGATCCAGATTGACGAAGACAATGACAACTGGGAAGAGGGAGACATCCGCTATAAGGGCGTTCACTATCGATATAATGACGAAATGCTTACGTTCCTGTTCCTTGGCATTGACAAAAATGGAACGGTGAAGGAAGCAAAGAATTCCGTGGACGGCGGACAATCAGACGCGATTTTCTTGTTGGCCCTGAATCCTAAGACCATGGAAGCGTCAGTCATAGGCGTCAATCGCGACACCATCACGGACATTGACATGTATTCACAAAACGGTACTTTCCTTGGAACCGTACAGGCGCAGCTCACGTTGCAGCATGGATACGGCGACGGAAAAGAGCTAAGTTGTGAAAGAAGTGTTGCAGCCGTATCAAAATTGTTTTATAATTTACCCATTCATGGGTATTGTGCCATTAACTACGGAGCCATTCCTAAGATCAATGATGCGGTAGGCGGCGTTGAATTAGTCGCATTAGAGGATATTGGCAATGCCAATAAATTGGTTTTCAAGGAAGGCCAAAAGGTTCATCTGAAAGGCGATCAGGCCGTTGTGTATCTTAGGTCTCGTGACTGTACCAGCTTTGGCAGTGCAGGACGAAGGACGGAGAGGCAAAAACAGTATTTGCTTGCATATGCCGACACGGCGAAGAAAGCCGTGAAAAAAGACGTATCTTTGCTAGTTACGTTATACAACACCATCAAACAATACATGGTGACGGACGTGACAATAGATGAGATAAGCTATTTCTCGACGCAGGTTGATGATTATAAATTTGACAAAGAGAACATGTTTTCCGTTCCCGGTGAGACCGAGATGGGAGAGAAGTTTGAAGAGTTCCACGTCGATGAAAAAGGCATGTATGAATTGATCCTGAAAGTATTCTATGAAGTGATCGAAGACTAAAGGGATCCCAATTATTCCGGTATTAGGCCGCAAGGCTTGATATAACCACATGATTCTTAAAGAAAGGAGGACCAATCCAATGAAAAAGTTTATGAGAACGATTGCTCTTACCGTTGCAGCCGTATTAGTATTTGGCATGACGGTAATGGCAGCCGGCAGTACCACGACGACCACCACCGATGCTAACCAGCAGCTTGCTACGCAGATTGCTCAGGATAACATCGACATGAACTACACCGCTACCGGTGCTAAGTTTGATGGCCTTAAGCCTGACTGGCTTGCTCGTGCAAGAAAGTATGCTGCTGATCATGGCCTTGGCGAGATCTATACGGTTTCCAACATCACCCATGACGGCCCTGCTACCGTTTCCTTCAGAAGCAAATATGCTTCTGCCAATGGTGAGTATTATATGCTTCACTACATCGGCAAGGACTGGCAGAACGATGCTGCATACGATCCTGAAGCTTGGGTAGTAATTCCTGTTACCAACAATAACGGAACTCTTACCTTCAGCTCCGATACCTTCTCACCTTTCGCTTTAGGTAAGGGCGCAGCTAAGGCTGTTGTTGCTCCTAAGACCGGTGAGGTTATCGCTATTTCTGCAATCCTTGCTATGCTGATGATGGCAGGTGCAGTTGTTTGCGCAAAGAAGGCTCGCCTTCAGAAATAATAAAGGATGTTTATCATTCTTTGTGATTAATCATGCATGATTAGTTAAATAATTTTTATAGTATTACCAAGAACTTCTTTTTGACATGTGGTTTTCTTGTGGAGTCAGGACGGGCAACCGTTTTGGCTCCACGGGATAAAAAGACTTGACAATTTCGCGGTTATTCATTAGAATACCATCATATATAGGCGATGAAGGTGCAAACAGACCGTTAAGGTCGCCGTAGGAACTCATTTTCCTAAACGGATCAGAGAGGGGATGCCACCGGCTGAAAGCTTCCCAGGTAAAGATGAGATTTCGAATTTCCCACCGGAGCTGCTTCGATGAAGGTCGTAAGACGGATAGTTGAAGCCGGAAGCGTCCGTTATCCGCAACAGAGCGTCTGATCCATGGATTTTTCCGAAGCGATCAGGAAGCAGGGTGGTACCGCGTAGAAATAGTTACGTCCCTTACACAGAATGACTGTGCAGGGGATTTTTTATTTGGGAAAAAAGCGTCCGCATGGCTGCGTAATGGCAGAACGGGCGGTTGTAAGGATAAAAGGAGGAAAGAAGCATGAGCGAGAGATTTGACGAGATCAAACAGGAGATTTTGGATGGCATTGGCGGACTTGCTAGTTCTAAGGCCGTATATGAATTCAAAAAGCAGTTTTTGGATTCTAAAGCCGGCAAGATCGGTCTTCTGATGAAGGAGATGAAAAACATTGCGCCAGAGGAGCGAGCAAGCTTTGGCAAGGGCGTAAACGATCTGAAGGAATGGGCACAGCAACGCTTTACGGATCTGGATGAAATGATCAAGGCGAAGGAACTCGAGCATCGTTATGAGCAGGAAAGGATTGACGTGACGGAGCCCGGTGCGGAGATGAAATCTGGCAACCTGCATCCCATTACCCAGATGAGAAACGAGATCATCGACGTATTCTCTGGCATGGGTTTCGAAGTGTTTGAGAATAAAGAGATCGAGAATGATTATTATAATTTCACCGCGTTGAATACGCCCAAGGATCATCCCGCAAGAGACATGCAGGATACGTTTTATCTCTCGCCGGAATTCCTGCTGGCTACGCAAACTTCCGCGGCGCAGATCCATACCATGGAAGCAAAGAAGCCTCCGATCAAGATCCTTTGCCCCGGTAAGGTATTCCGTTCAGATGACGATGCAACGCATTCACCCATGTTCCATCAGATGGAAGGCTTGGTCGTTGACAAGAAGATTACGCTTTGCGACTTAAAGGGCATGCTGGACGTGTTTGTGCAGAAGATTTACGGCGAAGGTACGACGACCAGACTGCGTCCTTCCTATTTCCCGTTCACGGAGCCTTCCGTTGAGGTGGACGTCAGCTGCTTTGAATGCGGCGGAAAGGGATGTAAGCTTTGCAAGGGGACGGGCTGGATTGAGATCCTTGGTGCCGGCATTGTAAACCGCAAGGTATTACAGAACTGCGGAATCGATCCCGATGAGTACAGCGGCCTGGCATTTGGCATTGGCCTGGAGCGTGCCACCATGCTGAAATACGGCATCAACAACATCAAGCTGTTGTTCGAGTCTGACATTAAGGTGCTCGAGCAGATCGATAATAATTAGGATGCGGAATATAGGAGGATAAAGACATGTTAGTGCCGCTTAGTTGGTTAAAAGAATACGTGGACGTGAACGTTAGCGCCGAGGAGCTGGAAAAGAAGCTTTTCTCCTGCGGCTTTGAAGTAGAGGAATTAAAGGAAGTTGGCAAGGACGTAAGCAACGTGGTTGTTGGATACGTGGAAGAGTGCGAGCCCATTCCCGAGACGCATTTGCACGTTTGCAAGGTTAATGCAGGCAGTCACGGAACCTTTCAGGTATGTTGCGGCGCGGATAACGTACAGGCAGGCGGAAAGTATCCCGTAGCGCTTGTAGGTGCATCCGTATATGCTACCGCAAAGGATCATAAGACCGTGGAAGGCGTGATGACGATCAAGAAGGGAAAGCTTCGCGGATATGATTCCGAGGGCATGCTTTGTTCCGGCGTGGAGCTTGGCGTATCCGAGGACATGTTCCCGGGAGCTGGATATAATGGACTTCTGGTACTTCCTGAGGATGCGGAAGTTGGCGCAGACGTAAAGCCGATCCTTGGATTGGATGACTACGTGTTTGACGTATCCATCACCGCAAACAGACCGGATTGTCAGAGCATTCTGGGCCTTGCCAGGGAGGTTGCTGCCGTATTGGATCTGCCCTTAAAGGAGCCATCTTACGAATATCATGAGACGGAAGTAAAGAAGGATGGATTTACCGTAAGCGTTACCGCTCCGGAGCTCTGCCCTAGATATATCGGACATTACGTATATGACGTTCAGATCGGAGAGTCTCCTCTTTGGATGAAGAGAAGACTTGCCCTGGTTGGCCAGGCCTCCATTTCCAACATTGTAGACATTACAAATTACGTAATGCTGGAACAGGGTCAGCCCATGCATGCATTCGACAGCGAATATATTGAGGGTAATGCCATTTGCGTGCGCAGGGCCGGAGAAGGCGAGAAGATTACGACGCTTGACGAGCAGGAATATACTTTGAATCCCAACAATCTGGTCATTTGTGACGGCGTAAAGCCCGTGGCACTAGCCGGCGTGATGGGCGGCCTGAATTCCGAGATCCGCGATACGACGAAGGCCGTATTGTTTGAGTCCGCTAAGTTTGCAAGGGACAACATCCGCAAGACGGCCAGGGCGCTTGGAAAGCGTACGGACGCGAGTGCGAAATACGAAAAGGGCGTTGACGAGTATTCCACCGTTCATGCCATGAAGAGAGCGCTTCATTTGATCGAGGAGCTCGGCTGCGGTAAGGTATCCTCCACCCACGTGGACGTTAACACCGGCAATTCCATCGATCCATGGGAGATGAAGGTTAGCCTTAAGAAGGTGAACGACGTGCTCGGCATTGAAGTGCCTGCCCGGGACGTGCTTCACATTTTGAATAATTTGAATTTTGCACCGGAAGTAAACGGTGACGAGCTTACGATCCACGTTCCCGCGTACCGTGAGGACATGGATTCTTATCCCGACGTTGCGGAGGAAGTGATCCGCATGTACGGATATGAGCACGTAAAGCCCACCTTCATGCCGGATGCGCTGGTGACGACCGGCGGCATGAACGCAAAGCAGAGAAGAGAGCTGAAGCTCAAGAAGGATCTTTGCACGACGGGTGCGTATGAGTGCATCCATTATTCCTTCTTCTCGCCCTCGGATCTTGATCTTTTAAGACTTCCCAAGAGTGCTCCGGAGCGCCGGGCCATTAGGATCTTAAATCCGATCAACGAAGAGCTTTCTTTGATGAGAACGACCCTGGCAGCCTCCATGTTGAATGCCATCAGCCGCAATCAAAAGAAGGGAAATCTCTCCGGAAGATTATATGAGATCGGCAAGAAATTCATCGCGAAGGAGCTTCCGCTGACGGATTATCCTGATGAGCGTGAAACCCTTTGCATCGGTATCTTTGGCGAGGCGGAAAGCTTCTTCACCTTAAAGGGTATGGCTCAGAAGGTTGCGGAAAGCCTGTACGTGAAATTTGATTACGTGCCAGGTAAGGTAAGTTTCCTTCATCCTTATCAGACGGCTACGATCCTTTGTAACGGAACCGAGATCGGATACCTTGGAAAGGTGGCATATCCCGTTGCCGAGAAGCTGGATTTAAGAACGGATGCATATCTTTTGGAGATCGACCTAAAGACTCTTGGCGCGCTGCCGGCAGGAAAGGCAAGCTTTGAGCCTCTTCCGAAGTTCCCCGGCGAGAGCCGTGACCTTGCCCTTGTCATGAACAAGGAGATCACCTGCGGTCAGGTGGAGGATTGCATCCAGAAGAGCTGCCAGTACGTAAAGGGCATCAAGCTGTTCGACAAGTATGAAGGCGCACCGATCCCTCCGACGAAGAAGAGCATGGCCTTCACCATCGACTTCGTTCCCGGACAGGAGCCCTTCGAGGCGGATTCCGTTGATCATTTCGTAAAGAAAATCCTTAAGAACTTAAAGAATCAGTTAGACATTGACCTTAGAAGCTAATAAAGTATCCAAAATGCCTCTCCGGAGATCCCTCCGGGGAGGCATTTTCTTAAGGGAATATTCATTTGCTTATTTCAATGAAATATTGTATAATAACCATGTTTATGCACGGAGCTATATTGACAAGGACGTGACGGGATGAAGAAGACGAATGCCTCGGTTTGTGGCCTCACGATCGATAAGCTTCTTCCTTTGATCCATTTTTTGGCATCATTTCTTTATGAGCGAAGCATACTGCTGTTTCGGCCGGAAAAGAACACGGTTGCCGCATATGCAAAGAGCCTGCGGTACAGTGATCTGTTTGAGAGGATCATGGGATATGCCTTATCCAAACTATTTGCCGCAATTATCATTTTTTTGATTTGGAAATTGATATTTTACGTCATTGACAATTGGAAGCAGAGCAGGATGATCCGGGCTTTTACCTGGTTCTTTTTCCTGGGGCTGCTTTGTTTGATTCTTTATTGTCCCGATGGGTTTATCCGAAGCGCGGACAACTACGTGACGTATTCCTACGCCATTCGTTTTTTCCCGGAATATTGGCACAATGCTTATTCCAGCATTATGTTTTGCGCATGCCTTATGACGGCTCCGCATCCGTTTGCAATCTCCGTCATCCAGTGGCTGGCATTTGTTTTTGACCTGGCTTACTTGTGGCATCGCTTAGACGAGTGCCCGAAAGTGGTATCGAAGGCAAAGTGGTTTTCCTTTTTGATCTTTGCGCTTCCGGGAACCATTGTGATGATCACGGATCCCTATCGCACGGAGATCTATGCGCTTTTGTGCATTTACTACGTGACGGTGATATTGTTTGACGTGGCGGAGGGAAAGCAGTTTTCAGCGCGCAGGCTGGTTTTTTGGGCGTTTTTAAGTGCGCTGGTGGCCGTTTGGAGATCGGAAGGGATCATTTTGGGTGGCCTTGGCTTTATTGCCATTTTGCTGTTTGCTAACCGTTGCAAACTAAAGCAAGTTTTCCTTTTTGCAATCGTTTTCGTGATCGCCTTTGAAGTGACGTCGTTCCCGCAGAAGGTTGGCATGGAAAAGTATTACGGCAGTGATTATTCCATCATAAATTCGTTTCCGTTCCTACACAACGTGCTAAACCGTGAGGATTCCAATTTCGGCTACGACGGGGCGAAAGAGGATCTGGCAGCCATTGAGGCGGTGGTACCGATCGAGGTCATCCAGGCATACGGAATGGATGGATACAGAAGATATAATTACTTAAACGGCAATAAAGACATTAATCAGTCCGTGGCGCCCATGGAACTGGGAAAAGCTTACGTAAAGGCTTATTACCGGATCGTTCTTCACAATCCCGTCACTTACGTCCGGACGCAGCTTGGCATGTTAAAGGTGGTTTTGCGGCTTCGAACGGAGGAATACATGGAGGGTTCCCGTGCGGTCCTGTCGCGTGATTATCCCAGTTGGGAGTTTCAGGCATGGGCGGACGGAAAGGAAGATTTCTTTTCGTATCCCGGTGTTCAGAGCTGGTCGGATTGGTCCGCAAGAAAGGCTTTTGCCGATGGAATGACGAATCTGGTAAAGACGCTGGAACAGTTCTTTATCAAGATCTACCTGGTTACTTTCTTGGTATTCCTGATCCCGTTTTTGGACGGCGTGATCTTCCTTAGGGAGTTGATCGCATTCCTGAGAATGCCGCGGAAGGAAAAGAATCTGCAGAGCTTATTCTTTGCGTTTATGACTATGATGCTGCTGGGACAGTTTGCCGCGATCGCGCTTGTCATGCCGGCAGGTATCTTATATTATTTTAGTGCAGTTTATTTTTGTTCTTTTGCATTACAATGCTTATATTTTGGAAAATGGCTTTGTGACCGGAAGACGGCGAAAGACCATTTGGGAGGAAGAAAATGAAATTAGCGCTCTGTTTGTTAACCTGGAATGAGATCGAAGGATGTAAGCACGACGTGCCTTTGATCGACCGCAGTCAGTTTGATGAGATTTATTGCATTGACGGCGGAAGCACGGATGGCACGGTGGAATACTTGGAAGAGCAGGGGATCACCGTTTATCCCCAGAGCGCAAAGGGATTAAATCAGGCATGTAAGGACGGAGCAGCACATTGTCATTGTGACGCGTTTGTTTTCTTTCATCCGAAGGGAAGCATTCCGGTGGAGGATACCTATCGCTTCCGGAAGTTTTATGAGGAAGGTTATGAATTCGTCGTTGGCAGCCGCATGATGAAGGGCGCCAGAAACGAAGAGGACGGCAAGCTGATCAAGCCCAGAAAGTGGTTTGTTTTATGCCTTGGCCTTGCGGCAAAGATCTTGTTTAAGAGAGAAGGAAATACGGTCTGGGACACGCTTCACGGATTCCGCGGCATGACGGTGGACGCCTTCAACCGCTGTGAGATCACGGACATGTCTCCCTCCATTGACATTGAAATGGTATGCCGCAGCTATAAGCTTCACCTTAAGCGCATTGAATTCCCGACGACGGAGAGCGCAAGAATTTCCGGAGAAAGCCATTTCAAGGCATTTGCGACTGGGAAAAAGCTGCTCAAATATTTATGGTTTGAGATAAGAAGAGGACTCAAGTGATCATTTGAGAAAGGACTTTGAAAGAAGACATGAAGGACGGACTTGAAAAGAAGCACAAACTGTCTTTGGAAATACTTCTTCCGTGCATCCATTTCTTGAGTTCCTTTTTCTATGAGTGGACGATTCTGCAGTGGAAGCCAGAGAAGATCACGGTGACGGCAAGGGCAAAGGACCTGACCTACAGTGATACTTTTGAACGCGTTATGGAATATGGGCTTGCAAAGCTTTTTGCAGCCCTGATCATTTTTTTGCTTTGGAAAATGGTCTTTTATTTCATTCATAATTTCCGGAAAGATAAGGAACTGATCTTTTTTGCACTGTTGTTTCTGCTTGGGACGGCATGCTTTGCCGTTACCTGGCCGAATCTTTTTTACTATGACGTAGACAATTACATAACCTATACTTACGCGATCCGGTTATATCCCGAGTATTGGCACAATGCCTACACCAGCATACTGTATACGGCGTCGTTTATGACGGTCCCGCATCCGTTTGCGATTTGTTTTCTGCAGTGGACGTTGTTTTTCTTTAACATGGTTTATGCGTACAAACGCCTGAAAAACAGTCCTTGCATGCGCCGCTTTACCTGGCCGTTTTTGATCTTGGTTTTCATCGTGCCGAGAGTACTTCTTTTGATCAATGATCCGTACCGGACGGAACTGTATTCCCTTGTCTGCATCTATTACGTGTTTTCTATTCTCATGGACGCTTTGGAGGGAAAGACGTATTCCAACGCAAAGCTCGTCTGCCTGGCATTCCTCAGCGCGCTGTTGGCAGTGTGGAGAACGGAAGGAATTATCCTTGGAACGCTCGGATTTCTTGTGATCCTGTTCTTTGTTAACCGCTGCAGCTTAAAGAAGCATTTGATCTTTTTGGTATTGTATGCCGTGGCGTTTTTGATCGTTTCCTTCCCCCAGAAGGTGGGCGACTTGAAATACTACGGAAGCGATTATGCCATTATCAATTCCTTCCCGTCTCTTCACAATATCCTGAATCGTGCGGATTCCAATCTGAGCTATCCGGGAGCCGAGGAGGATCTGGCGGCCATTGCGGCAGTCGTTCCCATCGAGGCCATTCAGGTGTATGACATGGACGGTTATCGCAGATATAATGTCATGAACGGAAACGTGGACATCAATCAGTCCATCACCTCCCATGAGACGGGAAAGCGTTACGTAAAGGCTTTTTACAGGATCGTGCTCCATAATCCCGTCACGTATCTCCGGACGCAATGGAATATGCTCATGGTTGTCTATAAGCTTTCAGATTACTATTATTCTGAAAAGCCTAGCGTTGAACTCTCCATGGAATACGAGCCATGGACGTTCCCGGCATGGGAATCAGGCATCCTGGATCTGTATGGGAATCCGGCCGCCAAGCCTTGGATCGAATATGGAAAGCGAATTGCGTTGGCCGGTCTTGTGGAAAAGGTTTGGTGGACGACGGAAGGAATCATGATCCGCATCAAGGCTTATGGAATCATACTGATCATCATTCCTCTTGTGGAGTGCTTTATTGTTTTGCGCGAACTGATCCGGTTTTTTAAGGCGAAGGACAAAAAGAAAGCCTTGCGTGAACTGGGACCGGCATGCATGGCGATCGTGCTGCTTGGACAGTATGCGGCCATCGTGCTTGTGATGCCGGCGGGACAGTTGGTATATTTTCATGCGTTGTATTTTTGCTCTATATTCTTAGAAATCGTATATTTTGGATGGCGGAGGAACTATGAAAAAATATGATTATTTAATTCTCGGAGCTGGTCCGGCAGGCTTGTCGATCGCTAATCTGATCAAGAGAAACTGGCCAGGGAGAACGTTTCTGGTTTTGGAGAAGGAAGAGGAGGCTGGCGGACTCTGCCGCTCAAAGGACGTAGACGGAAGCCCGCTGGACATTGGCGGCGGACATTTCCTGGACGTAAGAAGACCGAAAGTAAATGAGTTTTTGTTCTCCTTCATGCCGAAGGAAGAATGGAATGAATATGAGAGGGATTCCCGCATAGACATGGAAACCTATGAGATCGGACATCCCTTTGAGGCAAACATTTGGCAAATGCCGCAGGAGGAACAGGTGAAATACCTGAAATCCATTGCGGTGGCGGGATGTAATCTCGGACAGCCAAAGCCGGAGAAGTTTGTGGACTGGATCACTTGGAAGCTGGGAGAAAAGATCGCGGGAGCATACATGCTTCCCTATAACGGAAAAATGTTCGGGGGAGAACTGGACAGTCTTGGAACCTACTGGCTCGACAAGCTTCCCAACGTATCCTTTGAGGAGACTTTGTTATCCTGTCTGAATCGTAAGCCTTACGGAACGCAGCCGGGGCATGCCAGATTCTACTATCCGAAAAAATACGGTTACGGCGAGTTGTGGCTCCGCATGGCAAAAGCACTTGGGGAAAGCATCCGTTACCAAGTTTCAGTGTCAAAACTGGACTTTGCCCAAAAGGTTGTGACCTGTTCAGACGGAAATTCTTACGGCGCGGATGCGATTATTACGACAATTCCCTGGAGCAGCATTTCGGCGTATGAGGGATGCGGACCGGAATTTGCCGGTTGGGTGAAAGCCTTGAAGCATACGGGCACGGAAATACGCTACGTGGAGGAGACCTTGGATACAAAGGCACATTGGATTTACGTGCCGGATGAGAAGAAGGCGCATCACAGGATCCTGGTGCGAAGCAATTTCTGTGACGGAAGCAAGGGATATTGGCTTGAGACCAATCTCAACCGTCTGGACAGGATTGATGAAAGCTATCCTGCAATTACGAGGGGCGGCGAGCAGGCGGCCTATGAAAATGAGTATACCTATCCCCTGAATACCATAGACAAGCCCGTGGTGATGAAGCAGCTCCTTGCATATGCAAAGGAACGCGGCGTGATTGGACTTGGCCGTTGGGGTGAGCATGAGCATTACAATTCTGACCGTACCGTGGAAAGGGCGATGGAGTTGTTTGAAGAATTAAATCAGTAAAAGAATCAAAAGGAATTTAGGAGGCGTAAAGTGTCTAAGAATCGTGCATGGGAAACCTATGAAGAAAAGGACTTAAAGAAACTCGAGAAACTTTGTAAGGAATACAGGGAGTTCCTCGATAACGGAAAGACGGAGCGTGAATGCGTCGACGTGATCGTGAATAAGGTTGAGGCAGAGGGCTATCGTGAATTGGATGCCGTGATTAAAAAGGGAGAAAAGCTGAAGGCTGGCGATAAGGTATATGCCGTTTGGATGAACAAGACCGTCGTTACGTTCCAGCTTGGAAAGAATCCTTTGGCGGAGGGAATGAACATTCTCGGAGCGCATATTGACAGCCCGAGACTTGACGTGAAGCAGGTACCGCTGTATGAGGACGGGGATCATTCCTTTGCTTATTTTGACACGCATTATTATGGCGGCGTAAAGAAGTATCAGTGGGTGACGCTTCCCCTGGCAATCCACGGCGTTGTGGTGAAGAAGGACGGAACCACCATCGAATTAAATCTTGGCGAGGAAGAGGATGATCCCGTATTCTTCGTTTCAGACCTGCTGATCCACTTGTCTGCGGAGCAATTAGAGAAGAAGGCGGCTAAGGTGATCGAAGGAGAAGCGCTGGATCTGATCATCGGTTCCAAGCCCCTGACCATAAAGAATGATGAGGAGAGTAAGGAAAAGGATCCCATCAAGGCCGGAGTGCTCTCCATTCTGAAAGAGAATTATGATTTTGAAGAAGAGGATCTTTTATCTGCAGAGCTTGAGATTGTTCCTGCCGGAAAGGCAAGGGAGGCTGGTTTCGATCGCAGCATGATCCTTGGTTATGGTCAGGATGACAGGGTTTGTGCATTCACGTCCCTGCGCGCGGCCTTGGATGTAAAGAATCTTGACAGAACGCTTTGCTGCATCCTTGTGGACAAAGAGGAGATTGGCTCCGTCGGCGCAACGGGAATGCAGTCCGCATTCTTTGAGAATACCGTTGCGGAAGTGATGAACCTGACGGGTGAATACAGCGAATTAAACGTTAGAAGATGTCTTGCAAAGAGCTGCATGCTTTCCTCTGACGTAAGTGCCGCGTATGATCCTTCTTATGCTTCCGCATTTGAAAAGAAAAACGCAGCCTGGCTTGGCGGCGGCATGTGCTTTAATAAGTTTACCGGCGCTCGCGGAAAGTCTGGATCCAATGACGCAAATGCAGAGTATATCGCGCATCTTCGCAAGGTTTTGGACGACAAAAAGGTTGTTTGGCAGACGGCTGAGCTTGGCAAGGTTGATGTTGGCGGCGGAGGAACCATCGCTTACGTGCTTGCACTGTATGGCATGAACGTGATCGACAGCGGCGTTGCCGTACTGAACATGCATGCTCCCTGGGAGTGTACGAGCAAGGCTGACGTGTACGAGGCGTATCGCGGATACAAGGCATTTGCTGAAAATGCCAATTTCTAATTTTGTCAGTAAGAAAACGGAAAGACGATGAAGTAATGGAATTAAAGAAGTCAGATTTTTATTTTGACCTGCCGCAGGAATTGATCGCGCAGGATCCTTTGGAGGACAGGAGTGCGTCAAGACTCCTGCATTTGGACAAGGTGACGGGTGACGTCAGCCATCACGTGTTTAAGGAAGTACCTGAGTTCCTAAAGCCTGGAGATTGTCTGGTATTAAACAATACGAAGGTAATCCCTGCAAGGCTTTTGGGACAGAGGGAAGGAACAGGCGGTCACGTGGAGGTGCTTCTACTTTCGAGAAAAGAGAGCGACGTCTGGGAGACCCTTGTCAAACCGGGGAAAAAGTGCAAGCCGGGTACAAGACTTACCTTTGGCGACGGTATTTTGAAAGCGGAAGTGTTGGAGACGCTGGAGGACGGAAACCGCAGGATCCGGTTTTACTATGACGGCATTTGGGAGGAGGTTCTGGACAGGCTCGGCGAAATGCCCCTGCCGCCTTACATTACCCATAAGCTGAAGGACAAGAATCGTTATCAGACGGTTTATGCCAAATATGAAGGCTCCGCGGCGGCGCCGACGGCAGGCTTACATTTTACCAAGGAATTGCTGGCGCAGATCGAGGCGCAGGGGATCAAGATTGTATACGTAACGCTTCACGTGGGACTTGGAACATTCCGGCCCGTAAAGGAAGAGAACGTACTCGATCATCACATGCATTCCGAGTGGTATCAGGTGACGCCGGAAGCGGCAAACGTGATCAATGAGACGAAGGCAGCCGGGGGGAGAGTGATCTGCGTTGGTACAACGAGCTGCCGCACCATAGAAAGCGCTTCGGATGAAGACGGAAAAGTGAAGGCGGGAAGCGGTGACACACAGATCTTTATCTACCCGGGCTATCATTTCAAGGTATTGGACGGATTGATCACCAATTTCCATCTGCCGGAATCCACGCTGGTCATGTTGGTCAGCGCACTGGCTGGCAGGGAGCGCGTGCTTGCGGCATATCAGGAAGCCATTAAAGAGAGATATCGCTTTTTTAGCTTTGGCGACGCAATGATTATTTTGTAGAAGAAATCATGTTGCAGTTTCCAAACTGCCATGATATGATGAAAAAAAGACTTTTACTGAAAGGAGTTCGGACATGGACGACAGAAGAAAGAGCAAACGGACCAAGTTGGTTTCCAGATTGATCGTTAAGAGACTGGATTCGCGGGATGGCGGAGAAGTGGAAATCGACATTATTGACGTATCGAAGGACGGCGTCGGATTTACGGCTGCGCGTGATCTGAAGATCGGTGCCGTTTATGAAGGCTTTTTGACCATTTGGACGCATGAGGTGATTCATGCATTTCTCCAGATTGTCAGAATTGAACTCCTTGAGGACGGCGATGAGAATAAAAAGTATGGTTATGGGGCAAGATTTGTAGGCATGCCGGAGATGGAAGCCAATCGCATCGAGGTATACCAGACCGTAGAGGAAACCATACATGAGAGAAATGGAGCCCAAGGATGAGTAAGGGAAAGGTCATAGCCTTTGAGCCTAAGAAGAAAAAGAGCCAGGTGGCAGTCAGTGTTTTGGCTGCCATCTTTCTTGTGATTTTATACTGTGCCATCTTTAGTTTTTCAGAACAGAACGGCGAATCTTCAGGGCATTTAAGCCATGAAGTGACAAAATGGATTGTTGAGAGCTGGGAACGTTTGACTGGAGGCAATTGGGCGGAGGACGTGAAAATTGCTTGGATCACTTATTGGGAACATCCCGTCCGGAAGCTGGCGCACTTCACGGAATACATGGTGATGGGCATCCTTGTGTTCAACGTATGGCATCCGTGGTTGAAAAAGGGGTGGAAAAAGAATCTGCTGGTCATCGCATGGGTCTTTGTTTCCGCCGCATTGGACGAATGGCACCAGACCTTTGTCGCAGACCGCTGCGGTAACTTCTGGGACGTGCTTTTGGATACGTCCGGCGGATGCTTTGGATTACTATTATGCCTGTTTTTCTGCTGGATAACTTCACGAAAGAAAAAGAAGGGGTTGGCATGACGCCAACCCCTTTTAGGTTTGCAAAGATCAGTCACGGGTATAAATGGTATAGCCTTTTCCCTTTAAGATCGATTCCGCCTTGTCGGTGCTTTCCTTATCGTAAAGCTCAATGCGAAGCACGCCGCCTTCGTATTCCCGGTTATGCGTGATGCCGATGTTCTTGATGCTTACCTGATTCAACGCAAGAATTGTTGCAATGGCGGCAATGGCGCCGGGTTCATCCGCAATGTCCACCATGAGGACAAAGCTTTTCTTGATGGGGCCGCTGGAAGCGCTGATAAAGGAATCACGATAGATGCGCGCACTGTCAAAGGTTTCGTAGAGCTTTTCGGAATCCCTCCCCTTTAAGTACGTGCGGAATCTCTCAAGGGATTCCACGTAGCGATCCAAAAGAACTTCGATGTTCCCGGTGTTGGTCAGGCAGATCTGTTGCCACATGGCGGCGGAAGAGGAGGAGATGCGGGTGATGTCCTTAAATCCTCCGGCCGCGATCATTTTCATCAATCCGTCCGCATTGTCGCTGTCCCTCACAAGATTGACGAGGGATGCGGAGATCACGTGCGGCAGATGGCTTACGGCTGCAGTGACGTAGTCGTGCTCCTCGCAGGATAAGATCAAGGGAATGGAACCAAAACTGCTTACCAGCTCGCGGTAGCCTTCAAGTTTTTCCTTGGAAACCTCGGGCGTGGGAGTCAGAATGTAATAAGCGTTTTGCAGAAGAACGGACTTAGAATTAACATAGCCCACGCGTTCGCTGCCCGCCATGGGATGTCCGCCGATAAACTGAGCCTCCAGGCCCAGTTTTTTTATGTTTTCGTGAATGTCAGTCTTTACGCTGCCGACGTCGGTCAGCAGGCAGTCGGGTGACAGATAAGGCTTGAGGAGCAGGAGATTGGTGTCGTTTTTCTGAACGGGCGCACACAAAAACAGATAATCGCATGCGGAAAAACGATCATCGATCGCGTCGGTGATCTCATTCGCCACGCCGTCAGAAAGGGCAAGGCGAAGAGATTCCTGATTGACGTCATGGGCGATGATCCTGGCGTCTTCCTGTGTTTCCCTGATCGCGCGGGCGATGGAGCCGCCGATCAATCCCAAACCAATAAATCCATAAGTCTTCACTAAGTCGTCCTCCGAATTAGGTTCCCCGCATGGTGCCGGAAACCGCGATGATTAAGGTATATCGTTTGTACTATAGCACTTGAAGGCATAACAATCAATCAAAAAATGCATTTCCCACGCCAGTTTTTGTATGAAATTTCGGGCACTGAAAAATAATTTACTGCAAACGGAGAAAAAATTGGTGGAAATATAGAATTTTCCTTGTAATTTGACTGAATATTTAGTAAAATAGCTTTATGGGGTTTCCCAAAAATCAGCTATTGGAGGAAAGACATATGAATGTTTACACATCAGACAAGATTCGTAACGTAGTGCTGCTTGGACATGGCGGGGCAGGTAAGACCTCTTTGGCAGAGGCGTTTGGGTATATTTCCGGAATTACTTCCAGAATGGGCAAGGTATCTGACGGAAATACCATAAGCGATTACGGCAAGGAAGAGCAGAAGCGCCAGTTTTCCATTAGCACTTCCGTTATCCCCATCGAATGGGAAGGCATGAAGATCAACGTTTTGGATACCCCTGGCTATTTTGATTTTGTTGGTGAGGTTGAAGAGGCAGTCAGCGCGGCAGGCGCAGCAATCATCGTCGTAAACGGCAAGGCCGGCATCGAAGTTGGTACTTTAAAGGCTTGGGAGCTTTGCGAAAAGTATAAGCTGCCCAGGATCATCTATGTGTCCAACATGGACGTGGACAATGCCTCCTTCCGTCAGGTTGTGGAAGACATGACGGCGATGTTTGGCAAGAAGATGGCTCCGTTCCATCTGCCCATCCGTGAGAATGAGAAGTTCGTTGGTTACGTTAACGTGATCACCGAGACCGGTAATCGTTGGAATGGCAAGGAAGTTGTTCCCTGCGAGGTTCCCGAGTACAGTAAGGCAAACCTTCAGATCTGCCGCGATACCTTGATGGAATCCGTTGCTGAGACCAGCGAGGAAATGATGGAGCGTTACTTTGGCGGTGAGGAATTCACGGAAGCCGAGATCCGTTCCGCACTCAGAATCAACGTATGTGATTGCCAGATCGTTCCCATGACCATGGGCTCGAGTGTTCTGTGTCAGGGCATTTACACGCTTTTGGATGACGTGATCAAATACTTCCCGAGCCCTGAGAACCGTGAGGTGGCCGGCATCAACAATAAAACTGGTGAAATCTATCACGCAGATTACGATTTCTCAAAGGCAAAGACCGCGTATATCTGGAAGACCATCGTTGATCCCTTCATTGGAAAGTACTCCCTGATCAAGGTGAACTCCGGCGTTCTGAAAACGGACGACGTGATGTACAATGTTGACAAGGACATTGAAGAGAAGATTGGTAAGCTCTACGTGCTTCAGGGCAACAAGCCCATCGAAGTTCCCGAGCTTCACGCAGGCGACATCGGCGCACTGGCTAAGCTGACCGCTGCCCGCACCGGAAACAGCCTTTCCACGAAGGCAACCACGATTAAGTTTGGTAAATTTGAGATTTCGACGCCTTACACCTACATGCGCTATAAGCCCAAGAATAAGGCCGACGTCGACAAGATCTCTCAGGCACTTCAGAAGATCGGTCACGAAGATCTGACCATGAAGACCGTGAACGATTCCGAGAACAGCCAGCTTCTTCTTTACGGCATGGGCGATCAGCATCTTGAGATCATCGTGAGCAGACTGCTCAACGAGTATAAGGTAGAGGTTGATCTGGCACAGCCGAAGGTGGCTTATCGCGAGACGATCCGCAAGAACTCCGACGTGGAATATAAGTACAAGAAGCAGTCCGGCGGACATGGCCAGTATGGTCACGTTAAGATGCGCTTTAGTCCTTCCGGTGATCTTGAAAAGCCTTATGAGTTCGAGACTGAGGTTGTGGGCGGTGCCGTTCCCAAGAACTACTTCCCCGCAGTGGAAAAGGGCTTGCAGGATTCCGTCCTGAAGGGACCTTTGGCAGCATATCCCGTAGTTGGCGTTAAGGCTGTTCTGTATGATGGTTCCTACCATCCCGTAGACTCTTCGGAAATGGCCTTCAAGGTTGCAACGATCCAGGCCTTCAAGAAGGGCTTCATGGAAGCACAGCCCGTACTGCTTGAGCCCATCGTATCCCTGAAGGTTGTGGTTCCTGATTCCTATACCGGTGACGTTATGGGCGACCTCAACAAGAGAAGAGGACGCGTTCTGGGCATGAACCCCATTGCCGGAGGAAAGCAGCAAATCGAGGCAGACGTACCGATGAGCATGCTCTTTGGATACTGCACGGATCTTCGTTCCATGACTGGCGGACGTGGCACTTATTCCTATGAATTTGCCCGTTACGAGCAGGCACCCAGCGACGTGCAGGAGAAGGAAGTTGCAGCAAGAGCGGCAAAGGTTGCGGAGAACGCAGTGGAAGAATAATTCCAACGAAATTAAATCAAAGGGGTCCCGCATTTGCGGGGCTCCTTTTTGCATTAGGAAATTTTAAGAATTTTCAGTATTGATTATTTAGAAATATGTTATAAGATATTTATGTGAGAAAAACGTGCACAATTTGTCATAACGTAATAATTATGTAATCTTTTGTTATTTGGTGGATACAATGAAGAAAAGACTAGTTCCCGCGGAAATGATACTTCCGCTCCTTATTACCGTAATCGTTAATTTTTCGTCCTATTTTGGTTCCAGGATCTTTACCACGAGCCTAACGCATCATGAGATTACCTTCGCATGGGAGAATAAGATCCCTCTCTGGTCCTGGACGATCGTGATCTACTGGGGATGCTATCTGTTTTGGATCGTTAATTATATCATTGCTGCGAGACGGGACAGGGCGGTTGCATATCGTTTCTTTTGTGCGGAGGTTTGTGCCAAGCTGATTTGCCTGTTTTTCTTTATCGTGTATCCTACGACGAACGTGCGCCCGGTCATTGAAGGAACCGGAATTTTTGACAAATGGATGCTTGCGCTGTATCAGGTGGACGCGGCGGATAATCTTTTTCCCTCGATCCATTGCTTGGTGAGCTGGTTTTGTGTCATCGCCGTGAGGGATAATGAGAAGATCCCCAAATGGTATAAGTGGTTTTCGCTCATTACGACCATCGCCATTTGCCTGTCAACCCTGACGACGAAACAACATGCATTCGTGGACGTGGTGGGAGGCATTGGTTTTGCCGAGCTCTGTTATTTCCTGGTGCATAAGACGGGGCTGGATCGCAGATATGAAAGGAGATTAACTGCCATTGGAGGATTTTTCGGAAAACGAATTTCAAATAAAGCTTAAATCCTTGACGGTTTTGGGACTTTTGATCCTTCTGGCGGTTGGCCTAAAACTCCTGATCAAGGATAAAATCAGGTCCGTAGAAGATTTGCAAATCTACGTCAAACAGTTTGGGATGTTTGCGCCTGCATTACTCACGCTGATTCAGGCGTTTCAGGTTGTGGTGCCAATTCTCCCGGGATATCTTGGATGTGCCGCGGGTGCCATCGCTTTTGGAAGTGCCACGGGATTTTGGTGTAATTACGTTGGAATCAGCATTGGCTCCATCATTGCATATTTTTTGGCACGCAAATTTGGAATCGACATTGTGCTGACCATGTTTTCCAAAAAGTTTTACGACAAATGGTCCCGAAGGATCGAAAAAAGCAAGTCTTACGGGGTTTTTCTGTTTTTTGCAACGCTGTTGCCGCTGTTCCCTGATGATTTTTTATGTTATTTTTCCGGTTTGATCAAGATGAACCGTCGCAAGTTCATTGGGATCATTCTCTTGGGAAAGCCATGGTGCATTTTGGCGTACAGTCTCATTTTTGGAATGATTAAATAGAGAGTGAAAAGGATTTTCGCGAATATGGATAGAAAACAAATTGGCTATTATGATTATACGGTAGTGCTTACTTATCTTGGTTTTATCATCTCCCTCTGCGGGATCATGCAGGTAATTAACGGACAGTACCTGAATGCCGTTCTTTGTCTGATGGTCACGGGCATCTGTGACATGTTTGACGGGGCCGTGGCGGCGACCAAAAAGAACCGCACGCATCAGGAAAAGCGCTTTGGCATCCAGATCGATTCCCTGAGTGATCTTGTAAGCTTTGGCGTATTTCCCGCACTTCTCGTATATGAAATGTCCGGAAAGGCTTTGGCCGTCGGCATTGTCAGCATTGTTTACGCGCTTTGTGCCTTGATCCGTCTTGCATATTACAACGTGCTGGAAGAGGAGAGACAGGATAGGATCACGGAGCATCTGAAGGAAATGGCGGACCAAAGCCTGGAGACGCAGGTGATGGAGGAAGAGAAGAAGGTATATATGGGATTGCCCGTGACCTTTATCGCCATCACTTTGCCGGCAGTTTACTTTTTCTATGACGATAACATTGTGCACGCAAAGCTCTGGCTTGGCGGACTTTTGGCGATCATGGCGGTTGCGTTTGTAACGCCCGTAAAGATCCAAAAACCTAAGGTGATGGGAAAGATCGTTCTTCTGATCCTTGGAGTCCTTGAGATCATTGCCATGACTTGGCTTGCGCTCGTGGGGGCAACCTGATGAAACAAATCAATCGTAAGCCTTCAGAGAGTATTGCACTTCGGTTCTTGTACCATACCGTTGCCGGAAGAACGGTTCTAAAGGTTCTTGTATGTCCGTTTGTCTCGAAAATTGCAGGAGCCGCGCTGGACGGTAAGGCATCGGCCGCATTGATCCCGTGGTTCCGGAAAAAGAACGGCATTTCCATGGAGGGCGTGATCGTTCCAAAGGGTGGATTCCCGTCATTTAACGCTTTCTTTTGCAGAAAGCGAATGATGGGCAGCGTGGAGGAAAACAAGGCACTGACAAGTCCCTGTGATGCGTACCTGACCTGCATCCCAATCCATAAAAATCAGATTTTTGACGTAAAGCATACGAAATTTAGCCTGCAGGATCTATTGCAGGATAAGGATCTGGCAAGGGAATTTACGGACGGAATTGCATTGATATTTCGCCTTACGCCGTCCCATTATCATCGGTATGCCTACGCGGCAGACGGCAGAGTTTTAAGCTGGCGCAGGATTCGCGGCGTCTTCCACAGCGTTCGCCCAATCTGCACGAGGAAGGTTCCAGTGTATGCCCAAAATGCCCGGGAATATCAGGTGATCGAGACAAAGGAACTGGGAAAGATTGTGCAAATGGAAATCGGCGCGATGATGATCGGACGTATTTCAAATGAAAAGCCGGTGGACAGAAAAAGCGTCCGTGGCAAGGAAAAAGGGAAATTTGAATTTGGCGGTTCCACGATCATGCTCTTACTCCAAAAGGATTGCGTCTCCCTGCGAAAGGAAGTCTTGGAAGCGGGAATGGATGGCGGCGAATTGGCCGTAACCTACGGAGAAAGCTTAACGGAATAAAATACTTTGGCTCCCTGAAAACATTCTACTTCAGGGAGCTTTTCCATGCCTTGACATTGCAGGGAAAAACGAGTAAAATAATGCTTTAACAAGATTCAAGGGAGGACGAAATTATGGCAGTTCCTTATAATCATCATGAAGTAGAATCAAAATGGCAGGGAATCTGGGATCAGGAGAAGGCATTTGCTACCTCCAACGATTATTCCAAGCCGAAGTTTTACGCGTTAGTTGAGTTCCCTTATCCTTCAGGACAGGGCCTCCACGTAGGTCATCCCAGACCTTACACCGCACTTGACATCGTAGCCAGAAAGAGAAGAATGCAGGGCTATAACGTGCTGTATCCCATGGGTTGGGACGCATTCGGTCTTCCTACTGAGAACTATGCGATCAAGAATCACATTCATCCCAAGATCGTAACGAAGAATAACGTTGCAAGATTTAAGATGCAGCTTCATTCCCTGGGTTATTCCTTTGACTGGGACCGCGAGATCAACACCACGGATCCCCAGTATTATAAGTGGACCCAGTGGATTTTTCTGAAATTATTTAAGGCAGGCCTTGCGTACAAGACCGAGATGCCCATCAACTGGTGTACCTCCTGTAAGGTTGGCCTTGCAAACGAAGAGGTAGTAAACGGCGTTTGCGAGCGTTGCGGAAGCGAAGTTGTACGTAAGGTAAAGAGTCAGTGGATGCTGAAGATCACCGAGTATGCGGATAAGCTTCTCGAGGGTCTTGACACCGTTGATTACATTGAAAAGGTAAAGGTTTCCCAGAAGAACTGGATCGGCAAGTCGACCGGCGCCGAGGTGGATTTCCAGCTGGCAGGCAAGGAAGATAAGCTTCGCGTTTACACGACCCGTCCTGACACCCTGTTTGGCGCGACTTACATGGTTATTTCTCCTGAACATCCTCTGATCGACAAGTATCAGGCAGAGATAGGGAACATGGACGAGGTGATCGCTTACAGAGAGCTCGCCGCAAGAAAGTCTGATTTCGAGCGTACCGAACTTGCAAAGGATAAGACTGGCGTTCAGATCAATGGTCTTTCTGCGATCAATCCCGTAAACGGAAAGGAGATTCCCATCTGGATCTCTGACTACGTACTGATGAGCTATGGTACTGGCGCGATCATGGCAGTGCCTGCGCATGATGAGCGTGACTGGGATTTCGCAAAAAAATTTGGTCTTCCCATCATTGAGGTTGTTGCCGGAAGTCCCGTTTCCGTACAGGAGCAGGTATTCACCGACGTTCAGACCGGAATCTTAGTGAATTCTGATTTTCTCAACGGACTTTCCGTTGCAGACGCAAAGAAGAAGATCATTGCATTCTTAGAGGAGAAGGGCATTGGCACCAGCAAGACGAACTTTAAGCTTCGTGACTGGGTGTTCTCCCGTCAGAGATATTGGGGTGAGCCCATTCCCATCGTAAAGTGTGAGAAGTGCGGTTACGTTCCCATCGATGAGAGCGAGCTGCCCTTAGAGCTTCCCGAGGTGGAGAGTTACATGCCCACCGACAACGGAGAATCTCCTCTGGCAACCATGACGGATTGGGTAAATACCACTTGTCCTTGCTGCGGCGGCCCCGCAAAGAGAGAGACGGACACCATGCCTCAGTGGGCTGGTTCTTCCTGGTATTTCCTCCGCTATACGGATCCTACCAATACGGAAGCCCTTGCAAGCAAGGAAGCATTAAAGTATTGGCTTCCCGTTGACTGGTACAACGGAGGCATGGAGCATACGACTCTGCACCTTCTGTATTCCAGATTCTGGCACAGATTCCTGTATGATCAGGGCGTGGTACCCACCGCAGAGCCTTATCAGAAGAGAACGAGCCATGGCATGATCCTTGGATCCAACGGCGAGAAGATGTCCAAGTCCCGCGGAAACGTGGTAAATCCTGACGACATCGTGCAGGATTACGGCGCAGACACCCTTCGTACCTATGAGATGTTCATCGGTGCCTTTGACCTGTCCGCAGCATGGAGCGAGGACGGCGTAAAGGGTTGCCGCAGATTCTTAGAGAGAGTTTGGAAGCTGCAGGACATCCTTGTGGACGGAGATGTTTACAGTGCTGACTTAGAGACGAAGATGCATCAGACCATCAAGAAGGTTTCCTCAGATTTTGAGAGTCTGAAGTACAACACCGCCATTGCGGCAATGATGGGACTGATCAACGAATTCTACAAGAAGAATTCCATCACGAAGGCAGAGTACAAGACCTTCCTGATCCTCTTAAATCCCGTTGCGCCTCATATCACTGAGGAACTTTGGCAGGCTGTCGGATTTGAGGGCAGGGTATATCAGCAGACCTGGCCGTCTTATGATGAGGCTAAGACCGTGGAATCCACCGTTGAGATCGCCGTACAGATCAATGGCAAGGTGAAGACCACCATCATGATCGCGAAGGATGAGGCTCAGGCAGATGCCATTGCAAAGGCAAAGGAAGCCCTTGGCGATAAGCTGACCGGCAACGTGATCAAGGAGATCTACGTTCCCGGAAGACTTGTAAACATTGTAGCGAAATAAAGAAGATGAATAAGGGGGGCGTGTCACTGGACACGTCCCCCTGTTACGTTCTTCAGTAACTGATCGATCTGGGCGTTATCTTCTGCGGAGCCGTGCTTTCGGATGGCGGCAATGGCGGCGGCCATTTCCGCTTGCGTGAAGGTAAGCCCGTCTTCTTTGGCTTTTTTGAGCAAAGGGAGAACCTCACGCATGAGTTCCTTCTGTGATTTGCCCTCACTTTGCGCGAAAAGTTTTGACAAAAAGTCTAATTTTTCTTTGGGAATGGATTTTGTGAGATCATCCGACATCCATGCTTCCATCTTCTTCCCCTTTCATAAGATCTTGCATCATTTGTGCCATTTCCATCGTATCTTTTAACTGCTCAAATTGCTGCATTGTCTGCCGCATCTGGAGTATTTGTTTTTCCATGTCGGGATCGCAATAGGGAAGTAAGGCATCATAGAGGGCGTCTCCTTTTGGGGGCGGATCCATTTTTACTTCATTCCCCGAGCTTTGTACGTATTGAATGGTGTATAAAAGCTCCTGCATCCGGATGAAAACGGCAAGTCCTCCTCGCTTGTCCGCAGGAAGACAAGGGAGAAGGATCTTAAGCATCTGAAGTTTTCCGGAGGTAAACAGAGTATCAAACGTGCCGTTTTCCATGTGAAGCCCTTTCTGCATGAGAAGCCGCAGATTTTCCCTCAAAAACAGGCTCCCCGAAAAAGGGGGCCTGTTTCGGCGCCGGAAGAGGGATCAATTGCCGGCGCGCAGCAGCGGATTAATTGCAGCCGCAGCCGCAACCGCCATTGTTATTTCCGCCACAGAAATTGCTCAGGAGCAGGAGCCAGATGACCCAGTCACAGCAGGAGTTGCCGCCATTGTTGCAACCACAGCCTCCATTGCCGCCCAAGATGCCATTGCCGTTTCCGGTCAGGGATAACAGCAGGATGATCCAGATCAGGTTGTTTCCGGAACAGGAAGTATTGTAGCCATTATTGCAGCCACAGTTTGTTGCGGATAAGTCACTCATGTTGAATGCCTCCAAGATTGTTTGTAGTTTATACTATGCAGTAGCCGGCGAAAGGTTGACGTCTTTTTCTCAGCCGCTTATCATGAAGTATATGGAGGAGGCATCCCTATGAAAATCTTACTGGCAGCCATTAATGCAAAATACGTTCATTCCAACCTTGCGGTACATTCCCTGCGCGCCAGCGCCGGAGAGTATAAGGACGGCGTATGTATTGCGGAATATACGATCAATCAGATGAAGGATGACATTTTAAAGGATTTATATCTTCAAAGCCCTGACGTTCTTTGCTTTTCGGTATATCTGTGGAATTTGGAGTACGTGGAAGCCATCTTGAAGGAATTTCATAAAATACGCCCGTCCGTTCCAGTTTGGATGGGCGGTCCGGAGGTTTCTTATGAGACGGAGGATTTCTTAAAGAGGCATGAATCCGTTACGGGCGTCATGATCGGCGAGGGAGAGGATACCTTCCGTGAATTATGCGCTTATTATCATGGGAAGGATGCGAAGGAACTTTCGGAGATCAAAGGGATTGCCTATCGCGACGCAAACGGCGTGATCTGCTTTACGGCTCCCCGGGAGCCTAAGAACCTAAGTGACGTTCCTTTTTGCTATGATGATCTGGAGGAATACGCAAACCGCATCATTTACTATGAGAGTAGCCGCGGATGCCCGTTCTCCTGTAGCTATTGCCTGTCCTCCGTGGATAAAAAGTTGCGCTTCCGCGATCTGGAACTGGTGAAAAAGGAACTGCAATTCTTTCTGGACAAAAAGGTTCCGCAGGTAAAATTCGTGGATCGCACTTTTAATTGTGATCATCAGCATGCCATGGCAATCTGGAGCTATCTGGCAGAGCATGATAATGGCAGTACCAATTTTCATTTTGAGATCTCGGCAGACCTGTTAAGGGAAGAGGAAATAGAACTCATAGAGTCTATGCGGCCAGGATTGATCCAGTTGGAGATCGGCGTCCAGTCTGCAAATGAGGTGACGATCAAGGAGATTCACCGGACCATGAAGCTGGAGCGCGTGAAGGAAGTGGTACGGCGCATCCGGAAGGGTGGAAACGTCCATCAGCACTTGGATCTGATCGCGGGTTTACCCTATGAGGATTATGAGAGCTTCCGCCATTCCTTTGATGAGATTTACGCGCTTTGGCCGAACCAGCTTCAGCTCGGTTTCTTAAAGGTGTTAAAGGGTTCCTTCATGTACGAGAACGCGAAGACTTACGGGATCGCATACCATGATGCGCCGCCTTATGAAGTACTTTACACGAAGTGGCTAAGCTACGATGAGATATTAAAGATCAAACGCGTCGAGGAAATGCTGGAAGTCTATTATAACAGCGGCCAGTTCGAGGTCACGATGAAGCTTTTATACGCAATGACGGACAGCATGTTTGACCTGTTTTTGGAGTTGGGAGAGTTTTACGAGAAGAAGGGCTATGCAGGCATGCAGCATTCCAGACTGAAGAGATGCGAGATATTATTGGAATTCCTGGAGGAGAAGGATGCGCCCAAGGAGCTCTTCCGGGAAGCGTTGACGTTTGATCTTTACGCCAGAGAAAATTGCAAGACCCGCCCTGACTGGGCGCCAGCGGTGGACGTGTTGCGTGAGGTGACAAGAAAATACTGCACAAACGGAAAGCTTAGCCATGCGGAACCGTTTCACTACCGTTTTCCGGGCAAGAATGAAATTGGCGTAAGGGAGTTGCCTGAGCGTTTTGCTTTCACTGTCTGGGCACTGTTTCATTACGAGGAGCGAGATCCTCTGGATCATCAGGCCAAGGTGGAATATTTGGAGATAGAATAGAAGATGAACGGAATAGATCCAATAACGTCTGGAACCTCAATTTTTATTCTGCGTAATATGTAGGATAGACGATGGGAGAATACGACGGAATGGAGCGGGTCAGAAGGCAACTAGGTCTCACAAAAGAATATGATCTTGTCGGGAAGAAAAACGGTGTTGTCATTGCGGTTTTAGATAGCGGCGTGGCAATGCATCCTGACTTGAATGATCAGATCATGGCGTTTCATGATTTCTCGGGCAGACTCGGGAAAGACGGGAAGCGCCATTATTTTTCCGGGGCTTATGATGATTATGGTCATGGGACGCACGTATGTGGCATCCTTTCAGGAAATGGTAAATTGTCGAAAGGCAGGTATCGTGGCATTCTTCCGGAAGCAAAGCTGATCGTTGGAAAGGTATTGGATGCGCGTGGAGACGGAGCAGCACAGGACATGATCGAAGGAATGCAATGGATTTTGGACCTGAAGGAACATGAGGATGTAAGATTGCTGAATTTGTCCGTGGGTATATCGAATTTAACAAATATAGATAAGCAGGAGAAACTGCGAAAGATGATAAGACGCCTTTCCGATGCAGGGATTTTGGTGATCTGTGCGGCAGGAAATCAGGGACCGGCCCAGGGAACGCTTTCTTTTTTAGGAGAAGGAAGCCAGGTTGTATCCGTGGGATGCGATGACGGGGAATACTTCTTGGGAGATCCGGCCAGGTGTGAGTACCATTCTGGAAGGGGAAGAAGGAACTCGATCATTCGAAAGCCTGACGTTGTTGCGCCTGGAACGAAGATTATGTCTTGCAGCAGCTTGTTCGGATTTCATAATAAAGGATATGAGAGAAGGAGTGGAACTTCGATGGCGGCGCCGATCGTTACGGGATGTCTTGGTAAAGTATTGCAAATCGATCAAAATTTATCAAATCGGGAATTGGTAAGGCTTTTGACTTCGACGGCCGTGGATCTGCACAAGCCCTGGAATCAGCAGGGATATGGGATGGTCTGTCCCCGTGGGATGCTGAAAAAGGTAATGGAAGCATAAAATAATAAGATTTCCAAGAAGTTTATGAAAACGACTTGACACTTTTCGTATGATTGTATACAATCATACAAGTAAGCAATCTTGAACGAAACGGAAAGGCAGGTCAAGGTACGATATGAGTTATTTGGGTGAAGATGAAAGCATGTTTGCCAACAGGCCGGTTACTATGAACAGCAAGAACAATCTGTTGCAGATAGAGGAGCACATGTATATTTTGGATGACGTGGAAAAGCCCAACGTTTTCCGCAACATGTTCCCTTATTCGGAAATTCCGAAGATTCCTTTTAATGACAGGATTGTGCCTCATGACATGCCAAAGGATATATTTATCACGGACACCACGTTCCGTGACGGTCAGCAGTCCAGGGCTCCCTACACCACGGAGCAGATCGTAAAGATTTATGATTATCTTCATAAATTAGGCGGACCCAATGGCATGATCCGTGCCAGTGAATTTTTCCTGTATAGCAAGAAGGATCGCGACGCGGTTTACAAGTGCATGGAGAGGGGCTATAAGTTCCCGGAGGTGACGAGCTGGATACGCGCCAGCAAGGAAGACTTTAAGCTTGTCAAGGAAATTGGCATGCCGGAGACGGGAATCCTCGTCAGCTGTTCGGATTATCACATCTTTATGAAGTTAAAGATGAATCGCCGTCAGGCCATGGATCACTATCTCAGCGTTGTGCGTGACTGTCTCGAGGAGGGTATCAGCGTAAGATGCCATCTGGAAGACATTACAAGAGCTGACATCTACGGCTACGTGGTTCCCTTCTGTCTGGAACTGATGAAGCTGATGAATGAGTATAAAATTCCAATTAAAGTAAGGGCTTGCGATACAATGGGGTATGGCGTGAATTATCCTGGCGCTGTTATTCCCAGAAGCGTGCAGGGTATTATTTATGCCATTCACGTGCATGCAGGCGTGCCCAGCGAGTTGATCGAGTGGCATGGACATAATGATTTCTACAAGGCAGTGGTAAACTCCACGACCGCTTGGCTGTATGGCTGTTCCGGAGTCAACACTTCCCTGTTCGGCATCGGCGAGAGAACGGGTAATACGCCCCTTGAAGCAATGGTATTTGAGTATGCGCAGCTTCGCGGCGACTTAAACGGCATGGACACCACGGTGATCACTGAACTGGCGGAGTACTATGAGAAGGAGATTGGCTATCACATCCCTGAGAGAACGCCGTTTGTTGGTAAGAACTTTAACGTGACCCGCGCCGGAATTCACGCTGACGGACTCCTTAAGAACGAGGAGATTTACAATATTTTTGACACGGAGAAATTCCTGAACAGACCCGTGCTTTGCGCAATCTCCAATACTTCCGGACTTGCCGGCATCGCTCACTGGCTGAATACCTATTACAAGCTGAAGGGCGATAAGATGGTTCAGAAGACGGATGATCTTGTAAAGGATCTGAAGGCTTGGGTGGATGAAGAATATGCCGGCGGCCGCGTGACCGTCATGACGGACAGCGAGATCATTGCGCAAGTGAACAAGGTGTGCCTGGAAAAGGGTTATAAGCTCGGACAGTAAAGGGGGCATCGTTATGGGGTATGACGTAAAAAAGGAAGTAACGGACAAGTACTCCCTGCGAGGCAGGGTTTTTAGCAAGCTTCGCGATGACATTTTAAGCGGTAAATATGAAGAAAACGAGGAACTGAAGGAAGTTGCCATCGGAGAAGAGCTTGGCGTGTCCAGAACGCCGGTGCGTGAGGCATTCCGTCAGTTGGAACTGGAAGGCCTGATCCAAATCATCCCTAACAAGGGTGCTTACGTCACGGGGATCACGGAGAAGGACATTCAGGACATTTATCTGATCCGTTCCCTTTTGGAAGGTCTTTGTGCAAAGCTTGCGACGGAGCATATCACGCAGGAACAGCTCGAAGAATTGGAAGAGAACGTTTATCTGGGCAAATTCCATGCGGAAAAAGGACATTTGGATCAGATGACCGAGTTGGACAACCGCTTCCATGAGATTTTATACGAAGCGTGCGACAGCAAGATGTTGGAGCATCAGTTGAAGGACTTCCATCAGTACGTGCTTCGCGTACGGAAGAAGACCTTGAGCAATAAGAATCGCGGACCCAAGTCGAATCTGGAGCATGAGGGCATCCTCAATGCCATTAAGGCAGGGGACGCGGAGTTAGCCCAAAAGCTTGCGCATGATCACATGATCAATGCCTATGAAAACATGCTGAAGTGCGGATTGCATGAACTGTTTTCTGAAAAGAGCACGGATGAAAAGAAGTAGAAAAGACTTGAATAAAAAGATTACGGGAGGAAAACAAGATGGCTAAAATTGCAATGAAAACCCCTTTGGTGGAGATGGACGGAGATGAAATGACCCGCATCCTTTGGAAGATGATCAAGGATGAGTTGCTCCTTCCCTTTATTGATCTCAAGACTGAGTATTATGATCTTGGATTGGAGCACAGAAACGAGACGGACGACCAGGTGACCGTTGATTCCGCAAACGCAACGCTAAAGTATGGCGTAGCCGTAAAGTGTGCGACCATCACCCCCAATGCGGCAAGAATGACCGAATATAACCTGAAGGAAATGTGGAAGAGCCCTAACGGAACCATCCGCGCGATCCTTGACGGTACCGTGTTCCGCGCGCCCATCTTGGTTAAGGGCATTGTTCCCTACGTGGCAAACTGGAAAAAGCCCATCACCATCGCACGTCATGCTTATGGCGACGTTTACAAGAACGTGGAGATCAAGGTTCCCGGCGCAGGTAAGGCTGAGCTTGTATTCACCGGCGAGGACGGCACCGAGATCCGCGAGGTGATCCATAACTTTACCGGAAGCGGCATCATCCAAGGCATCCATAACACGGACAAGTCCATCTCCAGCTTTGCAAGGGCATGCTTCGGCTATGCAATAGACACGAAGCAGGATCTGTGGTTTGCAACGAAGGACACCATTTCCAAGAAATATGACCATAACTTCAAGGACATCTTCCAGGAGATCTATGACAAGGAATATAAGGCTAAGTTTGAAGAGCTTGGCATTGAGTATTTCTACACCCTGATCGATGACGCGGTGGCACGCGTGATCCGTTCCGAGGGCGGATTCATCTGGGCATGTAAGAACTATGACGGTGACGTAATGAGTGACATGGTGGCAACCGCATACGGCGATCTGTCCATGATGACCTCCGTACTGGTAAGCCCGAACGGAGCATATGAGTATGAGGCTGCACACGGAACCGTACAGCGCCATTATTACAAGCACTTAAAGGGCGAGGAGACCTCCACAAACTCCATCGCAACGATCTTTGCATGGACCGGCGCATTAAAGAAGCGCGGCGAGCTGGATCAGATCCCTGAGCTGGTAGCTTTCGCGGAGAAGCTTGAGAAGGCTTGCGTAAAGACCGTTGAGGACGGCAAGATGACCAAGAGCCTTTCCCTCATCTCTACCTGCGAACATCCCGTGATCCTGAACAGCCTTGACTTTATCAAGGCGATCCGCGAGACGCTGGAGAGCTTGTTGTAAGCCTGCCTGGAACGTGAAAGGAAAAGATGCATGGGAAAACAAAATGGCAGTAAGGAAATGTGGCGCTGGGTTGAATGGAGAATATGGCGCTGGGTTAAATGGACATTACTTGCGTTGTTTATCCTTTTTGTTTGCTATGGCATTTGGGAGGCATATGATTACTATGTCCACGTACCCAAGATAGTAATGAAGCAGGAATCCTTATGGGTGAAAACCGGTACCGTGCTTACTTTGGAGGATTTGTGTGAAATCAAATGTAAGGGTGCCTATAACGCGTGCATTAGCGGTATCACCACTAACAGTTCCACGGCAACGTTTCTGAACAAGGATGGGGTGGATGCTCGTTTGAGTTACGAAGATGATGACGGTTGGCGGCATGTCAGCGGGAAATGTGAAAAACTCTACGTGGGCGATGAGGGAGGAACAATAAAAGTTACGATTTACGCGGTTGGTTATGAGTATGTGACCAAAGAGGCGGTTGTCTACGTAACCCATAAAGAGTAAGAATTTTATGATTGAATAAAGAAAAAAGGTACGTGCCAAAGTTCATGGCGCGTACCTTTGTCTTTCCCAAGAAAATACATCCTAACGACAAGATAGTCATTGACTTTTTCCTAAAGAATCAGTACGCTAAATATAGAACGTAAACGGTTACGTAATTTGTGCGTTTATGATGAAATCTAATTGATGCAGGAGGAATGGCGATGGAGTTTAGGAACGACAACGGCGCGCTTGTGTTTAAGCGTGCGGGTGAAACGGTTCGAATCGAAGCTTGGGGAGAGAATTCCCTGCGCGTGCGGGCAACCATGTTGCCGGAATTTACCGGAAATGACTGGGCGCTGACGGAGAAGCCGGGCGTAACGCAAGGAAAGGTTGAGTTTTTTGAGCGGGATCATTGGGTGGGAGACGGTAACGTTGACAAACGCGAGTATGCGTCGATCACTAACGGAAAAATCCGTGCGGAAGTGAACTTTGTCGGCATCATTTCCTTCTTTGAGGGAGAAAAGCTCTTGCTCAGAGAGTATTATCGTTCCTATGACGGTACGATCTCTGAGGGGAGCAGGTGCTTAAAGCTCGTGAACCGTGAGTGGAAGGGCATCATTGGCGGTACCGGATATGAATTGAACCTGAAGTTCGATGCCAATGACGGCGAGAAGATCTACGGCATGGGACAGTATCAGCAGAGCTACATGGACATGAAGGGATGCGTTCTCGAACTCGCACAGAGAAATTCACAGGCTTCCGTTCCATTCTATATTAGCAACAAGGGCTATGGCATGCTGTGGAACAACCCGGCAGTTGGCCGAGTAAGCTTTGCAAATAACTATACCGAGTGGATTGCCAGGTCTACGAGACAGATGGATTATTGGATCACCGTTGGTGAAACGCCGAAGGAGATCCTGAAGACCTATACCGGCGTTACCGGACGCGCTCCGAAGTTCCCTGAGAGTTTGATGGGACTGTGGCAGTGCAAGCTTCGATACCGCACCCAGGAAGAGGTTCTTGAGGTTGCCCATGCCTACCAGAAGGAGGGCATCAAGATCGACATGATCGTGATCGACTTCTTCCACTGGACCGTACAGGGCGACTGGAAGTTCGACAAGACCTATTGGCCAGATCCCAAGTCCATGGTGGACGAGCTTCATTCCATGGGCATCAAGGTCATCGTTTCCGTATGGCCTTCCGTGGACAGAAAGAGTGAGAATTTCTATCCCATGATGGACAGGGGACTCCTCATCAAGACGGAACGCGGTGCAGCGCAGACCTATGACTATCAGGGGGACTGTGTGGAGATCGATCCGTTTAACCCTGAGTGCCGCAAGTATGTTTGGGAAGTATGTAAGAGAAATTATTATGATCTTGGATTTGACGGATTCTGGCTGGATAACTCTGAGCCTGACTATGGCGTATATGACTTTGAAAACTATCGTTACAGCATTGGGCCGGCTCTGGAGTGCAGCAATCTCTATCCCCAAATGTACAGCCGCGTGTTTAATGATCCCATGAAGGAAATGGGAGACGGCACGGTGGTGAATCTGATGAGATGTGCCTGGGCGGGCAGCCAGAAATATGGCAATGTGATCTGGTCCGGCGACGTGCCCAGCACCTTCTATTCCTTTAAGGAGCAGGTGATGGCAGGCCTGAACATGGGCCTTGCGGGCATTCCCTGGTGGACCACCGACATCGGCGGCTTCATGACGGACGACGTAAAGGATCCTGATTTTAGACAGCTTCTGATCAGATGGTATCAGTTTGCGGTATATTCTGCAGTTCTTAGAATGCATGGCGACAGAGGCCCTTACAACATTCCGCCTCTGGATAACCGTGACTGGGGCGGCGGATACCTGCACACCGGTCAGCCCAACGAGCTTTGGAGCTATGGCGAAGACAATTACAAGATCATGCGCAAGTACTATGACATTCGCGTACAAATGCATGACTATATTAAGAGCCTCTATGAAGAAGCTTCCGAAAACGGATCACCCTTGATCCGCGCCATGTTCTATGAGTTCCCTGAGGATGCGAAGTGTTGGGAGCTGAATGACCAATATATGTTTGGCTCCAAATACCTCGTTGCCCCCATTTTCGCACTGAATCAGTTCAAGCGTGACGTTTATCTGCCCGCCGGCTCTTGGAAACTCACCTCCGACGGTACCATTTTCGAAGGCGGCCAGACCGTGACCGTCGATGCACCTATTGACTACATGCCTGTATTCGAACGCTGCTAGTTTTGCATAACAACCCGCGTGACCGCAAAAGGCCCCCTCCGGGAATGGATTCAAAGGCCACGTAACCGCTGAAGGCCCCCTCCGGGAATGGATTCATAGGCCATGTAACCGCTGAAGGCCCCCGCCGGAAACGGCTCGGACTGCACTAAGCTCACCTTCGGCCCTCAGGAAAAGACACTCCTTCGATTATAAATCTCAGGAGATGTCTTTTGAGGTCCTTGGTTCGCTAAGTGCTGCCGGCTAATTGTTCCCGGAGGGGGCCTTTAGCATTCACGTGGCCCTAAGAGTTGTGCTCGGAGGGGGCCTTTAG
>CAMKQH010000022.1 GCA_946414885.1 uncultured Lachnospiraceae bacterium
AAGGTAGAAAGTACTTGCCTGAGAAGAAAAAATGGAATCCAGGCAAGTGGAAAAGGTAGAGAATACTTGCCTGAGAAGCAAAAAAGAAGTTCAGGCAAGTGGAAAAGATAGAAAGTACTTGCTTGAGAAGAAAAAAAGGAACCCAGGCAAGTGGAAAAGGTAGAGAATACTTGCCTGAGAAGCAAAAAAGAAATTCAGGCAAGTGAAAAAGGTAGAAAGTACTTGCCTGAGAAGAAAAAAAGAAGTTCAGGCAAGTGAAAAAGGTAGAGAATACTTGCCTGAGAAGCAAAAAAGAAATTCAGGCAAGTGGAAAAGGTAGAGAATACTTGCCTGAGAAGCAAAAAAGAAGTTCAGGCAAGTGAAAAAGGTAGAAAGTACTTGCCTGAGAAGGAAAAATGGAATCCAGGCAAGCAAAAACGAAGAGTTGGTGCCCATCAGCCAAATGCTGCGCATTAGGCTGGTGTCGCGCTGGCAAGCCCTTCGGCTTGTCCTTCGCTGCGCTCAGGATTGCAGAATTGCTGCGCACTTGCGCAACTGGCGACTGGCGCAAAAATATAAGCAAGTAAAGTGAGACAATCACCACTTCTTTACGACTAATAGGTGAAAGGAATGAAATTCCCTTTGGAAAGGAGACAGTCTATGGACAACGGTGCAAGTAGCTACCGCCGTTTCCTAGAGGGCGATGACGAAGGCATTGTACAAATCGTCGGAGATTACAAAGACGGTCTTATTCTCTATCTGATTAGTTACGTGAAGAATATTTACGTTGCGGAAGAGCTTGCAGAGGACACGTTCTTTCGTCTGATGGTCAAGAAGCCCAGATTTTCAGGAAAATCCTCGTTCAAGTCATGGCTGTATGCCATAGGGCGGAACGTGGCAGTTGATCACCTGCGGCATCATTCCAAGCAGGCAGACACGCCCATCGAGGACATGGAAGCTTATCTTAGCGATGAAACCGATCTGGAGCGGACTTACCTTCGGGAAGAACGGAAAATCCTGATCCACAAAGTGTTAAAAAAGCTTCCACCGGACTATCAGCAGGTCTTATGGCTTACGTATTTTGAAGAGCTCTCAAACGAAGAAACGAAGATAGCAATGAATAAGAATTCCCGTCAAATAAGAAATCTCCTTTATCGTGCAAAACAGGCCTTAAAGTCGGAGCTGGAAAAGGAGGGCTATTCTTATGAAGAATTCTGAGGAAATGGTAAAAGATTTATTTGAACGACGGGAAGAATACCGCGCAAAGCAAGCGCAAAAACGAAAGACCATTGGAATGGCATCAGCGTGCGTAGCGCTCCTGTGCTTTGTCCTGTTGGCAGTTTTTGTGAATTGGAAGGCTTCGGGCGGAACGCAGGAGGGAAATCACGGGCTTACCGCGGATAACCGGGCAGGTGCTTCAACAAACAAGAACTCAGCAAAGAATCCTTCGTCCGAAGGAAACCAAGTGGTTATTTCAGACAAGGAGGGCGTTTTCATACCCGCCAGGGAATTGCCGAAGTCTTCCGAGGACGCCGCAGCGGACATGATCGGTCTGATCGTTTATCAAGGTCACGTCTATACGCAGGGACCTGAATACTTTGGGGAGGATGCGGAAAGGATCCGGTCTCTTGTTGGAGATCACGTAGGCACGGCAAAGGGCAATATCGACGAATGGTCTTCCCAGGAGGACTATGCCGTAGAGTTGGCATCGACCATAGGGGGAGAGGTGTACGCGGTAAAGGGATATGATACAAGCTTTCGCATTTGCACTTGTATGGAAACCCCTGATGAAAATGGTCAGCCAGAGCTTTGGATCCAGTTTTATGAGTGCTTAAACGGCATCACGCTCACAAAGGGCAGTGATCTTTTTGAAGACAGATTGAAGATCCGTGGACGTATTGCGAAAATGGAATACCAGACCCATGAGGATTGGGATTACGCCATGGGTATTTATCACGAAGTCAGTTTCGCAGAGGATGTCTGGGATCAATTTATGGAGCAGGCGGATAACTGCAGTTTTGTTGACACTTACGATCCCAAGGCATCTGCAGGGCAATCCATCTACAGACATAATCAGGCGCACTTAAACCTTATCTTGGAAGATGGATCCGTTGTTCCTCTTCGCCTGCTCGAAGGCGGTTACGTGGGTTATGAGCCTCTTGGATGGTATTTTGTGAAGATCCCGGAAGACATATTTAACAAGGTCTATGACGCATGTGGAGGAGAACGTTGATCAAAAAAACTCATAAGCTAATTTACGTCATATTCTGTGTTCTTTTCTTAATCCTGCTTGTCCTGTTAATCATTTTACGGCATGGCTTAGGAGAAAAACCGGAAAAGAAAGAGGAAGTCGTCGCTAGCTGTGATTATTTTAATGGAGAGGTCGTAGAGATCACGGAAACATATTTTGTCTTAAAACCCATTGCTGAGTGGAACTGGAAGGAAGTGACAAGGGTCAAAATACCGAAGACGAAAGCCTCTTTTAATGTTGGCGATTTGATTCGCGTCGCTTTTAACAGTAAGGCGATGGAGTGGAAGGAGGACGAGGTTTTGATTCCGATGACCTTCGCATGCTATCCTCTGACCGAAGACGGACAACTCAAGTGATTTAGGTAATTTTTGAAAAAGTGACAAAACAGGAAATCTTTTGTTCCCCAACCTGAGGTATGATTCTTACGTAGCTACAAAAAACTCGTAGGAAGGGGGTAGCAGCGTGTATAAGGAGAGCATACAGAACACAATTGATTACGTCGAAAGCAATCTTCGGGCGGAGATGACGGCAACGGAGCTGGCAGAGCTTGCGGGATATTCAGTCTTCCACTTTTACAGGATTTTCCAGTCGGAAGTGGGAATGCCGGTCATGCAATACATCTTGAAAAGAAAGCTTCTGAATGCCATTTATGAGATCGGCACCGGCCGCAAGAAGATTGACGTGGCGTTGGAATATGGGTTTGAGACCTATGCCGGCTTTTATAAATCCTTTGTGCGGGAGCTGGGATATACGCCTGCTGATTACCTCCGGAAGTTTAAGGTGAAAAAGCCTTACAGGATCAATTTATTTCAGGAGGAACAGATCATGTTAAGTCATAAGAAAATTGCGGAAATGCTGACCCTTTGGGGAATGCAGGACGAGAAAATTGCCGACGTGGTATACGGCGAGAGCGGAGAGATCAGCGATACGGCGAAATACGTTGGAGAGGATCACGTCATCAAGTACACGAACAATCTGGGCAACGTGCTGAAGACGATCAACATTTCTAAGGCACTGGAAAACGTGGGACTTGCATCTCTCACCGTTATTCCGACGAAGGACGGCAGGGAGTACGTGGAAAACGGAGAGCTTTATTTCTTCGTATCAAAGCGTGTCAAGGGCGAGGGCATCCTGGCAAGCCACGTTTATTTGGATGAGTATGAAAAGAAGGCGCGCTTTATCGGTGAGATCGTGGGACAGCTTGACCTCGCGCTTGAAAAGATCGATATAGCGGTAGAAGAAGTGGATCTCCTTGCAAGAGTGCGCGATTGGGCGCTTCCCGCATTAAAGGAAGTCATTGGGATGGACGAGGAAGCTATCAAGAAGTATCTGCAGGCCATGAACCGCCTGTATCCCAAGCTCCCCCGCCAGATCATTCACAGGGATCCCAATCCCAGCAATATCATTGTATCCGGGGACAAGTGGGGATTTATCGATTTTGACCTAAGCGAGCGGAACGTAAGGATCTATGATCCCTGCTACGCCGCCACCGCGATCCTTTCGGAAACCTATGAAGAGGGGAACGAGGAAAAGCTTAAGAAGTGGATCACCGTCATGAAGGAGATCGCCTACGGCTACGACGCCGTCACGCATCTTTCAGAGGAGGAGAAGGAAGCAATCCCCTACGTCATTTTGTCCAACCAGTTCATTGCGACGGCGTGGTTTGCAGGGAAAGAAAAGTTTCAGTCCATCTTTGAAGTGAACGTAAAGATGACAAATTGGATCTTGCACAATATTGAACAAATGAAATTGTAGAGGAAAACATGAACGAGTTAGATTTCTTGAAGGAACAAAGTTTTAAAGGCAGCCGGATCACAAGGGCATATTCCACTCATTTTGAAAAAAGCAACATTACACACATATGTTTGAGAGGAGACTTTCTGAAGGGAGAGTATCCCTATTGGGATTTGTATTTTAATGAGATCCGATTTTCAGAGGGAAAGGCACAATTAAAAGCTTATCTCAACGATCTCGACTGCTTTCAGGGAGGGATTCTGAAAAACGTGGAAGTGACGCCGCTCCAGAAAGGATACGATGTTCTGCTGGAATTGGCCGCGGAAAATTGCGCCGTGTCCATGCACTTTTTCTGCAAGGAGTTTTCGGCAAGCGGTAAGAAGTACCGGGGCATGGATTATTCTAACGTTTATCAGGAGAAATATCCTGCCCTGGACGCGAAATATGCCTATCTTTTCGATGCGAAATATCTGCAGAAGGAGGAACGGGTCGAGCTGACGGAAGGGTACTGTCTGATCGTCCGGAAATATGGTCATAAGCTTCCAAAGGGCGCTCAGGTCTATGGAAAGCGAACAGAGCTTTACAAGGATGAAACATGTCTTTATGCATATACGAATTACGAAGGCCACGACCGGATCCATAAGGAGATCCTCCATCATAAGAATGGTCACCGTTACTATGCCTTTCACGTAAGCCTTTATGGGATCAGTTACCTGGATCTGGACACCCTGCAGGTTTATCATTACGTGCCGGCGGGATATGAGCACGACGCCTGGGGGATGGTGGGAGAATCCTTTATCGTCACGGATCTTCATTATGATCCTGAGAGAAATCTTATCGCCTACGGTGGATGCTACTGGGCAGATTGTTATAACGTCATGGTAGGTCTCTTGGAGGATCCTCTGAATTTTGACCCGCACCTCATCAGTATCCGCGCCATCCTTGATCCGGAAAATGAACGCGAGAATTGGGATGACGTGGATTTTGAAAGCTGGTGCGCGGAGGGACTTAAAGTCAAGACGGATAATGGAAAAATAGAGCTGATCGGGAACGAAATTTTATTAAAAAAATGACGTTGAAGGGAACTCGAAAGCCTTAAGGGGAAGTCCTCACTCTGGCAAAAGTCAGGATGAGGGCTTTTTTTGTGCATTTTTAGGATGAACGTGATAAAATAATAAATTAAGAATCATCGAGAGGTTGAAATTATGAAGAGGAAAGCCATATCACTTTTCATCGCATTTATAATGACTGCACAAATATGTGCATGCGGAACGAATCAACAGGAGGAAAGCATAGTGACAAGCAGCAGTGAAATAACCGAGGTAACCGAAGAAGAAAAGGCATCTGAAGAAGGAAGGGCATCCGAAGAAGGAAAAGCATCCGATGAGATGAGCGCGGAGGACAAAGGTTCTTTTGCGACCGGTATCGTGACGGAGGATGAGACGTCAGGAGCTTCATCGGAAGCCGCGCAGGATGGCGAGGATCCTCTAAGTGTCCTAAATGACGAGATCGAAGAGCGTTGTCCCGTAACCGTTACGGCGACCCGCAAGGACGTAACATACGGAGAGTTTACCCACGGAACCTATGATTCCAAGACTTGCGGACTGGAGAGAGGCTATTGCATTCTTCTTCCCGCAGATTATAATACGGACAAGAAATATCCCGTTCTCTATCTCTTACACGGCATTTTTGGAAATGAGTATTCCTTTTCCGGGGATGCAAGCAATAAGATAAAAGAGATCGTTGGAAATATGGCGGCGGAGGGACTGATCCAGGAGACCATCGTTGTTTGCCCCAACATGTATGCGACTTCTGATCCGAAGCAGCAGCCAGGGTTTGACGAGGAGAGCTGCCTTCCCTACGACAACTTCATCAACGATCTGGTAAATGACCTGATGCCCCATATTGAGAGTGAGTATTCCGTTCTCACGGGCAGGGAGAATACTTATCTTGCGGGCTTTTCCATGGGTGGACGCGAGACGCTCTTTATCACCCTTCAAAAGCCGGAGCTCTTTGGATACGTTTGTTCCATGTCGGCGGCTCCCGGGATCGTGGCCACCACGGACAAGTTTATGACGCATCCGGGGCAGCTTCCGGAGAGCGAGGTCAAGTTTGCGGAGGGTGCGGTGGTTCCAAACAAATTCATTCTTTGCTGCGGAACCAGAGATTCCGTTGTGGGCACGTACCCGAAATCCTACCACGAGCTGCTCGAAGCAAACGGAACGGAACATATTTGGTATGAGGTCACCGGCGCTGACCATGACAATAACGTGATCAAGAGCGGCCTTTACAATCTGTTGAAGCAGATCGCGTTTGACAAGGCAACAAAAAATGGATGACGATTGCACTTGATAAATAGGCAATAAAAAATGGATGACAACGGAACGCAACGTTGCTATAATGGACAATTGTGAGCAGAAAATCATTCAAATGATGAAAGGAACGAACATGAAAAAGAGAGTATTGTCCATTATGTTGCTCGTTGGCAGCATGCTTCTTTTTTCCGGATGCGGAAATAACAATGCCAAGCAGGATTCCGAAGCTTCTTCGGCCGTGGAGGCGTCCGGATCTGCAGAAAGCGCTAAAGACCAGTCGACGGAGGAACAACCGTCTGAGGAGCAGGTGCCCGAGGAGATCAAGTATACCGGGAGTGAATATTTTTATAACCAGTTTAATGACGAGGAAAAGGCATTTTACGATCAGCTGAGAAGACAGGCAGAGGCATTTTATGACAGCGATCAGGAGCCTCAGAAGAATGCCGACGGTTCCTATTCCTTTGGTAATTTTGATCAGGGCAGTCTTAGCGACGAACGGGCAAATCAAATCGCAGAGCTGTTTTATTTCTCCTGCCCGAAGTATTATTTCGCTTCTTGGATCCTTCACCGGGAGAACGGCGAATGCTCGCTGGTACTTTGGGAGGATTATACTAGCCGCAAGGCAATCGATTTCTGGAATGCAAAGATTGAGGAACGCGCTTCGAAGTGGCTTAGTGAGGTGGAAGCTTACGAGGATGATCTCGAAAAGGAGAAGGCTATCTGCAGGCTGATCTGCGACAACGCGGAGGCTGGTACGACGGCCCGTCTGGATGCGAACGGAAATCCCATGGTGGATGCAAACGGCGAACAGATTTCCAACTGGAACAATCAGTTCATTGTGGGCGTGCTTGCGGAGGGCAAGGCAATCTGCAACGGCTATGCCAAGACGATGCAATATATCTGTAATGAAGCAGGTCTTGAGTGTCTTTATATTCAGGCTACGGATAAGGGATGTCACGCATGGAACATGGTGAAGATCTATGATGACTGGTACTGCGTGGATACGCTGTGGATGGACGGCTCTGACATGAAGCTGACGAACAAGAATCTGAACAAGAGCTATGAAACCTTCCGGAAGGCGACGGACAGCGAGGCACACACGGTACATACGAAGCTGGAAGCATACGGAATGAAGCTTCCCTCCTGCGTCAGGGATAACGTTGTAGGGGAACCGGAGCTCTTTAGCGGAGAGAAGGATGGCTTTGTGATCGACGGCGGCGTGCTGAAGTCTTATGATGGAACGGAGGTTGACGTCGTTATTCCGGAGGGCATCATGGAGATTGATGCCGTGGTTTTTAACGTTGACCACGACCTGCAGTCTTTTGCGGTTGATGAAAATAATCCCTTCTTTTGTGCCGTTGACGGTGTTTTGTATACCAAGGATCTAAAGACGCTGGTATGCTATCCAAAGGCAAAGGAGGGACCTTACGTAGTGCCTGACGGGACGGAGAGGATTGCGGACCGTGCTTTCCTGTACAACCGCGGAGTGACGGAACTGGTGCTTCCGGAGGGACTGAAGGTGATTGGCGCAGGTGCCCTTCTTTTCACTCAGAGCCTGACGGAGATGAATTTACCTGACAGCCTTCAGAACATTGGCTTCCAGAGCATGGGCGGGGCGCGTTTCCTGGATGGAAGGATTGTACTGCCGAAGGATCTGACGGAGCTTTACGGTTACGCGTTTATGGAAAGCGGCATGACGGAAGTTGTCGTCAGTGACGGGATCACGGTGCTTTTGGATGCTCTTTTCCTAAACTGCCGTTCACTGGAGACGGTGTATCTCCCTGCAGGGATCACAAAGATGGGCCCCAACGTATTTGAGGGCTGCATCTCCCTGACGGAGATTTATTTCGCCGGGACAGAAGAGCAGTGGAATGCCATCGAAAACTTATCCGGCGCAATGATTCCCGACGACTGCGAGATCTATTTTGAAATGAATAAATAAAATGGGCCTTGGGAATTCTTACAAAAACGTAAGATAATTGTAAGGAGATCCGATGGAGCGAAATTTTGCCATATGCTATCTTAAGATTACAGACAGGGAAACCTAAAGGAATCGGAGGAGAGAAAAATGAGAGAAGCAGTGGCAAAGAAATATATGAGCATCCCCATGGCAGAGAGATTATACAGCAGGGCAAATTGCAAGGTCATCGCAGAGCAGATCGCAAGCGAAGAGAAGATCACCGGCATGTCCCTTAGCCAGCTTTCCTGTGAGATCTTTGCACATGCATATATCTATTACAATTTCAAATTCGTACCGAAGTTCCTTCGCGGCGCAAAGATCTTCAAGTCCATCTACAACAGCGTTGAGAACGGCGTAGATCTGGAGGACAACGGGGATAAGTGGTACAGAAGGATTGCTTACAGAATGATCTGGTTGTTCCCTGCATTCTAAATTATGGTTATTAATGAGCTTGGACGTTTTGAAGAAGGAAGAGGCAAGACCTCTTCCTTTTTTTTGTCGGGAAAACAAGCGGTGCCGGGACAGGCGGGTTTTTGTGCGTTAACGCTTAAGGGGAGACTTGCAAATCATGATAAGTCGTGTAAAATAGAAAAGGAAGGCTTTGGCCGAGGGGAATGGAACGCAAAAGAGGGTCGGGGGTAAATCATAATGAGTAATGAGATCGGGCAAAAAAAGAAAAGAAAGATCAAGCTGACGGTAGTCAGCACGTATCATTACGTAAGATTGGTAGCGAGGTCCCTTACATTTTTGGTGCTTTTGGTTTATTACGTAATCTACCGGCTGATGGGCGGTGATGAAATTGAGCAGGTGATCGAAAGCCATCCGGCCGCGTTGATTTTTATCTGGGCGTTTTTTATCGTGGAAATGATCCTTCGTTTCTTTCCGTCCAAGTTTGAAAGCCCCGGCTGTCAAAAGCAGTTTGCAAAAAACTACGTAAAGACCGGTAATACGAAGATCGAGATTCAGGACAACAACGCCGTGATGCTGGTGGCATTGATCTGGATCGCGTTTAACGGCGTGTTTGGCGCCCTGCACATGCAGGGGATCTTAGATGACGGCATCATGATCCTGCTGTGTTCCTTTTATTCCGTGTGTGACATGATCTGCATCCTGTTTTTCTGTCCCTTCCAGTCCTGGCTCTTAAAGAATAAATGCTGCTGTACTTGCCGCATCTACAACTGGGATTACGCCATGATGTTCACGCCGCTCTTCTTTGTGCAGAAATCATATACCTGGAGCCTTCTGGTGATTTCCATGGCACTTCTCGCGCGGTGGGAGATCACGTTTTATAAGTATCCTGAGCGCTTCTCCGAGACGACGAACGGTTATCTTCACTGCCAGAACTGCACGGAAAAGCTCTGTACCCACAAAAAACAGCTAAAGTCTCTCTGGCAAAAGATTGCGGAATACACCCAGGAACGCATCAAAAAACTGAAACTTTAAATAATTTCTTAATATTGCCCACGGAAACTTTACAAAGCTTGAGAAAAGTGACATCATGAATATGATATGCGCTTCGGCGTAAACTTTAGAACGCAAATAAGGGGTGTCACATGAGTAACGTGGAACGACAAAATGCAATGGCCGTGATCACGGAAGTATCAAAGGCCGTAACGGGAAAAGACGATTGTATCAGGAAGGTATTTGCGGCCGTAATCGCCGGAGGACACGTTTTGATCGAGGACGTGCCGGGCGTTGGAAAAACAACATTGGCGCTGGCGCTTTCCCGCGCCATGAGATTAAAGGAAAACCGCGTCCAATTTACCCCCGACGTCATGCCGTCGGACATCTTGGGCTTTTCCATGTACAAAAAGGAATTGGACCAGTTTGAGTACCATCCCGGTTCCATCGCGTGTAACTTATTTCTTGCGGATGAGATCAACAGAACCTCACCGAAGACGCAGTCGGCTCTTCTCGAGGTCATGGAGGAAGGTGCCTGGACCGTGGACGGCGTAACGAGAAAGGTCATGGATCCCTTTATCGTCATTGCGACCCAGAATCCAAAGGGCAGCGCCGGAACCCAGCTTTTGCCGGAATCCCAGCTGGACCGTTTCATGATCTGCATGAGCATGGGATATCCCGTGCTCCAGGATGAAGTGGCCATCGCAAAGGGACGCAACAACGGCATCTCCGTTGACAGCATGGAGGAAGTGATCGGCGCAAAGGAACTGATCGACATCAAGAATAAAGTGGCGCAGGTATACGTACATAACAATATTTATGCCTACATTGTGAAGCTTGTCCAGGCGACGAGAGACAATCCCTACGTCGAGCTTGGCGTCAGCCCGAGAGGAACCATTGCCTGCAGCCGCATGGCAATGGCCACGGCCTTTATGGAAGGAAGGGATTACTGCATTCCTGAGGACGTGGAAAACGTATTTAAGGACGTTGCTTCGCACCGCATCGTCATGAACACCAAGGCAAGAGTGTCGAAAATAAGCCGCGATGACGTGCTCACGGAGATCCTTGGCAGCGTGCAGCAGCCGGCTACCTTTATGGAAAGGAGCCAGAAGTGAAGCGCTTTTTGATCGTCCTTCCCGCCACGTTGGTTTTAATTTGGCTTGCCCTGATATTTGAAAGCACTGCATTCGCACTGCTGGCATTCACCGCAGTGGCTTTTGCCGTGCTTTCTTTTATTTGGCTTACGCTGACCCAGAGGGGGATAAAAGTGCAGCTTCAAATACCCGCAAGGGTTGCCGACCGGGGTCAGGAGATCGGACTAAAGGTGACGATCCAAAACAAATCCATCTTTCCCGTCGGTAAGATCAAACTTTTTCTCGCGTACGGTGAAAACCAAATGATCAAGACGGAAAAGCGCGTGTTGAAATTAAGTGACGTGCTGCGGGGCAAGACTGAAGCGTGGGAGCGGTTTGCCGTATTCCGTTCCGGATATTACGACTTCAAGGTCAAAAAGATCCAGATTTTTGATCCCCTGGGCCTGTTTTACGTAACGCGCAGGAGAAAGAGCGTGGCCCACGTGATGGTGTTGCCAAAGCTGGAGGAGGTGCCCGTAAAGCTCGGTGACAGCGTAAAGCATTTTTACGGCGAAACCATGGATTACGATGAGGATCATCCGGGAAAGGATTCCAGCGAAGTGTTTGGCGTCAGGGAATTCCAGGAAGGAGATAAGCTGCAGAGAATCCACTGGAAGCTCAGTGCCAGGATGGATGACCTGATGGTGAAGGAAGATTCTCTTCCGAAGTCATGCGCGGTCGTGCTGTTTATGCCGGAGAGCACGGCGGATAACGGGGAAATGCTGGATTACGCTGCTTCCTTATCCTTCTCGTTGATGGATGCCAAGTGTGCCCATTTTGTCGCATGGCAGTCCAAGAGCCGGAGCGACGTCATGCGCATGCGCGTGACGGACGAGGAGAGCTTTTATGAGGCCCTCACCACGTACATGCAGGACGTTTCCCCCAAGCTGGAGGAGGACTGCATGGAGAGATATAAAGAAAAATACAAAGGAGAACAGTTCCTTCACGGCATCTGCGCGTTTGCAAACGGCACGCTGGTGATAGACGGGGAAGCTGCAGGCGGCATTGAGGAAGTGCGAAAGGAATTGTTTTTGAAATAGAATGAAAGCAAAGAAGCAAAAGTTAAAGAAAATTCAATGGAAAAAGCAACGAAACCTTCCGCTGACGAGCGGAAGAGAGTTGATCATTGGGGCCGTCTGGGAGAGTGTTGCCGCGTTGGTCTTGTTTTTTGTTGCCATTTCCATGCTCGGCAATTTCTCCTCGAACATAGAGATTGGCGTGGCGGGAGGCATTTTCCTGATCGTGACGGTTTTTGGAACGGTTTTCTTTTATGAGGTTTTGGCGGCGCGCTTTCTTGCCCGCATAAAAGGAACAAAAATAAGACTGCTCCTGCGGATTGCCTGTAAGGTCTTGCCAGCCATTGTCGTAGGTCTGCTTTTTCTGAAGTATCAGACGGATCACGACGTGGAGCTGGAAGGCGGTCTGCGGATGTTCACCAGGTACTATTACGTGGCTTACGATTATCTCTTTAAGACCAGCCATTACGTAGATCCGGCTCCCGTGGAATGGATCCCCGTTCTGATCAGTTTTTTGGCCCTCTTTGTCTTTTTTGCGCTCTACCTTCCGTCATGGATCGGGAGGCGAAAATGGCTCTTGCTCCTGGCACCTGCCACAACACTCTCTTTGATCATGTATACCGGATTGGCTCCAAGCTTTGGACAAGTTTTGGCAATGGCAGTCGGTCTCTTTATGATCTACAAAAGTCACCGGAAGAGTGAGGAAGCCTATGTCGGAGCCGCCTACGTGCTTGGTTTTATGTTATTCGCGTTGGTGATTCTGGGAGGGATCTTTAGTGGTTCCGCTGAAAAACTGCTTCAAAAAACTTTTGAGGCGAAAGCCATCCAGGAAAAAATGGAGGAAGAGATCAAAAGCCAGCTTGCCTCATTTCAGCTGACGAATAAGCAGACCATAGATAATTCCAAACCGGAATACAAGGACAAGAAGATTCTGACGATCCGCGCGAGCCAGCGGCCTCAGGGAAATCTGTACCTGCAGGAATTTTATGGCGAAAAATATGAGAATAATACGTGGACGTTCTCCAAAAAAGATTTTGCCAAGGCATGTTCAGAAAACGGAATCCTCCAGGCAGACGCGGCAACAAAATTGGCCTCCAACGTTTTCAAAAGATATAATGGGGATCTAAAATCCTTTTATCAGGCATTGCTGGGAGGATCGTATTATTTTTCCAGTGACATTTCCTTCAAGAAGTACGAGGTGCTGGAATTTGAGGAGGAATATCTTGGTTTTAGGAAATCTGACATGCTTATTCCCTATGGCGTGGACGTGGAACAGGTTTCAGGAATCAGATTTGTCCGGGATGCCATTGCACAGAAAGGTGGATTTAAGAAAAAAGTTACCTATCAAGGTTGGGATAGCAACGCGTTCGAATTTGAAGGATTGCGGGTTTCGGGGAAGATGGAAGAGGAGGATCGGAAATTCTGGACTTGGTATAACGATTACGCCAAGGAACGGTATTTGGATTATCCCAAGTACGTCAAGGACGCACCTATCTTTGATTATGCGGAGGCCATGGTAGAAGGTGAGAAATATGCGGGAATAACTGAAAACGAGATCCGGTATATCGCCGTGATGGCCGTTCAGGGTATTCTCACCGGACCGAATTCCTATTACAGTTGGGACCTGGATGACCTGGATGCCGGCGAGGATCCCATAGAGCATTTCCTAAAAAACAAGCGAAAGGGATATTGCATTCATTATGCCTCCGTGGGCGTGATGCTCTTAAGAAGTCTGGGCGTTCCGGCAAGATACGCGGCGGGTTACGTCGTTAAGCCTGCTTCGTTTACGTGGCAGGCGGACGGAAGCTATTTGGCAGAGGTGATCGACAGAAACGGTCATGCTTGGGCGGAAGTATATTATGATGACATTGGCTGGGTTCCCATAGAAGTGACGCCGGGTTATTCAACCACTTCCGGGGACATACCCGCGTTTCAGCAACTGAAGGAAGAACTAACGGACGTTACCATAGATCCGGTAAGTTCCAAGGAGCAGACGTCTTCCGAAGAAGAAACGACGGAAGAAACGCCTAAGCCGGAAGAAACGGAAGCCCCCGAGGAGACTTCCGACGCGGAGGAATCCTCCGAGCAGGCAGAGGATGAGGAGCCGGGCGTCGGTTCCGGGAAAGGAAGCGGAGACGATGCATGGAATGGCTCGTTCATGATCTTGCTCGCCTTTGTGGGGATCGTCATGGTGGGACTCGTGCTCGCCATGGTGGGACGTAAGGTTATGGGCGAAATGAGATTGGAAAGGGCAATGGTTGGAAAGTATTACAAAGCCGCCACGCTCATGATCAACCGAAAGACCTATCACATGGTCAAGGGCAAGGGAAAGCACTTGAAAAAGGCAAGGACGGACAAGGAGTTTGAGAGAACCCTGACGGAGGTCCTCGGAGCGGAGCAGGTTTCAGAGGTTGCGGAATACATGCGGATTGTCAGGGCGGCAGCCTTTTCCAATGAGACCATTTCCAAGAACGAGTGCCTGTTTGTATGGCACGTATACAAAGATTTGAAAGAAAAATAAGACCGCGGCGTAAATTTGCGCGACTTTTGGGGTGTTTGGAAGGGAATTGTAAAGAATTTAGTTTCGTGGTATAATAAAATAGCGTAAGTATTTCACGTGACAGAAAGCTATGGGAGGGCGCAACTATGGTTGGATTTTTAGCAAAGTACATGAACGCGATCATCATCACCGGTGGTGTGATCGTACTCTTTTTCCTAATCAAGAATTACATCAAGTTATACACGAAAAAGAGTTTTATCCATGACGCCATGAACAGGAAGAACAAGGAGACTTACCTGAATGCGGCGACGGGCGAGGTGGAGGAACGCGAGAAGTCAGAGGCGGTAACGCCAGACACGGTCCGCGACTACGAGAAATCCTTTAATGAAGTGGTTTCCGGTTATAATGCCTGCACGCAGTTCATTCCCCTGTTCCCGCTCCTTGGTATTTTGGGAACGGTATCCGGTCTTGTGGAACAGTTGAAAGCGCAGAACATTGACGAGATGTTCAAGTCCCTCGACGTCGCACTTACGTCCACCTTCTGGGGCCTGATTGTCACCATTATATTGAAGATCTGTGCAACCATCTCCGCGAAGCTGATCGAGGATACGGAGATCGTTCTGGATGACTACGACAAGAAGATTGATAACTCGGTGAAGCTCGGCAACATTACTTCGGAAGAAAAAGGCTGATTTCTGGAGGGACAATCATGAAGAAGAGACGACATCGGGCGAAATCGGACATCCTGATCGACCTGACCTCGCTATTGGACGTAATCTTCATCGTGCTTTTGGTTGTCATCGGACGGCAGCAGACGCTGACCGAGAAGCAACAGGAACAGATGAATGCCGGCAATTACGTGGAAGAGGCGACGGCAAAGGCGGAGGATGCCCGCGCAAAATACGAATTATACTTAGATCAGTTAGATACGGCGGATCAGTTGCAAAACATTGTCTGCGCGATCTCCGTATACTGCTACTTTGAAGAGAATGACGTGACGGAGAGACACATTGAGATCCTTCGCAAGGGTTCCGACAAGGCGATTCTTACCTTTGACCTTCACGGAAAGGGAAAGGACGTGGACGATGCATACAGCCAGTTTGAGACGGCCCTGAGGGATTACGTTTCCGCCAACGCGGAGTTCCCCGTGATCCTTTCCCTGAATGAAAACGACGAAAAGATCCTGTATCGTGATCAGGAGAAGATTAAGGGAATTTTTGATAAACTGATGCAAGAGCAAGATAACGTGTACGTACATCGGAAATAGGAGTGATAGCCTATGATCGCAATGATTATGATGGTAATCGGCGCCATTTTGGCCATCGTGGGATTTCTTGGACTCCTGGCACTCATGACGGAGCCCGTGTATACCATGTACATGGTCATCTTCAAGCGTAAAGACGATTACGTGTATTATGAGACGAAACCAGGCAAGGCGCTTCTCCAGAGAAACAAGAAGAGCCTTTTCAGTTCCTGCCTTTTTTTCCTGATCGTCGGCGTGCTGTTGTTTGCCGGGGGCTGGTTCTGGAAATATGGTCCCAGGGGAACGGATTCCCTGTTTTCCAAGCAGGTGGAAGCCGGAACGAATCAGGGCGACGCTGCCGTGCAGAATAACGTGACGCAGTTCGTAAATCCTAACGGAAATTACGTGGACGGCAAGGGCGTGGAACATGCGTTTTTTGTTATTGTAAATGAAAAGACCATCAGTTACTGCAAGGAGTTTCAGGGAAATGAGGCGGCGTTTGCAGAGTTTGTCAAGGGACTGGACGGCAAGCGGGACGTATTTCTGGTGGATGAATTTGCGATAGCGAATACTTATGAGGCGGTAAAAAAGATACTGGACGATTGTGGCATGAACGTTGAAGGAGAAGAGACTCGATAATGAAGAAGTGGAAGAAAAAGATATTGATTCTTTTGTCTTGCATGGGATTATTGCTCCTCGCGGGTTTCGGGTCGCAGGCGGTGAGATTGTTGAGTGAAAAGCCTCCGCTGCTCGATCTCGACAAAGCCATTCAGGATGCGCAGTTTGGCCAAAACGGGAACGAGGCGTCCCAAGAGGGTAAAGATCCCGAGAATCCGGCAGACGGAAAGAATAAGGAAAAGACGATCACCATCCGCGTCCGCGGAGAGGAAATCTGGTACAATGAGCGGAAGTGCAACAACCTGACGGTCTTGGAAGCATGGCTCCGCGGAGACGGTAAGAGCCAGGACACAGTCGTGCTGGCAGACGATTATGCAGAGTCTCATTGTTATGACGATACTGCCGCAGTGATCGAGATGATGCGTGACAAGGTGGGTTTCAGCTACAGGGAAGAAGAATGGTAGGAGGATGATCATGAAACAAAAAAGAAGAATCATGGTTTTGGTCATGCTGATCCTCACGAGCGCGTTCCTGAGCGGTTGGGTTTGGAACAATAAAGAAACCGTCATGGACGTGGATAAGGTTTTCGTATACCGGAATGAGCCCGTGGAATACTTTTTGCTTCGTTCGGCCAGCAACAGCGACAGCTTAAAGGAAGATTATCAAAATCAGTATTTCATGATGTATGGCAGGCTCAGATCCAAATCCAGCGATAATTCTAAAGTGGAAATTGGAATGACGACGGTCAGTTCCCCGCACGTGTTGACTTGTACGACCTCGGATGAAGACGTGATCGCTTCCGTTGCCGACGTCCGGATCGGCGATCTCGTAAAGGTTTACGGAAAGCTTACGGTTGGTCTCCTGGACGGAAAATGGACCATGACCATGCACAAGATCGAAAAGACCTATGAAAAGAGTGTTTCCAGATCTGCTTATTCCGTGATCAGCGGAAAGACGATAGACAAGGAAAAAGCCGAAAAGAGAGTCTTAAATGACGGGATGGTTACGTATTATATCCCTACCTCCTGGAAGACGGTGGAAAAGGATCTGTATCACGCGGATAAGGCGGAAGACAAGCTTGCGACCATGGAATGTTATCAATATCGCCTGAATGAGATCGACCGCCAGGCCGTGGAGCCGGAAAGTCTGTTTGTATGCTATTTTGACAACGATACGTTGCTTCTTCGCAAAAGCGACAAGAGCAGAACGGAACAGATTGAAAAAACGATCCTGGATAACATTCTGAAGAGTCCGGAGAAGAAGATCATCAAAAAGACGGCTTCCTACGGGGCAAACTATCATTATTACAGCGAAGCATACACCAATAACGGTCCTACTTACCATGCGGAATTCATTTTCCAGCCGGTAAACACGGAAGGATTCGTTATTTATATCTATATTTGCAAGAACAAACCGCAGCATCTGGACGAGATCATGACGATGCTCCGCATGGTCGAGGTGGAGCAGTAAAGCCTCAAAATTTTTTACGTAACGCGACCAAACGTTTTGGCGTTTATTATTATGAATGCTGAAAAATCATTTGCCGGTGACGATCAGTTGCCGGCAAATCTTATGTTAGAAAGGAATCAAAAAAATGAAAAGGAAAGTTGTAGGTTTACTATTGGCATTGACGCTGTCCGTTAGCGTCACGGCATGCACGAACGTAGCAGAAGTTATGTCAAACTCACAGACGGAAAGCTCCGCTGACAAGACGCAGTCTGACGAAACGGGATCGGAAAAGGACGGTCCCGGTAAAGACGCGTCCCAAGAGGACGGTTCCGGGGAAGGGAAGACGGATTCCGGAGAGACAAAGGAAAGCATAAAGGAAAAGATTTTATTCACCGGATATTACGATGACGTTTATTACGGCGTGAATGAAAAGGGTGAAAAGGTTTCCGAGTACCGCTGGGAAGACGTCCGCAAGGCATTAAAGGAAAAAGGGATCGAAGTGAACGGTACCGCAGCGGCAATGGGTGACGGACTCATATTCTATTATCAGAGCGAGCCCACGGGAAATCGCTATGCGTACCACGTATATGCCGTGGACGTGGCATCCCTTACGGTGGCACCCATTTATACCTTAGATGAGGGTTGGTGGCTTGACAATCTTGATTATTATCAAGGCAAAGTTTATCTTACGCTCAATGCCGACAATTATCTCAAATCGGAAATGGTATTTGAAAGAACCTCTGAGGGACTGAAATTTGCAGAGGTTGAAAATCCTATGGCAGCAGCCGTTCAGAACACCTTCGGTTATAATCTGTTTATGTCTTCCGGGAATCAGATCAACCCGAGTGGAAATTGCAGCATCACCAGGGCATTTGAAGAAACCGGGTTTGTCATTGGTTACAAGGATAATCAGTATTATAAGATCTCAAAGGGCGGAATCATTACGAAGATTCCCGGAATGCCCTCAGATTATTCTTACAACATGAAGTATGACGCGAAGGGTGCCGTTTATTCCCTGTATGATAACGAATTAAATCCTAACGCGATCTGCGGCGTGAATTTCGAAGACGGAAAAGCGATAACGGTTTCTGCGGCAAAGCCGGATGAGTACCAGGGGATTTTGGACTATTACAATGGGAAGGTTTATTACTATACGCACCCCAAGGATTCTTTTGTAATTTATAATAATACCGTTTGGGAATACGATCTCGCAACGGGCAAGAATCAGCAATTGTATGCAATGAAAACGGAGCCCGGAGCCACGGACGTTGCCCCGGGAACCCAAGGCTTCCAGATTGTGGGCGGTGACGCATATTTTATCAGATTAATGGGGGATCAGCTCAAGTGGGTGAAGCGTGAATTGGATGCTGACGGATCGAATTTTATTGATTTGGGACTTTCCGCCGGGGAAAAGACCGTCTTTCAGTATGGCAACGTTACCTATGACTCCTGCGAGAACAATTGTAAGGGTTGCGGGATTCCCATTACAAAATTCTACGGAGAAACCTTTCTTTTATTTGATGAGTTTTCTCCCGCCGCGGACAAGATCAATGACGCGCTGATGAAGAACCTGCAGAATCAGATCAAGGAATATCGGGAATCTGCGGATCAACGGGAATACTCTACGGAGGAATGTGAATACCACAAACTCTATCCGGAGCATTATTGCGAGACCTATGAGGAGGAAATCTCCGGCGTGCAGATTTTGAATGAAAAGTACCTGACCGTGGATTACACTGGGTATTGGTACGGCGGCGGTGCACATGGCATGCCCTATATGAATCAGCGCCTGTTTGACCTGAGCACGGGTGAGGAAAAGACCCTTCAGGATTTCTATCGGGGTTCTTCGAAGGATTTCAAGAAGCTGATCGCGACAAAGACGAAGGAAGATTACCTGTCTTATCCGGAAAATGAAAGCCCTTATTTTGCCGGAGACGCGGACACGGTTTATCAGCAGGCGTATGATTATGCGTTACTGGATAAGGGAAACCTGATCTTTGGCAAAGACGGGATCGACTACTATTATCCTCCTTATGACATGGGATCCTATGCGTCAGGTTATATTTTCATCCATATTTCTTATCAGGAATTGCTTGGACGCCCGGAATTATAAGTCCTCGCGAATGGTTGAGATCCTGCTTGACAAGGCGGGACTAGGCGGGTATTTTAAAGAGGTGTGGTCCAGCGCAGACTTTGACGAAGTCAAGCCAAGTGCCAACCTCTTTGAGATGGCAGTGAGCAGCGTGCTGAAAGATAACCCTGACTGTAGCCGAAGCGGCATTCTGTTTACGGGCGACACATATGCTACCGATGTCGCGGGGGCGCATCGGGTCGGGCTGAAAGTTGCCTGGATCAACAGGAGAGGGGAAGAAAAAATGAAACGCTTTAGGAATTTTGTTACGGTAGGTCTTGTCGGCATCATGATCCTTGCGCTTGCAGGGTGCGACGGCAACGGCGGGGCAAGTACGAAGTCTTCGGAGGCTACGGCATCAAGCGTGGAATCGCAGGAAAGCGTGACGGAGTTAACTTCCGTGAGTGAGGTGGCTTCTTCAAGCGAAGTGGTTGAAACCTCCAGTGAAGTCGTTGAGACAAGTGAGGCAGAGGTTCCGGCTCACGTGGAAGTAACGGATCAGTTGGTGATGACGCTTGCGGACGATAGCGGCGAGTATAGCATGATCATTCCCAAGCTCATCGTGGATGGGAAGGAAGCAACCGCCATCAATGCGGCACTCAAGGAATTCGTTGAGCAAAATCACCCCTTGGAAAAGACAAGCTACATGTATGGGGACACCGAGAAATGGTATGTTGTCGGGGAAGAGACCAGCTATGAATGGGGCGTTAAGGGAAACATGGTATCCATCGTCATTCGGGCGGATGAAACCTTCACCGACGGATTTTGCTATGATATCTTCAATTACAACGTGGACACCCTTGAGGCGGCAAGCAAGGAAGAGGTGATCAAGGCCTTCGGAATGACCGTGGACGAGTTCAACGGGAAGGTCGCAGATGCTTACAGGGCTGACTGGAACAGCGATACTTATCTGCAGGAGTATATGGCAGATCTTGATAAATCCATTGAGGCGATCCCTTCGAACGCCACTCCGTTTGTTACGCCAGACGGGAACGCCGGGGCAGCAGGCCTGATCTACTATAGCGGTTCTCAGTTCCCGGAGAGGATCGAGTGCTTTGACCTGGAAACGATTGAGACGGTGCGGTAATTGGCGCAAAATTCCGTTTCTCTATGGGGACCGTTTTGTCGGAAGAATTGAGGTTGTGCCAGATCGCAAAAATAGAATTCTAGTAGTTAAAGGCCTTTGGTGGGAAGCAGGAGTGAGGCAGACAAAAAAGCTTCAAAAAGCCTTGGACCAGACGCTCAATCGTTTCGCAAAGTTCAATGACTGTGACGGTGTTTCCGCAAGCCAATTGTTGGAGCAATTCGATTTTCGAACCATAAAACAAGAGGAGGCGGATCTGTTTTTGGTGGCAATCGACAGGGAAAGCGGAAAGATGGCCGGCTTTGTAAATGGGATCGCCACGGATGAGACAAAACTGAGAGATGAGTTTTTTGTCGACGCTGGGCTGCATGATCCCAATGGGAAAAACTGGTTCTGACGTGCCTTTCTGATAAGGTGGCGATGTACGAGAAATTTGGGTTTCAAGATCTAGGAGATTCCATGTCACAGTGGGGAGGGGAAAAGTGGCATGAGATGAACAGAGTTCTTCGTTAAATCGTTTTACTAATTCAAGACGTTGTGTTATAATAGTCGCAGATGCATTTCGCAATCTGCGACTATTTTATTCTAGGAGGGTTACAAAATGAAGAAAGAATGGCCATTGGACGTTGCGTTGTCGTTTGATCCGTATTTTGGAGAGCCGAACCGCGACGGCAATCAGGGGTATGAGATTTTGCCGGACGGCAAGGTATTGTTCCGCATCAAGGCACCGACAGCAAAGGAGGTTGCCATTGATCAGTTTGGCACCATCACGAAGCTGACCAAGGTGACGGAAGAGGAATGGGAGGGCGCCGTGGATCTTGGAAGAGGCTTTAAGTACTTCTTCCTGAAGATTGACGGAAATGAAGTGCTCAACCCCTATCTTCCCATCGGTTTTGGGTGCTGTCGCCCCATGAACTTTGTGGACGTGCCGGTTCCCGGGGAAGAGGACTGGGATCAGCTTCCCGGCATTCCTCACGGCGCCGTGACCAGAAGATATTTTGAGTCATCCGTGAGCGGAAAGCTGGAAATCTGCCTGGTTTACACGCCTGCGAATTATGATCCCGCGAAGAAATATCCCGTACTCTACTTACAGCACGGCTACGGTGAGAACGAGACCGGCTGGATCTATCAGGGACATGCGGGCCGCATTGCAGACAAGCTGATCTATGAGGGAAAGATGACGGAGATGATCATCGTCATGGGTTATGGCATGACTTCGACGAACAATCCCGCGCTCCGCTTTGGCGCCTTCACGGAAGTGATCGTAAAGGATCTGATTCCTTATATCGAAAAGACCTACAACGTTTATACGGACAAGTGGCATCGCGCCATGGCAGGTCTTAGCATGGGCAGCTATCAGACGAGCCAGGTGACCATGTCCCATCCCGAGCTGTTCAGCTACGTTGGCGTGTTCAGCGGTTTCATGAGCTTCCCCCGCCCTGACGGATCGAAGGAGCAGCATCTGGAAATTCTTGAGGATGCTGAGAAGTTCAACTCCAGCTACAAGGTATTCTACCGCGCCATGGGCACGGAGGACAATTACTTTGCAAGCTTCGAGCATGACGACGAGATGCTTAAGGACAAGCCCCTGAATATCACGAGAAAGACCTTCCCCGGCGGCCATGACTGGAGCGTGTGGAGAAGATGCATCCACGACTTCCTGCCTATGATCTTCAAAGATTAAGCGTCGTGAAAACATAGTGTCCCAAAGCTTACGGATGCGTAAGATTCACGCTTCAAACTGTAAGCTGAATCGATGGATGGAAAAAGCCACCTTCGGTATACTTAAATCATCAAGTGAAACAAGTATGCAGGAGGTGGCTTTTATGATGACTTGGGTAAACAGTATTTTAGAGGGTTTCAGAATTTTCGGTTGCTATGCGCTTCCGGTATTTGTACCCGTGACGGTAATCCCCATGATCCTTTCCAAAAAGTACAACCTCCTTGAGGTCCTTTTGAAGGAAGCCTTCATCCTTTACATGTGCTGCGTGGTGGCACTGGTATTCCTTCCCCTGCCCAGTATGGAGAAGGCAGCGAACCTGAGCTATCAGTATCAGCTGATTCCTCTGTATTCCATCATCCGCATCAAGAATCATTTCTGCGCGCAGGAGATTCTTCAGGTGGTGTTCAACGTGATCATGACCATTCCCTTCGGCATGTACCTGAAGTACTACTACGGAATGAATGCAAAGAAGGTTCTTCTTTACGGCATTGGCCTTACGGTTCTCATCGAGGTTGGCCAGCTGACCGGTCTTTTCTTTATCTTCAAGGGTTCCTACCGCCTGTTCGACGTGGATGACCTGATCTGCAATACGATGGGTGCCATGATCGGTTATTGGATGGTATGCAAGACATGGAAGCATCTGCCTGTGCTGGAGAGCTTTGACAGAGAGATCGCAGTAAGAAAGCCTGTGATGAATTAGAAAGGTTTCTTCTTACCTTTGAACTTCTGTCAGAATCATACAAATTACGATTTCGGGGTGGCATGTACGGAAGTTTTGATTGCAGACACGCGTAAGGAAGCAAAGTGCGAAATTGCGTGTACGGATTTTTGAGGGATACATGCGAAAAACATTTTGACAGAAAATACGTGTAAATGTTGCAGGTAATGCTTGAATTAGTCGAAAAAAAGACACGCTAAAAGTGGCAATATGAATATATGCGTGTAGAGAGAAATTTTGCATACACGTGAATTTGGTAAATTAAATAATTACCGTGTATGTTGTCATTCAAGGAGCGTTTGGTTTGTTGTAATGATGCAGAAAGTCTGGAATGATGAAAGTGTTTTGGAGCAAAAATGGGTAGAAATCTAAAAAAAGGGAAAATCATGCGTATTATAATCATTGTCATTGTGTTGGCGGCAATTCTTTTAATCGGATGGAACAAGCTTCAGGAGTATTTCTTCTTTCATCCGTGGAATGACCTGACTTCCTATCGAAAGCTTCAGAAGCTGGATGAGTTTCAGGAGATTGTGATCAAGAATGAGGAAGTGAATCTGTCGGGCTGGTTTTGGAATCTCCAGAAGACGGAAGGACCGGCGCCGCTGGTCATTTTCTTTACCGGCAATGCCCAGAATTCTTCCAATACGATGTATCATTATTACGAATCCGGAAAAATGAAGGACGTGTTTGGAGGGTATAATCTGATGATCGTCGATTATCCCGGATATGGCATGAGCAAGGGAAAACCGTCAGATGACAGTATGTTTGTCGCTTCAAATTATGTTTTTGAATATGCGTCAAACATGCAGGAAGTGGATAAAGACAAGATTGTGATCATGGGATACAGCATTGGAACGGGGGTTGCCACGTATTGTGCCAGTAAGAACGCCGCCAGTGGATTGATCTTGGTTGCGCCATATGACAAGGCCCTTAGTTTGTATAATGATGCGATAGACAGTTTTTACGGTCCCATGGAAAGCCTTGCAAAATATCGGTTTGATTCGGTAACCTATGCCAAGGACGTACAAGAGCCAACGATCATTTTCACGTCCAAGGGGGATGAGGTGATCAGTTACAAACATTCGCTGAGTTTGGCGGAGAAGTTCCCGGAATTGAAGGACGTGGTGATCCTGGAGGGCGTGGATCATAATGGATATTTTTCAAGAAAAGAGGTATTGGAGGGGATCCGGGGATTTTTAGAGGGGGAATGAGGCCTTTTTTCCTATGAGATGAATGACGGGACATACGGAACCGACAGCGGATTTTAGAATTCGCTGCCGGTTCTTTTTACAGTGCAGGAAGAAAGAAGGTGAATATGGTGATCAAATCACAAAATAAATGACGCGAATACTTAATTTTGTCAATTAACGGCGTAAATTTGCTACTTCCATAAAAATCTTCTTTCAGAGGTTAGAATAATCTTGAAGGCTCAACGTATAGTTTTGTGTTGTATGAAGCAAGGATACTGAAGGGACTTGAGTATAAGAGAAGTGATGGGATAAAATGGAATGAGGTGAGTCCAATGTTTTACGGAAACAGATGTTGATAATAATTACAAGTCATATTATTCTAATTTATAGAAAGTGAGGAATTGCTTATGAAAAAAGTAATTGTAGCTTTATGTTCGGTGATGGTAGTTTTCGCATGTAACATGCTTATGCCCATGTCCGTTCTTGCTGAAGAACGCGCATGTAATCATGAGTATAGCATAGAGGTTCCAGGTACCTATAATGGACACTATACGCATCCATATTTAATTGAAAATGGAATGCAGGGTCCTGTTTATGGCACTTGTTACGTAACTTATACATGTGATTGTATCTATTTGGAATGCCATCTTTGTGGACACGTGGATTACAGTCATCCGCTCAATTGTAATAATTATCGAAATTACGTTCACAGTGCCAATTGCGGACAATAGTGTAATAATCATAGTGTAATGAGTGGTAAGTGTTAGGGGGTTGACGGCATGAAAGGACATGGCAAAAAGAGATGCGTTGGTAGTTTGCTGCTCGTGGTCACCCTGTTCCTTTGCGGCTGTAATGCAGGGAACAAGCTGGCTGACGGTCAAACAAAAACGGAAAGCAGCGTGACGGAAGAAACCTATTTTGACTTCCTTGACGAGACCAATCTGGCATGGGAGGACAATGCCTTAGATGACTTGCGTGCCGTCATTAACCTCCCGCTTCCTCAGGGCAAGGCGACGGACGGAGAACGATCCGTGGGGAGGGGAATTCAGCTGCGTGAGAACGGTTGCATTTGTTGCATGACCCATCGGTATGATAATTCTGCGAAAAACTGGACGGAAATTCATGAGATATCGAAGGATGGAAACGAAATTTCCCATGCGTTTGAACCTGATCGGGAAAAAGGATTTGGCTTTTATGATAAAATTGGCATTGTTTCAGGAGGGGAAGGCTATGTTACATACGGGGGTTCCCTTGAGCAACAGTCCAACGGCGGTTCCGGCGGCGGACAAAGCGGTTTCGTTGATTACGTGTTTTATGACTTGGACAAGGATTTTCAAGAGGTTCGCGCAGTTCAGGTTGAGCGTGAATTGCGAGGGAATCTTAGCGACTTGATGAAAGATGCGGAGGGTAATTATCACGTATGCTGTTATCAAAACGGATTGCCTGCATATGTGGTCATTTCTTCGGATGGAAAAATCATCTTCAGGGAGATTAAGGACGGAATCTTGTCACTCTGCGCGTACGGCGGGGGAAGGGTTGCCGTGTGTGAGAAAAAGCACGTCTTAAATACTTATGACAGAAGGTTTTACGAAGCCGACTTAAAAAAGGGAGAGACGCGAGAGCTTGCCGTGTCAAGGGATGAAACCGTCAGGACCAAGATGACGGATCCCAGAAAAACCGTTTCGGCGGCGACTCCCGTGGATGAATACAGACTCATTTGGAGCAGCGCGGACGGTCTTTGCCTTTATGACGCAAGGGAAGGAGAAACAAGAATCCTGTATGAGTGGTCGAGGCACGGATTTGCGAATGGGGCAATTGACTTGGCGGTAGGAGCTGACGGTTCCGTGGGAGCGATATGTGATATTGACGGCGTCAGGAATTACCTGTTGCTGGAGGCGACAGGGGAGAAGAAAGAGATTCCCGCCATTACGTTTGCGGTGGCGCCAAAAAATCTTCTTAGATACCAAAAAGCCGTGACATATTTCAACAAAAGATATCCGGGATACGGCGTGATCATTCGGGACGACTGGGATGAAACCAGCCTGCTGACCCAGCTTGGAGTGGGGGACGGGCCGGTTCTTGTGGATACGGACCTTACGGGGTTTGAAGAATTGGAAAAGTTATGGCAGCCGCTGGACGGATTTTTGGAATGGACGCATCTGGCGGATGAACTGCTCCCGGCGGTTTTGGAATTTGGGAAAATTGGAGACGTTACCTATGGAATATCCGTGGGTTATGACATCCACACGATGCTTGTTTTTGATCCAGAGCTTAATGACTGGGACTATGAGGGGTGGCTTTCGGCACTGGAGGAACGGAAGGGAGCCGCGTTTACCTATGGCTGGTTAAACAATCAGGCGGATGAGCGGAAAGACTTTTTTGAAATTCTCGAAAACGGATTGGACAATGCTTATTATTTGAATTCGGAAACGGGAGAAACCATTTTTGGAACGAAAGAATTTGAACGCGTCGTAAGGCTGGCGGAAAAAGCAAAAAAATGTCCGGCGTGGGATGACGGTAAGGCGCTGCTGCAGGGCAAGGTTGTTTGTGAAATCCAGTATCTGTACGGCCTGTGGCAGGTGCTAGGCTTGAGAAGAAGGACGGAAAGTGACGGAGTTTCAATCATAGGGTATCCCGGTAAGGATGGAGGCCGGAATCTTTTGGTGGCAAAAAGTCCCGTTTGCCTTCGTTCAACCGCAACGGACGAAGAGAAAAAGATCGCGTACACGTTCCTGAAGGTTCTTTTGTCTGATCAGGAGGCCACTGACCGTGCCCTTCCGCTTCGCTGGAGCGAAGTTGACGGAATATTTGAGAATTACGGGGAAGCAATAGAGGATTCAAAGGTCGTTGGAACGTATAATCCAAATGAAATGCCGGAGCTTGAGGAAGGCGACAGGGAATTCTTCTTGGAATTGCTTGCAAACTCAATGCCCAAGAAATCATTTCCGATGGCCTTAAAGAGGATGTTTAACGAAGAGATTGACAACTATCTAAACGGTGAAATTGACGGAAAAGTATTGGCAGAACATTTGAAAAACCGCACTTGGTTGTATTTAGAAGAGCAAAAGTGAAATGAAGACATGCATGGAGGTTATGGCGTGAAGAATTTAAGGAAAGGTGGAGAAGATAAAATGAAACAAATACGTGAGAAAATATCTGAAAATTGAATAGATTGGGTCTGTCCGAATGGACACGGGACGGTTTCCAGCGCCATACATCATTACGAAAGTCATAGTTGTATTTATTGCGGTAGTAATACGAGATTATTATGAGTGCATATTCTGCGGTTATCAAACATTTTGGGTGCATGGATATGTTTATGATTAAAATGTTTTAATCAGAGATTGATAGAAGAAGGAGAAGGCCGGGTTGACATATAATCCGGCCGTATTTGGAATGAAAAAGATAGGAATTCTGTTAATTCTAACATTACTGATTCTATCTGGATGCGTGCGTAATGCAGACGGTGAAGGAAACGAAGGTGTTCATCGAAAACCAGACAAGAAGCAGGCACCGTATTATGACAGGTCGACTACGGAATGCAAAATGATTTCGGATGCCAATCCATGGCTGCTGCGCTTTTCTCAAAAGGGTTTTTATTATTTTGTGATGGGAACGGATGAGACGGAGAATAGTTGGCAGTTTTACTTTCAATCCTATGACGGTAAGGATGCAATTCCCTTTTGCCTGATTTCAAGTGGGTATGTCAGGGACTTTTCCGTAAGAATGGCAGGTGAGGAAACAGGTCTTTCCGTGTTGAGAACTGGCGATCGCTCCAGTATATTGGAGTTTGATGCTTCGGGAAAGAAAAAGAGGGAAATTTTCATAGATGAAACGCTTTATGACTTAGATGGATTTCCCAGACTGTTGGCTAATGCGGACGGACAATATGTCATCGGTTGGAATGATAAAGCTTATTTTATAAATGGTGAAGGAAAGATCACGGGATCTGTGAACGTAGATGGAACGATAAGGGAACTGTTTACGTCAGATGGACGAAAGCCGTATGCTGTGGTCGAAAAGAGTAGTGATAAAAACAATGAGAGAGTATTAATAAGGCTTGATGAAAAAAAGAACATGGCAGAAATCATTAAAAGTCTTTCGAATGACGAGATCAAGATTTTTCCTTTTGAGGACGGCTTTGTTTCCGTATTATCAGACCGAATGGTTTTCTTTCGAGGCGGAGAAGAGGAAGTTCTGGTCGATCTTGACAGGCAGGGGATCGTGGCATCTCAGATTCAGTACGTGTCTGGTGACCGAGAGGAAATGTCGCTGATTTCAGTGGATCCGACAAGCAGTGACCTTAAGGTACTAAATTTCTTGTTAAAGAAACGAACGGAGTCTGATTCTGCAAGTGAGGCAAGTCCATCAGATAGTCAAATGTTTGCACCTGATGGCAGAAGAATTATTCGCGTGGCAATTCCTGCTGATTGCCTTTATCAAGTCGAGTTCCATGCCAAAAAGTACAATCAGGCACGTGATGATGCGATTGTGGAAATCGAGAGATTTGATGGATCCTTGGAAGATTATCTAGGAAAGGGAAATCGCCCAGACGTGATCATGTTTCATGATCATACGGAACTAGACGAATACGTCAAGAAGAATTTGTTGACGGATTTGCTTCCGATGTTTAATGTATGCGGTGTTTCCAAAGAGGAAATGATCCCTAAGGCGAGAGAGCTTTTGGGGAATGGCAGTGAGAATGCCATGTATGCCATGGCTGCCAGATTCCGCCTGCTGCTTCGAACTTCTGACGGAATGGAATTGGATGAAGCTGGAAGATGCGACGCTGAGCGTTATCTGAAATGGTATGGCAAATTCATGAAAGAAAACGGGTTTAGCGGTGCAGGGACTTTAGAGAACCTTTTATATGCAAACTTGCCTTTTTATTATGAGGAAAAAAGTGCAGAAGCAAGTTTTACTTCTGAGGGATTTCAACAACTGATGATGGCGTATAAAGCAATGCTTGATGAATGCCAGGGAAAGCTATACATACAAAGTTCGGATCACAAGGAAGTGGAGATCGCAAGGGGGCCAAGGTGGTATGCATCTTACAGCTGTTATCAGTTGACGGTGCCGGGAGTCTCCATGAAAGGTCTTCCAGGGCAGGACGGGGACAGCCATGTTTATGTAAGGCTAGATGATCCTATGGCAATACTAAATGGATCAGATTGCAAGGAGCAGGCCTTTGATTTTATTCTATATTACATTTCCCTTGCTGAGCCTCTGGTAAAGGGAGATACGGAGGGATCCTACGGAAAGAGCGGAAACACGTGGGCTTTTTTCTCCGTGTGGGAAAAGTATTTAAGGGATGAAATATACGAATCAAAACGACCCTATGTATCACTGGATGGAAGGGAAATGTTTTATACGGAAGAACAGTGCGAACAGTTAAAGCGTTTGATTAACGATGCCGTACCAGAGACAAGGACGCAGAGGGACGTCTATGGAATTCTAATGGAAGAAATGGTCGGATATTTGAATGGCGGGAAAGGGTTGGAAGAAACTTGCAAGACTTTACAAAACCGTGTAACACTATATTTGCAAGAGAATCGATAGAGTCATATGTTACTTAATGAGAAAAACCGGTAGTGGATAAACATCCGCTGCCGGTTTTTTATGATTCACGGAACATGTAAATTTGCTCATTAAGCGCGTAAATTTGCTCATTTCAAAAAATAAGGGAATGATCGAGGTAATATAAACGCTATAAGTTAATCATTGTCAGAGTCGGGCAGGTGAAAAGACTTTATGACGTTCATCAAAATTGCGCGTTCGTTAGATGAGGTATTCTTATAGATTTCAATAAATAATTGCATGTCGGTCGACTTAATTCCAGAGGCAGGCGTACTTGACATAAAATCTGGAGTTAGGGAATCCAAAGATACTTGTAACGCCTGGGCAATGTCGTAATACACCTGAAAAGAAGCAACGGCACCAGATTCAATGTTTTTAATGGTACCTTCGGCAATGTTTATTTTTTCTGCCAGTTGTTCTGTGCTGATATGTTTTAGTTTTCGAAAAGCCTTAATATTTTTTCCAATGTCTTTATAAAAACGAATGTTTTTTGCTTCCATTGCAATCTCCGTTGAAATATTGATGCATTATAAAGTTTTTGCTGAAATAGCGTTTTTATGCGAAAAAAGCTTTATTAAAAATATTTTAGTCAACGAAAACATAAAAATATATCACTATATAAATGACAAAATCACGAATAAGATGATTAGCGATAAACATTTATACAAGGAGGGGTCATGGATATTGCGAAGGTGATTGTAACGGAACTGAAGAAAAAAGAAATCATTTCGGAAGAAGAGTATAAGGTTTATGTCTATGGAATGGAGATTCTTTTATTAAAAGGCATCGCTCTTATTATTGCTATTGGGCTAAGCTTTATTCTTCAAACGACGGAATTCTTATTTCTGTTGTTATTGTTTCTGGTACCTATAAGAAAATATGCGGGCGGAGTGCATGCATCCAGTAAAGAAGCATGTTTATTTTTGACTGAAATGATATTGGTGATCGCTCAGATAACTTGGAAATGTGGGATAGGGAATGAAATATTTCAAACATGCTCTGTGGTGATTGGATTGCTGATGATTATTATATTTTCTCCGGCAGAAAGCAAAAAAAGACGGTTGAACTTGCAAAAGAGGAAGCGGTTTCGGTTCTTTTCGATTCTATTTGGCTGCATAAATGTCTTGTGTTATTCCGTTGCATGTGTTTATGAGTGCGACATTGTGAAAAGTGCAGTGAGTGTTGCCATGATGATTGAAGCGGCATTGATTATTCTGCAAAAACTAATAAAAGAATATGAATGATGTGATTCCGTCACAGAATAGATGACGAGAATATCTGATTTTGTCAATTAACGGCGTAAATTTGCTACTTCCATAAAAACCTTCTTTCAAAGGCTAGAATAGTCTTGAAGGAGGTGAGGTTATGAAGACGTTGTACTTGCGATTGTTAAGCATCATCGCGGCAGTGGCAGGAGGAGCTGCGTTAGTAGCGGCGAACTCAGCGTGCAGTCTTGTATTGTACGAGCCAGAAATGCCAAAGGAACTTGAGTAAGAGAGATGCGGTGGGTTATAAGAAAGGAGTGATGCACCTAAGCATATGTTGACATGGCAAGATTTGTTAAGTTATTATTTTGAGAAAGAGAGGTATTCTATGAAAAGAAACGTAATAGCGTTGTGTATGGCGGTAATGATAGTAGCATGCAGTATTCTTATTCCGGAGACGGCCTGTGCAGCAGAAAAAATATCAAGGGTATCGTGTTTAGTGCATCATTTCCACTCAATTCCAGGGAATTGCTATACATACAGTTCGCACCCCTATTTAATGGAAAATGGGTTACAAGGACCGGTTTATGGTACTTGTCAAATTACTCAATTCTGTTCATGTTACTATGATGAATGCGTGGTCTGTGGTTACATAGATTATTCGCATCCTCAACAAATACACGTAGAGAGCGTAACACACAGTGCCTGTGGGTTGTAGAATAAAATTTAAATAGATCAGATGGAGGTTATGGCGTGAAGATTTTAGAAAAAGGAATGGCCAGTTTAATGGCTTACGCTTTAATCTTATTTCTTTGTGGATGTAATGGCGGTACCGCCTTTACTCAGTCGGAATCGGGAAGCGTAAGTATACAAGAATCCGAGAAGATTCAATTTTTGAGCGAGGAAGAACTGAATTGGTCGGATAATACCTTAGATGATCTCCACGCCGTTCTGAATGTTACCGTTTCTCCGTTGAAGGCAGAAGGAGAGCTAAATGGGGGAAGAACAGGAATCGTGATAGGTGACGGCGGATGTGTCATCTATAAAACGCATCTTTTTGAGCAAGAAGAGGCATGGAGCGGTGTCAATGGAATTACCATGCTGGGAAACGAATTTGCTTATCCAATCAACTTAAAATCAGACGGAAATGAGAAATATATTGACATAATTGGATTAAAAGCAGGATCGGACAGATATGTTGCTGGCAGAAAAACAAATGAGGAAGGCATAGGAGTCGTTTATCAATTGTACGAATTAGATGAAAGCTTTCAATTGCTCCGGAGCGTCCGAACAGAACTATTATCCAGTGAGACAGAACCATATTTGAATGAGGTAGCGGGGGATGCAGATGGAAGATTTCACGTGACATATTTCGGGCAGGATGGAAAAGAGAGATACGCGATAATTTCTTCGAAAGGTGAAGTATTGTTTGACGTTCGAAGAGAAAACAAACTGTCGCTTTGTACCATTGACAAGGGACGGGTTGTTCTGTGTGAGACAACGCAACGAATTGCCAACAACGAGTGGTGGTTCTATGAAGCTGATCTAGGGAAGGGGGAGTTAAGGGAACTTGCTGCTTCTGCAGACGATGGCGTCAGGAAAAAGATGAAGGGCAATGTTATGTGTGCGGTACCAATAGACGAGTACAAGCTTGCATGGTGCACTAACGAGGGATTAGTTTTGTGTGACGTAAAAAATGGTGACGTGAGACTGGCGTATAAGTGGTCAAATCACGGAATTGCCGTACCTTTTGTCCTTCGCATTGCAAAGGCAAGTGATGGAAGCATCGGGATCCTGTATCAAGAAAAAGAGAAAAGATTTCTTCTTTTAGAAGCGACAGATGAGAAAACGGAAATCAAGTCAATTATTTTGGCAACATCCAGGGACAACAAGGACGCTTATTTAACCATTGCTGCATATTTTAACAAAAAGTATCCGGCGTATAACGTCACCGTAATGGACGGATGGGATGAAACCAGTCTTTTAACCCAGCTCGGGGCAGGAGATGGCCCGGTGCTTGTTGACACTGCGCTTACAGGGTTTGAGGATTTGGAAAAGTTATGGCAGCCATTGGACTCTTTTTTGGAGCAGACGGGTCTTCGCGAAGATCTGATTCCCGAAACGTTAAGCTTTGGAAAGATTGGGGAAACGCAATACGGAATTGTGAAAGATTTTACAATTGAAACGCTTGTTACGTCTCAGGCGGGTCCAACCGACTGGGATTACGGGGGCTTTCTGAATGTCTTGGAAAAGACGGGTGAAATGGCACCGTTTTCATATGAAAAGCTGTCGATTCCATATGATTTTAGGAGCGAATACTTCGAAGCATTATGCAATGGCGTTGACGATACTTATTACTTAAATATGGAGCAAGGGAGTACGATTTTCGGAACGGAGGAGTTTGACAGAGTTCTTAAGCTTTCAGAGCAGGCAAGGAAGTGCCCGCCGGCAGAAGGAGGAAAGGCAATTCATGACGGAAAAGCGATTAGCGAGCATGTTGAACTGTTAAGCGTTCAGGGTATAGTCGAGCTTCGGATGCGTATGGAGACAAACGGAGATAAGCTAATAGGATATCCAACAAAAAATGGAGCACGACACCTTTTGGTTGCGGGAGCGCCACTTACAATGCGAGTGACGGCAACGGAGGAAGAAAAGAAAATAGCGTATACGTTCCTCCAGTTACTTCTTTCGAAGGAGGGTCAAACATCATCAGTACGTCATACCTTTTTTGTGCGTCATGATGCCTTGGAAGAACAGTTTGCGTCGTATGAGTATACCGTAGAAATGTTGGGGGATCAGTTCCATATACCTCCATTAGATCGTGAGAAGGACATGCCACTTTTATACGAACTGATTCTTAAGAGCACGCCACAAAAATCTTTACCCACTTCACTTAAAAAAGTATTGGATGAGGAATTTGGTGATTATTTGAGCGGTCGGATCGACGGCAATGCTTTGTCGGAGCATTTAAAGAGCAGGGTGATGTTATATTTGCAGGAGTCAAAATAACGAAAAGTTTTACAAAGGAGAAAAATGACGGGACATACGGAACCGGCAGCGATTTTGAATTCGTCGCCGGTTCTATTTTTATGGAGTGACGTAAAAGGACATGAATACAGTGATCCAATCACAAAATAGATGACGACATTACTTAATTTTGTCAATTAACGGCGTAAATTTGCCACTTTCATAAAAACCTTCTTTCAAAGGCTAGAATGGTCTTGAAGGAGGTGAGGTCATGAAGATGTTGTACTTGCGATTGTTAAGCATCATCGCGGCAGTGGCAGGAGGAGCTGCGTTAGTAGCGGCGAACTCAGCGTGCAGTCTTGTATTGTACGAGCCGGAAATGCCGAAGGAACTCGAGTAGAAGAGAAGTGGTGGGTTACAAGAAGGGAGTGATGCACTTAAGCATATGTTGACATGGTAAGATTTGTTAAGTTATTATTTTGAAAGAGAGGTATTCTTACTAAGAAAACAATGATGGCAGCATGCTCGGCAATCATAATTTTAGCATCCAGTTTACTTACTCCGGCGAGCGTATGTGCTGCGGAACATTCGTGCGCGCATGAGTATAACTCAACCGTTAGTGGATTTTGCTATACACATAGTTCGCACCCCTATGTTGTTAATAACGGAGTTAACGGTCCGGAGTATGGTACGTGTCACATAACAGTTTTAAATTCTTGTGAATACTTTAAATGCTGGAAGTGCGATTATGTTAATTATTCAAATCCCATTAATTTACATTATGTCAGTGAATCCCATGATAGTTGTCCATTAAGCCATTAGTTCCATCTTTAATCAGTGGAGGTTAAGACGGCATGAAAGTAGCCAAGGAAAAAAGAATCTGCAAATTATGGATCTTGGTGATCTCATTACTGCTATGCGCCTGTAATGGAAAGAGTGTTTCCGGAGACAATCAAGGTCAAACGAAAAGTGAAGATACAAAAGAATCGCAGGAGATTCATTTTCTGGAAGAGGTAGACATAATTAGAGAAGATAACACTTTGGATGAAATGTATGCCGTCTTAAATCTCCCACTGAAGAGCATGCAGATTCCGGAAGGAGCAAACTGGGCATATGGAAAAAACTATGTTTGCGAAACGGGATGTGTTCGGGTTCGGAAATATAGGATGGATTCTGGCAATTGGAGCGAAGTGAGTATTGTTACGCCAGAAGGAGAAGAAAAGGTATGGAAAAGTAATGCAGATATAAATAGTAGTAATAAGCAGGATTATTTGCGGATTGGAACGATATCTGGAAAAAACGGTTACGTAGCGTTGGAGGCTTATGAACAAAATGGAATTCGTTGCAATTATCAGATATGCATTCTGGATGAGAATTTTAGAAAAACAAATTACATAAGTGCCGAATTGAGTAACGTGACGAAATCAAGTCCTGCTGATATCGAGATCATGGGGGACGTAAATGGTTGTATTCACTTAATCTATTATGGTTCAGATTCGCTTAGAAAATATGCCGTCATTTCCCAAGAAGGAAAAGTAATTCTTGAAGGAGCCGGAGAGAAGGAATTATCGCTCTGTTCCTATGCAAAAGGTGAAGTTGCGCTGCGTGAAGCCAAGGCTCTTAAAACGGGCTGGGAATGCTGGTTTTTCAAAGCAGACATAGAGACAGGAACGCTTAAAGAGCTTGCCGTTTCGAAGGATGAAGGCGTTAGGAATAAGATGGCGGGTTTCGTTTTATATGCATCACTGGTAAGCGAGTATCGCATGGCTCTTTGTAAGTCGGACGGATTGTATCTTTGTGATTCCAGAGAGGGAAAATCGAAGCTTATATATAAATGGTCTAATCACGGGATGATGATCCCTACGATTAAAGGAATGATGGCAATGAGTGATGGCCGGATTGGTATTTTGTATGAAGATGCAAATGGCCTAAATTATCTTGTCTTGCAGACGACCAGCGAAAAAAAGGAGATAACTTCAATTACGTTCGCCTTGTCTTCGGATAAAAAAGAGAGTTATTTATTGGCGGCAGCTTATTTCAATAAAAGATATCCTGCGTATAACGTTAACGTAACGGACGAATGGGATGAAATCAGTCTATTAACAAAATTAGGAGCAGGAGATGGACCTGTTCTGATTGATACGGCCTTGACAGGTTTTGAAGATTTGGAAAAGTTATGGCAGCCGTTAGATGGTTTTTTGGAACAGACTGGACTTACGGAGCAATTGCTGCCGGAAGCGTTAAATTTCGGAAAGATTGGGAATGCACAGTATGGAATCGTAAGATCTTTTTACATACGTACTTTAGTTGTTTCTGGGCAGGGACCGGATCATTGGGATTATGAGAGCTTTCTAAAAGCTTTGGAAGAAACGCAGGGGGCGGCGCCATTCAGCTATTGGTACTTTGACAGAACGGGAGACCGGAGAGAGGCCTTTTTTGACATACTAAGTAACGGTATAAACGATTCTTATTTACTGAATTTGGAAGAGGGAAGTACCATCTTTGGAACTACCGCCTTTGATCGCGTCGTAAAGCTTTCCGAGAATGCAAAAAAATGTCAACCCGCGGAAAACGGGAAAGCTCTCAGGAATGGCAAAGCCCTTTGTGAAGTGGTTGATCTCCGAGGCATTCAGAATGTTGTGGAGCTAAGGATGCGAATGGAAGCAAACGGAGAGCGGGCCATTGGATATCCGACCAAAGAAGGCGCAAAACATTTTCTTGTTGCAGATCACCCAATTACCATGCGCGTAACGGCAACAGACGAAGAGAAAGAAATCGCATACACGTTTCTTAAGCTGCTTTTGTCCAAGGACGGATTGACGTCAACTTATGCGGGTTCTTTTTACGTGAGGAAGGATACCTTGGATGAGCAATTTGAAAACTATGAACTAACCGTAAAAGCAAATGAAAGCCTAAACCTGCCGGCGTTAGACAGGGAGAAGGACACGCTGCTTCTCAATGAATTAATTCAGGATAGTACGCCGAAGAAATCCTTCCCCTCCTCCCTGCAAAAGGTATTTGACGAGGAATTCGGCGATTACTTGAGTGGCCGGATCGACGGCAAGGCCTTGTCGGAGCATTTGAAGAGCAGGGTAACGTTGTGGTTGCAAGAGAATCGATAGAGTCATTTGTAAGTCTGAAAGGAGATTACACTATTGATAATTCAATTCCATTGTCAGCAATCAGTTTTGTTACGTATATAGTTCTCATCCCTATGTTATTAGTAATGGACCTAGTGGTCCTCAATATGGTACTTGCTATATTACAACATATGGATCCTGTGAATACTTGAAATGCGGCAAGTGTGATTACGTAAACACATCGAATCCCATTAATTTTCAGCCTATATCGGTTACGCACAGTGCTTGCGGTCAATAGAGTATTGGCAAGGACATAATTGACTAACGGAGGTTATAACGGCATGAAGAGTATTAAGAAGAAAGGAATTAGCAGAGGCATGGTTTTTGTGTTGACGCTATTCCTCTGCAGTTGTAGCGGAAAAGGCGAACCGTCAAGTGATTATGAAAAGACGGAAACCAACACCTTACAGACGTCATCAGAGATCCGGTTATTGGAAGATGAGAATTTAGAGTGGTCTGACAACACTTTAGATGATCTTCATGCCGTTTTAAATCTCCCGCTAAATAAAATACAGGCTGCTGAAGGCGAGCAGCTGGGGGGAGGAGAGAATTTTATCTGTGAAACCGGATGCGTTCGTTTTTACAGGCATCGGTCTGATTTAGGTTATTGGAGTGAGGTAAATCACGTTTCACCGGAAGGCGAGGAAAGTTTCCTAAAGATTACTCCGGAGCAGGGCAGGGAAAAGGAATACTATAAATATGATCTGATGGGCCCGAAATCTGGGGAAAGAGCTTTTGTAGCCAGCAGAAATACTATGGAAAAAAAAGGGCGAAGGTCTGTTTTCTTGTTGTATGAACTAGATGAAAACTTTCAAGAGGTTCAAAGCGTATCCGCAGAACTGACCATCAGTGATTCAGCAATTATTTTCCAAGAAATCATGGGGGATGCACAGGGCAATTTTCATGTTGTTTATTATGGAGAAAATAAGCTTCTGAATTATGCGGTTATTTCTTCAACTGGGGAAATCCTTCTTGAAGGCGTTGGGGAAAACAGATTATCGCTGTGCGCCTACGGTGGAGGGAGAGTTGCCTTATGTGAACATGGAAATAATGTGTGGAGACTCTATGAGGCAGACCTGGAAAAGGAAGCACTTCGTCAAATTACTGCTTCAAAGGACGAAGGAGTCCGAATGAAAATGACAGGGTTTATTACATATATGGCGGCTATTGACGAGTACCGCGTTGCATGGTGCACGAATGAAGGACTGTTTTTTTGTGATTCAAGAGACGGAGAGAAAAAACTTGCATATAAGTGGTCAAACCATGGAATCGTTTTGCCGACAGTTCAAAGTCTTGTGGTGCTGAATAATGGAAAAGTAGGAATTCTGTATGCAACTGAAGAGGGTAAGGGCTATCTTCTCCTTGAGACTACAGGGGAAAAAAAGGAAATGAAGTCAATTACGTTTGCGGTTTCTTCGGACAACAAGGCAACGTATCAAGCCGCCGCGGCATATTTTAATAAGTTATATCCGACATATAACATAGACGTGACTGATGACTGGAATGAAACAAGCCTTTTAACAAAGCTAGGCGCAGGTGATGGCCCTGTTTTAATTGATACTTCCTTGACTGGCTTTGATGATTTAGAAAAGCTCTGGCAACCGTTAGATAGTTTTTTAGAACAGACGAACCTGCGTGCGGAACTGATGTCAGAGGTTTTTGATTTTGGAAGAATAGGTGACGTGCAGTATGGAATAGTAAAATCTTTTTCCATTCACACGCTCGTTGTTCCCGATTCAGGACCTGAGAACTGGGATTACGAAGGATTTTTAAAGGCTTTGGAGGAAAAGAAAGGGGCTGCTCCGTTTTGTTATTGGTATTTTGACGTGACTGGAGACAGAAGGGAAACATTTTTTAACGCGTTGAGTAATGGCCTAACGGATTCTTATTACGTAGATCCAGAGGAAGGAAACACAATTTTTGGAACGGAGCGATTTGATCGAATCCTGAAGTTGTCTGATAGTGCAAGAAAATGTCTGCCGGCAAATGAAGGAAAAACCATTCATGATGGAAAAGCACTCTGTGAGGTTATAGACATATTCGGCATTCAGCAGGTAGTAGATCTTCGAATGCGATTGGAGGCAAATGGTGAGAGAGCCATTGGATATCCAACAAAGGAAGGAGCAAAGCATTTTTTCATCGCAAGTGATCCCATCACAATGCGCGTGACTGCGACAGAGGAAGAAAAGAAGATAGCATATACGTTCTTAAAGGTATTGCTTTCTAAAGAGTGTTTGTTACAGTCTCACGGCAGCATGTTTTACGTGAGAAAGGATATGCAGGAGGAACAAATTGCCAATTATGAGCTTGCCGTAGAAACGGCGGGCAATCAGTTCCACATGGCCCCTTTTGACAGGGAGAAGGACGTGGCACTTTTGAATGAGTTAATCCATAATGGCACCACAAAGAAATCCTTCCCCTCCTCCCTGCAAAAGGTATTTGATGAGGAATTCGGCGATTATTTGAGCGGCCGGATCGACGGCAAGGCCTTGTCGGAGCATTTAAAGAGCAGGGTGACGTTATATTTGCAGGAGTCGAAATAACTTACAAATTTTTCCAATGAGATAAATGGTATGACAAAAAGAACCGTAAGAATGTTTTTATAGTGATGCCATCACAAAATAGATGACGCGAATGCTTAATTTTGTCAATTAACGGCATAAATTTGCTACTTCCATAAAAACCTTCTTTCAAAGGCTAGAATGGTCTTGAAGGAGGTGAGGTCATGAAGATGTTGTACTTGCGATTGTTAAGCATCATCGCGGCAGTGGCAGGAGGAGCTGCGTTAGTAGCGGCAAACTCAGCGTGCAGTCTTGTATTGTACGAACCGGAAATGCCGAAGGAACTCGAGTAGGAGAGAATAAGCGGGTTACTAGAAAGGAGTGATAGATTTAGTATAAAACTGTTGAGCTTGAAAAAGAAATGTGAAATAATACACATGAATATTATAATAACTGGAAATAATCAAGTCAAGGAGGTATACACGTGAAAAGGAGAATTAGCCTAGGAATCACCATGTTAGTATTATTGCTTGCCATGAGCATGGGTGCATTAGCAGCAGCCAATTATATACCAACATATTGTGATGAGTGTGGTGCAGTTTTATCGGAGATGGGAACAAATGTTGGACATTATTCAGTATATCATGATGCATATACCGGATTACATGATAGTCAAGGCGGTCCCGTGACAGATCCATGTTGGGTATATCATAATATTACTGAGATTAGGAAATATTGCCCGAATGGACATGGAAATAAATGGATAGGAATGTGGCATACGGAAGACCACTCAAGTTCTTATTGTACTGATCAGCAGTACTGGGAATAAGAAGCAATAGTAACTGACAAGCAAAGACATAAGGCAAGTGCAGCGTCAAATTCTTTTGGCGCTGCATAAAAAGGTGAAGCACGTGAAAAAAACATTCTTGTTTTTTGTAATCATGATATTTAGCTTATCATGGATGGGTTGTAACAAATCTGAAACTGCCGAAGAAAAAGATTGGCACAAAAATGGATTTATGCGATCTGACAAGATAGTTGAGGATGACGAATATTATGTAGAACGTTATGATCCGATAAACATGCAAAAAAAAGCAGAAGGATCGGATGGCAAAATTTTATATGGTAACGTTACGCCAAAATCATGGAAAGGGAAAACATATCGATTATATGCCGTGATAACTCCGCCGATATTTGAGGCGTCTAACTGGATATTGGAAATATATGATACTGAAACGAAAGAGACGGAAACAAAAGAAATTACGTATGAAAAATTGGGACTAACGGGAAATGATGACAAAAATGTTTTAGACTATTTAGTTGACGTGGATTGGATTGATGACAATTATTTTGTATTTCAATACGTTACGGTAGCAAAAGAAGAAGACAGATATTATCAGACCTCTGATAAACGAATTTATACGGATTTAAACGGAAACATAAAACAAACGGAACTATGGGATAAGTTTGAAACAAACGGATTTTTAATAAATGATTATCATGAATCAAGTTTCATCCCAAGCGGATCTTGTATTTGTGATGGACAAGGTGCAACGTACGGGCTGTCAAAGAAAGCAGATGGGACGTATCTCTGGGTATTTGACAGAGAAGGCGTGCTAATATATGAGAATTTGATTCCACAATCATGGGTAAAAAAGGACGAATTTAAAACAGATCAAAACGAGATTGTATATGTTTTTTATGATGAGAAAGAAGATAAGCAGCACTTTATATGGATAGACGCAGCGAACCGTAAGTCAACAGAAATTGCAACACTTTCTGGGGAAGAGAAGATTTCAAAGGCATGGGGAATGTCTCAGAACACGTTGTATTATGAGAAGGCACAAGAGAGAAAGGCGTATTCTTGGGACATAATCAATGGGAAACAAAAGCTTTTTATAGATTACGTCAAGAATTCCATATCACCCACATACGGTATGACATACATATTCCGAAAAGATGCCCCTCCAGCTATTAGATTATATAAAAATACAGATTTAAGAAGCGGAGAGACGGAAGATTGGATTGTCTATCTATCAAAAGAAAAAGTAGATAACCTTATTGAGGTAGATATACTTGTTACGGACGATCCTGGCAGTAGACAAATAATGGAAGCAGCGTCGCGGAGTACGAAAAAGAACCCTAATAATTTATTTGAATGTAAGAAGATTGAAACAAATGAACAAAAAAATATATTGATAAATGAACTAATGTCAGGAAACGGGCCTGACGTTTTGTATTTATCTCGAAGTGATTTTATTACGTTTTCGGAAAAAGGATTACTAAAGGACTTATCAGAAGTGATTTCTAAGGAGACATTGTCTAATATTTTGCCTGGAGCATTAGAATTAGGACAGGTATCTGATAAGCAGTATGGAATTCCGACTTGCGTTTCAGCGAGTGGCCTGTTAGTGGCCAAAACGGTCTGGGAAAAAGATACGTGGACTTATGATGACATGTTGCATCTAATGGAAATGCAAGTGCTTGAGGGAAATCTGTTCTACGTGAATGCCGGAAAACCGTTTGCACCTCTTGCTACGACAGTTTTGCTTACGGCGAGGAATTATGATTCATGGTTAATAGATTGGAATCGTAAGATTTGTAATTTTGTAGATAAAAGATTTATTGATCTTTTAACAATTCTTAAAAGTGCTCCTAAGCAATCAGGTGAAACGGATACATGGCTAAATGCAGGGAGTCGAATGGCATACGTGGACATAAATACATCTGCGTTTATTTATGATTTCGGTGTTAGAGAGGAATTGGAAGAAGGTCATTACGTTGGATTTCCCACGAACGGGAAAAATGGGAATTATCTTGATGCGAATGGAGTGCTAGTTATAAACATATCTGCAAAGAATATGGAAGGAATTATAAATTTGTTTGAGTGTATTTTGGATCCAGAAATACAAAATATGGCAGAGCAAAACACGCAATCAGCATTAAGCATCTGCAAAAAAGAACGAAGGGAGTTTAGTTATGATGAAGACGGAAAGATATATTGTGATGGAAACGAGATTAGAATCCTTCAAAATGGAAAGACCACGGTGGAATATGCAGAGGAGTTTTTAGAGAACTGTGTGGCAGCTCCTTTTCATGAGCCTGAAATTGAAAAGATATTGATGGAAGAGTTGGCGGTATACTATCAGGGGGACAGATCAGCCCGAGAGACGGCGGAGATCATTCAACAACGCGCACAATTATTTCTTAATGAGAAATAACGAAAACTTTTCAAGCCTTCAGAGGATAATTCGAAATGAAAAAGATAGGAATTCAGTTTATTCTAACATGACTAACGGAGGTTATAACGGCATGAAGAGTATTAAGAAGAAAGGAATTCCCCTCCTCCCTGCAAAAGGTATTTGATGAGGAATTCGGTGATTACTTGAGCGGCCGGATCGACGGCAAGGCCTTGTCGGAGCATTTGAAGAGCAGGGTGACGTTGTATTTGCAGGAGTCGAAATAAAGAAACCCCAGTAGCGGATTCACGTCTGCTACTGGGGTTTCTTTATTAATTTTGCATGAATCGCGCATAATTTTGTCAATTCCATAAACATTCTATAGATAAAAGATAGTATAATAAGAAAAAAATTAGCAGCTACCTCACAACAAATAATGATTGCCAATTAATTACGGAATGACGTAAGGAGGTAACAAAAGAAAAAATGATGACGATTGCCGTAGTTGACGATGATTATAAGATGCTGGCTAAGTTTTCGGAAATCCTGGGAAAATATTATGGAACGGGAAACGTTATTCAGCAGGATTACATAAATGGATTGGAGTTTGTTCGCAGTCTGTCGGAAGGGCTTCCCAATATCGTTTTTATGGATATAGAAATGGACGTGATGAATGGAAGGGAGGCTATAGAAAAGCTTAGGGAAAAGGACAGAAATGAAAACACGTTTGTGGTGTTTATTTCCTCACACACGGATAAGCTGGCTCCGTTTTTTTCACTGCATCCATTTGATTTTCTGGTAAAACCATTTTCTGACAAGGAAGTGTTTGCAGTTTTAGATAAGATCAAGGAACACATGGAGAAAGACAGGAAAACCATTACCCTGATCATCGACAGAAAAGAAGTCAACATACCGGTAAGCGACGTGAAGTGGGTTCAATCCCTGGCACACCGTTTGGAGATTAAAACGTGTACTAGCGAAGAACCACTCTATTGTTATGAAAAGCTGAATACGTTTTATCCTAAGCTAGAGGCTGCCAGTGATGATTTTTTACGGATTCACGCGTCATTTGCGGTAAATAAAAGATATATTACGAGATTTACGCAGAAAGAAATCTACGTAAATGATCAAGTGTTCACCATAAGTTTGAAATTTAGGGCCGAAGTAATTATGAAACTACATGAAAGGTTGTAAGAAAAGATGCTGTTTAGTGAAGCTGTATATTTTGCCTGTAACTTTATTTTCATTTTTGGCATGCATTTGTTTTATGCAAAAATGTTTCCCTCGAATGAGAAAAAATGGATACGAAGATTGGCGCTGATTCTATTCTTGTTTGTGGATTTTGCGTTGTGGCTTGGGATATCAAATCCGTATTTGTTTCCCATCCTTAGTTTCCTTACTTATTTTGGGGTTACAATTGCGTATCAAATCAGGATAAACTATCGGAATTTTCTTGCTGCCTTTTTAATCTTGGCATTTGGGATTACCAGCGAGCTTCTTGCATCCTATTTGGTCTCTTATTGTATGGGAAAAGCAGGGGTGACGGAGACGGAAAGCGTATTAGTGGCTGCGTTGATTTCCGCAAGATTGTTTTTCTTTTTAATGACGTTACTATCAGCGAGACTAACCCTCTATCAAAAAGAGGGAGGGCCGATGCGTTACGTAGCGGTGTTGGCAACGCTTCTTCCAATCATTTCCGTCGTTTTGGTCATCTATGTTTTTAGCTTGGCTGAATTTGATAAAAACACGATTTTGGACGCAGGTTCCTTAGGTGCGTTGCTTTCGGTATTTGCGATCATTTTGATTAATCTGATCACGGTTTGGCTGTTTGACCGGCAATCCCATGCTTATCAAATGGAGCGGGAATCGCAGGCACTTAGAAAGACCATTCAGGTGCAACAGGAGCATTATAACGGGGAGATCGAAAAGCGAGAGGCCATACGGAAAATAAAGCATGATTATAAAAATTTTCTATTGGCAATTCAGGCGGATCTGGCATCTGGAAAGGAAGAGGAAGCCCAAAAAGTGATAGAAAGGGAATTAGAAGGGGACGCCGTTTCTGATTTTCCTCATTGTGGATGGTATGCGTTGGACGCCATCGTTTCTTATAAGGAGGCAGGCGCTCAAAAAATGGGCATGCATCTGCGGCCCGAGTATTACTTGGAAGCTGAACCGGCAGTTGCCAGCGAGGATATCTGCATCATGATGGGGAATGCCATTGACAATGCAATCGAATATTTATCGGCGCATCCTGCGTGTTCTAAGGAGATACGGATCCACGTGAGATATGAAAAAGGAGTTTTGAACATTAAGGTAGGAAATGAAGTGGAGGAGGCGGTGGCAGTTTCTGACAGGCGATTTTGTGCTTCTTCCAAAACAGGAGAGGGGCATGGATACGGATTGAAGTCGATAGATTACGTGGCGGGGAAATATGGTGGAAGATTGATTTTGTCAAGCCATGAGAGATATTTTGAATGTGGAGTGCTGTTATATTGTTGAGTCCATGCCTCGCATGCATGAGTCCATGCCGCACGCGCATGAGTCCATGCCTCGCTTGCATGAGTCCATGCCTCGCATGCATGAGTCCATGCCTCGCATGCACGAGTTCATGCCTCGCATGCATGAGTCCATGCCTCATTCGCAAAAATCTGCAAGCAGATTTTTTGCTCATGAGATGGCTTCGCCATATGATCATACAAAAAAGAGACCACCCGCCCGAATGCAAGCATTCGTCGGTTGGTCTTTTTTTGATGATCGCATGGACTCAGGGTTATTCAAACTGTGATGCATATAGTTTGTAGTAGAAGCCGCGTTGGGACATGAGGGCGTCGTGGGTGCCTTGCTCGACGACGTCGCCGGCGTTGACAACGAGGATCTGGTCGGCGTTTTGGATGGTGCTCAGGCGGTGGGCAATGACGAAGCTGGTTTTTCCCTTCATGAGGCTTCGGATCGCTTTTTGTACCTGGCGCTCGGTGTTGGTGTCCACGTTGCTGGTTGCCTCGTCGAGGATCAGCATGTTGGTGTTGTAGAGCATGGCGCGGGCGATGGTGAGGAGCTGTTTCTGGCCCTTGGAGATGTTGCCGCCGTCCTCGTAGATGATGGTGTTGTAGCCCTTGGGAAGGCGCAGCACGTAGTCGTGGATCTTCGCGGCTTTGGCGGCGGCCACGACTTCTTCCTTGGTGGCGTTTTCCTTGCCGTAGGCAATGTTGTCAAAGATGGTTCCCTGGAAGAGCCAGGTGTCCTGCAGCACCATTGCGTAGTTCTTGCGAAGGCTTTCCAAGGTATAGCTCCGGTATTCCTTGTCATCCACGGCGATCTCGCCGGAGTTCACGTCATAGAAGCGCATGAGCAGGTTGATGATGGTGGTCTTTCCGGCACCCGTTGGACCGACGATGGCGATGGTCTGGCCGGGCTTTGCCTCGAAATTCAGGTCCTTTAGGATGGTCTTCTCGGGCACGTAACCGAAGGCAACGTGCTTCGCGTCAACCTCACCCTGGCAATCCGTGAGCTTAGTCGCACCATAGAGGTCGGCGGCTTCCTCAGGCTGGTCCAAGAGGTGGAAAACTCTTTCCCCTGCGGCAAGCGCGCTAAAAATCTCGTTGATAATGTTCGAAATCTCATTAATGGGGCCGGAGAATTTACGGCTGTAAAGGATAAAGCTGGAAATCTGTTCGAGGCCCACGATGGCCTTCATGTAGAGTACGGCGCCGCCCATGCCGATGGCGGCGAGGCCGAGGTTGGAGATCATGCCGATGGTGGGACCCATCTTCATGCCCATGCCGTCCGCATTCCGATAGGCTTCCGCGGCATTTCGGTTGATTCCGCTGAATTTCTCCGACATCTTGTCCTCGCAGGCGTAGGCGAGGATCGTCTTTTGGCCCGTGAACATTTCCTCTGCGTAGCCGTTCATGACGCCATAAGCCGCGCTTCGCTTGGAATATAGGGGACGCGTGATCTTTCCCATGTGCTTCGTGTACCAGATGGAGAGCGGGATCGTAAAGATCATGCACAGCACCAGAGGCACGGAGATTACGCACATGATGATGAAGCTGCCCACCACGGTGATGGTGCTCGTGAGGATCTGGATCACGTCCGTGGAAAGGCAGGTGGACACCACGTCGATGTCGTAGGAGACGCGGCTGATAATGTCGCCGGCCTGATTCCTGTCGAAGTAGCTGACGGGAAGCTTCATGAGCTTTTCAAACACGTCCTGACGAAGGTTTTGCGCCACGCGCTTGCCGACGCGGGTCATGCAGACGCTGACGGTAAAGCCCAGAATGTTTGAGCCCACGTACGCAAACAACATTAGGAGCGTGTAATGCAACACCTGATCCATGTCAACCTGCCCCACGCCCTTTTTATAGCCTTCTTCGGCGACGCCGATGGCCTTGCCCGCGAAGCGGGGTCCCAAGAGGTTTCCCACGTTGCTGACAATGGCGCATGCAAACAGCAGTAATACGATCCATTTATATCTTTCCAGATATCGAAGGATCCTAAGAAGCGTACCCTTCGCGTCCTTCGGTTTTTCTTTTTTTCCGCCTCGATCTCCAGGTCCCGGCATGGTTGATTCTCCTTTATTCTTCGTGATATGACATGTTTTCTGGATACCTCGAGGGGATGACCTGGAAGGTCTTTTTAGGTCGCATGGTCACGAAAAAGACCTTCCAGGCCAAGCCCCGAGTTACATGGGAATCTATGTCAGGCCATGGCGCCCATCTGTACCTCGTAGGTATCGCGATAGTCTTTGCAGCTTAGCAACAATTCTTCATGGGTTCCGTACCCAATGCATTTTCCGTTATCTAACACCAAAATCTTGTCCATGTTCATGACGCTGGACACGCGCTGCGCGATGAGGATCAGCGTGCAGTCAGGGTGATGCTCCAAAATCGCCTTTCTCATGGCGGCGTCCGTCTTGTAATCCAGGGCGGAGGAGCTGTCGTCCAAGATCAGGATCTCAGGGTTTCCGGCGAGGGCCCTGGCCACGAACATGCGCTGCTTTTGGCCGCCGGAGAGGTTGGCACCCTTGATGGTAGCCTCATACTGAAGCCCCTGCGCAAGGCCGTCCACGTACTCGGCGGCGCAGGCATCCTCCACGGCGCCGCGAATGGCCTTCGGGTCAAGCTTTCGCTCAAAATCGATGTTTTCGTAGAGAGTGTTCTGGAAGATCATGTCATTTTGGAAGACGGTGCCAAATTTCCGGCGAAGATCGTCCTTCGCGTAAGCGGAGACGGGCTTTCCATCGATGACAATGCTTCCTTCGTCCGCCTCATAGAAGCGCATGAGAAGGTTGACGATGGTGGACTTGCCGCAACCCGTAGGTCCGATAATGCCGAGGGTCTCGCCCTTTTTCATGGTAAAGGACACGTCGGACAGGGCCTTCTCGCGGCTTTCGCCGCCAAAATCCGCTGCAGCCTCTGCTGCCGCGACCGAAGAGGAGTCTTGCTTTTTCTTTTTGCTTTCGGCAGCAGGTGTAGTTGTCTGTATTTCCGGTTTTCCATAGCTGAAGGATACGTGATCAAAGTTGATGAAGGGCGCTTCCGCCGCATTCCCAGCAAGCTGCGCACCGACGCCCGTGACGTCAGCCAGACTCGCCAAAGCTTCATCCGTATCCATGGCAAGCACTTCGCCAATGCGGTTTGCGCTGGCGCTGGCCTTGCTCATGGTGGTGAAGATGCGGCTAAGGCCCATGACGCCCATGGTGATCATGTTAAAGTAGGTCAGGAACGCAAGGATCACGCCGGGCTTGATCTCGCCTAAGTTTACGCGGTAAGCACCGACAAAGACAACGATGGAGAGACCAATGTTCAGAAGAAATTGAATCACGGGACCGGGCATGGCCATGACGGTTGCGGCGGCCACGTCGCTCCTTGTGAGCTCCTGATTGGACTCGGCGAAGCGCCGTTTTTCAAAATCTTCCTTGCTGAGGGCCTTCACCACGCGGATGCCGGTGATGTTTTCACGCATGACGCGTACCACGACGTCGAGCTTTTTTTGCACCTTGGTATACATTGGGATACCCTTGGAGGAAATCATGTAGATGACCAAGATCAGGATCGGCATCATGCAAAGAAGGATCAGGGAGAGCTTGAAATCCATGAACATTGTCATGATCAGGCCTCCGAGGAGCATCATGGGCGCGCGCACGCAAAGGCTCTGGAGCTGTGCGCAGGCGCTCTGCACGTTGTAGCTGTCACTGGTCATGCGGGAGATGAGACTCGGAAGCGTCAGTGCGTCAAACTGCGTTCCCGACAGATTCATGGTCTTCTCAAAAAGACTCTGCCGGATTTCGTAGCTGATCTTATGGGCATTGTCGATGGCCCTTTTGTTCGCAATGACGTTCAGCGCGCGGAAGATTACGGCCGTCGCGAACATCAGGGACCCCCAAAGAAGCACCCTCGTCAGATTCCCCGAGGGTACGATCTCGTCAATAATATATTCCAAAATATATGGAAGCGAGAGTTCGCTGACCGATCCGAGGAACTTGATCAGGATGGCAAGCGCAACTAGCTTCCAGTGTTTTTTCATGTGCTTGAAAATTAATCTCATGATTTTTATTTCCCGTCTGTGATATTAAAACGATTTATTAGTCTACTAACAATTTTAGCATAAATTTTTAGGACGTAAAGATTTTGAGGTCAATTCGCAAAATTTAGTTAAAAATACCATAAAATTGGGTAAATCTTGATTTGGACAAGCTTGTCCAATGTCCAAAATCGATGAAATTTTCGAAAAATCCCGTTCCTTGTCCTGTTTTTTCGGAGGAGAAATTGATAGGGTGAGATCAAGAACTGCGAGATGCAGAAAACAAAAAAGGAGGAACCCAAGATGAGTTCAATTGCACCGATGATTTTGTTAAAGAAAAAGAAAGATGAGAATCAGAAAGGAAAAAAGAAGAGAAATTGGTTAAAGCCCATCCTGATCGTGTTGGTTGTAGTCGCATTATTCTTTATCATCATGGCGTTGGGAATGGTAACATTCTAAGGATGCCGTGAGTCACTTTGCAGATAGTTTATTGATCAAGTGATTAATCCACCGAAGCAGGCATGCGACGCCCCAGTCCGTCAGCACGATACTGGAGAAGATGAGCGCGGCCGGTATGGCGCCCCAGTTCATGAAGCCATACCAATCGTTGGTATTTGGCCATTCGCCCTTGCCGTTAATCAGAATGTTCGCAAGGTAAACACAACCGTAAATCAAAGCAGGTGATCCCGCGGGGAAGGTATTGCGGAAGGGAAGCGTTCCGTCCAACAGGCAGAATTCGACCATGCCAAGCAGCGGGATGATCAGATGGAAAAAGAGGTTGGAACCGAGATACAGTTTGCCATAGCCGTAAAGCGGACCGAAAAAGCAAGCAACGACCAAAAAGGTCACCATGACGGCCGCCGTCGCGGCGAGTTTCAGCGTCATCATCCACATAGGGCAGGACGTTACCTGAGTCGCAGGAACGTCCTGGGAAGCAGGTGATTTGCCGTGCCCCTTGAGAAACCCGGAGACCAAGTAAATCGCCGCAACAATGCCGCACAGGATGTTAGACTGCACGGTAAAATACCGCAGATTATTCCATCCAGAGGTGGCGAGGACGCCTCCGTTATTCCCATTTTTATCCAACATGATCCCAAGCCCTACCAGGGTACACGCGACGATCAATAGGTTTAACGTAATCACAATCTTTTTCTTCAAGGCGGGATCCTCCGTTTAATTTATTGCAACGCTGCGATAATGACAGGCAGTTCTGCGCTTCGTCATGCAACGCCGATCATAAAAAAGGGAATCACGGTGAGCAGCAGGGCGACTGCGCCAATGATGATCAAAAGGATTGGCAGGAAGTTCTTTTTTAGCTTCTCCTTGTATTTCCGCTGTAAAACCTGCAGGCGTTCCGTCGTATACAGGATGCTTGCGGACAGCGCCAAATAGACGAGCAGAATGCAGATTTTCTTGATGATGGTCACGGGAGTGCTGTCCGCAGGGCCAAAATTGTTTAGGCAGACGTCGATAATGATGGCGATCAGACCAATGATGGCGTAGATTCTTGTCCGCAAGGCCATTTTTTCCTTGTCGGAATCCACGTACAGAGCCACTTCCTGCAGCTGCGCCTTTTGTTCTTCATTTGCAACAGGGTCTTCCTCGCCGGGCTTCGTTTCCTCGGGAGGCTTTCTCTCCCCGTTTAGGATCTCGCGCACGTCCAGCTGATAATAATCTGCAATTTCCAATAATAAACTGACGTCAGGCATGTTGCTCCCGGTCTCCCATCTTGAGACCGTACGGTTGGTCACCTGAAAGACCTCCGCGAGCTGCTCTTGCGTCAGATTTTTTTCTTTTCGAAGTTCTCTTAAAAAAGCACCTACTTTTACCGTATCCATTTTTTACTCCCTGAAAATGAATTTCTTCTGTATAGATTACCATGATTTTTGTAGGAAGGGAAGTGTAAATTTGACCAAAACCGCCTATGGACAAGCTTGTCCAATCCTTAAAAATCAAGGAATTCCTGCATCACGTCCTGTATTTTCCCAAGAGGAATTGTTATTCTCGGTTCAAGAGTTGCGAGATGAAAGCAACATTCAAAAAACATGAAAAGAGGAAAAGATGATGGAAAAAGAATTTGCTATGGAAAAGAAGGAAAATGAAATTACCGGAATGCAGAAGCTGAGGAAAGGGATGTTAGTCATCCTTGCCATCGCATTTGGGGTTGGCGGCAGCATTCTTGTGGGACTGCTGTTTGGAAAGCCGGTCAAGGCGCTTTTCCCGAATCGGTTTGTTCAGGAATTCGTTTTGGAAGCCCTGTCTGCCGTGCTTGCGTTGGTATTGATCTTCTTATTTCAAAAGAAAAAAGTGCTGAAGTTTTCTGCAGAGGGCATGGCAGAAGGAACGTACTGCGGCATGGCGTGGATCCTTTTTCCCTTGATTGCCGTTGGCGGCGTGATTTTTGATCTGTTAAATGAAACCGGTCTGCAGATGATCAGCGGGGGAGAGATCACGGCGCTTTTGCTCCAGTGCGTTATGATCGGCATATTTGAAGAGTTTGTTTTCCGCGGCGTTGCGCAGGAGCTTGCCTTTGATCTGTTTGGTTCAAAGACCAAAAAGCAGGCCAGACGCGCCATCGTTTTAGTGGCCTTTTTATTCGGTGCAATGCACCTAATCAACGCCCTGCAGCCGGAGATCACCATCCAGGCGGCCCTGATGCAGGCGATTTCCGTCTTTGGCGTCGGACTTGTCTATGGCGCAATCTTTTACCGTTCCGGAAGATGCATCTGGCCCTGCGTCATTTTCCACGCCCTTCAGGATGCCTCCGCATTCGTAGCCAGCGGCGTGCTCTTTGGCACAACGCAGGAGCAGGCCATTGGAAATACGAGCCTTAGCCAGGCCATTTACTCCCTTCTCTTTGTCGCTTGGTTTATCTATCTGATGAGAGAGCGGCATGAGGAAGAAGCGTAAGTGCATCTTGCCTTCAAAAAATGCATCTCACCAGCCAAAAGATTGAACTGCCCCGGATGCTTTCCTATAATGACGTTAACGAGGAGCCAAAAGTAAGGCTTCGCAAAGGATAAGGAGAGTAAACGATGGGAGTTGTATTATTTATTATTTTGATAGGTTTGGAGCTGGGCCTATGCTTTTGGACGCTAACAAAGCATAAGGAAACGGGGAAGTGGGTGAAAAACCGGCTGCTTGTCACGGGAGTGCAGTGGGGCGTGATCGCGTTTTTGGTATTGCTGCCCATAGGCAATAAGTGGCTCCGGCTCGGGGGATGCTTTGTGATCTTGGGCATTCGCCTTTTGATTGACGTCATCCGGTTTTTGAAGAAGCGTAAACAAGGAGGGCCGAAGACGGAACAAGGAACCTCCGCTAAGCGGGATGGACATCTTCGCGGCAAGGCAAAAACCATCACGGCAGCCGTGACGGGCTGCATCGTGATCGCGATTTCCCTGTTTCCGGCATTTGCGTTTACGGGGTATGAGGGCCTGCCGACGTCGGGAAGCTATGACGTGGGAATGGTGCAGGCGATCCTTGTGGATGAGAACAGGCTGGAGGCCTTTGAAGGAGACGGAAGTCACCGAGAGGTTCCGATTTACGTGTATTATCCGGAAAAGCGAAGGGCGGAGCGTGGAAAAAAGGCGGAGAATTCCGTAGCGGACGGCAAATTTCCTTTGATTTTCTTCTCTCACGGAGCCTTCGGATATTATCAGAGCAATTCCTCCACCTATATGGAGCTTGCGAGTCACGGCTACGTCGTGATCAGCATGGATCATCCCTATCATTCCTTTTTCACAAAGGATACGGAGGGAAAGACCATTCTCGTGAATCCTGAGTTCATTCAAACGGCGCTTCGCGTGGGAAATGCGGAGGATGGAGAGATTCCAGAGGAGGAGATTTTTACGACGACGCGGGATTGGATGCAGCTTCGCGAGGAGGACATGAGCTTTGTCATCGATGAGGTGAGGCGGCAGAGTGCGGCATTTGAAGGACTTGACGGCATGAGCGTGGCGGAAGGCCGTTCGGTGAAAGCAGATGCAGCGGAAAACAAGACAGCAGGCTTTGGCACCGCATGGCATTTGGAAAGCAAAGGCGACGCGGAGACCTGGAAGCAGGTGCTTTCTTCTATCGACGTGGAGAAGGTGGGTCTAATGGGGCATTCCTTAGGCGGTGCGACGAGCGTGACGATCGGCAGGCTGAAAAGTGACGTCGTGGATGCAGTGATCGACCTGGACGGCACCATGCTGGGGGAGCAGCTTTCTTATGATAATGGGACATATCAGTATCTGTCGGAGCCTTATCCCGTGCCATTACTTGCAATCAACAACGAGAATCATCAAAAGGATCTTGAAGAATATGGCGCTTTGTACGTAAATGGCGCCGTGCTTGCAAACGCAAAGGACGCAAGGTATACTTACTTTAAGGGAAGCGGACACATGAATTTCACGGATCTGCCCCTGATTTCGCCGTTCCTTGCCTCTTGGCTCAGAACGGGGAGCATTGACGCAAAGGAATGCGTTGAAACCATGAACGGAATCATATTGCAATTCTTTGATCACTATTTAAGGGGAACGGGTGAGTTGCAGATCCAAGAGTGTTATTAATGCGCAAGGGAATATGGATCCAGGATTGCCATTAATGCACGCGGGAGAATGCGGATCCAGGATTTTTGATAATGAGCACGGAGTAAACATGGAGATTAAGATTTTCAAGGTTGGAAAAGAGAAGCCGGAGGAAGTGGAGATCCGCTGTCATGAGATGACGGAGGAGGTACGGGAGATTGTGGCCTTTGTCAAGACGCGGCAGGGTCAGCTCACTGGCATGCAGGAGGGAAAGCAGTATGAGGTCGCCGTGACGGACCTTGCATACGTTGAAGCGGTGGACAACAAGGTGTTCCTCTATACCCAAAAGCAGGTCTATGAGACGCGGCAAAAGCTTTATGAACTGGAGGAGCTCTTGCGTGAGAAATATTTCCTGCGCGTCTCGAAATCCTTGCTTTTGAATTTGATGAAGGTGCAGTCCATAAAGCCTGCCATGAACGGACGGATGCTTGCGGTGCTTAGGGGCGGCGAGGAGATCATCATCACAAGAAAGTACGTGGCAGAGCTGAAAAAGGCGCTGCGGGGAGGATCATGACCATGCAGGGAAAAGAATTTTGGATTGATTTTGTCAGAACGTTTTTTATGGTGACAACGCTGATCACGCTGGTCTTTTTTGTCGTTGGCCAGATCCTGGCGCCGGAGCAGACCTTCGGATATCAGGTCTTCTCTGCGCCGTTAGTCTATGCGCTCGTGGGTACCGTGCCAAACCTGGTATTGTATTCCAAGAGGGAACTTAGGGTGAAAGAGCTCTTACTCCGTAAGGTTTTGCAGCTCCTTTTGATCGAGGCCGGCGTTTCTTTTGTGGCGCTGTACGGCGCCGGCGAATACTGGAGACAGCCTGTCATGATCGCAACGCTTTTGGGAAGCATCTTTTTCGTTTACGTGGCAGCGACGTTCATCTCCTGGGTTGGGAATCTGCTGTCCGCCAAGGCCCTGGACCGCGAACTGGCGGAGTTCCAGAAGATGAACGGGTGACCGGGCGTGCCACTGGGGCACGTCAGTCTTCCTTCCAGTACTCCAGTTCTTCTTCCTTCAGACCGATGTTTTTTCCCAGGAAAACAGGCTTTTCGCCTGTTTTCTTTTGGCTTTCGTAATCTTTCAGCGCGTCGATGGCAACCTTGCCCAGGATCATGCAGGCCGGCAGATTGATCAGCGTCATCCCGCCCATGGTAATGTCTGCCAGCGCCCATGCAGCGCCCATCGGAATCACGGCACCTGCAAAGACAACGATGGCGCAGCAAACGTGAAAAACACGCATAAACGTCTTAGAGGGCGCTTTTTTGTGATTCAGGAAGATCAAGGCATTGTCAACGTAATATAAATTCCCCAACAGCGTCGTGAATGCAAACAAGGTCATGGCGATCGTAATAAACAGAGGGCCAACCTTTCCAAACACCGTTGAGATTGCATTCTGTACGTAGGGTGCGCCGGATACGGCCTCGCTTCTCTCAACGCCACTGGCCAGACACATTAGTGCGGTTGCGGTACACAGAAGGAGCGTATCAATATATACGGAAAGCGTCTGGACCAGGCCCTGCTTTGCGGGGTGCGAAACCTTTGCGGATGCGGACGCATTCGGGGCCGAACCCACGCCGGCTTCATTGGAATACAAACCTCTTTTGATGCCGTATACCATGCAGGATCCGGCGACGCCGCCGAAAATAGCCTTAAAGTCAAAGGCATCTGCGAAAATCTGCCCAAACATGGCCGGCACCTGGCGAACGTGAAACAGAATCACGATCAGCGAAATGATCACGTAAGAGACGCCCATAAAAGGCACGATCAATCCGGTGAGCTTAACGATTCTTTTTCCGCCGCCCAGCAGGCAATAGCCCGTGCAGATGGCCAGAATCACGCCAATGATCAGCGGCGTGATCTTGGGATCATAGAAGGAATAGGCTTCAAAGGTGGATTGCAGATTATAAGAGCACAGAAGATTAAAGCCAACGGCATAGGTTGCAATCAGAAATATGCAGAAAATCGCTGCCAGGACCGGCGCGTGGAGCGCTCTTTCAATGTAATATGCAGGACCGCCATAGCACTCGCCGTCCTCATTTTTTCTTTTGTAAATCTGTGCCAGCGTGCTTTCCACAAATGCGGAGGAGGCGCCGATGATGCACATGACCCACATCCAAAAGCATGCTCCGGGGCCGCCTAAGCAGATTGCCGTCGATACGCCCACAATATTTCCCGTACCAACGCGGGACGCCGTGGACACCAGCATCGCCTGGAGCGAGGATACGTTCTTTTTGTCCTCCGGCGGCTCCGGCAAAAGGCGCAACGACTCAGGAAACAGCCGGATCTGAACGCCTTTTGTGAGTATCGTGAAATAAATGCCCGCAAGAGACATCACAATGATGAGAATGGGATAATACATCACCCCGTCAATTTTGTCCAGAAAATCAGTAATCATTTTTCGCCCCCTTTTTCGATTTCGATAACCCGTCCGAATTAATTCTATCATGTGCCTAGGGAATCATCAAGTGAGATGATTCCCTAGTTTACGCAGAGAAATGTGGCAAAAAATCCAGCGAAAAAAAACGAACGAAAAAACGTAAAATAAGAGTTGACATGATAAATTATATTTGATACAATATAATTGCAACAAAGATAAAACGAATTTCAAACTTGTATAATTTCTCGTGGCAGAGGAGATTATTAGAAAAGATAGCCCAAAAAGAAGGAGGACAAACAAAATGGGATTTTATGATTATGTTGTTACCGCACCGGACGGGAAAGAGATTTCCATGAAGGAGTATCAGGGCAAGGTTGTTTTGGTGGTTAATACCGCTACTGGCTGTGGTTTCACGCCGCATTATAAGGATTTGGAAGAGATGTATGAGAAGTTTCACGAGAAGGGCTTTGAGATCGTTGACGTGCCCTGCAATCAGTTTGCGGGACAGACCCCGGGAACGGATGAGGAGATCCACGAATTCTGTACCCTAAAGTATCATACGCAATTTCCCCAGATGAAGAAAGCGGACGTCAACGGTGAGAATGAACTTCCGTTGTTCCGTTTTTTGAAGGATCAGAAAGGCTTTGATGGCTTTGGAAAAGGACCCGTTGCGCTGGCCATGAATGCGATGCTTGCAAAGATTGACAAGAATTACAAGAACAATCCTGACGTCAAGTGGAACTTTACGAAGTTTGTGATCGACCGGGAAGGCAACGTGGTGGCACGCTTTGAGCCTACGATAAAGATGGATGAGGTCGCAAAGTGCGTGGAGGGACTTCTGTAAAAACAGGCAGAAGGATTGGCAGGAAGCAAAAGAGCCGGAAAGCAGCCAGTCGGATTTACGGGATGCCGGAAGAGGGAGGAAATGCAAGTGTCACAACCATATGAACAACTAAAGCTAGAGAATCAGCTATGTTTTCCGCTTTACGCGTGTGCGCGTAAGATAATGGGTTTATATACGCCGGTCTTAAAGCCTCTTGGACTTACGTATACGCAGTACATTGTGTTTATGGTTCTTTGGGAAAAGGAAAAGGTGAGCGTTGGCGAGTTGGGAAAGGCACTTCATCTCGATGCGGGAACGCTGACGCCGCTTTTGAAGAATTTGGAAAAAAACGGTTACATTACCCGGGAGCGCATGAAGGAAGATGAGCGCGTGACCATGATCTGCATCACGAAGAAGGGCGATGAACTGAAGGAGGCCTGCAAGGATATTCCGGGAAAGGTTGCAACGGCCTGCGGCCGTCTGGATCCGGAGAAGGCGAAAGTGCTTTATGACATTTTATATGGACTTTTGGAGAATTAAGATGGACATGAGTGCTTGTGATAAGTAAAATGAAATTGCAAAGAACGAAACAAAATGACATAATAAAAGAGTTTTGAGGCACACTAACAATGAGCGCAGAGCTGGATGCAAGAGGCTTGAGGTACCACAAAAAGAAAGGATTCCGGCGAGGGCCGGAGAAGGGGTGAAGCTTATGGAATACAGATTTACAAAGGACAATTTTGAGGAAGAGGTAGTGAACAGCAGCGTTCCCGTACTGGTTGACTTTTATGCGGACTGGTGCGGTCCCTGCAAGATGATGGGACCCGTTGTGGAGAAGCTTGCTGAGGAATATGAAGGCAAGGCAAAGGTTGGCAAGGTGAACGTGGATGACGAGGAAGAGCTTGCCGCAAGATTCAACGTGATGAGCATTCCGTTCTTCGCAGTGATCAAGGACGGCAAATTGGTGGACAGCAGCCTTGGCGCAACAACCAAGGACGCCCTTGCCGCAAAGCTGGACGCAGTTCTGTAACACACTTTAAACGATTGACAAAAGCCAGGTAACGTGCTAAAAGGGAATCATTGATCATTGAGAAAAGAAAGGATCGGACGTTATGAAAACATTGATCATTTATACCTCACAGACTGGCTTTACGAAGAAATATGCGCAGTGGCTCGCAGAGAAAACCAACGGCGAAGTGCTGGAGCTGAAAGAAGCCAAAAAGAAGGATGAAGCTTTCTTTGACGAATATCAGGCGATCGCATACGGCGGGTGGGCCGTGGCCGAAAAGGTAGCGCAGGTGGATTGGTTCTTAGGCAAGGTTTCTGGGTGGAAGGAAAAGCGCCTGGCAATCTTTGTCGTGGGTGCGAACGTCAGCGACAGTCCCATGACCCAAAAGATGCTGGATGGCGTCCTGACGGCAGAGCAAAAGTCCTACGTGAAAATATTCTATTGCCAGGGAGGACTTTGCTATGAGAAGTTAAATCTTCCGAACAGATTGGCGATGAAGGCCTTTGCCTCCATGCTCAAGAAAAAGAAGGACGCTACGGAAGAATTAAAGCAGATGGGAGAGCTGATCTCCAATTCCTTTGACGCTTCCGATGAAAAGTACGTTGAACCGATCTCGGAATGGCTTCAGGGTGCGCAGTTTTAGGGATTTCCCCTTTCTTGACAGGCGTTGAGGAATTAACAATATACCCGAACGGGTATAAAACATTACAGAAAATAAAATAGCAAAATACGTAAAAACAGAAAGAATGAAGGATGGTCTTACACAGGAAGAGTTTGCGCTCAGGTCTGGTTTGGGATTGCGTTTTGTCAGGGATTTGGAGCAGGGAAAGGAGACCGTGCGGCTTGACAAGGTAAATCAGGCGCTGAGAATGTTTGGAATGGAGACGGTTCCGGGCGAGATCGACAGAGAGGATTTGTTGAAGAAATCGGATGGCGCAGATTAAAAAGTTCTTGACAGTTTCCGCGGACGTATGCTAGCATATGCCCGTAACCAAATAAAAATATTATCGCAGGAGGTGATCAACATGAACAAGAAAAATAGAATGAAGTTTCATGAAATGTCAGATACATGGTTGATCACGAACGCTGCTATTTAGCATAAGCTGATCTTTGGGCGCATCCGGCATGGATGCGCTTTTTTTGTAGCGAGGAACAAAACCAAGAGTTAACTTCATTCTTTTTTCATGTTTGGTTACGGTTGCAAGAAACTGTATCGCTTAATGAAGAGAGGATGATGCTAGAATGAAGAATTTTAAGAGTATTATGTTGGGAATGCAGGCGCAGAGCAAGTCTTTCCTGAATCGCCTGTATGTTGATCATTACTCCTCAGACCCAGAGGCCATAGAGGACGAGAAAGTATTTACTTGCAGGTCTCTGGACTTTTGGTTTCAGGGGACGGGGAGGCGAAATGCCGAGAAGGTGCTGATGATGATCGCGATTCCCGTCAAGGAACGGATGGATGTCGTCAGTGCCAAAGTGGCGGGCAGCGCCGTTCCCAAGGGAGAAAGGGCAGACGATGCCGTCCCTGTGGGGACGTATCTCCTCGCAAAGCTGGAGCCCCTGATCCGGGAGTGGAACGAGAATAACAAAAATGATAACAAGGCGCGGGAAAAAGCGCAGTTCTTCGTGCAAAAGCCGGGGAACCGGATGCTTCGCCGAAACGGCCTCACCTTTGATGAGAGGCGGGGGAAGTTTGTGCTGCGCATGCTGTTCCAGATACCGCTGATCAATGGCGTTTCGGTCAATGGAAAAGCGGCATACCGCGGCGTGGCAGACATCCTGGATCTTGTGGAGGATTGTCTTGCACGCTTGGATCAAAACGAGATGAAGCAATATGTTGATACCTACCGGCGCCAGCAGCAGATCCGTAGCTTTTTAAGGGCAAATGGCTACTGTGCCTTTGTGGCAAACGGGAGCATACTTCCCCGGGAGAAGGATTGCGACAGCCCCATGCAGGGCGCGATCCCGTTTAAGTCGCCAAAGGAGCTGGAGGTGGAGATCCCGCTGCCGGATGAGAACTCTGAGGCTTATGACGTCGGCGCAGTGGCAGGTGACGCTTGTACGGACCTGGGTACAGCCGGTTATGGCGAGACACAGACTTCGATTACGGGAATGGCGATCCCCTGCGGCATCACGGTCATCACGGGCGGCGGATATTCCGGAAAATCAACGCTTTTGGATGCATTGGAGACCGGCATTTATGATCACGTTCCCGGGGACGGGCGCGAATACGTGATCGCGGAGAAAAGTGCGCTGAAGGTCTGTGCGGAGGACGGGCGACCCGTATCACAGTTAGATCTATCCGCATTTTTTAGGTTCCTCCCGGGAAAGCCGCTGGAGGATTTTTCCACGGAGCATGCCAGTGGCAGCGTGTCGCAGGCGAGCAACATTCTTGAGGCGGTCTGCGGCGGTTCGCAGCTTTTGTTGATCGACGAGGACAAGAGTGCAACGAACTTCATGATCCGGGATCAAATGATGCGGTTACTCGTGGAGGATGAACCCATTATTCCCTTTACGGAGCGCGTGACGGAGCTCTGGAAGGAGCAGAGTGTTTCGACAATCCTTGTCATTGGCGGATCCAGCGAGTATCTTCACCTGGCGGATCAAGTGATCCTGATGAAGAATTTCAGCCCGCGCATGATCACGGGAGCGGTGAAGGAACTGTTGCAGACACAAGACGTGAGAACAAACAAGAAGACATGTCAGTTCAAGGTTGCAGATGATATGGATATGCAAGAATCCATGGGGGCAGTCGCTAAGACGGAATTGCAGGAGTGCCTGCCTGCGGTCAATTGGCAATTCTCCCGCCGCCTCCTGGTCAAGGAAACGTCGCAGCCCTTTCTGTTCTTCCGCACCGTAGAGACGGAGAATGAAAAGAAGGTCATCCTAGACGAGTATTCCGCGGACGTTACGATGCTGACGGCAATGTCTTCCCATGAGCAGCTTTGTACCTTAACCGTTGTCATGGAACGCCTGCTCACGGATCCCCAGGGCGTGGATCGGGAGATCATGGAAAATGTCGCAGTATTTCTGGAGGATCTCTTGAAAAAAGGAAAAACAGGTTCCATCATGCCGGAGACGCAGAGCTGGTTCTACGAAGAAATCCGGCCGCTGGACGCCCTTTGCTGCATTAACCGCATGCGTGGGGCGGAGTTTAAAGCCAAATAAAGGAATCAAGGAAATAAGGAGTATGGATAAGTTTTGTGGAAAAGCTTGACAAATAAGGTGAATTAAGATATATTTTCCGTAATTCATCTTAACGCGGGGCTTTCGTCAAACAATTCCGCGCTTTGGGCTTTGGGTCGTCAGAGGGAGAAACATTATGATGAAATTATTCGTTACCACAACTACGTGCCGAACTACTGAGACTATCACTGATAGCCTTGTTTTGGCATGCAAGAATATGGGTAACGGATAAGTGGAGATTTTATGACGTGACGGATGGAACTATGAGGCCGCTTATCTTTCGGGATAGGCGGCTTTTTTTATCTTTAAAAGGTACCCCGAGACGACCAGGGAAACCGATGGGATGAAGGAAGTAAATGCTAATAGATTATACTGATAAAAAGAAAAGGAGAATAGGAATATGGATTTACATGATTATAAGGACGTGGCGGAGAATTATGACAGGTATTTGGAGGTGATGTATGCCCATGAGGATAATCATCGCGGCTTTCAGGAGTTTTATCTAAAGCTTGCCAAGGAGTACGGTCAGGGCGGCGTGGTGGACGTAGCCTGCGGAACGGGGGCGGTGCTGCTCTATTTGGCGGAGCGCGGGATCAGCGTGGACGGCACGGATCTTTCGGAGGAGATGTGCCGCGTGTCCCTGGCAAAGGCAAAAGAAAAGGGACTGGACCTAAAGGTGTATCCGGCGGACATGACGAAGTTTTCCTCGGGAAGGAAGTATTCCCTTGCCATCATTGCGCGAAGCGGTTTCATGCACCTGCCGACGCCCAAGCTGCAAAGAGAGGCACTTTGTAATCTGCGGGAGCAGCTTTTGCCAGGAGGGATCCTGACGCTGAATACCTTTGATCCTTTTCCAATCCTGCAGGCCGCGCAGATGCAAAACACGCTTGACGAATATTCCTTCCGGTTGGAATACGTGAATTCTGAGGGAAAACGCGAGAGGATTTACAACGCGATCACGTATGAGCCCATTTCCCAGATCTTGCACGGCAACTGGAAGTTTGAGACGCTGGATGACGACGGAAACGTGATCGGCGAAAGGATCCGGCCGCTCACGATGCGCCAGACGTACCGCCAGGAAATGTATTATCTGGCGGAGCTTTGCGGCTTTGAGGTGGAAGCACTCTATCAGGATTATGATTTCCATCCCGCCGGAAAGGATGCATGCGTTAAGAATCTGATCTGGATTCTCAGGAAGAAAAACTAGGCGCAAAATCCCTGGAAAAATGGGGTTGGAAAAAAAGTTAAAATTTTTTATAATTTTTTTGTAACGAAACGTAAGCTTCTCCGTCTAATCGATGAGATCACAGAAAGGAAAGCACGGAAGTACATGGATAAGAACACCGCTGAAAAACTTTATGAAGCGTTTTACATGAAGGTGTTTTCTTACGTCATGACACTCACAAGGGATCAGAACGACGCCATGGAGATCACCCAGGAGACCTTCTTTAGGGCGATCTCCACGGAAAGGGAGTTCCGGGGCGAGAGCGAAAGCTTCACCTGGCTATGCGCCATCGCCAAGAACCTCTTTATTGACGAGAAACGGCGCAAGTCCAGGTTTGAGGACGCCCCCCTTGATGAGCAGCCTGACGAAAAGAAAAGCTTCGAGAAAAGCCTGATGGACGCTGACACGTCCATTAGGATCCATCGAATCCTTCATACGCTGGAGGAACCCTACAAGGAGGTATTCCAGCTGCGCGTGTTTGGTGAACTGTCCTTCAAGGAGATAGCTTCCATCTTCGGAAAAACGGAAACCTGGGCCCGGGTAACCTTCCACCGTGCAAGACTCATGATCAAAGAAAGGATGGACGAGTCATGAAATATGAATGCGAAGTAATTCAAGATCTTTTGCCTTTATATAAAGACAGTGCCTGCAGCGTGGCAAGCGCCCTGGCGGTGCAGGAGCATTTGAATGAATGCGAAAAATGTAAGAAGTTTTTGGATCAGTTGAATGATACCTCCGTTGATGAACTGATCATCAAGGAGAAAGAGAACGTGATCGGCACGCAGTCAAAGTATTTTAAGAGAAAGAGTGCCGTGGCCGGAAGCGTTGTCGGAGGCATTTTTGCGCTGCCGATCCTGATCAGCCTGATTGTAAATCTGGTAACGGGGCACGGGCTCACCTGGTTCTTTTTGGTGCTGGCGGGAATGCTGATCCCGACGTCCCTCTTTGTGGTGCCGCTGATGGCACCGAAAAACAGGATGTTCCTGACGATGACCTCCCTTACGGGAAGCATTCTCTTTCTCCTTGCGGTATGCTGCATCTACTCTCAAGGGGATTGGTTCTTTGTGGCAGCGCCGGCAGTGCTGTTTGGCCTGACGGTTTGCTTCGCGCCCTTTATCGCCTGCCGAAGACCCATGAACGCATACTTAAAAAACCGTAAGGGCCTGGCCGTAATGTGTGCGTATACCGTTACGTTCCTCCTGATGGCGCTTGGCATCGGATTTTACGCAGATATCTTAATGGAGATGCTTGTCACCTCCGCCATCATGCTCGTGGCGGTTTGGGCTATTTTCCTGATCGCCCGTTATCTTCCCGCAAACGGATGGGTGAAAACCGGCGTTTGCATCGCAGCCTTCAGCGCTTTCACGTATTTGGGAAGTGAAATAGGTCTGTGGCTTACCCTTAGAAGCATGGAAGAAAATGGCGTACTGGTTCATTCGCAGCCTTCCTTCCCCATGATGCTTGCGGGCGTTGGAATTGGCGCGGCTGTTGCAGTGATCGGACTGCTTTTCGGGAAAAAAGGAGGAAAGAAGCAATGAGAAAGCTTGGAAAATATATTTGTTTTGCCGCTGCGGTGGCATTGATCGGTTGTCTTAGCGGATGTAATTTCGGCTGGAAAACCAGTTATATTTATCAGAACGGTGACAAATACGTGGCTGGAGACCGTGAGATCACGGAGAAAATCGATACCATAGACCTTGATTACCTGTCAGGAGACGTAACGCTGACTGGTACGGATGCGAGCACCGTGACCATTCGGGAAACCTCGGAAAAACAGCTGGAGGATCAGAGAAAGGTACACACTTGGGTGGACGGCACGACGCTGTACGTAAGATATTGTGCCTCTGCAAAGGGACTGGACGTAAACTTTCTGAAAAAGAATTTGGAGATTCAGCTTCCGGCAGACGTAAAGCTTTCGGACGTGAAAGTGAAGGTATCCTCCGGAGACTTGACCTATAAGGACCTTGAGGCGGAAAACGTTAACGTGCATGCATCTTCCGGAGACGTGGAAGTGAGCGGTGCGGCGAAAAAGATGGATCTGCAGGTTTCTTCCGGTGATCTTACGGTGAATCAGCGCGGTGACAGCGAAGAGATCAAGCTAAAGACTTCCTCCGGTGAAATTTTCGTCAACGCGGAGAACGCGGGAGTGCTCGACGTGCATTCCTCTTCCGGAAAAGTAAAGGTGGAAGCAAAGTCGGTAAAGGACTTCCGCTCCAAGATTTCCAGCGGCGCCGGAGAATATAAGTTCGCAAGCGAGCCCGAAACAATTGACGTTTCCCACTCCTCCGGTAGCGCGACGTTCTATCTTCCCAAGGAGAGCAATTTGACGGGAGAGTTTAAGGCATCCAGCGGCAAGCTGTCCTATGATCTGGCGTTCTCCAAAAATGGAGACAACTATGTGTGCGGAAATGGAGCTAACCTCATGAAAGTGCACGTTTCCTCCGGAAACATCGAAGTGAAGGGGATTGACGGGGAGTAGGAAGCGGACAGGGCAGAACAAAACGAAAAGAATAAATGCAAAAAAATGAAAACTTTCAGTTTTTCAACGCAAAAAAACTGAAAGTTTTCATTTTTTCTTTGACAAAGTGGGATGGAGATAGTAGTATGGTAGTATAAGCGAATCTGTCAAAAGAGGATAAAACGATGAAAAGAAAGTTTTATGACGAGTTGGTAAAATGGGAAAAAGAGAACGTTAAAGAGCCTCTTCTTGTAATCGGTGCAAGGCAGGTAGGAAAAACATGGATCATAAAATCTTTTTGTGAGAATACGTATCCGAATTACGTTTACGTAAATTTGGAAGAACAAAAGGATCTTATTTCCATTTTTGAGGAGAATTTGACGCCGGAAGTAATTTTAAAAAAACTTAGCATGGTTTTGGGGAAAACCATAGACGACAAAACGGTGATCGTAATTGATGAAATACAGCAGAGTGAACGTGCCATTACTTCGTTGAAATATTTTTGTGAAGCGAAAGAGAATTACCGCATTATTTGTGCAGGAAGCTTACTTGGGGTTAAGGTAAAAAGATTTGAGAGTTCGTTTCCCGTGGGTAAGGTATATATAAAACACATGTTTCCCATGGATTTTGAAGAGTTTTTGCTTGCCTTGGGAGAAGATGCCTTAAGGGAGGGAATCAAAACAGCTTACTCTGAAATGACGCAGCTTCCGGAAGCAATTCACAAGAAGGCATTAAGTCTGTATCACGATTATTTAATTGTGGGCGGCATGCCCCAATTAGTTAAGAACTATATAGATAATCATAAAAATATTACGATGTTGAACAGAGATTTACAAGAATATATCAGGTTGGCTTATTTGGCTGACATGTCAAAGTACGTGACCAATGTTACCGAAACAGCGAAGATCACGGCGGTATATGAAAGCATTCCCAGACAGCTAGCCAAAGATAATCCCAAATTTAAGTATAAAGAAATCAGAGATACGGCGATCAAACGGGATTACTATGGTCCCATTGACTGGCTCGTTGCTTCAGGAATGATCTATAAAATAAATAAGCTTGAATTGCCACAAATCCCCATTAAAGCATATGAGGATGCAGACAGTTTTAAAATTTATTTGTCAGATACGGGAATGCTTTCCAATATGTGTGGTTTAAATCCGCAGGATTTATTCCCTGACTGTCATAATACGTTTAAGGGTGCCGTGATCGAGAATTACTGTATTGAACAGTTGATAATTCACCATAAAGAGCTTTATTATTTTAAACCGTCAGAAAGTATGGAGATTGACGTTATCACCACAATTAATGATGATATTATTCCCATAGAAGTCAAATCTGGGCGGCATAAACGATCAACAAGTCTAAATAATTACGTTGAAAAATATAAACCAAAGTATTCCATTAGAATATCGGAAAATAATTTTGGCACGTCAAATAACATAAAATCCGTACCGTTATATGCGGTGTTTTGCATATAAGTTACGTGTCACGGGGACGTGTCTACCGTCACATTGGGAGGAGAAGATATGAATTACAGAACGCTTGGAAAAACAGGACTTAAGGTCAGCGAAATTGGTTTTGGCGGGGAATGGCTGGAGCGTCATCCCGAGGAGGACGGCGTTGCACTGATTCAATACGCCGCGACAAAGGGGATCAATATCATCGATTGCTGGATGGCGGATCCGAAGTCGCGGGACATTATCGGAAAGGCCATGGAAGGATGCCGCGAGCACTGGATTGTGCAAGGGCACGTTGGTTCCACTTGGCAAAATGGTCAGTACGTGCGGACGCGGGACATGAAATTCGTTGTCCCTGCGTTTGAAGATTTGCTTAAGAGGCTGAAAACGGATTACGTGGATCTTGGCATGATCCATTACGTGGACGCAAGGGAGGAATGGGAAGGACTTCAAAATTCGGATTTCCTGAAATACGTAAGAGAGCTCAAGGAGAGCGGGAGGATCCGCCATATTGGTTTGTCCACGCACAATCCCGTGGTCGCAAAGCTTGCCGTGGAGTCCGGGTTTGTGGAGATGATTCTGTTTTCCATCAATCCCGCGTTCGACATGCGGCCTGCAACGGAGGACATTGACGAATTGTTTGGGGAATATGACGCGGAGCTGTCCGGCATCGACCCTGAGCGCACCTCCCTGTATCAGCTCTGTGAAGAAAAGGGGGTTGGCATCACCGTCATGAAGCCTTATTTTGGCGGGAGATTATTTGACGCAAAAACCTCTCCATTTGGCGTAGCCTTCACGCCGGTGCAGTGCAATCATTATGCCCTGACAAGGCCCGGCGTTTCCTCCGTGCTCTGCGGTTATGATACAAAGGAGCAGGTGGACGAGGCCGTAAAATATGAGACGGCAACGGAGGAAGAAAAGGATTATGCCTCCGTCATCGCTTCCGCGCCGCTCCATTCTTACGCAGGACAGTGTACCTACTGCGGACATTGCAAGCCTTGCCCCGTGAACATCGACATCGCCATGGTCAATAAGTTCTATGACCTTGCAACTCAGCAGCCTGCCGTCCCGGAGAGCGTGCAGGCACACTATGAGGCGCTCGGAATTACTGCCAGCGCCTGCATCGGATGTAAGGGCTGCGAGGGAAGATGCCCCTTTGGAGTAAAGATTGCGGATCGCATGAAAAAGACGGCGGAGCTATTTGGGAAATAACGTGTCAGCAGACACGTCCCCGTGGCACATTGGCACCTTGCGGTACAACTATGTATCGCAGGGTGTTTTTTTGTAAGAAAAACTTTGAATTTTCTGAATTTTCTGATTCCTGATTTTTTAAATTTGGTTGTCCCTTTTTGAAATAAAATATCGTTATAAAATATAGCATTATCTAAAAAGGTGGAGAAGGATTATGTTGATCATGCTGATGGCAATAGAAGATGAAAAAGAGCGGTCAAAGGCAAGGCAAATATACGAAAATTACGTGGGTATCATGCGTTGTAAAGCGTATTTAATCTTAAATAACAGACAAGATGCGGATGATGCCGTTCATAATGCTTTTGTTCGGATACTAGACCATTTGGAAAGTTTACCAGATCCGCAAAGTACTCAGACAAAGTGGTACGTGGTTAAGGCTGCAGAGAATGCTGCAATAGACATTTGGAGAAAAAGAAATCGGATTAGTGAAGTTTCGTATAATGAAGCACTGGAAATCAAAAATTTTCAAGAACCATATGAAGGCGATAACAAAATTATAAAGGAGATACTTAAGCTTTCTGAAAGAGACAAAGAGTATTTGCTTTTGAAACATGTTTATGGATACAAAAATGCAGAGATAGGAAAATTGCTAAACATGAAAGAAGATGCGGTTAAAAAGGCGGTAAGGCGCGCAGAGGATCGATTGGAAGAAAAATGCAGGGAGGAAGGGCTTTTATGATGGATGCGACGTGGTTAAGAGGGGCACTTGTAGAAATGCAGGAGTATGAAGTAAGTCAATTTCCGACGCCATCGGAAGAAGACCTAAAATTGCCAATTTTGTTTAGAATACGGATGAATAATCTAATGGATAAACATGATCATCCCGTTTTGCATGAAGTAAAAAAAGTAACTGCGATTATTATTCTGTTTTTGGGAATTATGGGAAGTCTTGTTTTAGGGATTAACGAGAAAGCACGTGCTAATGTTTGGAATTGGATTATGGAACGGGTTGGTAACAATGAATTTCAATATCACAGTTTGTCAAACATCGAGTCAGATGTTTCGGAGTTTACGTTAGATGGAAACATACCTGAAGGATATCGTTTTATCAAACGATATGGAAGCGACGATAAGATTACGGAAATCTATTCGGATAATGAAGGAAACTTACTCACGTTTATGGTATTGAGTGCGAGCTATGACGGGAACATTTATATAGTTTCCGACGAAAATACCATGAAAGATCCCGTATATATTGAGAGTATGTCAGCGGAATTGTATTTATCCCAAAACCAAGGTGAAGCCAGTACCATAACGTGGCAGAATTCGAAAGGTATCAGATTTATTATCCAAGGAGTATTGGATGAAAAGCAGCTAATAGAATTAGCAAAGATTTTTTACAACTAAATTCTTAGACTTGTGTCCCTTTTTCCCCTCTGGTCTCGTTTTATTATTAAATTTGAGGAAAGGAGGGGATTACTATGCGAAAGATTTTAGCATTGTTATCAGTATTAGTCATTGTGCTTACTGTAAGTTTTCCTGTTAAAGCGGAGAATCAATCAAATGCAATCATTACTGCAAACTTGACTTTTAACGGTATATCGACGGCAACGTGTTCTTTAGACGTTAATGCCGGTAATGCATCTTATCCGATAGTTGCAACCGTGACGCTTAAACATGGAAGTACGATTGTAAAACAGTGGCTAAACTTGACGGCGAATGGCTACATGAGCTTCAGTGATACCGCTAACGTGGTATATGGTGAAACATATACCATGCAGATAACAGTGGCTGTCAACGGCGTTGTATATAATCTAGCCGACATCACAAAGACATTTAATTAACTTAGGGCTTGGAATAACATGGATTGAGGTGAGACCAATGTTTTGGGGAAAAATGAATTGACACTGTTTTGAAAAAGCCTTTATCATTGTAAGAAAGAGAGGGTTTGTAAATGAGAAGAATGGTTTTAGCTATTTGTACGGCAGTAATAATTTTTGCTTGTGGCATTTTGACTCCCGTAACCGTATGTGCAAAGGGAAGAGACTGCGTGAATCACACATTTAATGCGACGCATGACGGATATCACAACGTAACCATATCCACCCATCCGTATGAGTTGAATAATACGATGGCCACCTGTCGCATTTATAAGGTTATAAAAACCGTGTATCCAAGATGTACTGTTTGCGGATACATAGATTACGAGCATCCCTACTCTAGCTCTGATTTTGCCATAATGCATGCAAATTGTGGAATAGCTCCGTATTATTACTAAATTCTAGGAGGAAAGGGACGGCATGAAGGGCATAATAAAACTAGTGGAAATTCTTGGAATGGCGGCAATGCTTGTGCTTGGCGGATGCCTTGGGAAGGACGGCGCCGTAAAGGAGCAGGACAAGACAGACACGGTTTCGGCTGAGACGTCGGAGTTTCTGTTTCTTGAGGACGCGGCTGACGACGCCCAAGGCGACAATTCCCTGGATGACCTTCAGGCCGTCCTAAACCTCCCCGTGGAGAGGGTAACCGTGGAAGGAGAGATCTACGGCTCATTTAGTTCTATGTTCGTCGGTGACGGGGGATGCGTGCTTTTTAAGACTCACAGTTTTAAGAACAGATATGCTGACGATTGGAGTAGCGTAAGCGGCGTTACGGCAGAGGGAGAACCGTTTTCCTTTAAGTTGG
>CAMKQH010000023.1 GCA_946414885.1 uncultured Lachnospiraceae bacterium
AAGTTGCGCGTTTCTACAAGCGGTGCGCAAACAGGACGGAATGGTCTGCTGGGAGCTTGCTCACAAGCAGACCCATTTCGGACTGGTTGCATAGCGCGACAGCGCGACATCCGACGAATGCAAAGCATTTGGCGGATGGACACCGCGTAGCGAAGGACAAGCCGAAGGGCTTGCCAGCGCGACATGAGCAATTCGGCGAAGCCGCATGCGAATTAGCACCGCGGGAAACCTGAAGTTGTCACACTGAGCATCGGGATCTGCATTTTTTTGATTTCCGATGTCCCGTTTCCACAAAATCCCACTTCATCACAGCGAGATATGTATCTTTTTGATTTTCCGCTGTTAAAAATCTTGTGCCTGCTTGGTTTTCTACGGCGAGATTTACATTTTTTGATTTCCCGCTGTCAAAGATCTTCCGTCTACTCGGTTTTCTACAGCGAGATTTACAATTTCTGATTTCCCGCTGTCATAAATCCTCTGTCGGCACGGTTTTCCACAGCGAGATTTACATTTTCTGATTTCCCGCTGTCATAAATCCTCTGTCGGCACGGTTTTCCACAGCGGGATTTACAATTTTTGATTTTCCGCTGTTTCAAGCATTCTTCTTGCCCGATTTTGCGAAGGGAGCCACCTCGACAAATCCCAAGTTGTCGAGGAACGCCTCGCCAGAAGGGGCGGAACCTTTGTGGGAGGCAAAGTGAACAAGAATCTTCCGAGAAATACCTCGTCAGAGTAGACGGGGCATTCACGGGAGGCAAAGAAAGCAAGAATCTTCCGAGAAATGCCTCGCCAGAAGAGTCCGAGCCCTCATGGGAGGCAAAAGTGTAACAAAAGCATGACAAATGCCGTCACATGTTGCCTTTTAAGAAGCATGAGGATGGTAAAAGCAACATATAGAGGCGTGTATGGAGCATTATGTTGTTTATTTGGATTTCTCGAGGTTGAAAAGGCAACGTGGCAGGAGCGGTGGCGGATATCTGTTGCCTTCTCAAGTGGGACAAGATGAGAAAAGCAACAAACATGGAGAGAACGGGGAATAAGGTTGCTTTTAAGGAAGCGTCTGGCAACCTTGAGAGTTTGGGGTAGAAAGGATTCGACAATTCGGGTTTGTCGGCATGAACGTTGGAACATAAAATTGGAAGATAGCAATATATAGGAGGTACCTTTCGGGCAGGTTGGCAAACTGGCGCAAACTCAAACATTTTGATGAGGTTTTGGAGGAAGAAAATGCCGATAAAAGTTTTATTTATCTGCCATGGCAAGATATGGGGCCGAGACGATAAGTGCCGTATTTAGGGCATTTTAGGGAGAACAAAGACATGATTTACACCCTGTTTACACCTTTTGAAGGTGAACGCCCGACGGGGGTGTGGAATACAAATGCTAACTCAATTTACAAATGTAATGATTTGCGTTTTATAAATTATATGACCTTAAAGGATTGGTGAAAGCCAGTCCTTTTTTGTTTAAAAATCCTTAAAAATGGCGTTGTTACGGTAAGTAACAGCACTGTTACGGCTTGTTTCTTGTATGTCACGCAGAACCGGACTTATACTTTGATCAAATTTAAGGAAAGGATGTGGCATCTTATGAAACACATTATTAAAACAACAATTACCATTATAGCTCTGTTTTACACCGCATTTTCACTTACGGCTTGCAGCAGTACCTCCTATAAAGGGAATCAAAGAACTGAACCTGCTGTAAGGCCCCGGTGCAACTGGGAAACGGTCAACTCTTCGCTTGAAGAATATGCATTTGGAGGAAAATACTTTCTTCCAGAGGATTATAAAGAGGATGAGGATGATTCTAACAATGTTTCTGTATTCAATTATGATCCTTCAAATGCATCTTCATTTAAGGATGTTTCCTATCAGGTAATGCTCTCGTATGGGCAGACGGAAGGGTACGATGAAGCGATGATCACAGTATCAATGGTTGATAACAGTAGCAGTGATTCTTTTACGGTGATCTCAAATGCGGAGGGGAAATCAGTCTTTGAGGAAGGAACATGGTTTCTTGAAGAAGATAAAGGAACAAAAGTACAGGAGTTAATAGATGATGCAATGACAATTTTTGGCTTGAAGTGAAGGAGGAGACAGAGGTGAAAAGTGAATCCAAAAAAAAAGCTTGGCTAATGCTTCTGGGACAACTCTTTTTTCAGTTAACTGTGCTTATAGTAGTTGCTGCATCCGTTTTCCTCGGAAAGGAGGATCAAGGTATGCTGATAGGTGCTGATGTTGGAAGCTTCCTTGCGAATGTAATAATACTGGGGATTTATTATCTTGCTAAACGTAATAAAAATATTTCCCTTCCTGTTAAAAGAAGGCACAGTCTTCTAATTGTTCTGGCAGCACTGTTTAGTATATTGATTTGGAATCTAATTATTGGAGCGTGTGATTTCGCACTGGAATCAGTGCTTGATCATCCGGCGGATCCAACTGATAATGTTTCGCCGCTATTTAGATTCATCGCTATTGCTGTGTTGCCTGCATTGTTTGAGGAGTTTGCTTTTCGTAAAGTTATTTTCGGAAGTATGCGTAAGTACGGAGTTGCTGTTGCAGCTGTATTTTCCTCTATCCTTTTCGGACTTATGCATCAGGATATTACGCAGGGTATATTTGCATTCGGGATGGGTCTTATACTTTGTTACGTATGCGAGAAAACAGGTAAACTTATCTATACGGTGTTGCTGCATTTTCTCAATAATTCGATATCAGTCCTTTTACCTTTAATACCGGAATATAATGCTAATGACAGACTTATAGAAGCAATTCTGGGTATAATCGCTTTAGCTTTAGTAATTGTAATTTTTTTAATCCCAAGATTACGGATTTTGATGCTGAATAAGCTAAGAGTGAATTGCAATCAGGTAAAGAGCGCAGCCAAAGATTGTTATTTGAATGTGCCGATGGTGATCTATATTGTATTTTGTATTGGGATGACGGTTGTTACTTTTGTGATCAAATACGGCTGACAATTTAAACTAAAAATTTATAAAATGGAGGTAAACAGAGTATGAAAGAAAAGAAAAACAAAAGAGCGCTGAAGGGAATTCTAATAGGACTGGGTGTTGCCGCTGTTACTATCAACATCGCGATAATAGTGTTTATATACTACTTCTTCACCGGTGGACCGGCACATATTATAAAAGATGCTGGTTTATACGAGGAAACTATGCATAGGTACACAAATGAGGTTGTGGGCAAAGTACATATCGGTTTTTTTGCTTTCCCAAAAACAATTCCTGATAGTGCTTTTGCAAATGGTTCACAGCCGGAATTTTACTTTTGGTATAGAGACACATTAGATGATCCTACCTGTGAAGTATACTTGAGATGTACATATTCTGACGTTGATTATGCAAGAGAGATAGATCGTCTTAAAAATAGTGAGTTCCAACTCGGGAATGATGAAACGAAAGTGGTAAATCGGCTCGAGTACGAAGAAGGCGATCGGTTCACACATCCGGTGTATAAAGCGATAGACTGTTATAATCATTCATATGAATATGCGATGGATCTGGGGAACAATGAAATAGCATACATCTGTACATCCTTTAAAGATAATTTATTATCACTAAAAAAGATACCCAAAGAATGCCTGCCTAATGATTACACTGATTCCTTAATGAACAATACATATGCTAACGGAGGTTTCAATGTATATGTTACCAAGAAAACGGATGAATATACTTTGTATGATTACGGGGATAAATTCAATTGATTTTGGCTTATAGCGCAAGAACATAATATTTTTTTTGAGAAGAATCGGGAGACCGGTTCTTTTTGCCTTAAAGGGCGTAAATACAGAGATCAGGAATACACAGGGCCAGCTGCGTGATGTCGATAAGCTCCTAAATTGAATCCGGGGAATACGGAACTGCTTGCTCAGAAGCACAGGCCCCTGGGAGATGCCGTCAAGGAAACGAATGGAAGGCTCAAACGAAGAAGACATAACTATTTTATAGATAAACTATTTAATTACATCATCAATTGTCTAATTGCATCATTTTTGCAAATTTGATGCAATTGACATTGACAATGAGTATAATGAGAGTTATTATTTAAATGCATCATTATATCCGCTTATGAGTAAATTGATGTATAAATGAGGATATTAAAATGAGAAATTTTGATTACAGAAAAAAATGGGAAAAACTACTGACACCGGAAATAGTGGCTCTGCTTACGCAGATCCATGAGTATAAAGGTGAGCAGTCATTTTTTATAGAAGCGAAGGCAGATTCGCTGACGCAACTTGTTGAGATTGCGAAGATTCAGAGTACCGAAGCATCCAACAAGATTGAAGGTATCTATACTTCCGATGCGAGACTGAAAGCACTTGTTAAAGATAAGACTACGCCTAAGACGAGAAACGAGCGAGAGATTGCCGGATACAGGGATGTACTTAATACAATCCATGAGAGTCATGATTATATTTCGATAAGACCGAATATGATCCTACAGCTTCATAGAGATCTTTATAAATTTGAAGGTTATGATATCGGAGGAAAGTATAAAGCAGCGGATAATATCATTGAGGAAGAGGACGAACAGGGCAACAAGTTTGTAAGATTCAGACCGGTCCCTGCCTGGGAAACGCCCGAGGCAATCGAGAATCTTTGTAATGAATTTGACAAAGCTCTCGGAACCGGAACAATAGATCCACTTCTTCTGATACCAATGTTTATACTGGATTTTTTATGCATCCATCCGTTTAATGACGGCAACGGAAGAATGAGCAGACTGCTTACGTTGCTGATGCTGTACAGAGCCGGATACATTGTAGGAAAGTACATCAGTATTGAGCATCTGATTGAAAAGACTAAGACATCATATTATGAGTGCCTGCAGGAAAGCTCTCTTAACTGGCATGAGGAAGAGAATAATTATGTTCCGTTTGTACAGTATATGCTTGGTGTTGTAGTGGCAGCATACAGAGATTTCTCTGACAGAGTAGAGACTTTGTTTACCAGCGGCCTTTCAAAACCGGAGCGCGTGGCTGAATTGATAAAAAATACTTACGGCGAGATCACGAAGTCGCAGATCATGGAGAAATGCCCTGACATAAGCCGCATAACTGTTGAGAGGGCACTGTCAGAACTTCTGTCATCGGAAAGCATAATAAAGATTGGTGGCGGCAGATATACAAAATACGTTTGGAACAGAGATAAGGAATAAAGGAGAACGATAATGACCGGAGAACTTGGTAATAAGATTGATAGTTTGTGGGAAATCTTTTGGAACGGCGGGATCACAAATCCGCTCGATGTTGTTGAGCAGATGACATACCTCATATATTATGCCGGCAAATGAAAATGAAAAAGGTGTCTAAGCCCTGATAAAACAAGGAAAAACGATATGATTAAGATACTATTCATCTGCCACGGCAAGATATGAACACAAGACTAAGAATGCAGTAAAATCAAGGGTTTAAGGCACTTCGGGAAGGTCGCGTACCCCCGTTGTGCCCCCATGATACCCCCATGTTTGTATGTCAAATTTGAAAGGATTTTCCGAGAAGAAAAAGAAGAGCGTTCGCGGCTGCGAAGGCTCTTCTTCATTGCGGTGAGATTTACCCCTAAAAAGAATTATGTTTTGGATCATTCTTGGTGAAATGTCTTTTCAATTGCGACAGGATTGCAAGTATGTTAAACTAATTATGAAATGATTCAAATGCGAAACAAGCTGTTTCGCATTTAGAAGCATTCAATTTTACGCATCAAGTTGATGCGCGAATGGATGAATGGCTTATAGCGGAGTAATCCGCGCCGAAATCCCTCTCAAACGAATTTGGATGCTAAGTGATGACGGAGAATAAGGCTTTTCCTTGCAGACATTAGTTGATGGGAATATACTATAGGTATACTGGAATTCCATTTTGCTTGTTCCGATAACCGAAGATTATGAGGAGGGGCGAAGATGAGGCGAAAAAAAATAATTGCATACTTCATGCTTGCTGTGGCGATTCTCGTCGCGGCATGCGCATCGAAAGATGATCAACCAGAGAGTAAGACGGAATCGGAGACTGTCATCACAAGCGAGAATGCGCCGAGCAGTGATTCAAGTGGGGAGAAAAGCGTGGAACCTGCGGAACAAAACGTTGAATTCAAGGCGATTTACGTTCGCACGGACGGATATCATGACGGAGAAAAATACCCGAGGGCAAGCTGGATCACCACGCCTGATGAAATTCAAAAGTATTATGAAGCGAATAAGGGCAAGTATTACCTGGAAAGCATAGGGCACCCTTATTCCGATCAAACGGTCGGCGGGTTTACGGAAGCCGTCAAGGATTATGACGAAGCGTTCTTTCGTGATTATGACCTGATCTTCGTGGTTTTGGAAGAGGGAAGCGGATCCATAAGACATGAAGTTACCGCAGTTAAGGCATTGCGCCAGAATGATGGCAGACAATCCCTGCAGACAGAAATAACGAGACTCATTCCGGAAGTGGGAACCGATGACATGGCCGAGTGGCATGTCATCCTAGAGATTCCCAAGGAGTTTGGAAAGGGCGCTTACGATCTGGAAGAGCCTATCATGAAAGACAAAAACACATGGGATCCAACAGCGACGGAAGTTGAGATTCCGACGGCTGACACCGCATCGGTTGTCGGACCTTACGGGCAGATTTCAGTTTACATACCGGCGAGTTGGACGGCCGAGGCTATCCCCGTGGGTTCCGAGGTGCTTGCCAATGGCTTGTACGGACTTGCCTTATGGCCAAGGAACGCAAGCGATGGACAGATTCAGATCATCTATACTGACATGTTTGGCGTGTGCGGAACGGGACTGGCAACCGAAGAACGCAAACTGGCAGGTGACGTGGCGGGCATTGGTACTTATGACAATCACGATCATTGGGACTTCATTACGTTTGGAAGCGGAAAGGCGAACTTGGTTGCAATGCATACGGACTGCTCTTCCTGGACGGACAATGACTGGAATGATGCAATGGACATTCTTGACACGATGAAGTTTGATGAGACCGTCAGGGAAGGCGGCGTCGGACAGTACGTTCCCGAATCCGAGAATGATGAAATTGCCGTGATCATGGAAGTAACGAACGTAACGGCCACTGGCCTTACGGTTCATTTCAGGCAATACGACGAAAGGGAGACTGGCACGCTCATATATGGCGAGCAATACTGGCTGGAGCGCCAGGAAGGTGACGATTGGATCCAAGTTCCAACGATCATAGATGCATACGCCTTCCATGACATTGGCTACATTATTCCGAAAACCGACGAGTCCACCTTGGAAACGGAATGGGAGTGGCTGTACGGGAAGCTTAGCTCAGGAACTTACAGAATTACAAAAACGGTAGATCAACACAAGAATTATGGTGACGGAGTATACGCTACGTATCAGCTGACGGCGCAGTTTGTCATTGGATGAGAGTAAAGGCGATAGGACAACATGAACATACGGATTTTCGGCACTAAGAAGTGCAAGGAATTGATTTGGGTGAGATCGATCCTGAAAAGAAATGACGGAGGGAATTTATGGGAGAGCGGTATGAGCCTCCGTTTACGATGACGGGGGAGATCACAAACCTTATTGTAGAAATAGGTGAATTGGTCGGCGCAATCACAACGCATGAGGTAATGAACCCTAATCCTGTTTTGCGCCGGGAAAGTCGAATCAAGACGATACATTCTTCGCTTGCGATTGAGCATAATACATTGTCATTGGATCAGGTTACTGACGTCATAGACGGTAAACGCGTTTTGGGACCACCGCAGGACATCCATGAGGTGAAGAACGCTTATGAAGCGTATGAGAGAGCGGCCTCGTTGAATCCATATAATTTGAAGAACCTTCTAATTGCTCATCGCATCATGATGAATGGCCTCGTTAAGGAAGCCGGGAGGTTCCGCAGCGGCAATGTAGGAGTTTATGCGGGGGATCAGCTGATTCATGCCGGGACGCCTGTAAATTACGTGCCAGAGCTCATGGAACAATTATTCTCATGGCTGAAGGAATCAAAGTACCATCCGTTGGTGAAATCCTGTGTTTTTCACTATGAGTTTGAATACATTCACCCGTTCCAGGATGGGAATGGGCGCACGGGTAGATTATGGCAGTCGCTCATCCTTCAAAAATGGAAGGATATATTTGCGTGGCTTCCGGTGGAAACACTGGTGTTCGAGAACCAGGAGAAGTATTATAAAGCATTACAGAGCGCCAATAATGCCGGTGAATCAACGGTATTCATTGAGTTTATGCTCGGCATGATCAGAGACGTGTTAAATGAAATTAGTATGACACAGAACAAGACGAATGTCGTAAAAAACGTCGTAATAAATGTCGTAACAAATGAAGAGAAAATTCTTTCTCTTTTGCGTCAGGACGGTAAGCTTTCCGCGGATATGTTGGCAAAATCTATCGGAATCACGCAAAGACAGGCGCAGCGCATCTTGTCGAAATTGAAAGAAGATGGCAAATTAATACGACATGGGGCCAATAAAAACGGTTATTGGGAAGTAATCGAGTAAAAAAGATTGATAATAAATGACTGCAGTACGTCATGGGACATTCTGATATCGGTATAACTCTCAATACTTATACGCATTTGGGATTTGATGATGCAAAGGAAGAAATGAATCGGATCTCGGAGTCAAGAGCTACCAATATGGAGTCTAATCCTATTAGGAGCTTTAAAAACTATAAGGTGCAGTCATCGAATGAATAATGCTTCAAAAAGGTCGAGAGGCAAGTGGGTTCCATTTGCATCCCGATTTGCACCTTTTGAGGGGAAAGTTATGGCAAAATAAGTCGGGGACATGCAAAAATAAAAATTGGCAAAACACCAAAATACGGGGTTTTTAGAGATGATTAAGGTTTTGTTTATTTGCCACGGCAATATTTGGGGCGGATGAGAGAAATACCGTATTTACAGCTGTTTTGTGTGTTGCGGATGCATGATTTACACCTCGCTTACACCGTTTGAAGGTGGATGCCCGATGGGGGTGTAGAATCTGCTATAAAATTCGTCATGTGATTGTATCAATATCCTTTAGACTATGATATAATTTCCATAGACATTATGAACTTGCAAACAAATGTTCGACAAATCTGATTAGGTATGTTACAATAGAGGTGACACGATTGAAACCATCAGAAAGATTTACACAATTAACAAATCAAACAGGCTTATTTAATATTCAATCTATAAGCAACATACCCTCAATAATGCAAAGGGGACTCCTTTCAAATGAAAAGGCTAAAAGTATTTATCATGCTTCCATTGCCATGAATGAGGTTCAGAAAAGGAGAGAAATAGTTAAGGTTCCCAACGGATTAAGATTACATCAATACGCGAATTTGTATTTTGATCCAAGAAATCCTATGTTGTCAAGAAAGAGAGACCAAAATGAGGAAATATGTATATTAAGATTTTCAAGAGATGTCTTGGATTTAAAAGGTGTAGTTGTTTCTGACAGGAATGCATCAAGTGATTACGTGGCGTTTTATCCACCTGAAACTGGGTTAGAGCAGATAGATTTTAATTTGGTGTATGCCCAATATTGGACGGATGATGATTATTATGAACAGTTAAGAAAAAAATCAATTAAATGTGCGGAAGTACTGGTGCCATATATGATTCCGTATGATTATGTTCTTGGTGCTGCAGTTATCAGTAAAGACGCTGCTGAAAAACTGAAGTTAACAGGTTTTGACAGAGAAATCTATGTTAAGGCTGGGCTTTTCTTTTAGGAGAGAGATGAGCGTATGATAGTTAAGATTGGTGATATTTTTGATAGTGAATGTTCGACTATCGTTAATACGGTTAATTGCGTAGGCGTAATGGGAAAAGGTATTGCACTGGAGTTTAAAAAGAAATATCCAGAGATGTATTTAGATTATGTAAAAAAGTGTAATGCTGGATTGGTAAAGACGGGAGAACCCTATATTTATGAGAATGATGATGGTTTAAAGATTTTGAATTTTCCAACCAAAGATCATTGGAGATCACCATCGAGATTGTCTTTTGTTGTGGAAGGGCTAGAATGGTTTGTTAAAAACTATGAGAAATATCAGATAGACAGTATTGCATTTCCACCGCTGGGTTGTGGCAACGGTGGGTTGACATGGGATGTCGTGGGGCCGATTATGTATCAAAAGCTTTCAGGCCTGCCAATCAGTATAGAAATATTTGCACCGTTTGGTACTAGTCGGAATGAGATTACGGAAGAATTTCTGATGAAAAATGCCACTGAAGCTGATATTCAGGGGAAAACAAATTCTAAGATAAATCCTAAATGGTATTTAATCTTGGAGACGGTACGGCGGTTGAATTCGCGAGCCTATTCATTGAAAGTAGGAAGAACGATCTATCAGAAGATATGTTATGTTTTAACGCGTAATGGGATTGATACGGGTTTTGTTTTTTCAAAAGGTAGTTATGGACCGTATTCGGCAAGTGTAAAAGACTCCGTTACAGCATTGGCGAATGCTAATTTAATAACCGAAAAAACATTAGGCCGGATGGTTTCGCTGAGCATTTCAGAGCATGTTGTCGTTCAAAAAGAAAAGTTTTCTGATGCAGAATGGCTGGCAATGGTAAAAACGGTTGACTTGTTTGGAAGAGTAAAAAGTACGGAACAAGCGGAAATGGTTGCGACCGTATTGTATTCCTATGATGAATTAAATAAGAGTAGCAGCCAAGTATCCGATAAGGATGTTTATGATTACGTGATTGATTGGAAGCCGCATTGGAAAGACGAGAAAGAGTTTGAGATTTGTGATACCATTCATAATTTAGCGATGATGTCATTGATTACGGTTAAACATTCAGACGAATTGATGGATACGGTGTTGGTCTAGATTAAGAGCACTCATTTAGGGTGCTCTTTTTCAGGTTATCGCAGATAATAATGCATGTTTATAGTATATGGGAGATCACTATGAGACCGCAGGAACATGACTTAAATTCATTAAGGGGTATCATTAGAAAACTTCAGGATGAAAATTCTAGCCTAAAGAAATTGTTAGTTGAAAATGGTATTTTGTACGAAACGGAGGAGGTTATCAATTCGACGGATGTTCCGGACGAATATGATGAAGATCAAGGTGGTCGAATTATCCCGATAACCCCCAATTTGGCCATGGCGAAAGAGTTCTATGGGTTTTTCTGGGGACGTACGGACGTATTTGCCAAGCGTGGGAAAAATGGCGGTTACTTTCCGCAGTGTGAATCTAGGTGGAACAATTCCGATTGTCCTAAACAGAAGGACGAGAAGCGATTCTGTGACGAGGATTGCCCATATAGATCATGGAAAGCACTTGAACCATGGATGCTATTAAAACATCTACTGGGCGAGAAGTCAGATTGCTCTGATGTCTTAGGCGTATATCCATTATTGCCAAACAATACGTGTCATTTTTTGGTATTTGATTTTGATAATCATGAAAAGGATGCATATAAAAAGGATGATGCAAATGCTGATGATTTATGGAAAAGTGAAGTTGATGCGCTCCGGCATATATGTGTAAAAGCAAACATAGATGCCTTGACGGAAAGATCGCGTTCTGGCAGAGGAGCACATGTCTGGATCTTTTTCAAGACGGCGATTTCTGCTTCTCTGGCGCGTAGCTTTGGCTATGCTCTTTTAGATCGAGGGGCATCATTTATTAATCTGCCATCTTTCAAATACTACGATCGTATGTATCCTTCGCAAGACGTATTAAGTAAATTGGGAAATCTTGTAGCCCTTCCGCTTCAGGGAAGAGCAATTAAGCAGGGAAATAGTGCTTTTATTGATGAGGCATGGAACGCATATCCTGATCAATGGGGAAAGCTGAAATCTGTAAAAAAACTTTCTTTGGAGGAAGTAACTGAATATCTGCAAGCGTGGAATGCTGAGCAAATAACGGGTGTTACGTCTACTAAGCATGCAAAAAATAATGGACAGGTTCGGCCATGGAAAAAAGATGATAGATTTCATCGTGAAGATGTTGTTGGAAATGAACTCCATATAGTTCTTGATGATGGGATATACATAGACGCGCTTAACCTTATGCCTAATATCCAAAATCAAATTAAGGGAATGGCTACGATTGACAATCCTGAATTTTACAAAAATAAAGCCATCGGACGATCAAATTTCTATAATTTGAGAACAGTTTCCATGTGGGATGAATCGGAAGGATACATTAAAGTACCAATCGGTTTATTGGAGAAAATTGAGAGCAAATGTTACGACGCAGGAATAACCATAGATAAGATAGATAAACGATCTTACGGTAAACCTATTAGGGTTAGCTTTAAGGGGGAATTGAGAGAACAGCAGATATTGGCGTCGTTACAATTAGAGAAATATGAGAATGGGATTTTATGTGCGCCACCGGCATTTGGTAAGACGGTACTTGCGGCATATTTAATTTCAAAACGTAAGGTCAATACATTAATTTTGCTTGATCAGACGAGCCTTTTGCCACAATGGATGGAAGAGTTTAAGCGATTTTTGGATATAGATGAAAAACCGCCTACGTACAAAACTAAGTCGGGAAGAGAGAAAACGAGAGATGATGTTTTGGGAACATTGATGTCTGGAGTGGATAAGACAACTGGCATCATTGATTTTGCGATGATTGGTTCGGCATATCATAAAGGCAAGTTCTTTGACAATCTAGATTCGTATGGGATGATTATTTGTGATGAATGTCATCATATTGGATCAAATCAAGGTCAAGCGCTGATGAGCAGGATTCGGGCTAAATATGTCTATGGACTTTCGGCGACGCCTGAACGCAGTGATCATTTGGATGAAATTGTCTACATGCTATTAGGACCAGTGCGACATAAGTATTCCGTGAAGGAACAGACAGATGCAGCTGGACTAAAGGGTTTCGTCTATCCCAGATTTACAAGGGTCGTTAGCGTTACGGGAGAAAGATTAGAGATTTTCGCCGCGGACAGTTTGATTGCAGATAGCCAAATAAGAAATGAGCAGATTGTTTCGGATGTGGAACAGGCCATTCAATCAGGACGAACTCCAGTGATACTGACAAAATTGAGAAAGCATGCTGAAATTTTGACGAAAATGTTGCAAGGAAAGGCAGATCATGTTTTCCTGATTTATGGTGGACAAACGATGAAACAGAATCAGGAGATCAAAGAAAAAATGCTTCTTGTTCCACAGGGAGAAACTTTGGTTCTAATCGCAACAGGGCAAAAAGTCGGGGAAGGATTTAATTTCCCTAGGTTGGATACGTTAATGTTGGCGGCGCCAATTAAATTTGAGGGAAAGCTGAAACAATACGTAGGTAGATTGAGCCGAACTTATGAAGGGAAAAAAGACATGATTGTCTATGATTATGTCGATGGGCACATAAGCTTTTTTGACCGGCAATATAAAGAACGCTTAAAAACATACAAGAAATTGGGATATCAGGTTATATCAAAGCCCATGAATGAAAAGCAGATTGTGAATTCCATTTATGATGGTTTGGATTATGCGGAAACATTCGAACGTGATATTATAGAAGCGGACTCAGAAGTGGTAATCTCAAGTCCGTATATTCGAAGGACGAAGGTGGAACGAATGATTTCTTTGCTGAAGGCAAGGCAGGAGTCGGGAGTAAATGTTACGGTTATCACCTTAGATCCTGAAACAATCGGATATGGAGATGTTATTGAGTTGAAAATTTTAATTGGTGAGATGCGAGAAAATGGAATTAACGTTACGCTGACGGAACATGAGAGCGAGCACTTTGCCGTAGTAGACAAAAAGTTGGTTTGGCACGGGGGAATGAATCTGCTCGGGAAAATGGACGGGTACGACAACTTGATCCGTGTTGAGAATGAGCAGGCAGCCACAGAACTTCTGGAGATGGCATTTGGATAAGCGTGACATGATATCGAATAATTGATGCCCATGAGAACTAACTTTGGGAGAATGGGAGTAAACGACTTATGAGAGAGAAAATCAAGGTGCTTTTTATCTGCCACGGCAATATCTGCCGTTCGCCTATTTCAGAGTTTGTTTTAAAAGACATGGTGGAGAAGCGGGGCATTCAGGATCAATTTGAAATCGCCTCAGCGGCGACGAGCACGGAGGAGATCTGGGGCGGGCGCGGGAATCCGATCTATCCGCCGGCGCAGGCGGTTTTGCGCGAACATGGGATTGGAAAAACAGCGTACACGAATTTCAGTAATAAGCGGGCACGGCAGGTGACGCGGGCAGACTATGAGCGTTATGATTATTTGCTCTGCGCGGACGCGGCAAACATAAGAAATACGATGAGAATTACGGGAGCGGACGGCAGGGATAAGATCAGGCTTCTCCTGGATTTTACGGACAGGCCCGGAAGGTCGATCGCCGATCCTTGGTACACGGATCGGTTTGATGAGACGTATCGCGACGTGGTCGAAGGATGTACGGCATTCTTGAATGCGTTGGAAAGGCATGGAGCAATCAAGCCGCATGGTTGACGTATAATGAACTGTTGGGTGCTGAAAGCTGCGGCTGGGCAGTATCACGTTACGAAAATTGCATACTTGACGAAGTGATTGCCAGATGATTTAATATCATTTGGTAATCATTTTTTTGTGGAAGGATTTTAGAAAAAGTGGACAAGAAAACGGATTTTACGCAGGGGCGGATCATTTTGCCGCTGATGCGGTTTGCACTGCCTGTAATGCTGGCGATGTTTTTGCAGGCAACGTATGGTGCAGTGGATTTGTTTGTGGTCGGAAAGTTTGCGACGCCTGAGGACGTGTCGGCAGTGTCAACTGGCTCGATGATCATGATGACGCTGGCAAACATTATCACGAGTCTGGCCATGGGAACGACAATTTATTTTGGTCAGCAGATCGGCATGGGAAAGGCGAAAAGGGGCGGAGAGATCATAGGCGCGAGCATTGCGCTTTTTGCATTTCTGGGTCTTTTGACTTCGATTTTGACGCCGCTCTTTTCCGTACAAATAGCGACGGTTATGCAGGCTCCGGCGGATGCCTTTGCAAAGACGGTAGGGTATGTCAGGATCTGCGGCGGAGGCATGATCGCGATCGTGGCCTATAACTTGATCGGTGCGATCTTCCGCGGCATGGGAGATTCCAAGACGCCGTTATTGGCGGTTGGGATTGCCTGTGTGGCAAACGTGGCTGGCGACCTGGCATTGATCGCAGGGCTGGGACTTGGGGCTGCCGGCGCGGCAATCGCGACCGTGGGGGCACAGGTGATCAGCGTGCTTTGTTCCGTTGTCATCGTATCGAGAAAAAAGTTTGTCTTTGAGTTTCACGGGAAGATGATTCGTTTTGATAAAGAGATCATTTCACGCGTTTTGGGGCTTGGCATTCCTATTGCGTTGCAGGATTTTCTTGTAGGCATTTCGTTTCTGGTCATTCAGGCAATCGTTAATACGTTGGGCGTCACGGCATCTGCAGGCGTCGGCGTCGCGGAAAAGGTATGTGGCTTTATCATGCTGGTACCGGCGGCGTTTATGCAGTCCATTTCGGCATTTGTGGCACAGAACGTCGGCGCGGGAAAGATGGACAGGGCGCACAAGGCACTTCGCAGTGCGATTGCGGTATCCTTCAGCTTTGGATTCACGATGTTTCTGCTTTCTTTTTTCCGCGGATCCCTTCTGACGGGACTGTTTGCAAAGGATCAGGGCGTGATCCTTGCCGGAGCGGAGTATCTGAAGTCGTATGCGATTGATTGTCTGTTTACCTGCTTTTTGTTTTGCTTTATTGGGTTCTATAATGGCTGCGGAAATACAAGGTTTGTCATGGCGCAGGGGATTATTGGCGCTTTTGCGGTAAGGATCCCGGTCTGTTTTTTGATGAGCAGGTGGGAGCCCGTGAAGCTGTTTCACATTGGTTTGGCAACACCATGTTCCACGGTGGTTCAGATTCTTTTGTGCTTTGGTTTTTTGTTCTTTTTGTCTCGTAAGAACGGGGCGAACGGAAAAACATAAGGGAAGCTTTAAGAAATGCGGCGTGAGGATGGTCTGGCATGACGGATCCCGGGGAATTTGGGGTTGACAACAAAGTCGATCTAAGGCTAGGATGTTATATAAGTGAAAAGCTTTTATGACAGATGAAGTGATCAGCGGATAGAATCCTGTGAGGGTAAAGATTATGAAAAAGATTGGTATTTTGGAAGATGATGAGGCAATGGGGAAGGAGTTGTCGTATTATCTGGAGTCCAACGGATATGAGGCGCGGTGGATCGAGCCGGCGGAGTATGCAGGGAAGAAGGCGGAGGAGCTGGTGAAGCTGCTTCTTGACGAGAAGCTGCATCTTTTGCTGTTAGACGTGGGGCTTCCCGGGATCAACGGACTGCACGTGTGCAAGGAATTCCGGAAGGCGTCGGAGTGCCCGGTGATCATGATCACAAGTAAAAATGATGATCTGACGGAACTCATGGCAATCAACAACGGGGCGGATGATTTCGTGGCGAAACCGTTCAATCCACAGATTTTGATCGCACACATGGAATCGGTGATAAAGCGAACGTATAAAGCGGCAGCGGTTTCAGACGAATTACGCGTGGTTCAGGAGATTGACAATGGCGGAGAGAAACGCCAGCAGGAGTTTACGCTGGAGCTTTCCAAGGGCCGCGTTGTAGCGGACTCTGCCGTGGAGCTTTCGAAAAATGAACTTCAGATTCTGAAAATCCTTGTGGAGAATCAGGGAAATATTGTTTCGCGCGATGACATCATGAATGCGCTTTGGGACAATTGTATGTTTGTGGATGACAATACGCTGACGGTAAACATGACGCGCCTTAAGGGAAAGCTGGAGGACATTGGCATTACGGGTGCCATTGTGACAAAGCGCGGCATGGGGTATCAATTGCAGTAATGAAATTGCATCGGGGAAGAAGGAAATGAAGTACGTTACTTGGTTAAGGGAGCATGGAATCTGGATGGCGACGTATTTATTCGCGTTGGTCACCATAGAGCTTTTCCTTATCACCATGTCAGGAGGCGGGTTCCTGATGGGTTACGTTTTCGTGGCGCTGACGGGATGCTTCTTTGGCGGGACTTACGTAGAATTTCGCCGCATGAAGAGCTATTTTGAAGAGCTTTCCCCGGCCATGGAGATTCTTAAGGAAAAGTATTTATTTTACGAGATGATCGAGCGGCAGGATTCACAGGAAGAGAAGGCAGTGAAAGAGCTTTTTTATCAGGTGGAGACGAGCACGCTTTCGGAGTTGGAAGCTTTGAAGAAGAATTCGGAGGATTATCGGGATTTTGTGGAGACTTGGGTTCATGAGATCAAGATTCCGATCGCGGTGATCCGAATGATCCTGGCGAATCACAAGGAGGCCGACGTGGGGCTGTCCGGTGAAGTGGAGCGCATGGAGCGTTACGTGGAGCAGGCGCTGTTTTATGCGCGGAGCTCAGCCGTATCGAAGGATTATCTGGTGGGCCCGCTGGATCTGAAAAAGACCGTGGAACAGACGGTTTTGACGCGCAGGCGGCAGCTTCGCGAGATCAATGCAAGGATTGATTTGCATGATCTGGAGCATGAGGTTTACAGCGATGGCAAGTGGGTACAGTTCATGCTGGGTCAGGTGATGGATAACAGCATGAAATATGCGCCGGAGAAGGATGCGGAAGGATGCGGACTAGTCCTTGAGATTTATGCGACGAACACGCCGAATGCGATTCATCTTCACGTGAAGGATAACGGCATTGGGATTAGGGCAAGTGAGGTGGACAGAGTGTTCGACAAGGGCTTTACGGGGCAGAATGGCCGGAGCGGCGCGAAATCCACGGGCATTGGCCTTTACCTTTGCAAAAAGCTTTGTGACAAGTTAGGGCACGGGATTGGTCTGACGTCGACAGAGGGTGAGGGCACGGAGGTGACTTTTGTGTTCCCGAAATCCAGCATGACAAAGGTGATGGAATGATTATGCCCTAGAACCTGTGTGGCAAAGAAAGGAAAATATGGATTGGGAAGGGGCGCTGGGCAAAAAGGCTCATCGCCTCTTTTTTGCAAGGTCGCGGGAGCGGAGTAAGGAATACTTTTTGAATCTTACAAAATTGTAAGGTTCCGGTAAGGATAAAAAATGGCAAGGTCCGAGCGGTGGGAGTAGAATCAGTTTATCAAGGCGTAAAAAGAATTTGGCGAAAAGGAAGGTAAGGATCGTGGCAAAGGTATTGGAAGTATCGAATTTGCAAAAGTATTATGGATCAAAGGGAAATCTGACGAAGGCGCTTGACGACGTGAGTTTCTCCGTGGAAAGCGGGGAATTTGTTGGAATCATGGGCGCGAGCGGAAGCGGAAAAACAACGCTGCTTAACTGTGTGTCGACGATCGACGTGGTTAGCGCGGGAAAGATTCTTCTTGACGGTAAGGACATTACGTTTTTGCGCGGTGAGGCGCTAAATGCATTCCGGCGTGACGAGTTGGGGTTCATCTTTCAGGAGTTTAATCTGCTCGACACCATGACGGCCTTTGAGAACGTTGCGCTGGCACTGTCCATTCAGAAGGTTCCGGCGAAAGAGATTAAGGAGAAGGTGGAGAAGATCGCGGCGAAGCTGGGAATTACGGAGGTGCTGGAAAAGTATCCCTATCAAATGTCGGGAGGTCAAAAGCAGCGCGTGGCTTGCGCCAGAGCCGTTGTGACGGATCCGAAGCTGATCCTCGCGGATGAGCCGACGGGTGCATTGGATTCGAAGTCATCCCGTATGCTCTTGGAGAGCCTTATGACCTTAAATCGGGAGCTGGGTTCCACCATTATGATGGTCACGCACGACGCCCTCAGCGCCAGCTACGCTACCCGCATCCTCTTTATCAAGGACGGCAAGCTGTTTACGGAACTTCGCCGGGAAGAAAAAGAGGATCGTAAGGATTTCTTTAATCGCATCATTCAGGTGCAGTCCCTACTTGGCGGCGACGCGGATGAGATGGCATAATGGCTGAAAATTTAGTTTTTCGAAAAGGTGGAGCATGATGAATACGTGGAAACTAGCATTTACAAACATGAAAAAAAGCGCCAGTGATTACGTGGTATACTTTATCACCCTGATCCTTGGCGTAGCGATCTTTTATATTTTTAATGCCATAGGGGACCAGGCTTTGGTAAACGATTTGACGGATTCCGGTTATGAAGTGATCAAGATGATGACGTCGCTCCTCACGGGAGCATCCATTGGCGTGGCGTGCGTCCTAGGATTCCTGATCATTTACGCAAATAATTTCCTGATTCGCAGAAGGAAAAAGGAGTTTGGCATTTATCTGCTCCTTGGCATGGGGAAGAAGCAGGTGTCGAAGATTCTATTCTGCGAGACGGTGATCGCGGGACTGATCTCCTTGGGCATCGGGCTTTGCGTAGGAATTTTGGGGTCTCAGTTCCTGTCGTTTCTTGTGGGAAATTTCTTTGACGCGGATTTGAGCGCGTATCAGTTTCGTTTTTCGCCGGCCGCAACGTTAAAGACCATGATTTCCTTTGTGGTTATGAATCTTGTGGTCCTAATTTTTCATGCGGGGGCAATCTCAAAGTATCGTCTGGTGGATCTTCTTTCAGCCGGAAAGAAGCCTGAGACCAACATTGTCAGTGGTTCCGTGATCAATTTGGTTTTGTTTGCCCTCTCCGCGGTAGCCCTTGGATATGCTTATTACCGGGTGGGCTTTTGTTCAGATCAGATTGTTTTCAAGGAAATGATCAGGCTGATCCTGATTGGCATTGTGGCAAACATGGTGCTGTTCCGGTCGCTGGCCGGATTCCTTATGGAAGTGTTCAGAAAGCTTCAGGGCTTTTATTTCCGGAAGCTGAATGCCTTTGTGCTTCGGCAGTTTTGCAGCGGACTTCGCAGTTCCTCCATCACCATGGGAATCATTTGTCTGATGCTCTTTGCAACCATTCTTTCCTTTGTCATCGGCTTTTCCATGGCAAATCAGTTTCAGGGGAGCGCAAGGGAAAAGACGCCGGTGGATTTCAGCATTCAGAGAGATGACGGCGTGAAGGTGTCACAGTACCTGGAACAGGTTGGACATCCCATGGCAGATTGGGCAAAGCCGGGGTACGTGGAGGTCCCCGTCTATGCGCATCAGGGGCTTGCTTTTGAAGAGACCATGGGAGGCTTTATCAAGGAACTGAAGGAGCAGTTCCCGCTGGCTATTTTCTGGGGATATCCCGCGCAGTTCATTTCCGTCTCTGATTATAATCAGCTGATGCGTATTTACGGCCAGGAGGAGGCGGAGCTTTCCGGGGACGAGTACCTTGCCGTATGCTCTTATGAAATGTTTGCTTCTGCCCGCGATAAAGCCATGCAGGATGGCCTTGAGATTCCCGTTGGCAGCCACTTGTTAAAGCCCGGTGCCGCAAAGTGCCGAAGTCAATACCTGATGATGTCGGGAATCAGCTTGGATACGGGTACCCTTATCGTATCGGATGAGGTTGCGGCAATGGCAGTGGAGGAAGGGATTTTCGCCCCGACCAACTATATTGCGGCCGGAGACTATCAGGTGAGGGGAAAGCAAGAACGGAGGGAACTGGACAACCTGTTAAACAAGCTGGCTTATGGAGGAGACATAATGGAATATGCCACGAACGTCGCAGATCACCACATGATGGTGGGAACGAAGATCGGCATCCGCGAATCCAACAACGGGCTGGCCATGATGGTCACGTTTTTGGTGACGTACGTGGGCGTGGTATTCCTTCTTGCCAGCGCGGCAATTCTTTCCCTAAAGGCATTGGCAGAGTCCATTGATTCCCAGGGACGATATGACGTGTTAAAGAAGCTGGGGTGTGGCAGGGAGACGCTGCATCATGCGCTCTTTGCGCAAATCGGAATCTTTTTCCTGCTGCCCATGGGCATTGCGGCAGTGCATTCCATCTTTGGCGTGCGGTTTGCACAGGCCTCCCTGCAGGCGCTCCTTTCCATTGAAGCAGGCTATGGCATTATGGTGACCGGCATTGTGATGGTGGTGCTGTACGGCGGATACATGCTGGCGGCCGTGAAGAGCAGCCAGAAGATCGTAAGAATTTGATGATGACGTAATTAAGCCCGGCCTTTTGGCCCGGGCTTTTTTATCGCATGGCAGGTTATTTTTTATAAAGGGTTAAAATTTCTCGATAATTATGATATAATAAAACAAAAATACTTGCAGGAGCATTCCTGCGAATTAAGGACGTGCAGGTGGCAGGCATGTCTTGCAATCCTGGGTAAAGCGAAGGGCGGGCCTGAGGGCATGCAAGGGCACGCGGGAGAATCATCGCAGATTATTTAGGGGGCGATAACATATATGGGAAATGATTATTTTATCGGCTATGCGGAAGGAAACATCGTTAGCATTCTGATTCTGCTGATCATTCTTAGCAATGATTGGCTGCATAATACCAAACAAGAGAAACAGATCTGGTTCTACCGCACGATTATCGCACATATTTTGTATTTTACTTCGGACATTTTCTGGGCTGCCATACTTGGAGGACAGATTCCGAAGATCCGCGTTCTGATCATATTTTTTAATTTTACGAACTACGTGCTGCTGAGCCTAATGGCGTTTGAATGGTTCATGTACATGGCAGTGTCGGAAGGAATGACGTTCTGGAAAAGCAAAAGGAACAGAATCATCTGCCGTATGCCCATGACCATATCCATTTTGGGGATTGTCATTGCCTACGTTATCAAGCCATATTATTGGATCAGTGAGGCGGGAGAGCTAAACGACATGTATCATCTCCTGCAAGTTGCGGCTCCGGCGGTTTATCTTTTGGTTGCATTAGGATTGTCCATGAGGAATGCAAGCAAGGCTGAAACAAGGGAGGATAAGAAGATTTTCCGACTGATCGGAATCTATCCCATTGCCGTTTTGCTTTTTGGCATTCTTCAGATTCTGTTCTTGAATTCTCCGGCGTTTTGTTTGGGCGTTACGGTGATGCTGTTATTTTTCTATATTCAGAGCATGCAGACAAGGATCTCCGTAGATGCGCTTACCCGCCTTAACAACCGCGGGCAGATCAACCGGTACGTGGATCAGTTAAAATACCAGGACAACGTAAGGATTTTTGTTATGTTGATGGACCTAGATCACTTTAAGCAGATCAACGATACCTATGGACATGCAGAAGGGGATCGTGCGCTGATCCTGGCGGCAGAAGCGCTGAAACGCACCTGTGAAAGATTTAGAACGCCGATTTTTCTTGGAAGATATGGCGGGGATGAATTTACGATCATTCTCCAAAATCCGGAGGAGAAAAATCATCCTGAGCAGCTCGTGGACGTGATCCGCGAAAATCTGGCGAAAAAGAAAGAGGAGAACCAATTGCCATATGCGCTGGAAGCCAGTATCGGCTATGAAGAACTCCGGGATGAAAAGGATACCATGCAGGAATGTATGATGCGTGCTGATGAAAAACTATATGCGGATAAGCAAAGCAGAAGAATCAAAAGATAGCGATTGCCAAGGGGAAGGCGCGGTACATTTTTCCCTTGCATATCCAGGGGGAATCCTTTATAATCAAAAATTGGACTAGTGGACGGTAGGATTCCATTATATTGAATGAACAACTAGGAGGAAGATCATGATCGAATTACTGCAGGGTGGTGCCTATCTGGTGAACGGCACTGAGATCATTGCTGAAACGCCGGAGGCTTCCGCAGCCATCAAGGCAAAGACCGGAAAGGAGATTTCCAAGGCGGAGGCGGCAAAGAATACCATCGCTTACGGCATTTTAGAGAGCCACAATACTTCCGGCAACATGGAGAAGCTGAAGATTCGTTTTGATAAGCTGACCAGCCATGACATAACGTTTGTTGGCATCATCCAGACCGCGAGGGCTTCAGGACTTCAGAAGTTTCCCATGCCCTACGTGCTGACGAATTGCCATAATTCCCTTTGTGCCGTTGGCGGTACCATCAACGAAGATGACCACATGTTTGGCCTTTCCTGCGCGAAGAAGTACGGTGGCGTGTACGTACCCCCTCATCAGGCAGTCATTCATCAGTTTGCAAGAGAGATGCTTGCAGGCGGCGGCAGAATGATCCTGGGCAGTGATTCCCATACCAGATATGGCGCACTGGGCACCATGGCCATGGGCGAGGGCGGTCCCGAGCTGGTAAAGCAGCTCTTGAACCAGACCTATGACATCAACATGCCCGGCGTTGTCGGCGTATACATGACCGGCGCACCCGTAAAGGGCGTTGGCCCTCAGGACGTGGCGCTTGCCATCATCGGTGCCGTGTTCAAGAATGGCTACGTAAAGAATAAGGTAATGGAGTTTGTGGGCCCCGGCGTATCCAGCCTGTCTGCTGACTTCCGTATCGGCATTGACGTTATGACCACTGAGACGACCTGTCTGTCCTCCATCTGGAAGACCGATGATCAGATCAAGGAGTTCTATGACGTACATGGCCGCAGCGAGGATTACAAGGAATTAAATCCCGGCGAGGTGGCATACTATGACGGCATGATCATGATCGATCTCTCCAAGATCCGCCCCATGATCGCAATGCCCTTCCATCCCAGCAATACCTACACCATCGAAGAGCTGAACGCAAACCTTCTCGACATCCTTGACGAGACCGAGAAGAGAGCGCTGGTAAGCCTGGACGGCGCCGTTGATTATCACCTGAAGGATAAGGTAAAGAATGGCAAGTTCATTGTAGACCAGGGTATCATCGCCGGATGTGCAGGCGGCGGATTTGAGAACATCTGCGCGGCAGCAGACATCTTGAAGGGACAGTACATTGGCGCGGATGAGTTTACCTTGAGCGTCTATCCCGCATCCATGCCCGTATACATGGAGCTGATCAGAAACGGCTGCGCGGCAACGATCCTTGAGACCGGTGCCATCATGAAGACCGCATTCTGCGGACCTTGCTTCGGTGCAGGAGACACGCCGGCCAACAATGCGTTTAGCATCCGTCACTCCACCAGAAACTTCCCCAACAGAGAGGGCAGCAAGCTTCAGAATGGCCAGATCTCTTCCGTGGCACTCATGGATGCAAGATCCATCGCCGCAACGGCTGCAAACAAGGGCGTACTTACTCCCGCAACCGACTTCGACGGCGAGTTTGGCAAGTATAAGTATCACTTTGATTCCAAGATTTACGCGAACCGCGTATTTGACTCTAAGGGCGTGGCTGATCCCAATGCGGAGATCCACTTTGGTCCCAACATTAAGGACTGGCCTGCAATGGTTGCCTTGACCGATAACTTGCTCCTGAAGGTTGTCAGCGAGATCCACGATCCCGTAACCACCACGGACGAGTTGATTCCTTCCGGCGAGACCTCTTCCTATCGTTCTAATCCTTTGGGACTGGCTGAGTTCGCGCTTTCCAGAAAGGATCCTGCATACGTTGGCCGTGCAAAGGAAGTTTATGCACAGGAGAAGCTCCGTCGCGAGGACAAGGCGTTCACCGAGATGAGCGAGGAGACCAGCGCGGCAGTGAAGGCTGTTTGGACCAAGTTCCCTGAGGTGAGCAGCGCAAACTGTGGCATCGGTACCACGGTCTTTGCTGTAAAGCCCGGTGACGGTTCTGCAAGAGAGCAGGCTGCTTCCTGCCAGAAGGTGCTTGGCGGATGGGCAAACATCGCGAATGAATATGCGACGAAGCGTTATCGTTCCAACCTGATCAACTGGGGCATGCTTCCTTTCCTGATCCAGGAGGGCGAGCTTCCCTTCAAGAACTTGGATTACCTCTTCATCCCCGGCATTAAGAAGGCCGTGGAGGAGAAGACGGAAGTGATCAAGGCATACAAGGTAGATGTTGCGAATGGCACGCTGGGCGAGGCATTTGATCTTCGTCTTGGCGAGTTGACTGATGAGGAGCGCCAGATCATTCTTAAGGGATGCCTTATCAATTATAACCGGGTGTAATGAAGCAATGTATCGCGAAGCGATTTTGATAAGCGAAATGAAATGAGGCGACCGATGAAAATTGCGGCGCAGAACATGAGACGAAATTTTCATCGCCAAGTGGAGCCGAGTGTAATGGAGCAATGTATCGCGAAGCGATTTTGATAAGCGAAATGAAATGAGGCGACCGATGAAAATTGCGGCGCAGAACATGAGACGAAATTTTCATCGCCAAGTGGAGCCGAGTGTAATGGAGCAATGTATCGCGAAGCGATTTAAATTAAGGAGAAGAGACATGGCAGAGGAAAAGATCGTAAAGTTATCGAATCCCAGGCTTAGGGGTGCAATGCAGGCGCTTATGGCGCAGAATGACGTAAGGCATCGCATGGTAGTGCTTGAGGAACTTCTGAATTCACGCTTTTTATGTCCCTTTGTTTCATCGCAGGCGCCTGTCATGGATGAGAACGGAGAGCCCTCTTTTCCTGAGGGCAGCCAGTTTCGCCCGTACGTGTATTTTGATCGCAAGGGCGAACCGCACATGCTTGCATTCACGGATGAAGAGGCGTTAAACAATTGGAAGCATATGAATAAGCTGGATCAAACCTTCAGTTATCTGTGCTCCTTGGGTGATTTCGCAAACATCATGTTGAATTATCCGGAAGAAGAAAAGAAAAACATGCCGAATGGTTTTATCATCAATCTTGCGGATGAGGATCTGCTGGTAGACAAGGATATGATCGCAAACCTGATCACGCGCGTTTACGTGAATGATAAGGAAAAATAAGTGGATAAAAAATTGAATTTGTTATAATTGACGACCCGTACGTTTGAAACAACGTGCGGGTTGTTTTTGTTTGGGTATAAATTTCCGGATTCACGTCAATACTAGGTTGCAAAGACAAAAAAGCATGGAACCAAAAGCAACGTGAAGAAAGGAAAATTGGGATGAATAAGGATGATCGGAATCATAACGTAAAAAAAGAGAGATTTATCATGATCTCGACTTCGGCACTGGTTTTGACGACGCTGATCGCTTCGGGAGCGTACGTAAGGAACCGCAACAAGGAATCATTGGATAAGGGATATGCCATTGATTTTTCCGTCATGGAGGATCAGGCGGATCAAAAGCTTAGGGAGATCACGCAGAACAGTAAGAATAATAAAACTACCGCGAAGAATGAAAAGCAGGAGGCGGTGAAAGACTCCGGGATCATAAAAGAAGGAAAGCAGGAAACCGTGAAGGAGACTCTGGGCGGAGGTAAGCAGGAGACTGCGAAGAAATCGCAAAGCGAAAGCAAGCAGGAGACTGTGAAGAAGACGCAAAATGAAACGAAGCAGGAGACCGCAAAGAAATCGCAAAACGAAACAAAGCAGGATGCCGGGAAGTTGACGCAAGGCAGCGTAAACGAGGAGGCTGCGGAGAGCGTAAGATCGGAAGTACTTGCGGAAGACAAGCCTTTGCAGGTATGGGAGGTTTCTTCCAGTAGCCCGATCATTTCTGATGAGCTTCATTTCTCGCCTGAGAAGATGGTAAAGCCAGTCACCGGGGAACCGCTGATCGAGTACAGCATGGATCACAGCGTTTATTTTGCAACGTTGGATCAATATAAACGCAATCCGGCCGTGATCTACGGCGCATCGCAGGGCGAGAGCGTCAATGCCTGTTGCAGGGGCAGGGTCATGAGCGTGCGAAAGGATGCGGTGTTGGGAAGCGTTCTGGTGTTAGATCTTGGAGACGGTTATCAGGCAACGTACGGGCAATTGGAAAACATTGAGACTCCCATTGGCAGCGTCGTGGAAGCGGGAAGCAGGCTGGCGACGGTCGCAGCGCCTACCAAGTATTACTGCGTTGAGGGAAGCAATTTGTATTTTAAGCTGACGAAGGACGGGGAAAGCGTGGATCCAAGCCAGTACTTTCAATAAATAATTCCAAGAAATGATAAAATAAAGAAAAGGTGGAAAAGAAGCCGGAATAGCGGCTTCTTTTTATGCATATGTTGGAATGAAGCAAATGACGATCGGGAGTAAGAACATGATCGGGAAGAAAAAGGAATGGATGGGGATTCGCGCGAAAGAAAAAGGACACGGACGGGCGTTTGGATTTAGGGGCATGGTCATTGCGCTGGCTGCATGGCTGGTGCTTTTGGCGGGGTGCAGTCATGCGGAGGACGAACGGGTGCGTGAGCTTGACGGCGTGATCGTGTCGGAAGAAGCGCTTCCTGGGGAACTAAGAGAGATCATAGAAGGCAAGAAGACACAGGCCTTCCAGCTTACGTATTCGGATGGGGACTACCTGTATATTTGCATTGGATACGGGAAGCAGGAGACGGGAGGCTATAGCATTGCGTTAAACGACCTGTACCTTACGGAGACGGAGGTACGCGTGGATACAACGCTTCTTGGACCTGAGCTGGCAGATCAGAAAAAGAAAACGGCCACTTACCCGTATCTCGTCATTCGGACGGAACTGGTAGAGCAGCCGGTTGTCTTTCGGTAAACGGAAACGTATTATTTCTTGGAGCCATAGAGCTGCTCCGCATACTTTTCCTTCAATTCAAAATAGTTTTTGGAGATCAGATTCTGGAAATAGGAACCAACGGCCTTGCGGTCTTCCTTTTCCAGATCCTTAATGTAGATCGGTTTCCCATACTGGATTACGACCGTAGTGGGGCGGATCTTGGGAAGGTGATCTTCAAAGATGGCGGCGGTGTTCACAAGCGTGACGGGAATCACGGGAACGCCGCTTTTTTCTGCAATCTTAAAGCTTCCGTCATGGAAGGGCAGGAAAGTGTCTGCCGTACGGTTACGGGTGCCTTCCGGGAAAATGAAGATCGAAATACCGTGCTTTGCCTTATCGATGGCCGTCAAGATCGTTTTGACGCCTTCCTTTACGTTCTCACGGTCTAAAAACAGACAATGCAGATACTGCATCCAGCGACGGAGCAGGATCCATTTCCACATTTCCTTCTTTGCAACGTAGCCAGTTGGCCCGGGTACGCGCACGTAGGTTAAGAGGATGTCGAAATAGCTTCTGTGATTTGCAACGTAGACAACGGCCGTATCCTTGGGAACGTTCGCCTTGCCCTCCTCGATCACTTTGACGCCGGAATAAAACAGACATGCCTTAAAACCGCACTGTACCATGAACAGACTTGAACGATCCTTCCACGAGGGTTTGATCTTGCCAATGACCCATTCTATTAAGAGCATGGGAATATTGATGATCAGGAATGCAACAACGGTAATTACTACAATAATAAATCGAATCATAAGAAATCAGAACCTCCAATTGGTCTTCCATGAAAGTATAGCACAAGGCAGAAAAAAAGTATAGTAAAAAGAAATTTGCAAAATCTTTGTCCATTCTTCTGGCAATCTCTACTGTTAGGGTATAGAATCAAAAAGAAAGCACGGAGCTAGCACGTGACAGAGGGGAAACAATTGAAAGAAGAATATCTGGCAGAAAATGCCTGGCTGGAAAGCGGAAACAGTAAAATATTGCAGTGGAAGGAAACAAAAGTGAGAGGCGCCAAATTAAATGATGAAGAGATCGTTTCCTTGTATTTGGAACGGTCGGAATCGGCCATTTTGGAGACGAAAAATAAATACGGCGGATACTTAAACCAAGTGGCCTACAATATTTTGAGGGATGCGGATGACGCGGAGGAGATTGTGAATGACACGTACATGGGTGCGTGGAAATCCATTCCGCCCACGATCCCGGACAGCTTAAAGTTTTTCCTGGCCCGCATTGCGAGAAATCTGTCCTTTGACAGGTTGGACTACAGGAATGCGGGAAAGCGTAAGGCCATTTACGTGGAGCTCGACGAAGCGATCCCGGATGGCGGTGAGACGCCGGAACAGATCCTGGAGCACAAGGATCTGGGCAGGATGCTGAATGGTTTTTTGAGTAAATTAGACAAGAAGACCTGCGCGATGTTTGTGGCAAGGTATTTCTATTCCTATACGGTTGCAGAGGTGGCAAAGCGCTATGACGTGCCTCAGCGCCAGACGAAATATCTGTTGTTGAAAACGAGGGCAAGATTGCAGGCATATTTGGAAAAGGAGGGAATCAGAGCATGAAAGGTGAAGATTTAGCAAAGGCATTTGGATATATAGATGATGAATATTTGAAACTCGCAGAGGACGAGATGGTACGAGGAAATGTTAATATGGACAAGGCGGGCCTGGGGAAGATCGCCCGGTTTGGAATGAAGAGGAAAAACAGGATCGTGTTGAAATACGTGGCAGCAGTCATGGTCTGCTTTATCGGAACAATGGCAATCCTGGCGCTCAGTAATACTTCCCTGGCGGCAGATTGGTTTGGACTAAAGAAGGTACTCCTTAAGAGCGGAACGGGCACTGCACCGCAAGTGGAGCAGCACGTTGAGGTTGATGAGTATGGAAATGAGATTATTACGACGACGGTTACGCAGGTGGAGTATCCGCTGACGCTTATTTCCCTGGCGGGATACTATGATAGTCCTGAAGCAAAGGCATCTGCGGAATGGCAGGACTTTCTGGACTCCTACGATCAGGATAAGCAAATCTTGAATGCAAATGACAAGACGTGGGATGCCCCCGAGGAATTTGAGGAATACTTTGTTTATTCGGATGAAATGGTTGATACGCTAAGGCGAATCACTGGAAACTATGGATTGAAGCTCCATCATAATTGGAGGGTAATGTATTCTGGAGAGTTTGAAAACTTTGTTGGAGGAAGCTTTTTGGGAGAGAGGTGCGTAGAACCCGTGGGATATGGTTATGATGACGGAACCTTCCAATTTGACGCAGATTACCTGGCAACGGGCGGAAGAAAATATGGTTATCAGTTCCGCCGTACGATCAAGGGATACTTTGATGAGGTATATCTGAATATTTGTAACGATGAGGATTATGAGGAGTGGGCGTATGTTACCAAGGACGGCGTGGAAGTAATGCTTGGCTTGTCGGAATACAAGGGCTTGGTGTACGCGGATTTGGAAAAGTGCGTGATTAGCGTGAACCTGTTGAGTGGAACGGCTGACGGCGTGACCATGGAGGATCTGCAACTGCTGGCAGATGCGCATAATCTTCAGGTGTTGCAGAATAATCTGAACTAAGACAGTGTTTTATAACGAGGCTTGGCCCGGGAAACCGCGGCCAGGCCTTTTTGATATTTTTGGCGCGATAGGATTTGTTGCGGCGCGCCGGTAAACGTGGTAGAATGGACGGGAAAGGTGACCTTAGGGCACGTGTATGGAGGTAAGGAAAATGTTATGGATTAAAAATGGATACGTGATCGATCCGAAATCGGGAATGGAAGGGAAAAAGGATATTCTGATCGAGAACGGGAGGATTGTTAAGATCACGGAAAGTGGGAGTACTGAAAATGCGGGCGCGGCTTCAGAGCAGGGAATTGACGCGGAAAACATGCAAGTGATCAATGCGGAGGGACTGATCGTGGCCCCTGGACTGATCGACGTGCACGTGCATTTCCGTGAGCCGGGATTTACTTACAAAGAGGACATTCAGACGGGAGCAAGGGCTGCCGCAAAGGGTGGCTTTACGACCGTGGTTTTGATGGCAAACACGAAGCCCAGCGTTGACAATGTCCAGACTCTCGAAGAGGTTTTGGAGAAGGGACGGCAGACGGCCATCAACGTGTTTTCCTGCGTGAACGTGACCAAGGGCATGAAGGGACAGGAGCTTGCGCCGCTGGAGGAGCTTTCCGCGGCAGGGGCGGCGGGCTTTACGGATGACGGCGTTCCGATCCTTAACGAGGAGATCGTCCGGGAAGCCATGAAGCTGGCGGCAAAGCTGGGAAAGCCCATCAGCTTCCATGAAGAAGATCCGAAATATATTGAAAACAATGGTATCAATCGTGGCAAGGCTAGCGAGTATTACGGGATCGGCGGGTCGCCGAGAGAAGCGGAGTACACGCTGTCTGCCAGGGACGTTGAGCTTGCTAAAGAAACGGGGGCAGACATCGACGTACAGCATATCAGCACGAAAGAGGCAGTGGAATTGGTGCGCAAGGCCCGCCAGGCGGGATATCTTAACGTGCACGCGGAGGCAACGCCGCATCATTTCACGCTGACCGAGGAGGCTGTCATCAAGTACGGCACGAATGCAAAGATGAACCCGCCACTTCGTGAGGAGGCTGACCGCCTGGCGATCATTCAAGGCCTTCAGGATGGAACGATCGAGATGATCGCGACGGATCACGCACCGCACTCTAAGGAAGAAAAGGAAAAACCGATCACGCAGGCCCCCAGCGGCATTATTGGGTTGGAGACCTCTTTAGCACTAGGCATTACGGAGTTGGTGGACAAGGGATACCTTTCCATGAGGGAACTCCTGGAGAGGATGAGTACGGGACCGGCGAGGATCTATCATCTGGATGCCGGATACGTGGCTGAGGGCGGCCCGGCGGATTTGATCTTGATCGACAAGGATGCGGAGATGATCCCCGGAAATTATGCGTCCAAGGCAAGCAACACGCCCTTTACGGGGTGGAAGCTAAAGGGCAGGGTCAAGGCGACGATCTGCGGCGGACGCATCGCATATCAAGACGAGAGGGCGTGAAATGAAAAAAGAAGGCTATTATTCCAGCGGGAGCTTTGCGGCGAAGACGCACGTGACAAAGAAGACGCTGCGGTATTATGATGACCATGGTTTTCTGAAGCCCTCTTTTGTGAATGAGAACGGCGCAAGGTTTTATAATGACCAGGACTTTCAGAAAATGCAACAGATCCAGATGCTCAAATACCTTGGTTTTTCTTTGGAGGACATCAAGGAAATGACCATGAAGGAAGCCAGGGACGAATCGCTTGTGCCAGTACTCCGGTTTCAGACGGAGCTCTTGGAGGAGCGCATTGAGCAGATGAAGCTGGTACGGGAGGGCCTCTTGCAGACGACGGAGCTTTTGCAAAAGGGCGAAGCCGTGGATTGGGGAAAACTCATGGAAGCGACGAGCGTGAGCGGCCTTGAGCAGAGCCTCAAGCAGCAGTATTTGAATAGTTCCAATATTGGCGCGAGGATTAATTTACATGCGAAATATGCCGTAAATAAACAGGGATGGTTCCCGTGGATCTTTGAGCAGTGTGGGATGAATGGAAGCTCGTTGGGCGGTAGGCAGGGCGTTGCCAAGGGAGCGCGCGGTTCGCTCAAGGTTCTCGAGTTGGGCTGCGGCAACGGAAGCTTTTGGCTGGAGAACTGGGAACAAATCCCCGCCGACGTGAAGATCACGCTGTCCGATCAATCCGAGGGGATGCTGCGCGAGGCGCGAAAAGCAATCCTCGGCACTGGGAATCATGACAGAAAAAACAAGGAAGGCAAGGCGTCACAGTTTGATTTTCAGGTGATCGACTTTCATGAGATACCGGCAAAGGATTCAGCCTATGATCTCGTGATCGCAAATCACGTGCTGTTTTATGCGAAGGATTTTGCGAAGGTGCTTGGTGAGATCAGGCGCGTATTAAAACCGGGCGGAAGGTTGATCTGCAGTACCTACGGCACGGCGCACATGAAGGAGATCAGTGAGCTTGCGGCGCAGTTTGACGACCGCATTGTCCTTGCGGCGCAAAATCTTTATGAGATCTTTGGCAAGGAGAATGGTGCGGAGATTTTGAAACCTTATTTTGGAAAGGTGGAATGGAGACAATATGAGGATCACCTGCTCGTGACCGATGCGGAGGACCTTGTCGACTATATCATTTCCTGCCATGGCAATCAAAACCGCTATATCGTCAATGATTACAAGGCTTTCCGGCAGTTCGTGGAGAGTAAGCTGCGCAAGGGTTTTTACGTTACAAAGGACGCAGGACTGTTTGTGGCAAAAAGAATTAATGCAAAATGAACCTTTTTCCTCCTGCAACCGTCTATGTTAATGAAACCGGTTGAAAACGACGTCAAAAAGAGTTGGAACGGCCATCGGATCACGCGTTCTGATGGGTAATGTTTTGGAAAGGAGGTGGCAAGGTGGCGGATTTTGAAAAGCTTTTGGCGCAGGCACGGAAGAGCGTTGAGCTGTTCGTGAAGTACAAGATATCCTCGGCAGAAGAGGCGCAAGATATTTTGCAGGAAACTTATCTGACGGCATGGCAGAAGTTTGGGCAACTAAAAAACGAGGATGCCTTCAAGCCTTGGATCATCAGCATCGCGAGAAATAAATGCAACGATTATTTCCGGAATAAGGCAGCAGTACTGGAGATTCCGCTGGAGGAAGCCCCAGAGCTTACAATGGATGACGGAAGAATGGGTATTTCTGAAGTGATGGCGGTGCGGGATCATCTTGAGAAGATGGCAGATAAAGAGAAGGAAATCCTGTATCTTTACTTTTGGAAACAGCTTCCGCAGGCAGAGATCGCAAAGCGCCTGAACGTGCCAGTGGGCACGGTGAAGAGCCGGCTGCACGTCGCAAAGGAGAAGTTCCGGGAAAGCTACGACGCCAGAAAAGGCCATCTTGACAAGAAAATGGAGGGAAAAGGAACAATGAAAAGATTACCGGAAGTAATGCCCAAATATACGATCGCGAAGACGGACAAGGAGCCGTTTGCGGTAAAATGGGAAGAGCTGATGGGATGGTTTTTGGTGCCAAAGCTCGGCGAAAAAATATCATGGGGAATGTACGATCAGCCCTCGGGAAGGCTTGATCACGTGTATGACATGGAGGTGACGGGACGCGCGATGGTCCACGGCATCGAAGGCGTGGAACTGACGGCGCGGGAAGCGAGCTATTCCGACAAGAAGGACGTGATCCAGAGAACCTTTGTGGCGCAGCTGACGGACACGCATTGCAGGTATCTGGCAACCATCCGAAATGACAATGGTGTCAGGAATTACATTACTTTCTTGGACGGGGAAGAATTCATGCAGTGCTGGGGCTACGGCGAGGACAACGTCGGAAATGAGACGGACCTTAGACCCAAGGGGATCATCCAACGGGATGGCAACATAGTGACGACGCCGGGGAAGGATTTTGTGCTGGACGTGGTTGGAAGATATGACGTGACTATTGCCGGAAAAACCTATGACACCGTGTGTGTGCTCGACGTTTCGACCTACAACAACGGCGTGGTGTCGGAACAATTCCTTGACAAGAACGGCCGGACTATTCTATGGAGGCGCTTTAACAAGAATGACTGGCATATCGAGCGCTATGGCGGGAAGCTTTGGAGCGAGCAGCTTCCTGAGAATGACAGGCTGATCGTGGACGGCGAGACTTACGTGCAGTGGTATGACTGTATCACGGATTATGTCGTAAATACTTAAGATTTTCTGAATATCGAAAAAAGTACTTGAAGGTGCCCTTAGGGCACCTTCTATTCTTGTAATCAGAACAAAACAGACGTCGCGAAAGCGGCAACAAAGTAAAAAACGTGTCAGTAGACACGTCCCCGTGACGTAAAAGGAGGAATGAACATGAAGATTATCGTAACCGGAGGAGCCGGATTTATCGGCAGTAATTTTATTTTTCACATGTTGAAGAAGTATCCTGATTATAGGATCATTTGTCTGGATTGCCTGACCTATGCGGGAAATCTTTCCACGCTGGCACCGATCATGGACAACCCGAACTTCCGCTTTGTAAAGGAGAGCATCACGGATCGCGAGGCGGTTTACAAGCTGTTCGAGGAGGAGCATCCCGACATTGTCGTGAACTTTGCGGCAGAGAGCCACGTGGATCGTTCCATCGAGAACCCTGAGGTGTTCCTGGATACCAATATCAAGGGTACCGCAGTTCTGATGGATGCCTGCAGAAAGTATGGCATCACTCGTTATCATCAGGTATCCACGGATGAGGTATACGGCGACCTGCCTTTGGATCGCCCGGACCTGTTCTTTACCGAGGAGACGCCCATCCACACCAGCAGCCCTTACAGCTCTTCGAAGGCTGGCGCAGACCTTTTGGTGCTGGCATATCACAGAACCTACGGCCTGCCCGTGACCATCAGCCGTTGCTCCAACAACTACGGTCCTTATCATTTCCCGGAGAAGCTGATCCCGCTGATGATCGCGAATGCACTGAACGACAAGCCTCTTCCCGTTTACGGCGAAGGCCTGAACGTGCGCGACTGGCTGTATGTTGAGGATCACTGTAAAGCCATCGACTTGATCATTCACAAGGGCCGCGTAGGCGAGGTTTACAACATTGGCGGCCACAATGAGATGAAGAACATCGACATCGTGAAGATCATCTGCAGAGAGCTTGGCAAGCCTGAGAGCCTGATCACCTACGTGACGGACCGCAAGGGCCATGACATGCGCTATGCCATCGATCCCACCAAGATCCACAACGAGCTTGGCTGGCTTCCTGAGACCAAGTTTGAGGACGGCATCAAGAAAACCATCAAGTGGTATCTTGAGAACCGCGAGTGGTGGGAGACCATCATTTCCGGCGAGTACCAGAACTATTATGCTAAAATGTATGGAGGTCGGGAAATCACGAAGTGATATCCCGATCCTGAGCGAAGCAAAGGACGTGACGAAGGTCACGCAGGTCAATAGGTAAATAACAAACCCCGCCATTTCTGAGGAAGAGATGGCGGGGGTTGTTGTTTAGCTGTTTTGAATGGCAAAGCGATAATCCCCATTTTTATATTCAAAAACATAGAAATGGAGGGTTTGATGGTGATGGTCCGTGTTCGGGTCCAGAACGGTGATCTGTAGATCCGCAGGATCTACCGTGTAAGCATTGACCTTTTTGCCTTTGACGTCCTTTGTTGCCCAGGGTTCCGTTTCGGCTAGGGTTTTCTTAATCGCTGCCGCATAAGTCTCCGGCAGGGCATTGCAAAGATCATCCAAGGAATGATAGGCATAGGTTTCTCTTCGAGAGATCGCGTCCTGAAATCCCTGCACTCCATTACGTTCGTATAAATCTATTAGTTCTGGAAAACTAGTATGTTCGGCGTAGTACGCCCGATCCTCAGGAGTCACTTCATGAACTTGCCAGCGTAGCACGCTAACACATAAAACAATCATAAGAACAACTGATCCTACCACCCATAATCCAATGCCTATAAGAACAAGTTTTATAATAAAACAGATAAAATCCTCGAACATATTGTTTTGCCTCCCATGTCTTTATGGTTACAATATAACGTCAAACAAAACAAATGTCAATAATAAATTATTGTAATACGATAAATTATATCCGCAAGACAAAAATACCGCCGCCTCTGGAAATCAGAGGAAATCAGAGGAAATCAGGGACGACGGTATTTCTTATTCCGTGAAGAGATCCGCGTATTTGGGATCCTTCATGATCTGTTTTTTGAGCTTCGCGGGGTAGGAGTTGACAATGTTTTTTAGGTATTCCGGTTTACATACCACGAAGCTGGCGAGGATGCCTTTTGCCTCCGAGAGCAAAGGAGACTCGTAATGAGGCTCCTGATGGATGCCTTGCATGGAAATTTCCATGAGCCTCGAATATTCTTTGTAATGTGCATGGGCGCGGTCGAGGAAGATTAGGGACTGGTCATATTCCTTCAACGTAGCGGAAGTCTTTGCACAGAAAAGGCTCAGCTTGCAAAGATCGCTGTGAAAAATGCCGTAGTTTTTTCCGTCAAAAATCTTCTCGTACAGATCGTACAAGGATTCCATGATACCGATGCCCTCCCGTGAATCTTTCAATTCTTGATTCCACAAAACAGCATTCTCCGTGATTCTTTCTAAGGCGTGGAGTAGGGAGAGGATCGCTTCTCCCCTATATTGTCCTGCTTTCACTGAATCTGATAAGGATGCGAGCAGAACTTCTTTGCTAAGCCCCACGCGGGGTTGGGAGCTCGCTTTGTTTTCCGCCTTTTCGAGTTCTCCCATTCGTGCGTAGACGGACAGAAGGGAATCAACCACCTCGGGATCCCGTATCGAAAGCTCTTCATAAATCGCCGCAGCCTCTTCTAGATAAGGATTCTTGGGATCGGCCTCCTGATAGCCTTTGGCTTGCAGCGCACCCGCCAGATGCTTTAGAAGCTTTGGCTCTCCGGGAAATTCCTCCAAACATTTCCTGAGAAATTGAATGGTATCCGCGGCGTCTTCTCCGTTGAACATACGGCGAAGAGCTTCTTGGGCGTATGCGTTTATCTTTCCTTCCCTGTCATTTTGATAGCCGAACAGGGCGTCGATGGACACGTGAAAGTAATTCGCGATGGCGGGGATCAGGCTTAAGTCAGGATAGCACGTGCCTGCCTCCCATCTGGACACGGCCTGCGCCGTAATGCCAAGGGCGTTTGCCAGGTCCTCTTGCCTGCGTCCGTCTCTTTTTCTGAGTTCCTTTATTTTCTCTCCAATGTTAACCTGCATTTTTTCCTCCTTAAGATGGGTATTTATAAACGTGTTCCACCGGTGTTGAGTAAAGCATAGCAGAGGGAGGAAAGAAATTCAATTATCAATTAGTTGTTTATGACGAAACCAATGGTTGAGCGCGGAGAGGAAACGAAAGACTTATTTTTGGCCATAAGAGATCATGGTGCCTTTGAAGAACGTATAACCCGCGTCGGGATGGGCTTCGAAGAAGGCTGAGATCTCGCGGTTGCGGTCTATGTTGCGCTCGGCTTCCTGGCGGGTCATGCCGTGGGAGGTGAAAAAGAGGATCATGTTTTCACGCTGCTCTTGTGTGAGACCAGTGTTCCAATCGTTATAATTCAGGAAGTCTTGCTTTGTCTCTTCATAGTCGGCGCTCTGCGGCGTCACAAAATTCACCTTGTCGTTCATGCGCACGTCCACGTTGTGAAGGCCCAGCGCGCGCATCATGTGTGCCGTCCGGATCGCAACGGCATAGTCGCGCCCTTGCTGCTCCAGTTCGGTGCGCCAATGTTTGTCCATGCCGTCATGGCGGCAGAGTTCGAAATAATCCATGCCGTCGACGTAAAGACCGTCACACTCAAATTCGCGGTTGGAGTCGATGCAGACGACAAGGGCATCTTTCTTTGCAAATCCGATGATCTTTTCCAGGAACGCCTTCGGGTCATTTAGATGCCGCAGGACGGCCTTGCAGAGAACGAGATCGTATTTCTCGTTTGCGTGGTAGTCCATAACGTTCTTCGTGATGAAGTTCACGGGATACTCCGCATCCGCAAAGAGGTTTTCCCCCACCTCCGTCAGCGTCTCCGTGACGTCAATTCCGGTATAGGAACTGCCGGCAGGAAGGTGGGGCATGAAGAGTTTTCCAAGGAATCCAAGGCCGCAGCCACAATCCAAAACCTTCACGGGCTGATCAATCTTCCAAACCTGCTGGACCAAAAATTTAGCGTAATCGTCATTCCAGGAATTTTTCCGTGAGCGGATCAGGTATTCGAGCTTTTCCGCCCAAAAATTTGCAGACTCCGTTCTTGCGGAAAAATATTCTTCCTCCTGGAAGGGCTTAAGGCCCAGGAGCTGGTCCACGGAAACGTCAAAGTATTCCGCAAGCATGGGAAGATAGGTGAGGTCAGGCATGGCCGCTCCTTTTTCCCACTTGCTGATCGTCTGGAACGAAACGCCGACCACGTCGGCGAGCTGTTGCTGCGTAAGATGTTTTTTGCGGCGCAGCTCCGCTATTCTTAATCTGATTTCTGCCATATACGTACCTCCGGAAACGGGAATTAAATCTCAGTCATTGCGTTCCGAATGAACTGGAACTGTTTGTTGAGCATTTCTACGTCGACCTGACCTTGTGCGTTAAAGGCCGTCGACTCTACCGTGAAGGTGTCGTCATATCCAATCCTTTTGATAAAATCAAAGAACTTCTTGAAATCCACGTGGCCTTGTCCGATGGGCAGGGTCTTTAATTTTGCCCATTCCACGTAGCCGCCGCCATAATCATTGACGTGATAATGGCGAACGTGTCCTTCCTTCCAAAGCCATTCATTTTCGGGAGCGTATAACAGGCCGAGCTGATCGTGAAACGCGGCCATCTTTGTGTCAAACACAAACTGGACTTCCTTGTAAGCGGAATGAAGCTCTTTCCAGCGAGTCATGGGATCCTTCGTCGTACAGACGACGTTTTCCACAAGCAGCGCCAGGCCGCAGGCATCCGTGATCTCACGCAATTTGCCATACGTCGCAAGGTTTTGGCCGAAGCAGGAATCGGAGGTATAACCATCCCACAGGTGGATCACGATCTTGGAGGCGCCAAGCGCATTCGCGATCCTGCAGTTTTTCTTGAATAAGTCCGTGGCGGTCTCCACGTCGCCCTTGCTGATGGCTTCGCCGATATGCTTTTCGCAGTGCATTACGGGAATGGACAAATCCAGGGACAAAAGAGTCTTGACGATGGTTTCCGCTTCCTCGTACCAACTGGAGTACATCATAAATTCATATCCATCACAAGTAAGTTCCTTGGACAAAGGACCAAGCAAACGATAGTCGCGGCCATTAGGCAGTCCGATCAACGCACCAGTTGAGCATAAGATTTCACACATGTCATTCACCTCACGGTAGAAGAAGTATGCCAAGGATTGCATGCCATCCCCGACGTCTGAGGTTATCATATCACGTGTCGGGTGAATTGTGCCATTCTTCTTTAGAGAATTATTTCAACCCAGAGGCGAATTCACGGCAAGGAGAAGTGATAATTGTAACAGAAAAGTTACTTTTTCCGGCGTTTACCGTAAGTTGCTTTTTTAGGGCGGTAAGTTGCTTTATTTGAGGGTAAGTTGCGTTGGCAGGCAAAATTGGCCTTGTTATAATAAAACCGAAGCGTGCGAATTTAGGGGATTTTATGCCCAAGCGACGCTTTTTTCATCGTAATGGATTTGTTTTTTGGGGAGAAAAAGGGGAGAACGTATTATGAAAAAATCAGCGAGAAGGATAGGAAGCCGCGTGCTTGCACTGGTGCTTTGCACCGCAATGATTCTGGGCATGACTTTGCAGCATTGCACGATCCAGGCGCGCGCGGCAGGCGGCGCACTTGTGGCAGGATGTTCCCTTACGGTCAGCGAGGGCGCCATCGGAATGAATCTGTTCCTTAGCGGGCTGAGTGACGGGAATAATTACGTGCTTAAGGTGGACGGGGTTTCCCATCCATTGGAAAAGCAAAGTAACGGAACCTATAAGGCATCTCATTTTGTGACGCCAAGAAATATTGTAAAGAATCTCTCTATTTCGTTATATTCGGGAACCCAGAAGATTTCACTGACTAATTCATCGGCGGTGAACGGTACCCTTACGTACTCCGTGAAGGAGTACCTCACCGGCCTGGAAGACAGGGACGATGAAATGGGGCGTCTTGCCAAGGCGCTGGATGATTATGGAACCTGTGCATATTATTATTTTTCAGGGACGGAAGACATTCCCGTTGAAATCCCGAGCATGGATCTTTCTTCCTTTGCCATCCAAAAGGGCGGAGAAGTTCCCAATGGCATTACCTATGCCGGAAGTTGTCTGGTGCTGGGCAATACCATCGGCATCAGACACTATTTCGACGTGACGGATCAGATCACGTCCCTTGTTATGGTGGCGGAAGGCCAGGAGCTGGAAATCAAGGCGGACCCGGAAAAAGCAAACCGCCGTTACGTTGAAATTGATAACATTCGCGCGTGGGACATTGATCACGCGTATACTTTGGTTGTGGTCGCAAACAGAAGAAAATCTACGCTTAAGTACAGCGTTCTTACCTATGCAAACGTGGCGACAAAGGCAAAGACGGATGCACGGCTGGTTAAATTGGTAAGAAGCATTTATTGGTACAAAAATGCTTTCCAGGAATGCTATGACACGCAGGAGATCACAACCCCTTACGTTACGTACAAGATGTTTAACGCAAAGGGAGACGGCGTGACGGATGATTACGATGCGATCGTCCGGACCCATGAATATGCCAATAAGTATCACCTTCCCGTAAAGGCTGATCCCGGCGCGGTTTATTACGTGGGTCACATGAATACGGACAATCCCAGCGGCGCAGTGATTCAGACGGATACGGATTGGGGCGACGCAACGTTCCTGGTGGATGACACGCACATACCAATATATGACACGGAAAGAGAAGTGAAGAAAGCGGACGGCACGATCGAGATCGTTGTTGACAGGATCGTTGACGGCGCATCCTGCTCGCTGTTTACGGTGAAGTCTTACGTGCCGTCCGGATATAAATGGATGAATACTTCCCTCTGGTGGTATGAGAAGGGAGACGGAACCTGGGCCTATCACACTGCAAAAGTGGATGGTGACCAGCATCTGTATTTGGGTCTTGATCCCAATCTTGATCCATATCCGGAGCACAGCCTAGGCTCCGGAAGAAATTATAACGGAACGCTGGCGGCGGCCCAAAAGAACAAAGAGTTTACGAAAGACACGACGGTGTTTGGAGCGCCTGGGGAGTTCAAGGAAGATGCCCTGTACGTATTAGAGACGTCTTCCGCAAAGCGTTGGGGACGGAACGGATCAGGCACCGCATCGTCATCTCTTCGCGATCAGGAAGAGGTTGTCATTGTCAAAACGACTGGAGAGATAGATCCGTCGACGCCGTTGCAATGGGATTGGAAAGAGATCAGCTCGATCAAGAAATATCCCATCGATCAGACGACGCTTACGGTGACTGGCGGCAAATTCATTACGGAAGTAAATTATCTAAATGCAAAGTCCTACGTGCGGAGGGGAATCACCGTTCAACGTTCCAATACGCAGTTGGTTAGCGTTCAGCATTATCTCACCGGGGAAGACAAAATGTTCACGGATGCAAGTGCATATATGGATGAAGATACCCAGAAAACCAAATATCACGCAAGACTGGGTGCTCCGTACCAGGGGTTCTTTCGCGTGAATTACTGCGCATACGTAACGCTGAAGGATTGTATTTTCTCAAATCACCTGCGCGTATACAGCTATGGCAGTGACGAGAATTCCACTGCCCCTTATGATTTTTATGCGGAATATGCCGCAGTGATCACGGTGGATCATTGCATCTGCGCAGCAGACAAGGATGATCTTACGGGACCTGCGGATCGGACGGGCATCATGGACGAATCCAGATGGGGAACGATGGGAAGCAATTTCTGCAAGGAATTGATCGTGCAGAACGGTTGCCGGCTCAACCGGGTTGACGCGCACATGGGCACTTACAATGTGACCGTGAAGGATTCCACCATCGGATATCTGGGAATTGACGTCATTGGGTTTGGCGAAATGAATCTCGAAAGGGTAACCAGCTACGGGGATTTCTTTGTGAATCTGCGCAGGGATTTCGGAAGCTACTGGAATGGTGACGTAAACATTACCGACTGTACGTGGAAATTACCTGCGAAGAAGTATTCCCCCATGTTGATTTTCACGAATTATCAGCCAAATCCGAAGACTTCTTTCGGGTATGACGTGATCGAAGAAGATGGCGTAAAGTATTACTGTACCATGCCGACGAACGTGAACGTGAACGGGTTGACCATAGATGCAAGCAGAGTGACGGAAAATGCATTTACCGGCACCAGCGGAGTACAAATCTTTTCATGTCCCATCATGGATCTGAAAACCGTAGTAAATGACAACTATTTTAAGAATCCCGCAGTGTACAAGTATCCGCTTAGAATTACCAAGAAGGTTTCCGTCAAGAACTTAAAGATACTAATGAATCCCGCATTGGTTGGCAATACTTTCGTGGGCGTTGCGCTCAAGCAGGTAGATAAGGAGCAACACAGTGAGAGATTCTTTGACAATACGATCTTTGATTACAATAAAGAAAAAAATCTGACAATCGAGGCAGCGAGTCCGTGGGTTGATGACGTGATCTGGTAGCAAGGGGCAGTACGTTTCGACGTTTCGCGAGGGGTGGAAAATGAAAAAGAAATCAAAAAAGATATGGAATCGCATGCTGGCTTTCGTGCTGTGCACGATCATGGTTTGCGGCATGGCGGTGCAGCATGAAGCGGTTGGCGTAAAGGCTGCCGGAGAGGTGCGCCTTGCGGGCTGCTCCCTGACAGTCTCTGAAGGCGCACTGGGAATGAATCTGTTCCTCTCAGGCCTTAGTGACGCACAGGCGGCTAATTGTACGCTTCAGGTAGACGGAACGGCGCATTCGTTGGAAAAGCAATCGGACGGCACCTATAAGGCGACGCATTTTGTGATCGCCAGGGACGTGCCGAAGAAGCTTAGCATTTCGCTGTTTTCCGCAACCACGCAGATTCCGCTTGCAAATGCGGGAGCCGTCAATGGCACCTATTCCTATTCAGTAAAGGATTATCTGGCCACGCTGGAAGGCAATAATGATGCGATGGGACGCCTTGCAAAGGCAATTGATGACTATGGCACGTGTGCATATTACTACTTTACCGGCGCGAATTCGATTCCCGTGGAAATAAAGGACGCCGATCTGTCAAGCTATGCAATGGTAAAGTCGGGAAGCCTTCCCGCCGCCATTACGTATGCCGGCAGTTGTCTTGTCCTTGGCGATACCATTGCGATCCGGCATTATTTTGACGTGTCGGCACCGCTTAATTCCTATGAGCTTCTTGTTGACGGAAAGCCGGTGGAGATCCAGATCGACGAAAGTCGCGTGAATAAATACAACATACCGCTTTGTTACGTTGAGATTCCCGATATCCGCGCCTGGGACATTGACCATGCATATGCGTTTAAGTCAACGGCCGACGGGTTGACGCTGACGATGAAGTACAGCGTTCTTTCCTACGCGCAGGTTGCCACGGCGCAGAATAAGGATCAGCTCCTTTGCAAGCTGGTAAAGAGCATTTACTGGTATAAGGTTGCCTTCCTGGAATGCTTGGAGGGCACGCATGGTACGGGAACGGACGCCTCTGATTACATGAACAGCAAGTATACGATTGACATGCCAACGGCAGTAATTGTCGTGCCTTCAAGCCCAACCGCAGAGGAACAGTATTCCGCAAAGCTTTTGCAGAAGTACGTGGAAGAGGAAGACGGTTACAAGCCGGAGATCATTTCTGACGCGGTCCGTCAGGGTACGAGAGGTTTTGAGATTTCCGTTGGAAACACGAACCGCCCTCACGGTACGGCGGTGTATTCGTCCAATGACAGCTACGCGATCAAATCCTATAATGGGGGAATTGCGATCACGGGTATCGGACAGCTTGGCCTGATGCACGGCGCGATGCGCTTTTTGGAGGCTTGCGGCGGATATTATTATCTGTCCTGGAATGATCTGTACGTCACGAATCAAAAGCATTTTAAGTATGAGCCCATGGGTGTTGACATTGATTATGAGAGGGCATTCCTGTTCACTGACATAGACGTTTGCTTCTCAAGCATCAATCCTGCAGGCGATCTTACGGATCCCTATTATGGAAAGGGAAAACCGAGCGGCTATGAGTATCCCCGCACGGGGCGTCTCTTCTCACTTGCATTTGGGTTTAACGGTTTTTACGCGGACACCTACTGCCTGCCGAAATCAGAAGCCGGCAGGGAGACGTGGTATCTTACGGCAAATAAATCCAGCCAATATGGTGATGAAACGCCTATTTCAGGTCTTGCGGCAGGGCAGGCGCATACGCTGGGCGCCGAATTCTTCCTCGCTAAGGATTATTTTGACAAGCATCCGGAATGGTTCGCGGCATATGCCTGGTATGAGTCGGGGGAGCTTCAAAAACCTGATTCCCAAAGAAAAAGAACCGAGGAACAGCTTTGCCCATACATGCTTTTGCATGATCCGGAAGCTTATAACATTGTCCTTCAGCATTGCCGGGACATGATCGCGAACAGCTATGATCCCAATGCTCCCATCCAGATCATTTCCATTTCCAAAAACGATGGTGACAAGCTCTGCACCTGCTCGTATTGCCTGAAAGACAGGGCGGCACATGGGGATAGTGGCGGATTGTACGAAGCCGTGGAGTACGTACAGCTTTTGAATAAGGTATCCCAGGATCTGCATGCGAATGGGGCATATCCGAATTTGTATATCGACATGCTGGCCTATGAATGGACGGTGGAAGCGCCTCCTTCCGGCATTACCTGCGATGACCACGTAATCGTCCGCTATGCGCCGATCAGAAGGTGCTACGGAGATTATCTGAATGCGACCCCCAATGGTAAAGGACACATAACCAATGCCAAATACTATCAGGAGCTTGTGAATTGGACCAAGATCTGCAAGCACGTATGGATCTGGGATTACAATTCGAATTTTACGACCACCGTAGCTCCTTATGCGAACGTGGACGTGATGCAGCATGACATTAAGCTGTATAAGCAGTTGGGCGTGGAAGGCGTATACTTACAGAGTAATTCAAGGCACCTGGAGTCCAATTCGGAGTTTGGAGACGTCCGGAATTACATTGAAGGCAGAATGCTTCAGGATCCCTCAAGAAATTACGAGGAGGAGCTTGCGTTTATCACGGACGCGTTGTACGGAAAAGCGGGCATCTACGTGCGTGAGTATATGAAGCACATGGAAAAACAGGCGAAGAACCATCATGCGATCGTGAACCACAGGGATGACGTCTACATGTATGACAGGTATGTTTATAACGTTTATGCAGGCGTGCACTGGTGGAATGAAATGAAAGTGATAGATGGCCGGATGCCGGATGAAGAGATCGGATACTGCGAAGGCCTTTGGAATGAGATCAACAAAATTGCCGCAGGAGAATCGGCAGCCGTCCAAAAGCGTCTTGCGCGTTTGGAGATCAGCTGGCGTCTGGTAAAATCCACGCTAAACGTGTATGAATTCAACAATCCGTCGACTTACAAAAGTCAGAACGAGCTTCTGATCAAGGATATGAAGGCAGCCGGGATTGAGTTCTTTTCTGCCATTAGTGCGAAAACAATAAACAATTGTAACCTTCCGCAAAACCATCCGGATAATTGGTATCCAATAAAAAGAGCTAACGGCACGGAAGATACCAGTGACAGGACCATCGGTACTTTTACCAGTACGAATCCCGGCGGGAATCTGTCGCCTGAGATCCCGAAGCAGTTATTTGTGTTCGAGAAGCCTTAAAGTCCGTCGGGAGAACGGCCGGCGGCATGACGCATGGCAGAAAAAACTTTTATGGAAAAGGAGGCAACGCTTTGAAAGAAGAATTTGAGAGCGTTCAGGTCGAAGTGATATTTTTTGACGCAGAGGACGTGATTACGACTTCGACTTCAGGTGACGTAACGCCTATTTTACAGTAACGCGCACGCCGGAAGGTGCTTGCTTGGTTTTGAAAGAGGAGAGGGTATTATGAACAAGAAAACAAAAAGGATTTGGAACCGTTTGATCACCATGGTTCTGTGTGCTGCAATGGTTCTGGGCATCGTGCTTCAGTATGGGACGATCCAGACGCAGGCTGCAGGCGGTAAGAGGCTGGCAGGCTGTTCCCTTACGGTCAGTGAAGGCGCCATTGGCATGAACCTGTTCGTCAGCGGCCTCAGCGATGCGGAGGCGAGCCAATACAGGCTCGTGGTGGATGGGGTTTCCCATGCTTTTTCGGAAAAGCAAAAAGACGGTTCCTATAGGGCAACGCATTTTGTGAGCCCGAGGAATATACCGAAGAAGCTTTCCATTGCGCTGTATTCCGGAAATACAAAGGTTGCGCTTGCCAATGAATCGGCTGAGAACGGCGTTCTTTTCTACTCCGTAAGCGACTATCTGAATAACCTGAAAAATGAGAATTCCCCCATGGGGCGTCTGGCAAAGTCGCTCTATGATTATGGCACCTGCGCGTATTATTATTTTAACGGTTACAATGAAATCCCGGGCGAGACTGGCGTTCAGATCAAGGACGTGGATCTTTCCGCGTATAAGATGAAAACAACCGAGAGCCTCATAAACGGCATCAGTTACGCCGGCAGCTGCCTTGTGCTTGGAGATACCATTGCGATCCGCCACTATTTTGACGTTACGACAGAATTAGAGTCCCTGGTTCTTATCGTTGACGGCCAGGAAGTGGAAGCAAAACAGGATCCGAATCTGGCATACCGTTATTACGTTGAGATCGACAACGTTCATGCCTGGGACATCGGATACGCCTATAAGCTTACCCTTGTCGCAAACAAGAGAAGATTTACCTTGTCTTACAGCGCACTGACCTATGCATACGTCGCGGAGAAAAACAACGTGGATCAAATGCTCAGTAATCTGGTAAAGAGCATTTACTGGTATAAGGTTGCGTTCGACGAGTGTTATGATTCCCAGGAGATTACGATCCCTTACGTTACTTACCGCATGTTTAACGCAAAGGGTGACGGCGTAACGGATGACTATGACGCGATCATCAGAACCCATGAATTTGCCAATAAGCATAATCTTCCCGTAAAGGCTGACGAGGGTGCGGTATATTACGTCGGTCACATGAACCCGAACACGCCCAAGGGCGCCCTGATCAAGACGGAAACGAATTGGGAAGGCGCGACGTTTGTGATCAATGACAAGACTATCGTGCGTTACGTGCGGGAATATGAAGTGAAGACGAAGGACGGAATTAAGACTATGTCGGAAGTCGTTCTTGATTCGGGAGAATGCTTCCTCTTTACGGTGGAACCCAGCAAGGAGCGAGAGAGAAAGTTCTTTAACACGGGGAAGTATAACGACACCCTTGGACTTGATCCGGACCTCTCTGATTACAAGGAATTTCACGAGATGGAAGGGGATTATGCCACATATGATTCCAATGACCACGAAAAGGTAAAGACGCTCCTGAATAAGACGATTCTGCATACTACAATGCAACTGGAGACAACGCCTCAAAAGCAATTTAAGGAAAAGGCACTCTACGTATTGCAGGACCAATATACGAGAAGGTGGGGCAGACACGGAAGCATGGCTGCCACGAAGGAAGAGGGAAGTCCTCAGATGGAAGTGGTCATCGTAAATACGGATGGGTCGATTGACGAGGCGACTCCGCTTCAGTGGGATTGGTACAAAATGGATTTCATATGGAAATATCCCATAGATGAGACTCTTCTGACGGTTAGCGGCGGTACGTTTATCACGGACGTGAATGATTCCAATGCCGGATCTTATATCAACAGAGGAATATCCATTGTCCGCTCCAACGTCTTAATGAAAGAAGTAAAGCATCTTCTGACGGGGGAAGATGCTCAGTTCAATGAAAAAAGCGAGGTCAAGAATTCGGAAACCGGCGAAGTGAAGTACTATGCAAGATTGGGCGCACCATATCAGGGATTTTTCCGCCTGGATCATTGTGCTTACGTTACGTTGCAGGAATGCGTTTTCTCCAACCACTTGCGCGTATTTAGCAAAGGGGATAACACAAATGGTACGGCCCCTTACGATTATTACGCAGAGTTTGCGGCGGCGATCACGCTTGATTCATGTATATGCGCACCGGATCAAGATGATCCCACGGGCCCTGGGGATGAAACGGGAATCTTGGATGACTGGCGATGGGGAACCACGGGAACGAATTTCTGCAAACAGATTACGGTTCAGAACCATTGCTGGCTCAACCGGATTGACGCACACCAGGGAACCTATAATCTGACCGTCAAGGATTCCGTAATGGGCACTCGCGGAATCGCGGCCGTTGGATTTGGAGAATTGGTGGTAGAAAACGTTTTGTCGTATGCCGATCACTTTATGACGTTGCGTAACGATTTTGGCAGTGCCTGGTATGGCAACGTGACCATCCGGAATAGCACTTGGGTTCTGAAAGAGAATAACTGGTCGCCCAGATTGTTTAATGCAAAATACGATCCTACGCTGCAGTATTTTTACGAACCGTTTGAGGAAGACGGCAAAACCTATTATAGCATGATGCCGGAAAAGATAACGATTGACGGTTTTACCCTGGATACCAGTAAGGTGGAAAATGCGGCGGTATGTAACGGTGGTCTTGCGATCTACACGGACGTGTTGTCACCTGTTAAAGAATTAGTCGACGTTGACTACTTAAATGATCCCGAGAGGTACAAATTCCCCTTAAAGCCGACAACGGAAGTGGTAGTCCGGGGCCTTAAGGTGCTAAAAAGCAAGAACAACCCTGCCAAGGGATTTTTCGGCGTCAAAATACAGGCAGTGGATAATAAATACCACCATGAGCGTCTCTTCGAGAAATACAATGAGAATACGGGGAACTTCGAGCCATTCTACGTGGATTTTGACAAAACGAACTCGGAACACATGGTGGTTGAGATTGTTGATCCGGGTAACTAATATAGCCATTTTCATCAACTTGTCGCCATAGATAAAAGGGGGCCGGTCAGAAATTATTCTGGCCGGCCCTCTTTTATCTATGGCGAGTTAAGGATCAATTGCTGCGGTTGGCTTGGACGTTGCCCGTGCGGACGGATTGACGAGATTGCGGGCTTGGTTTATAATATATATCGTTGCATGTTTTTAGAATTTTTAGAGATTTATGGAAATAGGGATGGAGAAAAAATATGTTTTGCACGGAATGTGGAACCCAAATAGAAGATGATGCATTGTTCTGCCCGAACTGTGGCGCAAAGATCGCTCAGGAGGCAGCAGCACCCAAGGCAGAAGAGCCCAAGGCAGTAACACCGGCACCGCAGCCGGTGGCAGAAGCACCCAAGGCAGCGACGACACCTGCGCCGCAACCGGCAGCGCCTGCATCCAAGCCAGTAGCGCCTGCGCCGCAGCCGGAAGCACCTGCGCCTAAGCCGGAGGAACCGCCCAAGAAGAGCCACGCTTTACTCATCGCGGTGATCTGTCTCGTCGTATTTTTGCTACTTTTGATCGTAGTCTGCGGGATCGCCCTGGCAAAGTATTGGAACGGCGTTTCTGAAAAGAAAGAGAAGGCACAAGTGAGCAGGGATTATGAAGAGGTACCGATTGAGGAGCCTGTCCAAATCTTGCCCAGTGAATCCGAGGCAACGCCTGAGCCCACCGCAGAACCTACCGCTAAACCCACGGCGACGCCCGAGCCCACCGTAGCGCCTACGGCAACGCCCGAGTCAACCATGAGTCCTGAGGAGGCATTCAGCAAACAGGAAGAAAAGCTGATTGCAGAATCTTCTAGGATCCAGATTGCGACTGCTTATAGGGCGCCTTACGTCAGCGTGGATGAGTGGTATGGGCCTGCAAGCCAATTTGACCGCAACGTCAAAGGGGTGATCAAGACCTTGCTCCGTGACTTTGATGGCGATGGCGCGGAAGAAATGCTGGTGATCCGCGTTAACGAAGGTTCCTTGGAATACGAGGTTTATGAATTCGATGGCAAGGAAGTCCGCTTGGGGGCCAGCTACAATACCTTACGCAAGAATCAGGATATGGCGCTGTTTGACAAAAACGATCAGATGAATTTGAACGTTTATCTGTATTCGCATGACGGACGTCAATTCCTGATCGAACGGTTTGACGCATGCAGGGATTGGGAAACCGACTATGACGGCAAGTATCTTGGCATTCTTTTTTATGGCAACGGGAGCTTGATTTCCTTATATTCCAATTATTGTACTGGAATGGATGAACAATCTTTTGAAATAAGCGAAGAGGACGCTTTGCTTCTTCTTGAGCTTGGATTGACAAATACCGCAGCGAATTACAGGCTTGTGGGGGATCCTTTATCAATGGAGGACGGTCTTGAGGAAATTCTTTTTGTTGTGGCAGCGCGCTCGGAGGAACAGATTCTTCGTGATCAGGAAACGTATGATCCGGAGGAGGGGAACGTGGCTGACTTAAGCGGTGTTTCCTATTATTTCTTCAACAAAGAAAGCGAATACGGTAAAGATGACGAGCTTCTTTCCGTGGACTGGCTTCCTTTGGAAGGAGACTATTTGACCGGTTATTTGGTCCAAAGGAATGACCATAGCATTGCAAATACGGAGGAATTAGGCGGGATCATCAATTATTGTGATCACGTTTCGTTCAAGGATCAGGGTGACGGGACGCTGGCTGCCTGGCTGAATGAACAAGCGGAAAATGCCGTCAGCAAGTATGACGGTGACGCCGTTCTGAAAAGCCTGAAAGAGGAGTACGAAGGTAAGGCTGAAAGACCTTATCCCGAGGAGGTATATATTTTCCAGCCGCTTGATTGTGTGACGGTTTATGCGGAAGGAGCCTGCGTGAGCGTTGGATTTGAATGGGATTGGTATATGGGCGGCGTGCACAATGCCGGCGGATTTGGCCTGAATTGCAATCTGGAAGAAAAGCGTGAGATCACGCTTGAAGAACTTTTGGGCAAGGACGCGGATGAGGTACGCTCAATGGTTGCCCAGGGGATCAGCAATGCGGTTCAAATGGAAGACAACGAGGTATTTAAGACTAAGATCGATAAGTACTTGTCAGACTACGGTAAATATGCCTTCTGGTTTGATCAGAATACCGTTTACGTGATGTTTGAATCCTATAGCCTTGACATGGGCGGCGGCGCCATTTTGGTTGAACTCGCACGTTAAATACAAAATTCCATGTGAAGGGTTATAATAGTCTCAGAATACTAGATTAGGAAAGGCAGTCAGTCTATGAAAGTGATCATTGTAGGTGCCAGTAAGGTTGGACACGCGCTGGCGAGACACATTTGTGAAGAGGGATATGACTTGGTGGTGATCGATCGGAATGCCGATTGCATTGATGCCATCACGGATGCTTTTGACTGTAACGGATTCGTTGGAAACGGCAGCAGTCCCGAGCTTTTGAAGAAGGCGGGGATCGATTCAACAACCGTTCTTGTGGCGGTGACGAAGGATGACGAGACCAACATTCTTTGCTGCAGCGTTGCAAAAAAGCTGGGCGTAAAGCGTACCATTGCTGCCGTGCGCGGTCCGGAGTATGCAGAGGATAAGGATTTCTTTGGCCAAAATATGGGGGTTGACATGATGATCAATCCCGACAGGGCGGCGGCAAATGAAGGAAACAAGATGATCCGTTATGCCGAGACGGTGGAGCTTGAGAAGTTTGGTGACGGTAACGTACACGTTGCCACCGTGGAGATCACGAAGGATAACATTCTGGCTGGCGTACAGATGCCGCAGGTGCATGAACGTCTGGGCGCGCAGATCTTGATCTGTGCCATCGACCGCGGAGGAAAGATCTTCACGCCGAAAGGTCAGCATGACATCCGCGTCGGTGACAAGATCACCTTTGCAGCCGTTGGCGAAGAGATGGACAAGGCGCTGGTCCAGTTTGGCATCATTGAGAAGATTTTGAAGAAGGCCGTGATCGTTGGCGCCGGCAAGGTTGGATACTATCTTGTCGGAATACTGTTGCATCAGGGCGTGAACGTCACGCTGATCGACATGGATGCGGAGAAGTGCAGAAAGACCTTGAACCGTTATCCCAAGGCTAACGTCATCCAGGGTGACGGCACGGATTCCGTATTGATGGAAAAGGAACTGAAGAATGCGGATGCATGCGTTGCCTGTACGGGAAATGATGAAGAGAACCTGATCATTTCCATGTTTGCGAAGTCCTTTGGACTGGACCGCATTGCCGCCGTGATCGATAATTACAATTACGAGGTTATGCTGAAGCGAAGCGGCATTAATCACATTTTCTCCACGCAGGACGTGGCGCTCATTGACGTGATCAAGGATGCAAGACTTCTTGCAACTGCCGGGGACAATGAAAATGACAATAACGTCATGAAATGGCTCTATACCTTGAATGACGGAAGGATTGAGGCAGCAGAGTTTGAGATTGGAAAGGATTTTGCCTATCTTGAAGTTCCCTTTAAGGAGAAGCAGTTCCAGCTGAAGGCTGGCATTCTGATCGCCGTAATCATGCGGGGAGATGAGGTCATCGTGCCTGACGGCAATTCGTGCATCAAGGAGGGAGATCACGTGATCGTGGTGTCTGCAGAGCACAAGATTGCAAGACTTTCTGACATTTTCGCAAAAGGAATAAAGGAGAACTAAACCATGGAACACGTGTTGGCAACGTTACTGCTCATCTTGTTCCTGGTGGTGTTTATCTCCATCTTGAATGAGAGAACCGTAAAAATATCAAATGACGTCGCGCTGGTGTTATTTTCCTTCCTGATCGCAGCGGTGCTGAAGATCATGGAAGTGACGGGTCTGATGCATTTTGAGGGCACGATCGTCGGAAGCATCGAGAACATGAATTTCCAGGAATTCCTGATGGATGGCATTCTCTGCTTCATGTTGTTCTCGGGCGCGAGCGGCGTAAATTTCAATCGTTTTGTGAAGAACATCAAGTCCATCAGTCTTCTTGCACTGCTTTCCACGGTGCTGTCGTCGTTTATTTACGGCGGCATCTTTTACCTGCTGAATCTGGCGCTTGGGCTTGGATTTAGCATTTGGCTGTGCATTCTTTTGGGATGTATCGTTTCGCCGACGGATCCGATCGCGGCGACCAGCATTCTGAAAAAGGCGGGCCTTTCCAAGAACGTGTCGACCGTCATCGAGGGAGAATCCCTTTTCAATGACGGCACGGGCGTTGCCGTGTTTGTCGCCATTAAGAACATTGTAAACGATGTGTCGGACTTGAGCTTTCCCGTGCTGATGGCGAAGGAGCTTTTGGGGGCCATTGTCATTGCACTGACCTTGTCCTTCCTCATGTTTAAGCTTCTCCGCGCGACGAACAATCCCATGCTGCATATCTTGATCAGTCTTCTCGACGTGACGGCTGCATACGTGATCTGCGAGGAGCTTGGTTGCTCCGGCGTCATTGCTTCCGTGGTCTGCGGTATTTACTTCTCAAGAATGATGGCGAAGCACGAAGCGTGGCACAAGGTGGTGGATCCGAAGGAGTGGTACGAGGATTTCTGGCACATTGCGGACACGCTGTTTAACAGTATTCTCTTTATCCTGATCGGTTTTGCGGTACTGAACCTGCCGCATCATGAATTTATCATTCTGCTGGTACTTGCGGCGATCGTGATCAATGCGGTTGCAAGATTCCTCGGCGTTGGCATCTCCGCGCTGATCATCGGAAAGAAAAAGATCCCGAACCGCTACAGCACGAAGGAGTTTACGACGCTGATGACCTGGAGCGCGTTAAAGGGCGGCCTTTCCCTGGCGCTTGCCCTGAGTACAAAGGAATTTCTCCCGGAGACAAGCTATCACGTGGTGCTGATCGTGACCAGCGTGACCATGTACTTTACGATCGTCGTCCAAGGTCTGACGACGCAAAAGGTCTTTGCTATGGTGGAGAAATGGAAGGCAAAGCGCATCGCCTGAAAAACTTTAGAAAAAATCACATAGGGTCTTGCAAAGATTTTCAATTTATGGTATCATGTCAATTTGTGATATATTAATTTCCTTGCTCACCCCAGAGGTGGGCCAGAGACCAAAAGGAGGTAACTAACTATGAACAAGTACGAATTGTGCGTTGTGGTTAACGCTAACATCGAAGATGACGCAAGAGCAAAAGTTGTTGACAAGTGCAAAGCTTACGTCGAGAGATTTGGCGGTACCATCACCGAAGTGGATGATTGGGGCAAGAAGAAGCTTGCTTACGAGATCCAGAAGATGAAGGAGGCTTTCTACTACTTCATCAGATTCGATGCACCCGCTACTGCTCCCGCTGAGCTCGAGAGCCGCGTTCGCATCATGGATGGCGTCATCAGATACTTAGTCGTTAGACAGGATGAGGCATAATTAGAAAGCGAGAAGAAATATGAATAAAGTTATTCTTATGGGTAGACTTACAAGGGATCCCGAGGTGAGATATTCCCAGGGTGCAACTCCCACCGCCGTGGCACGGTTTTCCGTAGCCGTAGACAGAAGATTTAAGCGTGATGGTGAGCCAGACGCGGATTTCTTCAACTGCACTTGCTTTGGAAAGCAGGGTGAGTTTGTGGAGAAGTATCTCCACAAGGGTACGAAGGTTGTTCTGAGCGGAAGAATCCAGAACGACAATTATACCAACAAAGAAGGCCAACAAGTTTATGGCGTTCGCATCATGGTGGATGAGATTGAGTTTGCAGAGAGCAAAAACGCTGCCGGAAACGGGGACAACGGTTACAATAATAACGGCGGCAATTATGGTAACAACAATTACGGCGGCGGCCGCAGCCAGGCAGCTCCCAGCGGAGCAGGCGACGGCTTCATGAACATTCCTGACGGAATCGATGAGGAACTGCCGTTCAACTAACGTTTGATGATCATTTTCAGAAGGAGGCATTAAGATGGCTTTTACTAAGACAGCTGAGAAGTCCGATTCCCCTATGAGAAGAAAGGGCGGAATCCGTAGAAGAAAAAAGGTTTGTGTATTCTGTGGTAAGGATAATGCAATTGATTACAAGGACGCAAATAAGCTGAAGAGATACGTATCCGAGAGAGGTAAGATCCTTCCTCGCCGCATCACCGGCAACTGCGCTAAGCATCAGAGAGCTCTGACCGTAGCAATCAAGAGAGCCCGCCACGTGGCAATCATGCCTTACGTACAGGATTAATCCTAACGCGATAAAAAGCAAATGGACACCTTCTGAAATTTGATTTCGGAAGGTGTTTTCTTTTCCTTGCATTTGCCGCAGGCATCACGTATAATTTTGGCAATGACGGTTATGATCTTTAAAGGGATGAAAGGAAGAAAAACATGTACGATAAGAGATTGAGGCCAGAGGAAAGACCTGTGTTTCCGAAACGCTGCGTGATCACGGGCGGCATGCCCTATGGCAATAAGGAACTGCATTTTGGACACGTGGGCGGCATGTTTGTACATGCAGACGTGTTTGCCAGATTCATGCGGGACAGGATCGGAAAGGAGAACGTGATCTTCGTTTCCGGAACGGACTGCTATGGCTCCCCCGCGTTAGAGAGCTATCGAAAGCTGAAGGAAGCAGGATATGAGGACACGATCGAGAATTACGTAAAGTCCAATCACGTAAAACAGAAGGAGACGCTGGACAAGTATCGGATCAGCTTAAATTATTTTGGCGCTTCCGCGCTTGGCGAGGCGGGAAAGATCCATTCGAAGACTTCTGCCCAGGTTTTCAATCAGTTATATGAAAAGGGCTATCTGGAGAAGCTTTCCACGCCGCAGTTTTTTGACGAGGAGCTGGGAGTGTTCCTGAACGGCAGACAAGTTGTGGGCCGCTGCCCCATTGAGGGTTGCACCAGCGAGAAGGCATATGCGGACGAGTGTTCCCTTGGACATCAGTACATGCCCAGCGAGCTGATCGATCCCGTCAGCGTTCTTTCCGGAAAGAAGCCGACCTTTGTCAACGTGACGAACTGGTATTACAAGCTGGAGGATGACATTGATTACTTAAAGGGTTGCATCAATGAGCTTCGCGCGAACACGAATCGCCGGAAGTTTGAAATGCTGATCATCGATGAGTTTTTGAATAAACCCGCCGTGCATATCCCGAAGAAATATTTGGAGGGCATGGATCAAGACGCGCTTCTTGCAAAGTTCCCGGAGCATGAACTGACTGACGAGGAGAAGAGAAAATCCCTTCTTTGCGTTTTCAAGTCACTGGATGACAGAGACCTTGCAAGAAAGGTCCTTGAGGATGCGGGCGTGCATTATACCGCGGGAAAGACGCTGGTGCCGTTCCGTCTGTCCGGCAATGTGGAGTGGGGCGTACCCGTGCCGGAAAAGGAAGGCGAGAAGGATTTGACCTTCTGGGTATGGCCAGAATCCCTCTGGGCGCCGATCTCCTTTACGAAGGCCTATCTGGCTGAGCAGGGTGCTGACGAGGAGGAGTGGCAGAAGTGGTGGAATGACGATGAGGCCATGGCTTATCAGTTCATTGGCGAAGATAACATCTATTTTTATTCCATCGCGGAGATGGGGATATTCCACGCGCTTGGCAACGTAAAGGCGCCGCATATTATTCCCAACAGGCACATCCTGTTTATGGACACGAAGGCCAGCAGCAGCTCGGAGATCAAGCCTCCCATGGCAGCGGAACTGCTTTCGCATTATTCCGTGGATCAGCTTCGCATGCATTTTATCAGTCTCGGACTTTCCAACAAGAGCACGGGCTTTAAGCCGCAGGTATACCTGCCGGAGGAGCAGAGGGAGGGCCTGGATCCGGTGGTCAAGGAAGGCAATCTTTTGACGAACGTGTATAATCGTTTGATCCGTTCCTGCTTCTATTCCACCCAAAGCTCTTTCGACGGCGTGATCCCTGAGGGAGAGGTCTCTGAGAGGATGAAGGCTCTGGCGGAAAAGAACGTGCTGGATTATGAGAGACACATGTACAATCACGACTTCCATAGGATTTCGTACACGTTGGATGATTACATCCGTGAGGTGAACAAGAACTGGGCGGCAGTGAGCCGTGAGGCTGACAAGAATAATGACCTAGAGATGAAGAGACAGCTCCTCGTGGATACCTGGTATTCCTGTAAGGTCATGGCAGTTTTATTCCATCCCATCGCGCCGGATGGATGTGAAATGTTCCGTGAGTATTTGAATTTTGATGAGAGGATTTGGAATTGGGATTTGATCTTAGAGCCTCTCACGGCGTACGTACCGGACCTGAAATCCCATAAGCCGAAATTCCTTGAGCCGCGGGTGGATTTCTTCAAGAAGCCTGAGTGGCAGTTTGAGAAGGAATAAAAGCAACCAAGGAATTCTTTTGTGAGATGCGAACGTAAGTAATATTGTGAGAAATAAGAAAACGAGGCGGAGTTATTCCGCCTCGTATGCGTTTAAAGCCCTGCGGTAGAAGGCAGCCATGCTGTCGCGGCTTTCCTTGGGGGTAAGGATGACTGCGTCCTTGCCAAAGCGGCTAAAGTAATCTTCGAGGGGTTGCTTGGGCCAGAAAAAATGATAAACGTTGCCGTCTTTCCTTAAGATGTCCGGCCGGTTCTTCACGATCACGCGGAATTTCCGGATGCCTTGATCCGTGAGCCGGACGGAGATTTCCACGTTTTTGGAGGCGGACTGGGGATTGCGCATGGCAATCTCGCGGAGTTCGCGAAGGGTCCTTTCATCCGGACGGAAGACGTCCTGCGTTACGTAGAGCGCGCGGAGGCGGGAGATGCGGAACGTCCTGGTGAAACGCGAGTTTCTGTCCTGGCAGAGCAGGTAGTTGCATTGTTCTTCCTTTGAGGGGGCGATCACGTAGGGCTTCACGGTGAAGACCAGCTTGGGTGCGCTTGTTGAAGTGAACGTGACAAGATGGTTTTTCTGGATGGCGAGGTCTAAGGCTTCAAAGGCTTCGCGGAAGATGATGCGTTCACGCTGGCTTCTGGAGATGGACAGGTAGGAAATTAGCAGGTCGTTGAGGTATTGGGAAAGTGATGCATCACCGAGGAAATTGTTTTCAATGGTATTCATGACGTCCAGACTGCGGCCGCTGAGGGTCAGGGTGATGGCTTGGTCACGCTTTGCGGACTGCTCCGCGTTTTTGGCATAGGTGCTTAATATTTTTGCGGCGATGGCTCCGGCGTCGCGGGCGGACACGGAAGGAAAGGCAGCGAGATCGGCGAGGATCTCGTCGCGCAGCCGTTCTTTTCTTTCACGATATTCATCAAAATAATTGACGATCAGTTCCTTGAGGAACGCGTTTAAGTTCACGGAACCGTCCTTTTTCTCAAAATCAAATAATTCAGCGTCGTTTACAAGGCGAGATCTTACGTCTTCCGGTACGTAGATTTTATACTTTTCCGTCATGATTTCCTCCAAAATGGGGTTGCCAATTAATGTAAATATAACAGAATATATGAGAAAATGCAAGAAAAATGGGGATATAAAATTAATCAATATCTCAGCTTTTCATATCCAAATTTATGAGCTATGATAAGACCATAAAAGCACCGACAGCAATTGAAATCACCTGTCCAGTGAAGAAGGTGCTTTGTAAGCGGGAAAGACACAGACAGCAATTGAATGAGGAATGGTAATCATTTGGCTCACAGGTCAAGGTTTGCAGGTTCGAATCCTGCTGGAAATGCCGAGGATAAGGCGACGTGTCTTGTACTTGCTAAAGAAATGCCGGACAAGGAGGGCAAGAGGATGTTTTTGGAAGCATTAAAGAAAAAAGAGAATATGACTTATACGGAAAACGGCGCAAGTACGTATAGGAGCACCACGTCTTCTTGCCTGGACCTGTTCGCAACCATCGGCGCACTGCGCACGGCGAGCGAGGAGGAAATTGTCTCCCGCTTTATAACTGCATATGCAGAGGATGCTGACCTGGCTCTGAAAACGTTGTTCTTCGCAAGGGACGTTCGCGGAGGACTTGGCGAGCGCCGCGTTTTTAAGACGATCCTCGCGTGGCTTGCAGTAAACGAGCCTGACAGCGTACGTAAGAATATGGAATATGTAGGGGAATATGGACGATATGACGACCTGATGGTTTTGCTTGGCACGCCTTGCGAGGCGGATATGCTTGCGTACGTGAAAGCCGTGCTTGAGGATGACGTGCGGAGCATGAAAAAGGGCGGTGAAACGTCCCTGCTTGCAAAGTGGCTGCCTTCCGTAAACGCAAGCAATCCCCAGACGGTGAAAAACGCGAAGAAGATCGCGCGCTTTCTGGGGATGAATGACGCGCAGTACCGAAAGATGCTTTCGGAGCTCCGCGCTTACGTATGCATTATCGAGAATCACTTGCGCAAGAAGGATTACACCTTTGAATATGAAAAGCAGCCTTCAAAGGCATTGTATAAGTACCGTAAGGCGTTCCTTCGCAATGATGAGGTACGTTACGGCGCATTCCTTGATAAGGCAGAAAAGAATCCCGGTTTGTTGAACGCATCCACGCTCACGCCTTATGACGTCGTGGCGTCCGTGATCAACAAGACCACGAAAGAAGAGGAGATCAGCGAGGCGGAGCGACGCTCCATGGACGTAACCTGGAAGTCGCTGGATCATTACGTTGGCGATAAGAACGCGCTGGTCGTGGTGGATGGTTCCGGCTCGATGTATTGGGGCGGAAACGGTTACCTGCCTGCAGCGGTGGCACAGTCGCTTGGCATTTATTTTGCAGAGCATGTGGAGGGTGCTTTCCACGGCTACTTCATCACGTTCTCCGAGAATCCACGCCTCGTTGAGGTGAGGGGACGGGACATCGTGGATAAGGTGCGTTATTGCATGAGCTTTAACGAATGGACAAACACGGATCTGATGAAGACCTTCCGGTTACTCCTGGATACGGCGGTCGAGAACCACGTGAGTCAGAAGGAAATGCCTTCAAAGCTGTACGTGATCTCTGACATGGAATTTGATGCCGTAAACGGAGGCGGAAGGCTGACGAATTTTGAACAGGCAAAGGCAGAATTCGCGGCGAAAGGATATCGCCTTCCCCAGGTCGTTTTTTGGAACGTGGCAAGCCGTAACAGGCAACTTCCCGTGACAAAAAACGAGCAGGGCGTGACGTTGGTATCCGGCTGCAGCCCGCAAATATTCCAGATGTTGTCCCGCGGTGCGCTTGACCCGTATTCGTTTATGATGGAGGTGTTGACGGCAAAGAGATACGAGAAAATAAGTGCATAAAGACATAAAAAAGGGGAGCTCCCGGGAGGGGCTCCCTTGTCGTTTTTTGTTGACGTTCCGGGCATACTCTTCATTGACGAAAACGCGCCTTCGTGTTAAAGTAGAGAGTGGTAGAGTTTTTGCAAAGGAGCGTTATCATGGCTGACAATAAGATCAAATTTCACCTGCCCGGACTAAGCTTTAATTTCCCGCTGAACATGTTGTTTGTTGACATGTTAAAGCAAAAACCGGAGTTTTTCCGGGAAGGAGTGGAGATCGGTTCCTTCTTTGGCGAGTTTCCGACCTCGTTGTGGAATGGAGGAAGATTTGCCTTTGGCGTGCAGTGCCCGGAGGACATGGTACGTTACGTGGTAAAGAGCATTAACGACCTTGGGATCCCCGTGAGATATACCTACACGAACCCCATCATTTATGAGGCGGATCTGGCAGATCCCTTCTGTAATTTTTGCATGAAGGTGGGCGACAATGGCATGAATGAGGTCATGATCCTGTCTCCCATTTTGGAAAAATACATTCGTGAAACGTATCCCAGCTACAAGCACAACAGTTCTACTTGTAAGGAGATCAAGAACATTGACCGCCTGAATGAGGAACTGAAGAAGGATTATTATCTTGTGGTTTTGGATCAAAACCTGAACCGGGATTTTGATTTTATCGAGAAGATCGAGGATAAGGACCGGATGGAGATCTTGGTGAATTCCTGTTGCGGCCCGAACTGTACGAGGCGCGCCGAGCATTACAGGGTGATCTCCGCACAGCAGAGGGTGACGTATGCGAATAAGGCCATTCGTCAGGGAGAGGATCCAAAGAAGGTAATTGCAGAGCTTCCGGACTACGTGAAGGAGCGTTTGCCGAAGGAGGCGAAGGAGGGATTCTTCCCCACGGACAACGTGGGAAGGCCCGTGATCCCGCTGCCGAAGTGGCATTGTGAGTATGGAGAGTATAATTCTCCGTTTACGGTGCAGGATAATCTGAATTACGTTCCGGCGAAAGACGTTTGGGAGAAGTACGTGCCCATGGGATTCCGTAATTTCAAGCTGGAAGGCCGTACAAGTAACATTTTTTCCATTGTTGAGGACTACGTGAATTACATGTGCCTTCCCGAGGCGAAGGATGAGGCGAGATTTACGCTTCTTACGCATCTCAAGGGACAAGGCATCATCGGCGTGAACCGTACTTGGTGGGTAAAGCCTAAGTAATGGATGGGCGACCCTGATCTGGGAGGAATCCTATGAAGAAACGCATGAAACTTAAGGGGAGAATTAAGTTTTTCACGCATTTTAGCATATATCTGGGAGCTTTGCTCGCAGCGGTGGACGTTGCCGTGTTTCTGTTGGACGTGCGTTCCGGTTTGCTACTTTTGGGCTATACGATCTTTTATTTTGGCGTGATCATTCCCTTATATTTTTACAATAAACCGATCATTATGAATGAACTGGTGAGCTTTGCCACGGAGTATGGGCAGATCCAGAGAAAGCTCCTTCGGGACCTGGACGTGCCCTACGCCCTCTTGGACGACGGCGGCAGGGTGATCTGGACGAATGCCGCGTTTGAAAACGTGGTGCATCAACCCAAGGGCTATAACAAGTCCATTACGTCTCTGTTCCCGACCATCACCAGGGATAAGCTTCCGGATGACTCAGGATTGGATGAGGCGCAGTATGAGCTGCATTACGAGGAGTGTGAGTATCTTGCCAAGTTCCGTAAGATTTCCCTCCGTGAGATGGCGAAGCACAGTGACATTATTGACATTGAGGGTTATGAAGGTTATTTGATCGCCGTATATCTCTTTGATGAGACGGCGCTTCGCATTGCGCTGCAGGAGTTGGATGACCAAAGTCTTGCAGCCGGCATGATCTATCTGGATAACTATGAGGAAGCGCTGGAGAGCGTGGAAGAGGTCAGAAGATCCCTTCTCACGGCGCTGATCGACCGAAAGATTAACAAGTACATTTCGTCCCTGGATGGCATCAGCAAGAAGCTGGAGAAGGACAAGTATCTGATCATTTTGAGAAAGAAGGCCATCACGCAATTGCAGGAGTCCAGGTTTGACCTGTTGGAAGAGGTCAAGACCGTGAACATCGGCAATGAGATGGCGGTGACCATCAGTATCGGCATTGGATTGAATGGTCTCTCCTATGCCCAGAATTATGAGTTCTGCCGTAACGCCATCGACCTTGCCCTTGGCCGCGGCGGTGACCAGGCCGTGATCAAGACGCCGGACAGCATTACATATTACGGCGGTAAGAGCCAGCAGGTGGAAAAGAATACGCGCGTGAAGGCAAGAGTAAAGGCACACGCCCTCAGGGAAATCATTACGGCGAAGGACCGCGTGCTTGTCATGGGCCATCGCATGCCGGACGTGGACAGTTTTGGCTCTGCAGTCGGCATTTACCGGATCGCAAGGGCGCTAGACCGAAAGGCAAACATCGTTTTGACGGAGTCTACCAGCGCGATCCAGCCCTTGGTGGATCTCTTTAAGAATAGCCCGGAATATGACGAGGACATGATCATCACGGGTTCGCAGGCGCAGGAGCTTGCGGAGAGTAATACCGTGCTTGTCGTTGTGGACGTCAACAAGCCTTCGATCACGGAATGTCCGGAGCTTCTCCGGTCCTGTAAGTCCGTGGTGGTGCTCGATCATCACCGTGCAGGGGCTGAGACGATCGAGAACGCAACCCTTTCCTACGTGGAGCCTTATGCGTCATCGGCGTGTGAAATGGTTTCCGAGGTGCTTCAGTATATTTCCGACGGCATTAAGATCCGGCCGGAAGAAGCGGACAGCATGTATTCCGGCATTATGGTAGATACCAATAATTTCGTTACGAAGACGGGCGTTCGTACCTTTGAGGCGGCAGCTTACCTTAGAAGGAGCGGTGCGGACGTGACTAGAGTGCGTAAGCTCTTTAGAGAGGATGCGTTGGAATATAAGGCTCGCGCGGATGCGGTCAGCCAGGCGGAGATTTATCGTCAGGCGTTTGCCATTTCCGTGTGTACCGCAGAGGATCTGCCTAGTCCTACCGTGATCGGTGCGCAGGCGGCCAACGAGCTGTTGAACATCAAGGGCGTGAAGGCAAGCTTCGTGCTTACGGATTATCAGGGCAAGATTTATGTCAGTGCCCGTTCCATAGATGAGGTGAACGTACAGATCATCATGGAGCGCATGGGCGGCGGCGGCCACATGTCGGTTGCGGCCTGTCAGATGGAGGGCACCGGACTGGTCGAGGCCATTGGCATTTTGAAGGGAACGCTGGATGAGATGCTGGACGGCGGAGAGATTTAACATTAGAAAGCGTTGAGATTCTAAGATAGCATAGAGATTTTTATGATGAAAGGATGACGTGACGTGAAGATTATTTTACTGCAGGATGAGAAGAAGCTAGGAAAGAAAGGGGACGTCATTGAGGCGAGCGAGGGCTACGCGCGGAATTACATTCTTCCGAAGAAGATCGGCGTGGAAGCAACCCCTAAGAATATGAATGACTTGAAGCTCCAGAAGGCAAATGAAGAGAAGAAGGCTAAGGAGCTGTTGGAGCAGGCGCAGGCGATGGCCAAGGATCTGGAGACAAAGCAGATCGTCGTTAAGATCAAGGCCGGCGAGGGCGGAAAGGTGTTTGGCTCCGTGTCGACGAAGGAGATTGCGGCTGCGGTGAAAGAGCAGTATGGCATTGAGATTGACAAGAAGAAAATCCAGCTTGCCGAGAATCTGAAGAATTTTGGAACGTATGAGGTGGTGCTCAAACTTCATCCGGCAGTTGCCGCAAAGTTGAGCGTCAAGGTTACGGAGGAGTAATAGTCTAAATGGACGAGAACGTGATCAAAAGAGTCATGCCCAATGACCTGGCAGCGGAGCAGAGCGTAATAGGCGCAATGCTGCTTGACGCCAATGCCATTATGACGGCAGCGGACATTCTCACGGGGGATGATTTTTACAATAAGCAGTATGGCGTGCTGTTTGAAACCATGCTGGAACTCCGCAATGCCGGAGCGCCGGTGGATCCCGTTACGCTTCAGGCAAAGCTGAAGGAGAAGGACGTGCCGCCTGAGGTGAGCAATCTGGAGTTTTTGATCGACATGCGTGATGACGCGATCACGCCAGTGCACGTGAAGCAGTATGCGACCATCGTGTATGAGAAATCGATCCTCCGCAAGATGATCCGGATCAACGAAGAGATCGCCAGTACCTGTTATGCGGGGAAGGAAAACATGGAGTCAATCCTGGAGGATGCGGAAAAGCGGGTTTTCCAGCTGGCGCAGCAGAGAAATACCGGCGAATTTGTTCCCATCCGGCAGGTGGTGAGCAATGCCATGGATAAGATCGATAAGGCATCCAAGATGAACGGATACGTGACGGGCGTGGCCACGGGATTCCTTGACCTGGATTACCGTACGGCCGGCATGCAGCCCTCTGACCTGGTGCTGATCGCAGCGCGTCCTTCCATGGGTAAGACCGCTTTTGCACTGAACATAGCGCAGCACGTGGCGTTCAAGCAGAAGAAATGCGTTGCCATATTCAGTCTGGAAATGAGCAAGGAGCAGCTCGTCAATCGTATGTTTTCCCTGGAATCCAACGTGGACGCGCAAAAGCTCCGTACCGGCCAGCTTGCGGACAATGAATGGGAGCGCCTGATCGAGAGCGCGGCAGAGATTGGGAAATCGAATCTGATCATAGATGACACGCCCAGCATTTCCGTATCCGAGCTTCGTTCGAAATGCCGGAAATTCAAGATGGAACATGATCTTTCGATGATCATCATCGATTACCTGCAGCTGATGTCGGGAAGTGGAAAGAATGAATCGCATCAGTTGGAGATCGCAGAGATTTCCAGATCGCTGAAGGCCGTGGCGAGGGAACTGAACGTGCCCGTATTGGCGCTGTCCCAGCTGTCCCGAGGCGTGGAAGGACGTCCCGATCACCGGCCCATGCTTTCGGACCTGCGTGACTCCGGTGCCATTGAGCAGGATGCCGACGTGGTAATGTTCATCTACCGTGATGACTATTATCATCCTGATACGGAGAAAAAGGGCATTTCGGAGATCATCGTGGCAAAACAGAGAAACGGCCCGATTGGAACCGTGGAACTGGTATGGCTGCCGGAATACACGAAATTTGCCAACATGGACAGAAGAAAATCCGGAAATCAAGAATAGACGGAAACACGTTACCAATGATAAGAGAGCAGGAAAATTCCTGTTCTCTTTTTCTATTTTAAATCGGGAGGGAACTAAGGTGAGTGAGGAACTGTTGATCTCGGATGCTGCAAAAGAAGTGCGGGTGGAGAGCCACGTGTTGCGGTATTGGGAAGAAGAACTGGGACTTTCAATTCAAAGAAATGAGTGGGGGCATAGGTTTTACACAAAGGAAGACATAAACAGATTAAAGCGGATTAAGGACTTAAAGGAACGAGGTCTGCAACTGAAAGCAATCAAAATGCTGATGATGGCCGGAAGGCTGGAGGCCTTTGAGCGGGGCGGTTACGCGCTTGAGGAGGAGCAAGGCATGGCAATCGAAATCCTGGAGGTGCGGGATGCGGCTTGCGAGGAGATGGTTAAGCGAGACAAGAACGAACGCAAGTCAGACGTAACAGTGCCTGCGGAAGATTCAGTGGAAGAGGAAATGGAACGCGGAGTGACTGTGGAGGGAATGTCGGAAGAGGAAATGGAATGCGGAGTGACTGTGGAGGGAATGCCGGAAGAGGAAATGGAACGCGAAGCGTCTGCAGAGGGGGCAGTTGAAAAGGAAGCGGTTGAAATAGGGAAGGTTACGAAAGAGGTATTTGAGGAAAAGATTCCAGAGGGGATTTTGCCAAAACGGGATGAGGCTTATTTTAAGAAAATTGATCAGCTTCTTAGGGATAAAAGTTTTTCACAAAAAAAGAAAAGGCATTTCATTTTCTGAAATGCCTTTGATTGCGATACGCTTATGTTTTATTCCTCTTCGATCGTACCTACGGGGCACTGACCTGCACAAGCACCACAGCTAATGCACTTATCAGGATCGATTTCAAACTTGCCGTCGCCCATGCTGATTGCACCAACAGGACACTGAGCTTCGCAAGCACCACAAGCTACGCAGCTGTCACCAATTTTGAATGCCATTGTTTCTTACCTCCTTTATACTCATGCCACAAGCTAATGCTCGTTCATAAATTATAATATTATAAGTTCTCGGTAATTTCAATAGGTAATTGAGAAAAATTTATCAGGCTCCTATTTGATCCCCAGTTCCTCGCGGCGCTGCTTGATGCCGCGCAAAATGGCGGCTTTCTTGTCGAGAAGCTTGTCCTTGTCCATTGCGGGAACGCCTTTTAAGCGATAATCGATGCCAAGCTTTTCGTACTTTGTCTCACCCATGGTATGATAGGGAAGTACGTCCAGGGCCTTCAGGTTGTGGAACTGACCGATAAAGTATCCAAGCTTTTCGAGATAAACTTCATCATCCGTAAGACCGGGAACCACCACGTGACGGATCCACATGTCTACGCCTTTTTCATCCAGATATGCCGCAAACTTCAAAATGTTGGTGTTGGGCTGGAGGCAAAGCTCCTTGTGCTTCTCGGGATCGATGTGCTTAATGTCCAGCATGACGAGGTCTGTCAGGGGCATCAGCTTGTCAAATTTCTCCATAAGAGGCGCATTATCGGGATTAAAGGCAATGCCTGACGTGTCGAGGCAGGTATGAATGCCCTTCTGTTTTGCGAGCGTAAAGAGTTCGATCAGGAAATCGATCTGCATTAGGGGCTCGCCGCCGGTACAAGTAATGCCGCCGCCATTTTGATAAAAAGGTGCATTGCGCTCATACTGTTCAATGATATAGGAGGCTTCCATGGGCGTGCCGGCATTCAGCTCCCAAGTGTCGGGATTGTGGCAATAGGCACAGCGCATGGGACAACCTTGAAAAAACACAACAAAGCGGGTGCCAGGGCCGTCAACGGTTCCAAAGCTTTCCAGTGAATGAATTCTTCCTAACATGATAAGACCTCATTTCCGTGTATATTTTAATAACATTATATCATAAGCTTTCAGCTTATGATCCAATTCGTAGAAATGCTTTTGCAAGCAAGTAATTTTACTTTATTATATCACAGATTGACGGGAAAAAACCAGTAAAAAGTGAAGGGATGCAAATCATTTGGATCCAACAAAAAACGACATGGCCGATGAACTGACCATGTCGTGATTTGTTTTTTGCGTTGTTAACGCTTCCGTAACATGTCAGTAGACATGTCCCCGTGTCACGTGCCGCAGGGCACGCCGTGAGCCATTAGATGGACTCGTGGAAGGTACGGGAGATAACGTCTGCCTGCTGCTCGGGAGTCAGCTTGATGAAGTTTACAGCGTATCCGGAAACGCGGATGGTAAGCTGAGGATACTTCTCAGGATTCTTCTGAGCGTCAAGAAGAGTCTCTCTGTTCAGAACGTTTACGTTAAGGTGATGGCCGCCTTTGGTTGCGTAGCCATCCAGTAAGTTAACCAGGTTGTCAACCTGTGCCTTAGATGCTGCCATTGTTATAATCCTCCTTTAATATAGTGGTCGCTTCGCTAACTCGATGCCCGTTCTCGGCGAACAACTTTCTGCCGAAGCCTCGTCATAAAGTTGTTCGGGGCATCTTCGTTTACACTCCGCTCCCTGTTATTTATAATCGTCTAATCCTTGGTGAAGAGTCGGAACACTGCATGCCAGGGGAGTTCTGGAACAATCCGTGCATCCCATGGTCTGAACGGTTTTGGATTCATCAGCCTGCGTCTCGTCGGTATCCACGTTTACGTGACCAACGCCATTCGCGAAGCCTTCGTCCAACATCTTAACAAGATCATCAATCTGTTGCTGTTTGTCGTCCATTGGTTTCACCTCCTCATGGATTTTGAAGGTGGGGCGGCGGTTACCGCCCCATTTGAAAAAGAATCTTATTTGTTGAGGTCTAACTCTATGTCGCCGGCGAATACCTTATCCTCTTTACCAAGAGCGCCAGGGATGATGTTGAAGGTATTGGAGATACCATCCTGCGCATCATTGAAAGGCAGCTTGGATACGGAAGACAGGGATGCAACTGCACCGTGGCTGTCACGGCCGTGCATGGGGTTAGCACCGGGAGCAAAAGGCTGGCCCTTACGACGTCCGTCAGGAGTATTACCGGTAGCCTTACCATAGGTAACGTTAGAGGTAATGGTCAGGATGGAAGTGGTAGGGAAGCCATCTCTGTAGGTGTGATGTCTTCTGATTGCGGTCATGAACTTGTGAACGATGTCCTGAGCGATCTCGTCTACGCGGTCATCATCATTACCGTACTTAGGGAAGTCACCGGTGGTCTTGAAGTCAACGATGATGCCATCCTCGTCACGGATAACTTCAACCTTAGCATACTTGATTGCGGACAGGGAGTCTGCAACGATGGACAGACCTGCGATACCAGTAGCGAAGTATCTGCGAACGTCTCTGTCATGAAGAGCCATCTCTGCTCTCTCGTAGCAGTACTTGTCATGCATGTAGTGGATGATGTTCAGGGTGTTAACGTAAACGTCAGCCTGCCACTCGATCATGTCCATGAACTTGTCATATACGTCCTGATACTCAAGAACGTCGCCGGTAACGGGACGATACTTAGGACCAACCTGCTTCTTGGTAACTTCATCGATACCGCCGTTCAGAGCGTACAGTAAGCACTTAGCCAGGTTAGCACGAGCGCCGAAGAACTGCATTTCCTTACCAATTCTCATGGAGGATACGCAGCAAGCGATGCCGTAGTCATCACCGTGGGTTACTCTCATCAGGTCATCGTTCTCATACTGGATGGAAGAAGTCTGGATGGACATCTTTGCACAGAATCTCTTCCAGCCTTCAGGAAGTCTGGTGGACCAGAGAACGGTCAGGTTGGGCTCGGGTGAAGCGCCCAGGTTGTTCAGGGTGTTCAGGTAACGGAAGCTCATCTTGGTTACCATGTGACGTCCGTCAACGCCAACACCGCCGAGGGACTCGGTTACCCATACGGGATCGCCTGCGAAGATCTGGTTGTACTCAGGGGTACGAGCGAACTTGATGCAACGAAGCTTCATGATGAAGTGATCAACGAACTCCTGGATCTGCTCCTCGGTGAAGGTGCCGTTAGCCAGGTCGCGCTCAGCGTAGATATCAAGGAAGGTGGAGGTACGTCCAAGGGACATTGCAGCACCGTTCTGCTCCTTAACTGCACACAGATATCCGAAGTATACTGCCTGGATAGCTTCCTGAACGTTGGTAGCGGGATTGGAGATGTCGCAGCCATAGGATGCAGCCATTTCCTTCATCATCTTCAGAGCGGTCATCTGCTCGGAAAGCTCCTCGCGAAGACGGATCACGTCATCGGTCATTACGCGGCCGGTGGAATCCTTCTGTGCCTGCTTGTCCTCGATCAGTCTGTCAATACCGTACAGAGCAACACGTCTGTAGTCGCCAATGATACGGCCGCGGCCATATGCATCAGGAAGACCGGTAATGATGTGGGAAGAACGGCAAGCTCTCATCTCTGCGTTGTAAGCATCGAAACAACCAGCGTTGTGAGTCTTTCTGTGAACGGAGAAGAACTCGGAGATCTCAGGATCTACTTCGTAGCCGTTGTCGGAGCAAGCCTTCTCTGCCATACGGATACCGCCGTAAGGCTGAAGGGAACGCTTGAAGGGCTTGTCAGTCTGGAAACCTACGATGGTCTCCTTGCTCTTGTCAAGATATCCAGGGCCGTGGGAAGTGATGGTGGAGATTACCTTGGTGTCCATGTCAAGAACGCCGCCGGCTTCTCTTTCCTTCTTCTGAAGGTCAAGCACCATAGCCCAAAGGTCCTTGGTGTTCTGGGTAGGACCAGCCAGGAAGGACTCATCTCCGTCATAGGGATGATAGTTTCTCTGGATGAAGTCACGAACGTTAACTTCCTTGTCCCACTTGCCACGTACAAAATCTGTTTCAATTGGTTTCATTTTGAAATGCCTCCTCTTAAATTTTTTTGAATGTTAAGAATGGTTAAAATTGTCAGATTTTATCGACAATTTTGCGCTTCTAATTCTACAGACATTATATTGAAAATAGGGATTTGCGTCAAGGTGACGTAGTGTACTTTTTAAAGAACATTATGGGACTCGTCGAGGGGAGGCGGAAACGCGCAAACACAGCCACGCCGAGCTCGCTCGGGCGTGGCTGTGTTTGCGCGGAGACGAGGCCTGCGAAGCAGGACTGGGGGCGATATGAGCAAAACGAAGAGCGCCGCAGGCGCGGGTTTTGCGAATATCGTTGAAGCCTTCCCCGCGACTAAGCGGCAAAAGGCGAAGCAGGACTGGGGGCGATATGAGCAAAACGAAGAGCGCCGCAGGCGCGGGT
>CAMKQH010000024.1 GCA_946414885.1 uncultured Lachnospiraceae bacterium
GTGGAACTGTCGAAACGGCAAATACGCCCGTAACAGCTTTTCAAAAACTACGGGTGGAACTGTCGAAACGGCAAATACGCCCGTAACAGCTTTTCAAAAACTACGGGTTGAACTGTCGAAACGGCAGATACGCCCGTAGCAGGTTTTCAAAAATTACGGGTGGAACTGTCGAAACGGCAAATACGCCCGTAACAGCTTTTCAAAATCTACGGGCCGAACTGCCGAAACGGCAAATCCGCCCGTAACAATTCAAAAAAAAGAGAGGAAACAAAATAACAGAGGTGAAACATGAAGAAACAATCAGGTAAGTCATCATTAGAAGCCATACGGAATTACGGATTTACAAAAGATGTTTACAGAGAGGAGCTGATGACACAATTAGAACAACTGAATATCTTAGGTGAAGAGCTGGAAAAAGTCATTATGGTTGGCAATGGGCGTGTGGGAAGCAAGGAAATAACGGGTTCATCTGGCAATGAACGAATCCGGGCGTCAAACAGTAACGGATGCAGGCAATTCTATTTTTTTGACCCTGCAAGCCATAAAAAGCGCTATGCGAAGGTATCAGAACTGCAACAAATTATTGTATCGGCGCAGAAGGAATATGATACAAAAGCCTTCGAAAAAATCCGCAAACTAAAAGATACGTTACAAAAGTTCCTGAAGAAATATGACATAGAAGAAATTGAAAAAATCTATGACAACTATTGCGAAGCAAAACAAGAAATCATAAGTCCGTTGATTCTTCCAAAAGAAACGTTTGTTAAGGAGTGGCGTGAAACGCATAAAGGGAATCAAAACACATATCCCACGGAAATACTTTATCAAACAGCTTTAGGAGAAAACGTACGCTCCAAATCAGAGAAAATTGTCTCCGTCGGAATCGGAAATAATGCCTTTGGACGTTAAAATCATCGAAAAAAAGATTCGCACCTATTTAACGTAAGGAATCACTCTCGACATACCGGATTACGATCCAGCAAAAAGAGAGTGTTTGGAGCACGCGTAAGTGGATTTTCTTGCTTTTTCCCCTTCCATCCTTTACAATAAACTCATGGCAGGCAGTCCTTAGCAGCCCTGTCTGATTCGTCAAAAAAGGAGAATCATATGAAGGAACAATTATACACCATTCCCTTAAATGATGCCGTGGACGCAAAAGATGAATGTCCCTTTTGCTTTATTGAGCGCGCCGTGGAGCAGGACCTCATCGATTTTGTGCTTGGCAGCAGTGCCTCCTACATGGAGGCGGACGTGCGTGACATGACGGACAAGGCCGGGTTTTGCCGCACGCATTTTCAAAAGATGTTCGACTACGGAAATACCCTGGGAAATGCCTGGATCTTAAAGACGCACTATCGCAGGATCATCAATGAGTTCAAGGAACAGGCACGGGGATTTGCGCCCGGAAAGCTGTCTTTCAAGGAAAAACTCATGCGTCCCAAGGGAGATGCCCCCGTTTCCTCTTTTGGAAGCTGGGTGCAGAAAAAAGAAGAATCCTGCTACGTATGTAAGCATTTTCAGGATACCTATGAACGCTATATGGACACGTTCTTTTATCTCTACAAACAGGATGACGTCTTCCGAGACAAGATCAAGGACAGCAAGGGCTTTTGCTTAAGCCACTTTGGCGATCTTTGCGACGCGGCGGAGTTAAAGCTTGGCGACAAGGAGAAATCCGAGTTTTACGCCATGGTGCTTCCCCTCATGGAAAAGAACTTGGAGCGCGTCTCCGAGGACGTGGCATGGATGGTGGAAATGTTTGACTACCAGAACGCCGGCGCCGATTGGAAGAATTCAAAGGATGCCATCCAGCGCGGCATGCAGAAATTAAAGGGCGGCTATCCCGCCGACGGCCCTTACAAGATGAAAAAGTAATGAGTCCAAGCACGCAACGATAAAAGAGGCCGTTGAATGCTTGCATTCATAAGGCCAATTTTATCGTTACGTATTTGGCGAAGCCAAATCATGAGCAAGGCAGCGAAGCTGCCTGCGAATGAGCTTGGACATAATGCAAAAGGCAGCGAAGCTGCCTGCGAATGAGCTTGGACATAATGCAAAAGGCAGCAAAGCTGCCTGCGAATGAGCTTGGACATAATGCAAAAGGCAGCGAAGCTGCCTGCGAATGAGCTTGGACATAATGCAAAAGGCAGCGAAGCTGCCTGCGAATGAGCTTGGACATAATGCAAAAGGCAGCGAAGCTGCCTGCGAATGAGCTTGGACATAATGCAAAAGGCAGCAAAGCTGCCTGCGAATGAGCTTGGACATAATGCAAAAGGCAGCAAAGCTGCCTGCGAATGAGCTTGGACATTATGCAAAAGGCAGCAAAGCTGCCTGCGAATGAGCTTGGACATAATGCAAAAGGCAGCGAAGCTGCCTGCGAATGAGCTTGGACAGCATATATGTAAAAAGGAGAACAAACATGAAAACTTTTCGACTTGATCTCTGGAAACCCGAAGAATACGATTATGCCGCAGCCTATGGCTTCATTCCCAACGTGCACGCCTTCCTTCACGACGAAGACGATAGCGTACGCAAGTGCATGATCGTCGTTCCCGGCGGCGGATATTGCATGCTGGCCCCTCATGAGGGTGAGTTGGTTGCCATGGAATACTATCGCATGGGATTAAACGTCTTTGTCTTAACCTACACCAACGACATCACCATGTGCGTGCCCTTAAAGAAACAGCCCATGTCAGATCTCTCCAGGGCCGTGCGTCTGGTCCGGAAGAATGCAGGCGAATACCATTTAGACCCCGCGAAGCTTTTGATCTGTGGCTTTTCCGCCGGCGGTCACGTATGCGGAAGTCTGTGCACGCATTTCGATGACGTCACGGATCCTGATCCTGAGCTGAATGCCATCTCCAATCGCCCTGACGCGGCAATCTTTGGTTATCCCGTGATCACCTCCGGAGAATACACCCACATATACTCCATGCAGGCGCTTCTCGGCATGGATCCTTCCGAGGAAGAACTGGAATACTTTTCCATTGAAAAGCAGGTGAAAGAGAACACGCCTCCCTGCTTCCTTTGGCAAACCGTGGAGGATAACCTGGTGCCCGTGGAAAACACCTATCTTTTTGCAAAAGCACTGAAGGAAAAGGGCGTTCCCTATTGTCAGTACGTATATCCTCATGGCGGTCATGGTCTCTCCACCGCGAGCATGGAACTGTTTTCCGGCTGGCACGGCGGGGAATACGTACAGGAACAGGTCTGGCTCGCATTGGAGCACGTCAAAAATGACACAGCTGTCAACATGAACCCCAGGCGTAAGGAAGAACTGATGCAACAATTCTTTGCACCAAAGGATCCCAATCAGGCACCGCCTTCCTTCCCGAAGCCAACCACAAATCCTTTTGCCGACGTCAACACGTGGGTAGATCTCTCCCGCATCTGGTTTGAGCGATTCTTATAATGCGAAAGCACTGAAAAAGGCCGCGGAAACGTGTAATCAGACACGTCCCCGTGGCCTTTTTTTAGTTTTGTTTCGCGTAAGCAGCTGCGGAGTCGCCGTAGCGCATCATCGCGTCAAGCAATTTGTCAAGCTTTGTACTGCCATCGGTCCTCATGGATACAACATAGGACTCGATGCTGTAACGGCAAGTGTTGCTGACCTTCTTGTCACCCTTCATCACCGTCGCATAGATGGTCTTTCGCATCTCCCCGGCGTTCAACCAATCCACGTTGACATAATATAGTTCCCCGTCATTCTGTCGCGCGTTTGCCGGATACTCATCGATCAAAGCCAGCGCTGCCATGATAACGCCGGAATTTACAAAGGAATTGTGATTGTGAACGTATTCCACTCCCTTCATGTTTCCGGTTCCAAGCTTGCTTTTCTGTAAATTGTGTTTCACTTCCTTGAAAACGGATTTCTTTGCGTAAGACTCATTTGCCACCTGAAAGCAAAGCCTCACAATGGCATTTTGCAGTCTTTCCTTCTGCTCCGCATCCCAGGCATCGTAAAACCAGTCATAACCGATCGCCAATCCCTGTGAAAACGTGCCAAAGTCGAGATTATGCCACGGATTGACGTCTTTGAAGTTATCATTGGAATCCACGTCAGATTCGTAGGTTTTTCTGCTCTAGTCATGATCTTATTGTAAAGGGCATTTCAGGGATCATTTACATTGGATGCGATCGGTTTTAACTGATCATCGACGATCTGCTTCGTGATCATTATGCGAGGATGCTTTTGATATTGGGAAGACTTCTCGTAATCGCTTAAGATCTGTTTCGCAGACGGCCGCACGTTTTTCACGCAAACCGTTTCCGGCACCATTGCAAAAAACAGTACGAACGTCAACATTGCCGCCATCATCCTTTTTCCGATTTTTTTCATGCTTTCTACCCCTCTTCACCGATCTGAACCTAAAAATGATTTCAAAAAAAATCTGCAGGCATCACTTAAATGTCTGCAGAAAAATCATATCATCTTTTGTAATTTTCGTCTACTAACAGCCTTCTGGGCTTATCGCGAAAGCACCATCTTTTGAATCACGTTCACGTACTGCAACACTTCGCCGAGCACCATGTCCGCCTGGAAGGAGCCGTCCTGAAAATGCTCCTGGATCAAGCCTTCCGCCGCATGGTTCATCAGCTGAAACAGCAGGCGCCCGTCATTTCCGTGCGGCAGGGAATTGAAATTGATGCGACGGTAAATGTCCTGATACGCATTATCCAAAATATCCTTTCTCTGCCCAATGACAAACAGCACCTCGTTTGCATCTTCATAGGCGCTTCTCGTCAGGAACTGCTGCATGTAGGGATAACCCTTCATCGCGTCCAGGCGCGCGGACTGAATCTGCTTCACGATTTCGAACAGATCACGCTCCTTGTTGCCCACAAAGGTGCTGAGCTCCAGGGACATGTATCTTACGCTGTAATCATATGCAAACTGGTAGACGCCCAGTTTATTTTCAAAATAATGGAATAACAGTCCTTTGCTGATCCCCGCTTCCTTCACCACGTCATCCGTGCTCGCATGGCGGTACCCGTTGATGGCAAACACCTTTAGTGCCGCGTTGATCATCCTGTCCTGTTTTTCTTTTTTCAGTTCAAAAAACTTAGCGTTCATCTCCCTGCTCCCATCTTCTGCGCTGCCTAAAGCATACCACGTGAAGGGGTAGCTTTCAAGTGCAAATTCCCCTCGCCAGTTGTCCGATCATTCAATTTTTAGAAAAAATAATGGATATTCTCTTTTCAATTTCAAAAAATAGTATTAGAATAATAATACAATCTCATTACAGAAAGGAGTATCACAACCATGTCAAAGAAATTTGGAAAGTTTATACTGACTGCAGCTGCCGTTACTACCGCTGCCGCCGCTGCATATTATTTCTCACAGAAAAAGAAGGACGAGTGCGCCGAATATACGGATGAAGATCTTGATGATTTCAGTGATGACGCTGAGACTAATTACGTTGAGCTCGACATGGATGGCGACGGTGAGACCAAAAAGAAGGTTGACCTTGAGGAAATGGCTTCCAAGGCATCCGCTAAGATCTCCAACGTTGCAACCAAGGTTGCCGAAACCGCGAAAGGCGTTATGGGCCGCACCATCGAGAAGGTAGAGGAATTCTTCGACGATGAAGAAGCTGACGCTGAGGAAGCGGCTGAGAAGGCTGCTGACGTTGCTGAAGACCTTGCGGAAAAGGTTAGCGACGCCGCTGACGATCTCGCTGAAAAGGCCGCTGATGCTGCCGAAGCCGTTGCCGACAAGATCGATGAAACCTCCGAAACGGTTGCGGAAGTTGCCGAAGAAGCTGTCAAAGAATTCGAAGAATAGGATAAAAAATAAGAATGTATGAAGTAAACACTTCGGAAAACATTGAAGAAACAAAGGACTTCAAAGATCCCGCTCCCCAAAAACCGGCGAGTAAAGTACTTAAGCGATTAGCATTTTTCCTGTTATGGCTTCTCCTGGCCATCGCCGGATCGGTGATAGCATACACTTTCGGCTTTGACTATGGATACATTACATCCAAAAACTTTGCAAAGCCCGTCATTTATGCTTACGGTTATGACGTCATCGACGTTACCTTGAATTTTGACGAAAACACGGAATTAACGTGTGCTTATCCCGTTTATGACGGTCATTGGCATTTTAACATGAACTCCGATAAATTCATCGATGCCGACAGAACGTACGATTATCTCTACTACGAAGCGGTTTCCACGGATGATTTTGACTTAAGCCAGGGATTTTGCGTAAAAAAGGAAGATACCGTAACCTTCTTAGAGGACGCCCTGCGTAAGATGGGCTTAAATGACAGGGAATCAAACGATTTTATTACCTATTGGTTGCCAGACTTGATGCAGCATGAATTTAACCTGATCTCATTCCATAATCAGAAATACTCTGAATATGTTGGTCTTTCGGTTGATCCCAAGCCCGATACTCTTATTCGCGTTTACATGGTTTGGAAAGGTCTTGAAGGACCTGTAGACGTAAAATCCCAAACGATTGAGAATACGGCACCGCGACAAGGCAAAACCATTGTCGAATGGGGTGGAACGGAACTTAAATAAAATTTTCGTGACAAGGAGAACTTGATGATGGACATGAATCCCGAAGAAAAGTGCACACGGAAGCGTCCCAGCATAATACGAGCCGTCTTAATTATATTGTTATTTCTTATCAGCCTTCTGATTGTATATGGCATCGTATTTTTTATTGCAGCAAGAGTTGGTTTCCTATCCGGAATGAAATAATGAATTTGCCCCCTCAGTACGTTCCGGTTCTGAGGGGGTTAAAAAACTTCAATCAAGATGGAGAAATGAATCATCATGGACGAAAAAAAAGCGAAACGAAAAGAAAAAAACATATCCGATCCTCCCTCAAAGCTCTGGATCATACTTCATCCAGTTCTTTGTTTTTTCCTGATCATTCTTGGTCTTTGCATCGGAATAACTGCAGGATTCTACGCGGGATATTTGTCTTATGGAACGGCATATGGTTACGTTGGTGACCTTATGAAAAAGCCTGTAATCTATGCGTATGGATATGACACAATCGACGTCACCCTGGATTTTGACGAAAACACTGAACTAACTTGTGCCTATCCGGCTTATAACGGTCATTGGCATTTTAACATGAGCTCTGATAGATTCCTTGATTCCGACAGAACCTACGATTATCTCTACTACGAAGCAGTTACTACGGATGATTTTGACTTAAGCCACGGATTTTGCGTGAAACGGGAGGATACCATTGCCTTCCTGGAAGATTCTTTACGCATGATGGGCTTAAATGACAGGGAGTCGAATGATTTCATCACTTACTGGTTGCCTGATTTGATGAAGCATAAGTATAACGTCATTTCATTCCAAAGCAAGAAATTTGAAGAATTTGTAGGACTCACCGTCAATCCAATGCCCGATTCCATGATCCGCGTTTACATGGTATGGAAAGGCGTTGACGAACCCGTGGAAGTGGAACCCCAAACAATTGAGTGCACCATGCCAAGACAAGGAAAAACCATCGTAGAATGGGGCGGTACGGAACTAAAATAAACTCAGCTTCATACATATGGGAGTAAACAGTTATGGATGAAACAAAAGAATTTGAAACAATTGAGACCGACGTAAGCAACGATTCTAAAAAAGGCTGGCGTGCAAAGGCATTATCGACTTGTATTGCCTGCCTTCTTATTGCATTTGTCATAGGGATGATTGTCGGATTCGTGTTAGGATTCAATGCTGCTGCTGCAGCCACTCATTCCTCTAGGTTTATAATAAAATAATGATTACCTTATTTTCGGTACACATTAAGTGATACACTACTTTATCTAATAAAACAATAACCCTCAGATATGAGGGTTATTTTATATTTTCCTAACACGTTTATTTCGGGAGCACAAACGAACTCTTTAGGGAGACGATGCGGTTAAATACAAGCGCGTTCTCCTTAGAATCCTTGGGATCCACGCTAAAGAATCCCTGGCGCACGAACTGGAAACGATCGAAAGGCTTTGCGCCTGCAAACGCCGGCTCAAGGTAGCCTTTCATGACGGTCAGGGAATTTGGATTCAAAAATACGTCTCCATTCTCATCATAGACGCTTCCAGCCGCCTCCGCCTTCTCTTCGTCGATTAGATTCTCATACAGACGGATTTCAGCCGGGATGGCCGTCTTTGCCGCTACCCAGTGAATCGTTCCCTTCACCTTTCTTCCGTCAGGACTATTGCCGCCCTTCGACGCGGGATCGTAGGTACAATGCACTTCCGTCACGTTACCGTTCGCATCCTTCACGCAGCCCGTGCACGTCACGAAATAAGCATTCATCAGGCGCACTTCATTTCCAGGAAACATTCTGAAATACTTCTTCGGGGGCTCCTCCATGAAATCTTCACGCTCGATGTATAATTCTTTTCCGAAGGGAATCTTTCTGTTCCCAAGTCCTTCGTTCTCAGGATTGTTCACGCCCTCAAGTTCTTCCGTCTGACCTTCCGGATAATTGTCAATGATCAGCTTTACCGGATCAAGGATCGCCATGTATCTCGGTGCCTTAGGCTTTAAGTCCTCGCGGATGCAGTACTCAAGTGCTGCGTAATCCGCTACGGAATTGGCCTTGGAAACGCCGCACATCTCCACAAACGCCTTGATGGACTCCGGCGTAAAGCCTCTGCGGCGAAGGGCTGCAATGGAGACAAGCCTCGGATCGTCCCAACCGTCCACCTTTCCATCCTGAACAAGCTTCTTGATGTATCTCTTGCCCGTCACCACGTTCTTAAGATACATCTTCGCCTGCTCGATCTGGCGGGGAGGATGCGGGTACTCCAGTTCCCGTACCACCCAGTCATATAAAGGTCTGTGGTCCTCAAACTCCAGCGTACAGATGGAATGGGTAATGCCCTCGATCGCATCCTCGATGGGATGTGCAAAGTCATACATGGGATAAATGCACCAGGCATCTCCCGTGTTGTGGTGTGTCATGTGTGCCACGCGGTAAATGACGGGATCACGCATGTTGACGTTGGGGCTTGCCATGTCAATCTTGGCACGAAGCACCTTCTCGCCGTCCGCATACTTTCCATCCTTCATCTCTTCAAAGAGACGCAGGTTCTCTTCGATGCTCCTCTCGCGATTCGGATCATTAACTCCGGGCTCCGTAAAGGAACCTCTCGTCGCCTTGATTTCCTCCGCAGACAGGTCTGAAACGTAAGCGAGGCCCTTCTTGATGAGCTTTACCGCGCCCTCATACATCTGTCCAAAATAATTGGATGCAAAGAAGAGTCTGTCCTCATAATCAGCGCCAAGCCACTGTACGTCCGCCTTGATGGACTCAACAAACTCGATATCCTCCTTGGTGGGATTGGTATCATCAAAACGCATGTTGAACTTTCCGCCATACTGCTGCGCCAGCCCATAGTTTACAAGGATGGACTTTGCGTGTCCGATGTGCAGATATCCGTTGGGTTCCGGAGGAAAACGGGTGTGAACGGTGTCATATACGCCCTCCGCCAGATCCTTGTCGATTGCCTGTTCAATAAAATTACGGCTCACGACGGTCTTCTCTTCTTTTTCGTCCGCAGCGCCTGCTACGTTTGTTTCCATGTCTGCCATATATTTATTCCTTCTTTCAAAGCTTAGTGGTGGAACAGACGGATACCCGTAAATGCCATCACCATGTTATACTTGTCTGCGCACTCGATCACGAGATCGTCGCGAACGGATCCGCCGGGCTGTGCAATGTATTTCACGCCGCTCTTGCGTGCTCTCTCAATGTTGTCAGAGAAGGGGAAGAATGCGTCGCTTCCGCAGGTCACGCCCTGCATCTTGTCGAGCCACGCCCTCTTTTCCTCGCGGGTAAACACGGCGGGCTTTACCTTAAAGGTCTTCTCCCAAACGCCGTCAGCAAGCACGTCCTCGTACTCATCTCCCATGTATACGTCGATGGCATTGTCGCGGTCTGCGCGGCCAAGGCCGTCCACAAACTGCAGACCCATTACCTGGGGAGATTGACGAAGGAACCAGTTGTCAGCCTTCTGGCCTGCAAGTCTGGTGCAATGGATTCTGGATTGCTGACCTGCGCCGATACCGATGGCCTGTCCGTCCTTCACGTAGCATACGGAATTGGACTGCGTGTACTTCAGCGTGATCAGGGAGATCTTCATGTCGATCAGCGCGTTTGCGGGAATGTCCTTATTTGCGGTCACAATGTTGGAAAGAAGGTCACCGTTTACGTCCAGCTCATTTCTTCCCTGCTCAAAGGTGATGCCGTAAACCTGCTTCTTCTCAATGGGTGCAGGCACGTAATTGGGATCGATCTGGATCACGTTGTAATTGCCCTTCTTCTTTGCCTTCAGCATCTCCAGTGCTTCCTCGGTGTAACCGGGAGCGATTACGCCGTCGGACACCTCACGCTTGATCAGCTTTGCGGTGTCTGCATCACACACGTCGGACAATGCGATAAAATCACCGAAGGAAGACATTCTGTCCGCGCCTCTTGCCCTAGCGTACGCGCATGCCAGGGGAGAGAGCTCCCCAAGGTCATCTACCCAGTAAATCTTAGCCAACGTCTCAGAAAGGGGCAGTCCAACTGCAGCGCCTGCAGGACTTACGTGCTTGAAAGAGGTGGCGGCGGGAAGGCCGGTTGCCTCCTTGAGTTCCTTTACAAGCTGCCAGCCGTTGAAGGCATCCAAAAAGTTGATATAGCCAGGCTTACCGTTCAAAACGGTAACGGGCAGTTCGCTTCCATCCTCCATGAAGATCCTGGAAGGCTTCTGATTCGGGTTACAACCATATTTCAATTGAATTTCGTTCATGTATGTTATTCTCCTTAATTAAATCGCTGCGCGATATTTTATGGTTCCATTTCACTCGGCTCCGTTACGCGATGAAAATTGCGTCTCAAATTCAGCGCCGTAATTTTCATCGGTCGCCTCGCTTCATTCCGCCTTTATTGGTTCTTGTTTACGATTCTGGTCTCGTATTTGCCAGTTGCAATATCAATAAATCTTACGAACAGGGATACCTTGTTGTCCTCGTTCAAAGCGTTCCAAACCATGTTGGTAAAGGTATCTATGTCTCCAGTGATATCCACTTTGGTGGGTTCGCCTGCGAAGCTGGGCAGGGGATTGCCGTCATGCTGGTAGGTATGGATGAATCTGCCCTCACCTGCCTTCGGATTGTCATAGGTGAAAAGATAACGGTTGCAGCAATCAGGATCGCCGTCGTTGCTCTTTAAGATGGACATGGAGAAGTCATATGCGCCGCCCTCCACGTGCATCAGTCCGGAAATTCTGGGGGTGAAGTTCGGTCCGTCCGGCTCAAACTCACGGCATCTCAGGGTCTGCTCAAAGGTCATGCCATTTTCCATGCCTTCATAGATAGTATCCGTCTGGTCTCCATTTGTGACAATCGTGTCACATCCAAGGACTCTGACGGGAGCATAAATGATCAGGCTGGGATCCTCCAGCTTGGACGGATCAAATGCCTGGGTGCGAATGCCCTCTCCCTCTTTTACAAAAACGCGGTTGCGGCTGTTAGAGCTTCTTCCCATGATGAAGTAAGCAGTTACCGCATGCTTTCCGTCCGCAGACCTTCCGATCACGATGCCGCGTCCGGGATACTCGTTGCTTTCCAATTCCTGTTTCAGTGAAACCATTGTTCTCCTCCTTAATTACTTCGCTGTCGCTTGGTTGCCTTCCTCAGCACTCATAAAATTCGACCGCCTGAGCCCACAAAAGACCCGCAGGTCCATGCGTTGCCCAGGCGGTCGGCTTTTCTTTTGGCATCACGCCGCATCCGGCGCTTTCACCTTCCTCTGCACTCCCTCGTGGTTCTCCACTTTTCCGCCAGTTGTGCAGCTCATGAAATTATCTTACGTGATTTCCCGACGTTTTTCAAGCCCAAAATCACGTGATCCGGCGAATTTTTATTCCTCCTTTTTCCCCTTTGAGGTCAGCTTAAATCCGACAAATCCGCCGATGCCGCATACTGCCAATGCCAGCAATGCGATCACCCAAACGCTTACGCCGGCCTTTGGAGGATTGTCTGGAACTTCTTTCTCATCGCTGATGGTCGGTCCGTCCCCATCATCCGTTCCCGCCTGAGGATTCCCTTCTTTTTCCGCATCGGGTGCCTCGGCATTTTTCGAAAAACTTCTTGCCTGGCTGATGGCGGCGTCGGGATTCTCACTCTCTTCCATGGGCTTTCCTTCCTCTGCCAGTCTCAGGGTTCCAAAGCAGGAGGCGTCCGTTCCGGCATCCTGCGTCGCGTCGCACCAGCTTAATGTCCCGATCCTGGTACCGTCCGCATTTGCGTCATTTACGCGAAGGTCAAAGCCGATCGCGTCATTCGCCTTTGGTTTTTTATCCGTCCATTCAAAGGATGCCTCTATCACGTAACCGCCGGCAACGGAACGCACCTTTGACTCAACCTTCTTTTCCGCCGCATTCGTTCCGAGACAGTTCACCACGTTTTCGGCATTGATGCGGTATCTCTTATCATCCTTGTCATAGGGATTACTTCTCGCATGATTCTCGTCAATATAGATCTCCAGGGAATCCTGCTCATAGGCTTCCTTCCCCTTGACGGACACTTCCGCGTCCTGGATCTCCGCATAGACGTAAAGCTTCTTCTCGTCCCAGAGAACCTTCACCTTCGCCGCACATTGCGCCGCCCCGGTGTTAACGTTCAGCCAAAGCGTCTGGGCCGTCCCCCAAACTTCATCCGGTTCCCCGTCTATCTTGGGGCTGCCTTGGAAGGCACTCATAAGTGCGGGCTTCAGCGTGCAGACTGCATAGTTTTTACTGCTGGTCTCCTGCTTCATCTGCGCGTCGCCAAGCGCCAGTTCCGTTCCGCTTCCGTCCGTCACCTTCACGTCAAGCAGGAACTGTTTTCCAAAGTGGAGTTCCTCCATCGGGATTTTAAAACTTGCCGTGTATCCGCCTGACATGGCAATGGATTCCGGTCTCTTTATGACGTAGGTTTTGGGTTGGATGCCGTCCCGCCCCTCCGTCTCCTCCGTAACGTAAACCGTCACGAAATCATTCTCACTGTTTAACGTCTTATCCTTTACTTCCACCCGGACCTGCAGGCCATCAAGCGTCCAGACGGGATATGCCGTAGCCGTTGTGTCTCCTGAGCGGAAGGGGTACGTTAGCGCAGTGTCGTATCTTCCGTCATAGCTTCTGCGCACTTCCACCTTCTTCTGAAGGATCTCGATCTTCGAGGGATCCGCGAATGCCCAGAATGCCGGCTTCGCCAAGTAATTGCCGTCAAACAAGAGCGGGCACTGGCTTCTCAGCCCGTCAGCGCCGCCGCCGAGATCAGACTTATTCTGAAGCCAGGACGTGGGATCCGTAACGCCCCAGAAAGTGATGCCGCCAACCTCATATCCTTCAATGGCATCCAGCTTCTTTAAGCACTCGTAAATGCTCTGGTAAACCAGGGCCTGATCCTGATACTCCTGATCCTTTGTCGCTGCCGTGCCGTCATAATTTGAGCTTGCGCCCATGTCGAGCTCCGTCAGCTGGATCTTGCCAACGATGTCAAGGTACTGCCTTGCGGCCGCCTCAAAATTCTGGATGCTAAAGCTGTCAAGACCATAATGTGCCTGCATGCCAAAGGCGTCAATCCTGGTGCCGACGCCAGGCGCGCCCTCCTGCTCCTTGACTGCTTTTAACAGGGCACAGATGTTGGGAATCTTGACGGGCCAGCTGTCATTGTAATCATTGTAATAAAGTTCCACGTTCGCGGGAGCATATTTATTGGCATACTTAAAGGCATTGATAATGTATTCGTTGCTCTGATAGATATGCCACCAACTGGACTTGGTGGAATGCGTCGAGTCCGTCAGCTTATCACTTCCGCCTTTGTCATCGCGGTAGACCATGGAGGTGCTGTCAGAGCACGCCTCGTTCACCACGTCCCAGCCATAAAACAGATCCTTGTACTTACTGTCCTTGCCCACGTAATGCTCCAGCAGGCTCTTGATATACCATTCCAGACGCTGATCCATGACTTCCTTGGAAACGTAATCCTTTTGGGGATCATAATCCTCATGGAAGAACCATTCCGGCGTCTGCGCGTGCCATACCAGCACGTGACCGCGCACCTTGATTGGATGATCAGGATTTGCCTCGTTATACTTCAGCACCGCATTCAGGAATTGCTCACCCCTGGAATAATCAATCTTGGGAACCAACAGCTTTTTCCCGTTCAGCGTCACGGTCTCCGTACCGGGACATTGACCGTTGGAATAACCGAAATGCGCGTCAGGTTTCAGCTCATTTCCCGTCGTAACGGCATTGGCATGCGTCGTAAGGAGCGCCCACTCCTTTTTGTTATTCACGGGGTGCGTCACCATGCCGACGATCGTATTCTCACCAAGCTCTGCCGTGATGACATCCCGCAGAATGGGAAGCTCCTCACCCTCCACGGGCGGTTGCTCCGAAGCCTTTAATTTCATGGATACGCCAGTGATGGAATAGGACCCAAGATTGGAACTGCTCTCCTCCTGGAAACGGACTACCACCTGACTAGCTCCGTCTGATACCTGATAGGTACCGCTCAGTTTTACCCACTGGCCAGCCGGAACCTGCTTTAACAGTTCACCCCGGACCTCGCCGCTGTAGGCCTGGCTCAGATACTTTGTCACGCCATCCTCGACCACGTAGGGGCCAAAGAATACCTGCCTCTGGTTAGCGGCAAGATCCTTATAATCCTCCGAGAGCTTTACGTAAAAGGAAACCTCATATTCCTCACCGGGGATCACCACGTCCGTCACGTCCTGGGAAAAGCCCTGATAGCTCTGTGTTCTGCCGGAGATGGTGGCGTAAGTCTTCACGTCATCAAAGATGGGCGTATCCTGCGTCTCGCAGGTGAGCGTGGCACCCGTATCCATCCAGGAATCCATTCCGCTCTCAAAATTCGGGTTTTTGATCAAGTTCTCCCCTGCTGCCTTAACCTTTCCTGATGGCATGAGCACCAGGCTTCCCAGCACCAACGCCACTGACAAAAGCAGACTGATCTCACGGCGAACCCGTCTCCACTGTTTTCTTTTACCGTTATTCATCGTACAAAAATCCTCCAAGTAATGTTTTCCGCGCCAGCTTATGCTTGGCCCTTGCGCTCCACGATCTCCTCGTACAGATCCAGTCCAAAGCTGGTTAGCTCTGGCGCATGCTGGATCATCTTAAACGTCCGGATGCCTCCGGGCTTTCTCTCTGCTGAAAGGAACTCGATGCCGGAATTTTCACTTGCCGACCGTTCCTGGTATGCCCTCTGGGCAAAGGACAACAGGTGCGTGACCGTCAAGATCTTTACGCCCGCCTCTCCCAGCGCCTTGATTATGTCGTAGGCAATGACGGAGCCCTCTTTCTCCGTGGTTGTCGCAAAGGATTCGTTTAACAGAAGGAGCGGCCGCTCGCCCAGATTCTTGATGATCTGATCCATGCGGTTTAACTCTTCATCCAACCGGCCGCTGTTCATCTCACTGTCCTCACGCCTGGTAAAATGTGTGAACAGATCCGGGAAGATGGAGCTTTCGAATTTCTGTGCCGCAACCATAAGTCCAGCCTGCATCATGACCTGCGCAATGCCAATGCTGCGAAGGAACGTCGACTTGCCGCCCTGATTGGCTCCCGTCACGATCAGCAACATCTTGTGCTCCAGCTTACAGGTATTTCCCACGGCACTGACGCGCTGCTCCAGACACATGACAAATTCCTTTAGTTCCTTGAAGGACAGCTTATCCTTCTCACATACCGTCGGGAAGCAATAATCCAGCTGGAATCTTCCCATTTGATGCCGCAGGTTTACGGCCCCAAGATAAAAGGCCGACTGCAGGTGCAGGCTGTCAAAGAAGGTCCCAAAATCGCTCAGGATTGACGCCATGCTTCCCACCACGTAGCTCACCACCTGGAGTTCCAGCAGGGATGCCTGATCCTTGACGGCCGTCTCCTTGGTGACAGAGAAGGAATCCGGGATCCTGGAATTCTTGAAATCCTGGATCTTGCTCATGGTACTGCCCGGCTTATAAAATTTCTGCCTGTAGGAGGAAACCTCCTGAAGCTTTAAGGAACTGAATTTCAGTCCGTCCTCCAACCCGCATTCCACGACGATTTTGGGGCGTATCACCTTATTGTCTTCGTCCTCCGCCTCTCCGCCATCCACGTAAAAACTCACGTCCTCCAAAATCTTCTTTACGTAAGCCTCGCGCTCCTCGGAGAATTCCGCATCCAGACGCTCCGCAAAACCAAGTAGTCCGCGGGAATGCAATTTATCCTTGCACTCCTTTAATCTGCCTCGGATCTCACTGAGATTCTCCGTCATCAGCGTGATCACGCGAACGTCCGTGATCAGCTTCATCATGGGGTTAGCGTTACTCATCTTTTCCATCACGCTTCGTCCAAGCTTATTCCACTCTGCAAGAACGCGCGAACTGATCTCATAAAAAGCTTTGACCAGATCCTCGTTTTTTAGGAAATCCCTCAGGATCTCCTGCCGGTACAGGATCTGATCCTCCTCTCTGAGCGGAATCATCATGACCTTGCGCATGCAGTCCTGAATATAGGGATCTTCCTTGCCAATCTTTTTGACGCGTTCCTCCTCATAGATCACTTCCTTTGCGGCCGCCAGAAACATGGCGCGAAGGCCCAGGTCCTGAATGATGCTCTTTGCGTCAAAGTACTGCGGATCCATAAGCTTGTCCGTTTGCTCATATAATAAAAAACTGTTCATAGACGCTCCTTTAGCTGTTCGTAGGTCAGATGATACTTATTGACCACGCTGGCGGCACAAGCGGATTCCTCCGCCTCACTTCTCGCAATCTCAAAGGTCTGTATCCGGTCTGCATTCAGCATGGCGCGAAGACTCACTACCTTTGGATGCACCGATGCAAGCTCTTTTAAGTGCGTGACGTAAATGCCTTGGCAATTCTGTTCAATAAAGTGCGTCAGCACCTTTCTTCCCATGATCTCCGCGTCATACGTTGCCGCCGTGGTGAAGAGCTCATTGATGACCACAAAATCATTCTCTTCCCCGTCCTGCATCATGGGTGACAGCCTAAGCAACTCCTCCTTGAGCTTGCCACGTCCCGTCTCAATGCTTTCCTCCACCGAAAAGTGCGTCAAGATATTCTTGTAATAGCGGACGTTTGCCTTTTTTGCCGGAACGTCCAAACCCATTTTGGTGAAGAACACTAGCTGACCCAGGCTGCGGGCAAACGTCGTCTTACCTCCCTGATTGGGTCCCGTCAGCACGAAGAAGCTCTCGCCCTCCTTATAGTACGTATTGTTGCTGATGACCTTCCGTCCCTCCCGGTTGGCTACGATGGCGAGCGCCAAGTCATATAACCCCTCCGCTGAAGTCTGTTCCTCCTCCGAAGTGGTTGGTGCACAAAATACGTAACCCTTTTCCTCCATCTCAATCTGGAATGCGCGATAAGATAAATAATAGGGAATTTCACGGATAAAACGGAGACAAAATTCTTCCCCAAAATCCCGATATTTTTCGGCGGTATCCTCCAGCGCCTGGAAAAGCTTAGGATGCTTTCCCGCAAGCAGGTTCAGGCACTCCTGCTCCAGATCACAAAGATTAGGACTAATGGAAAACGGACTCTTAAAAGAAACCTTGTCCGCATCTCCGTTCTGGTTCATAAAGTTCTCATAATCCCCGGGCGCCGTCCCCTCCGTTACCACGATCCGGTCCTTATCATAGGTTAGAACAAAGCGGAATCCCGTCAATTCCTTTAAGATCTGGTCCACGCGATCCCGCATTTCCGTGAATTCCTTAGAAGTTAAATGCCTCTCCAAAAGCTTTAGGAATTCATTCATTCCGTCCGACGCGGGTCCAGCCTTCTTTAGATCTTCAAACAGATTTCCAAACGCGTCACAATAGGCCTTGACCGTCCATAAATGCCACACGTCCTTTTGTATGGGCCTTGTGACGGCTTCTTCCTGCGCGCGTTTCTCTTCCATCTTTCCAATTGCTTCCCAGAAGCGGCAAAGCGCTTCGTAGCAGACCGGCTTTTTGACGTCGCCGTATACTGCCCTTCTGTACGCTTCACATTCTTTGTTTCTGGGAAAATACAGAAATAGTTTTCGCACCTGCGTACTCCACTGCATCGTCACCTTATCCAAAATTTGATTGAGGTTCAGATCGAGGTAAAATACTGGTCTTGGCGCATCCGTGTGAGGGCTCTCCTGCAGATCCAAGATGCTAAATTCCTCTGCCATGCTACCTTCCTTTCCAAAGTCCCTGGATACTATGAGGGCACCCTGCCTCCCGGCGGGAATGCCCCCATTTGTCTTTCATAATGCTGTTTACTTTTTCTTTGACTGTATCGTTTTCGACGCTTTATCGCCCGGTTTGTCTTTTACCTTTTCTGCGGGCTTCGCCAACGTCTTCTCCGGGGTTTTCACCGTGGCTTTTTCAACACCCTTTTCCGAAGATTTCGCAGGCGTTTTCTCAGCCGGCTTGACTGATACCTTCTCCGTCGTCTTTACTTCGGGCTTGGCCGCTACCTTCTCCGTCGTCTTTACTTCGGGCTTGGCCACTACCTTCTCCGTCGTCTTCGTTTCGGACTTGGCCGGTGTCTTCTCCGTCGTCTTCGCTGCCGTCTTTCCAGCGGGTTTTGCCGTCTTTACGTCCGCCTTCGCCAGCTCTGGCTTTTCTTCAGCCGCGGGCTTTAATGCCTCCCGGCAGTATTTCCTGTCAAAATCCTTTGCTGGCATAGGTCTGTCGAAATAGAAGCCCTGAATGTACTTCACCTTCATGTCCTTCAGGACGTTATATTGTCTCAGGCTTTCAATGCCTTCCACACAAATGCTTGCACCCAGCGTCTTCGCCAGCTCGCTCACCAGCCGGATGAAGCTCTTCGAGTATTCATCCTCTGCCAGGCCTTTGACAAAACTCTGATCCACCTTGATCACGTCGAAGGAAATCTCATGCACGTGGTTTAGGGAAGAGTATCCCGTTCCGAAATCATCCAGCGCAATCTTTACGCCAAGCTCCCTGATCCTTCCAAGAATCCTCTTCATGCGCTCCATGTCGTTGATGGCAAGGCTTTCCGTCACCTCCAGCGTCAAATGTTCCGGCTTTAAGCCCGTCTCCTTCAACGCATTTTCCACGATCTCCACGATGTCATTTTGTAACAGCTGGATCACGGAAAGATTTACGTTCACCTTGTAATCAAAGCCCTTGTCATTCCACTCCTTGCACTGCATGCAGGCCTGAAGCAACACGTGATTTCCGATGGGATTGATCAGTCCAAGATATTCCGCCAGCGGAATAAACTCCGTGGAAGAGAGGAATCCCAGATTGCTGCTGTTCCACCGAACCAAGGCCTCGGCTCCCGAACACCTCGGCTCTCCCTGCTCCACGTCAATAATGGGCTGATAGAACACTTCAAATTCCCCGAAATTCTTCGCCGTCGCCTCTCTCATGTTCTTTACCATGTCAAGTCTTCTGCGATCCGAGGAAGAATTCCCGTCGTTATAGAACTGAATGCGGTTCTTTCCGGCTTTCTTCGCCGCATACATGGCAATGTCTGCCTTCTTTACCAGGTCCGTTACGCTGTCTCCGTTATCCGGGAACGTCACGGCACCCATGCTCATGGTACAGTAATAATCCGAATCCTTCAAAAACCATGGCTTGCTAAAGATCTGCTGGATGTCCTCCAAAATGATCTCCAGACGGTCATAGGATTCCGGCGCAACCACGATCACAAATTCGTCTCCGCCCATGCGGTAACAGGTCCGCTCAATTCCCGGAATTCGCTGGAAGGCATGGGAAATGGCCTTCAGCAACGCATCCCCGTAGCGATGTCCCAATCCGTCATTGATATGCTTAAAATCATCTAAATCCAAATAGAGCAATGCGCCCGTCTTCTTCTGCTTCATTGCAGAGTCGATCTGCACGGCGAGATCTCTTTCACAGCACATGCGGTTATACAGTCCCGTCAGGAAATCCGTGTATGCCTGCTGCTCGATCCTGCCCTGATAATGCTTTTTCTCCGTGACGTCAAACAGGGAATACATCTTGACCATGCCGCCGTCCACCCAGCGGACGCACGTCACGGTGAGGTCATACCAACGATTCTTCTCCTCGTAATATACCTCACGATGCTCCAGGATTTCGGGATCCAAGACTTCCTTTTCCGCACCGTCTTCTGCCGCGCCATCCTTGGCAGAGCTCTCTTTTTCATCCTCAGCCTTTCCGTTCTCCGGATTCTTTGCCTCGTTCTTTAGGAGCCACTCGAAATGATCCTTCTTCAATTCCACCGGGAAGGTATCCTGCATCAGCTTATTCACGTAGATCAGCTTTCTTCCGGAGGCACTGCGCACCATGATGCAATTACTGATGCCGTCGAGAACCGTCTCCATGGATACGTAGGCACTGTCCAGGGAATTTCTCTGAATCCTGCGCGTCAAAACGTTGTCCAGGATCTTGATCGCATCCGAAGCAAAGGACTCCTCCTCGGCGTCAAATACATGCACGCGCCTGTGGTTTAGGGAAACCATCATGCCGCCCTCCTTCGGGCCTACCGGGAACAGCATCATGGCCTTTACGCCGACCTGATAAACGTCCTGATATTCCGGATCCAAAACCGTGTCTGCGTTTAAGATCACGGAACGGCGCTTTCTCAAAAAGGAATACGTGGGAATGTGTGACGTGCGTTCAAAAAAGGAAAGGATGCCTGCACCGCGCCATTCACAGATCACGTCCATAAATTTACCATTTTCCTGTAGCTTGAATATCTGAGCGGTATCCAGTTCCATGAAGGAACTAACCGTCTTTAACCATTCATTCATGATGGTCTCGATGGGATCGCTGCTCTCAAGCAAGTGGACTAACCTGGCCATCGTCTGATTCAGCTTAAGGCTGCGGCCTATTCTCTGTGCATTCGCCTGATTGCGGACGTTCTCAGCTTCCGCTCCGTAATACTGAAGCTTTCCCTGCAAAAAAGTAATGCTGGCATCACGAAGCAGTTCCAATCTCTGATAAAACTCGTCCTCCGCCATGTCCTCCGGCTTAAAGACGATCCAAAACAATTCTTTCTGTCCGCGCGCCTTTATGGCAATGGCAGCCACAAGTTTGCGGCCCTCTAACTCCTCCACGGCAAGATCTTCCAGGGAATCCTCTCCCATAACCCGCTCTAAGGCCATGCGCTCCTGCATGCAGTGAAGATAACGATCGTCCCCGGAGATTCTCGTGATCTTTATTCCCTCGTGATTCAGGCAATAGGCAGATACTCCCGAAATCTTACAAAAACCATCCTGAAGCCTCTGTAATTCATTCTTGTCCAGCAATTCCTGTAATGCCATGGATTTTCCCCGCTTCCATTCTTTTTTGATGGAAATAAAAAAAACTTTACGCGTCTTTTTATAGACTTCGTAAAGTTAATTTTAGCACAATTTATACAATCTGTATACTAAAAAATCAAGATAAAACGTGCATTTTTTACCTATCTTCCCGACATCAGCATGGATTTTGCGCGACTGCGGTTAGCCTTGCTGATGGAAAGAATGGTACCGTCCGTCAGCGTCACTTTTTCATAAGTGAAATGAAGAACATGTTCCCTGTTGACAATAAATGATTTATGTATTACCAGGAAATCCTTGGGAAGCGTCTTTTTTAAATCGCGAAGTAGTCCGTTAAACTCGTAATTCCCGCGAGTGGTCTTCACGTGAATGCGTCTAAGATCACTGCATAAATACAAAACGTCACGGTATGGAATGGAATAATATGTTTTGCCGAATTGAAATTCCAGCTTCTTTTTGCTTCTCTGAATGGATGATATTGCTCGCCGGGTCACGGTTGCCGCTTCCTCCGCACTAAAACCGCAGTGCAATAAATCAAACGGCATCGACTGAATCATTTCCTTGCCGCAGCATTCCCTGCCGGCAACGTAGATCAGCCGCAGTTCAAGTTCACCAAGCTCTTCCCGGATCTTTATCCCGGAAAGAATTTGCAACATGTTTTCACCGCTAATTTCCAAAAATAAAACGTCCAGTTCCATCCCCGCGAAAAGATCATCCATTAATTCTTCCACGGTATCCCAGACTTGCATCTCGAGTTTTAACTTTTCTTTTTCTGAATATAGACGAATTCCCCTCTCCAAAACCCCCCTCGACTTTACTTCACATATCCCAATACGATACATTAAATAACCCCTTGTAGTCGAGTATGTGCACTAAACCATGTAGCGTTTCTGAATGACTTACCAGTGGCAGCCATTCAGAAAGCCCAGACCTGATGCAACATCACGCCCGTATATGGTTTGCTTGGATGAATTTGGTGGTCATGTTATGTGAAATATAACATGTGATTGAAAATATATCAATAAATGCAACAATTGTCAATAGAAAAACAAAAAATAAATAAAATAGCGTGGAAATCACAATCATTTTTGTGATTCCCACGCCAAATATCGACAAAACTCAACAAAAGAATTATTTATGCGGGACCAACGTCAATCCAATCCGTTACCCAGTATTCATAGGTAAGCGACCACAGACGCTTCTGCAATATGCCATCCCGAATGCGATAGAACCACATAAATTCTTCCATTCTGTCAGGATCTTGTTCTTCCAAAATTACGTTGCCTTCGTCACCAGAGGGGCCATCTGCCGCTACCGGTACGCAAAGCAACATGGATGCAATCAATACGCCCAATAAAACCCTGATTCTCTTTTTATTCATTTTCATCTCTCCTCTCTATGATTTTCTCATAAACAGGAAGATCCTTATACGGAGATTTTAGAATTTCCTCTTCCGTCACCCGTCTTTGTTCTATCATGTCTGATACGTAAATATACGTTCCGTCCGGTAATTTCAACAGGAAATCATCCGTCTCCGAGTATCTTTGTATCGCCTGATTTACTTTACTGTCTTTTGTCTCAACGGCCTCAACTGTTTTAGGCATGCCAACTGGCTGCAAAATAATGGAATAGGATAAGATAAACAAACTTACGCATACAAGTGCTCCAAGATAGGTTTCCCACCCCGACTGTTTCTCGACAGGGTGAAGAATTGCCTGAACCCTTCGCAGGAGAAATTTTCCGCCGTAATTTCTGCCATATCCCATGCCCAACGAAAAATCCTTTGGGGTTCCATCGCGAAGTACGCGTTTTATGGCCTCCAAATAAGCCAATCGTTCCTCTTCGTCCATGTCCCGGCAAGTCTTTTCATCGCATTCCAATTCCAGCATTTCTTCGACGCTTCGCTTTAGATAATGAACCACGGGATTCCACCAAAACAAACACTGCGCTATGCTCAGCGCCCACTGTTTTCCGACGTCACCGCGAAGAAAATGCATAAGCTCATGTTTGATCACTCCCTGTAATTCTTTTTCAGGATAAGATAACATTTTCTGAGGAATCAAAATCACGGGACGCAAAAAGCCTACGGAAACTGCCGTGGAAAAATCCTCCGTGACGGCAATGCTCGCGTTCTTATGAAAGTGAAGCGTCCTAACGGCCTTCTCCAGATTTGCCTGCAACGGAGTGCCTTCTTGGGCAGGCACCGCTCTGCTGACAACCTTGCGCAGGATAATCATCATAAAGACAAATTTCAATAGCAAAAACCCTATGCCAACCATCCAGACAAACCGAAACAAATCGCCTGTCGTGAAACCGAACAGAATTTTGGTCTGCGCAACGTGCCGAAGCATTGGATAGATCCACCAAGAGTGTATAATCTTTGCCGCACTAATTTCTACCGGAAAAATAAGCCTTATAAAACCCAGAATAATAATCAGCATGAGCAATCCCCATCTTACCCTTTGGTTATGGGAAATAAGAAAACTGGCAATAAACAACGTTATGCTAGCACAGATAATGCTCATGATCACAGAAAAAACAGAAACTGCCATTCTTTTAGCTTCCTCTTTTGCCGTAAATAACCCTTGAGTTCTGCCCCTAATCCTTCAGATCACTTCTTTTTCTTCTTATGCAGCTGTGCTCTCTTTTCCTCCAGCATTGCCTCCAGGAGCTCGATGTCCTTTTCCTTCACCTTGCTTCTGTCTACCAGCGCCGATACTACCCCTAACAACTTTTTCTCATCCATCTTCTTGGACAACACGTCAAAAATGCTGAGCATTTTTTCTTCAACGGTTCCCCCAGGCATGCCCTCCTCGATACATTGAATCATATGGTCTTCCTTCGTGATCAGCGCCTCATAGGTCCGGCCATACTTCTTCTCCTCGTCCGTGATCTTGATCGCGCCCTTCGACAGCATGCTGTTAAGGATCAGGTGGATGGAAGCGGGATTCCAGTTTCTCCCTTCCGTACCTTTCAAGATCTCCGCCCGGGACAAAGGACGATTTTCTTTCCAAAGAAGCGCCATAATCAAATATTCATTGTGAGAAAGTTGCATTTTTATACCTCCCATGTTTGAACGTTTGTTATGTTGATGATCACTATTTCAATCATATCAAACGTTTATTTTTTCATCAACCAATTACAAGTGATACCCTCAAATTGCTTGCGTACTAAACATCATAGATTATTTTTTTCAAATAAACGCGTTAGTCCGAAAAAAGAGGCAGAGATCATTCTCTGCCCCGTGTTAGGTCTATTCGTCCACGCTGTAGTTTGGAGCTTCCTTAGTTATGTGAATGTCATGCGGATGACTTTCCTTTAAGGATGCTGCAGAAATCTTAACGAATCTGCCGTTGTCCTTCAACTCCTGAATGTTATGCGCACCGCAGTATCCCATGCCGGATCTGAGACCTCCCATCAGCTGGAATACGGTATCCTCGACGCTGCCCTTGTAGGCCACGCGTCCTTCCACGCCTTCGGGAACCAGTTTCTTTGCATTCTCCTGGAAATAACGGTCCTTGCTGCCATGCTCCATGGCTGCAATGGAACCCATGCCGCGATATACCTTGTATTTTCTGCCCTGGAAGAGTTCATAATCTCCGGGGCTTTCCTCACATCCTGCGAACATGCTGCCCATCATGCACACGCTGCCGCCTGCTGCCAATGCCTTCGTGATGTCTCCGGAATACTTGATGCCGCCGTCAGCGATGATGGGGATGCCATATTCCTTAGCCACCTCATAGCAATCCATAACAGCGGTGATCTGGGGAACGCCAATACCTGCAACCACGCGGGTCGTACAGATGGAACCAGGACCAATGCCGACCTTAACCGCATCTGCACCAGCCTCAATCAAAGCCCTCGTAGCCTCGCCGGTTGCCACGTTTCCTGCAATTACCGGAAGATCAGGATAGGTCTCCTTGATCATCTTTACGCAATTAATTACGTTCTGGGAATGACCGTGTGCGGAATCCAAAACCACCACGTCTACCTTTGCCTTTACCAGGGCTGCAACCCTGTCAAGCACGTTTGCGGTGATTCCAACGGCTGCGCCACACAGGAGTCTACCCATGGAATCCTTTGCTGCCAAAGGATATTTTACGGTCTTCTCAATGTCCTTGATGGTGATCAGACCCTTTAAGTTATAATCCTTGTCAACGATGGGGAGCTTTTCCTTGCGAGCCTTTGCAAGAATCTTCTTAGCCTCTTCCAGGGTGGTTCCCTCGGGAGCGGTGATCAGTCCCTCGCTGGTCATGGACTCTTTAATCTTCTTGGTGAAATCTGTTTCGAATTTCAGATCGCGGTTGGTGATGATGCCAACCAGCTTTTTGCCTTCCGTGATGGGAACGCCTGAGATGCGGAACTTTGCCATAAGGGCATCTGCATCTGCCAGGGTATGTTCAGGCGTTAAAGAAAATGGATCCGTGATAACTCCGTTCTCAGAACGTTTTACTTTGTCAACCTCTTCCGCTTGCGCTTCGATGGACATGTTCTTGTGGATGATGCCGATGCCGCCCTGTCTCGCCATGGCGATGGCCATGCGATGCTCCGTAACGGTGTCCATTCCGGCACTCATCATGGGAATGTTCAACTTGATCGTCTTCGTCAGGTAGGTCGTAAGGTCAACCTGATTCGGAATGACTTGAGAGTAGGCAGGTACCAAAAGTACGTCGTCAAAGGTAATGCCTTCACCAATAATCTTACCCATTTTCTTTCCTCCTGTATTCTTATTCTTTTGAAATTATATCCAATGATGATAGCAAAGAATTGCCCGCCTGTCAACACCCATTTTGTATTTTTAGTTTCGTTTTTTTAATCCGAATAAACCTTTCTGGGGTTAGCATTTTTCATGACCTTGACCATCTCCTCGGAAGGGCTCAGAATGATTCGCTGTCCTCCCTCATAATAGAATACGTAGCGCAGATCCGGCTTGTCTTCGAAGCCGATGCTGTAGTCCACGTCCTTGGTCTGACGGTTCTTGTAATTGTCCAGGCGATAGGATTTGATGGGTGCCATGATCTCCACGCGCTCCATGGAATAACTTGCCACCCGCTTCCTGCTGTTCTGCGCCAGGATCTTGTCCACGGTCAATTCCTTGTCAACGTAGAGGTATTCATATTCCACTTCCGCAAGCATTCCGAGATAATATCCGCCTGCTGCAAGCGCAAACCCCAAAACAAGGCCGATGGCGCCCATTCCTACAAATATAATGGATCCAAATCCAAGAATTGCAAGAAAATACATAAAATATCTCAAGAGCTTAAAGAATACGGGGCCCTTCCCCTTCACCAGACATTCAACGTAAGCTTCGTTCATTTCCTTAACCTTCCTTTATCTAGTCATTAACTTACCTAATTATCATATCGCATTGGATTCGAAGTTTCAAGGTCTTCACGATTTTTTAAGAAGTTGGTCACAAACCTTTCATTGACATTCTGCGGACAAAACATTATGATTACAATGTTATGAACGTTTTTCAAAAAGGATGGTGATCTTCATGCCTTTGATGGATGAATTTAAGGAAGAGCGCGAAGAGATGAAGCAGCGCAGCTTCAAGGAAAGAATGGCCTATTTCTGGGATTATCATAAGTGGTACGTCATCGGATCCGCCGTAGGCATTTTAGTTGTGGCGTCACTTCTCAATTCTTTTCTTAACCGCAAGGAGATGGCATATTACTCAGCCTTTGTCAACGTGGCGCAGACCATTTACTCTGAGGACTACAAAAGCGCCTTTGCCGAGAAGGCCGGCATCAATCCCAAAAAACAGGCGGTTTATTTTGATTCCGACTTAAGGATTGATTACACCAAAATGGATGAGATGACCTCCTCTTCCATTCAGAAGATCATGGTCTACATGGCTGCCGGAGACATGGACAGCATGGTGGGTGACCTTGATACAACCAATCGCTACGCATACAACGGCGTATTTATTGACCTTCGGGAATTTCTCACCGAGGAGGAGTTCCAAAAATACGAGCCCTATTTCTTCTATGCGGATAAGAAGCTGATAGAAGCGGCGGCAGGCGAGGTTTCCCTGGATTTCCAGTTCCCGGCCACGCCCTCGGATCCTTCCGGCATGGAAGAACCCATTCCCGTCGCCATCAAACTGGATCAATGCCCCAAGCTCAGGGAATGCTACGCAATGGCCCCGGATCAATACCTCGCCATTATGGTGAATAACAAACATCCCGAGTTAAATCACCTTTTCTTAAATTACCTTTTCGAGAACTAAGCGTTTAGTTCTTCCTTTAGCATAGCCGTGACGGCCGCAGGCAGCGCCTGTCCCCGCACGGCTTTCATTGTCTGTCCCACGAGATACCCCAATGCTTTTTCTTTTCCATTTTTATAATCCGCCACGGATTTCTCATTCTCTGCAATGACTCTCTTCACCGTCTCGCGAAGAAGGGAATCATCCCGCATGGTCATTAATCCATTTGCCTTTACGTAGCTTTTCGGATCCAGATCCGTGTCAATGGCCTTTGCAAAGACCTCCTTCGCAGTGGCGTTTGTGATCTCATCTTCCTCATTCATGCGGATCAATGCCGCAAAGTGCTCCGGGGAGAGCCTTACGTCCTCGGGATCCATTTCTTTCTCCCGCAAGAGTCTTAGTCCCTCTCCCATGATCCAGTTGCTCACCTTCTTTGGCATTATGCCAAGGGCAGCAGTCTGTTCGAACCACCTGGCCAAACGGACGGATTGGGTGATCACGCCTGCATCATAAGCCGGAATGCCATATTCCCTTACAAAGCGTTCCTTCCTTTCTTCCCGCATCTCCGGAAGGGCCTCCCTCACCGCCTGAATCCACTCTTCGGAGATCACCACGGGCGGCAGGTCAGGATCCGGGAAATAACGATAGTCCTGGGCGTCCTCCTTGGAACGCATGGAGTAAGAAACACCCTTTTGATCATCCCATCTTCTCGTCTCCTGAAGGATTTCTTTCCCTGCATCCAAAAGCTCCTTTTGCCTTTTTGCCTCCGCATCTATGGCTCTCGTAATGGCTCGGAAGGAGTTTAAATTCTTCATCTCCGTCCTCGTCCCCAGCTGCTCACTTCCAACCTCACGAAGGGACAGATTGACGTCCACCCGCATGGAGCCCTCCTGCAGTTTGCAGTCGCTGGCCTCCAAATAGCCAATGACCATCCGGAGTTTCTCCAGGAACGCGATGACCTCCCCGGCATTTTTTAGGTCTGGCTCCGTCACGATCTCGATCAGCGGAACGCCCGCGCGGTTATAATCCACCAGCGTCTCCTTCCCTTCTTCGTCGTGCGTCAGCTTCCCTGCATCCTCCTCCGCATGCAATTCGTGAATGCGGATCTTCCGCTCATCATCGCCCTCTCCGATCCCAAGCCATCCGTTCCTGCAGATGGGCAGGTAGAGCTGCGAGATCTGATAATTCTGGGGATTGTCAGGGTAAAAATAATTCTTCCGGTCGAAACGCGTCGTCCTCGTGACGTCACAGCCCAGCGCAAGTCCCACCGCCATTGCAAGCTCCACCACCCTGCGGTTTAGAACGGGAAGCGTCCCCGGCATTCCAAGGCAGACGGGACAGACCAACGTATTTGGCGGTGCGCCAAAGGTCGCGGCACACCCGCAAAAAATCTTGGTGCGCGTTGAAAGCTCTACGTGAACTTCCAATCCGATCACGGTTTCATATTCTTTTTTCACGTCGTTTTCACTCATACCGTTTTCCCCTAATCTGCTCCCAGACCGCGCCCACCTGGAAAAGCGTCTTTTCCTGAAACAACGCGGCAGTGAGCTGCACACCAATGGGAAGGCCCGTCGAATGCATGGCGCAGGGCAGGCTCATGGCAGGCATCCCCGTCAGATTTGCCGGAACCGTATAGACGTCAGCCAAATAGGATGCCAACGGATCCATGCCCGATTCTCCAAGCTTCGGAGCGATTTGCGGCGAAGTTGGACCGAGCAGGACGTCATACTTCAAAAACGCCTTGTCATACGCATCCCTGATCAGACGCCGCACCTTCATTGCCGTCATATAATACTCATCATAGTAACCCTCGCTTAGGGCGAAGGTTCCCAATAATATTCTTCGCCTTACCTCGGCGCCAAATCCTGCAGTCCTCGTTTTCCGATAGGTTTCCTGCAGCCCCTCCGCGCTTACCCGCAAGCCATATTTCATGCCGTCATACCGCTCCAGGTTAGAGCTAGCCTCACCGCAGGCGATGGTATAATAAGCCGGCACCACGTATTTCATGATTCCAAGATCAAATTCCTCCAGTACGGCTCCCCGCTCCTTGAGCGCCGTTGCAACGGACCAGATGGCTTCCCGGATCTCAGGATCCAGCCCCTTCCCGGAATCATCCGCCGGAATTCCAATCCTTAGGCCTTCCACGTCCTGCGGAATATTCTCCAGAAAGCTCAAGTCATCGCGTTGCAGGGACGTGGCATCCTTCGGGTCACGCGAAGCGATCACGCTAAGGAGTGCCGCACTGTCCCTTACGTCCTTTGTGATCGGTCCCGCCTGATCCATGGAGGAACAATAAGCGATAAGGCCATTTCGCGAAACCGTTCCGTAAGTCGGCTTAAGGCCAACCACGCCGCAGTGCGACGCCGGCTGACGCACGGAACCGCCCGTATCCGTTCCTATGGCTGCATAGCATTCCCCGCTTGCCACCGCTGCCGCGCTGCCTCCCGAGGAGCCACCTGCGCTTCGTTCCTCGTTCCATGGATTACGCGTTAGGCCAAAATACGAGGATTCCGTCGTATTTCCCATGCCAAATTCATCCAAATTGGTCTTCCCAAGGATAATTGCATCCGCGTTCCTTAAATTCCTTACTGCCGTCGCGTCATAGGGCGGGATATAGTTTTCCAATATTCTGCTTCCGCAGGTGGTCCCCATGCCCTTTGTGCACAGATTATCCTTGACTGCCACGGGCACGCCCGCCAGCGGTCCCAAGACCTCGCCCGCACTTCTTCTTTTTTGCAGTTCCCTCGCCTTGGCACGGGCTCCTTCCCTGTCGAGGACAAGATAACAGTGAAGCTGCTCCTCCCGCTCGGAAATCCTGTCGAAAACCGCTTCCAGGGATTCCATGGCGTCGATCTCTCCCCTGCGGATCCGCTCAGCAAGTTCCACGGCCGTTAAATCCAAAATCTTCATTGTCTGCTCCTTTTTTGAACTATGCGAAGGTTTTCGGAACCGAGGCAAATTCCCCGCGTCGCTTCGGAGCATTGCCCAATAATGCCTCCCTGTCCCCGCCCTCCGTGACAACGTCGTCGCGAAGGACGTTTTGCATCCCGGCCCGTTCCGCCGTCACTTGATACAAAGGCTCCACGTCTTTTACGTTCAGTTCCTTCATCACGTCCACAAAAGCAACCATTTTCTCCAGGTCTTGGCGCGCCGCTTCCCTCTGATTCTCAGGTATCTCCAATTCTGCCAGTCTGCCGACCCGCTCCAGCGTTTCCATGCTGATCATCGTTTTCCGCTCTCCTTTGCGCATTGTCCCTCAAAAAGACTTAGGTGAAAAAAGAGAGATCAAAGGCCCTGTGGCTTTTGATCTCCCATCGTCTTTTCTTATAATGCCTTGATCCTGTCGATCGCTTCCACGGTATTCTCGTAGCTTCCGAACGCATTCACGCGGAAATAATGCTCTCCGCTCGGTCCAAAGCCTGAACCGGGCGTACCCACCACGTTCGCCTTGTCAAGCAGATAATCAAAGAATTCCCAGCTGGTCATGTTGCCAGGCGTGCGCAGCCATACGTAGGGCGCGTTTACGCCGCCGGAAACGGTATAGCCGGCTTCCTTCAGTCCATTGTAAATATATTTTGCATTCTTCATGTAATAGGCAACCTGTGCCTTGAGCTGCGCCTGACCGGCCTCAGAATAAACTGCCTCGCCGGCTCTCTGGATAATGTAGGGAGCACCGTTGTACTTGGTTCCGTGTCTTCTTGCCCAGAGTCCGTGAAGCGGAGTCCCGTCAATCTTTAAGTCCTTAGGAACTACGGTAAATCCAAGACGAACGCCGGTAAATCCTGCGTTCTTGGAGAAGGAACGAAGCTCGATCGCACAAGTTCTTGCGCCCTCGCACTCATAGATGGAATGAGGAACGCCCTCCTCGGAAATGTATGCTTCATAGGCAGCGTCATAGATGATCACTGCGCCAACCTTATTTGCATAATCCACCCACTCCTGCAGCTGCGCTTTCTTGATGGTCGCGCCCGTAGGATTGTTCGGGAAGCAAAGGTAGATCAGGTCCGGGATCTCCTTCGGGATCTCGGGCACAAAATTATTCTCTGCCAGGCAAGGCATGTAGATCACGTCACTCCAAGTCTCCTTTACCTTGTCATAGGTTCCGGTACGACCAGCCATGACGTTGGAATCCACGTAAACGGGATATACGGGATCACCCACCGCAATCTTATTGTCCAGGCTAAAGATCTCCTGGATGTTGGCAGCGTCAGACTTTGCTCCGTCGGAAACAAAGATCTCGTCCGCGCTCACGTTGCAGCCTCTTTCCTGGTAATCCTTCTTTGCAATGACGTCCCTCAAAAACTCATATCCCAGATCAGGTGCATAACCGCGGAAGGTTTCTGCCTTTCCCATCTCATCCACTGCCGCGTGGAGGCTCTCGATGATGGCCGGAGCCAGGGGCTGGGTCACGTCGCCGATGCTCAGCTTGATCACCTTCTTGTCAGGATGTGCCTCCTGATACTCGCGTACTTTTCTTGCAACCGTGGAAAACAAATAGCTTCCGGGAAGCTTTAAATAATTGTCGTTTAACTTTGCCATGGCTTTTCTCCTCTCTTACGTCACGCCTTCGAACACCGTCACCGCCTGCCCCGTGAGGAAATAGCGGCCCGTGGAAGGTTGCCTGTACACCTTTAGTTCACCGCCTAATAGTGTAACAGTTATTTCGTCATCCGTCAAACCCTTTTGCATGCAAACTGCTGCCGCCGCGCATGCACCAGACCCACAGGCCAGGGTTTCCCCGACGCCCCGCTCCCAAACCCGCATGGAAATACTCTTCCGGTCCAGCACCTTCACAAATTCCACGTTGGTTCCGCCAGGAAATTCTTCCGCCTTTTCCAGCAAAGGCCCTGCCGTCAATACCGGCCACTCGTCCTCCTGCCGAAGCAGGGCAACTGCGTGTGGATTTCCCATGGAAACGCAGATAACCCTCCATCCGTTCACAACCTTGACCGGCAGGCGCATGCCGGCACTGGCCAGTGACCAGACCGCGGCATTTTCGTCACCCGACCTGGTCTCAAACCAAGGGATGCCCATGTCAACGCGTATGACGGCTGTCTTCCCCTCCGTCGTCAACCGTTCTGCCGTTTTTAATCCTCCGTCGCTCTCAATCTGGAATTGCTTTTCTCTTGTCCATCCGTGATCCCAGGCGTATTTTCCGGCGCATCTGACGCCATTTCCGCAAATCTCCGCACGTCCGCCGTCTGCATTATAGATTTCCATGTCCATCTTTGCCGGCGTTCCCCTTCGCAGGATCAGCAGCCCATCACCTCCAATGCCATAGTGCCTGTCACACAGACGCCTGGCCAGCTTTCCGCGATCTTCTCCAACCGTCAGTTCCCTTTCCTCCACGATGACAAAATCATTTCCGCATGCCTGCATTTTAGAAAAACGCATAAAAATCTCCCGCATTCCACGTCTTTTCACAGCGTATGAATGCGGGAGCATAAAAATCACCATATTTATTGCTGATACATAACCAAAACCATTTGCGCCGTTTCCACAAGACTGGTGCCGCTCTCCATGCTACTCTTTTGGAGATATCTGTGGGCCTCCTCCTCGGTGACGTTATTTCTGTCCATCAGGACCTCTTTCGCCTCCTTGACCAGCGCGTCCTCCTGCGCAGACCGCTTTTGCGGCATGCCTTCCTTCTTCTTTCTTCTTCTTGCAATGTCGTCCGTCATCATGCCGACGGTATTTACAAAATCATTTAACTTAAGCGGCATGGCAAGGCAGAGCACGTCATCGCCGTAAACGTCCGCCAAAATCCTTTGGGACGCAAGAAGAAGCAGTTCAAATCCAGGGGGCAGAAAAACCTTCAGCTCATGATACAACATGTCCTCCAGTTTATATCCGCAGATCACCAGTCCGTCGTGCAGACCGTCTGCCAAGCTGATCGCCTGGGCTCCGGTCGTACAAACGCTCGCCACGTGGAAGCCGCTTCGCACCAATATGTTCTTGATCGTCTTTGCTTCCTCCAGCTTTGGAAGCGCCACGATGACGTTGACCAATGAAATAACCTCCTTTACCCGATCGGGAATCCGGGATCATCAATACTTATTCAGATACTCATCCAGTTCCCACTGCGTTACGCTCTTGTGATAATCCTCGATCTCACTTCTCTTGATGGCAATATATTTCTTTGCCACGTGTTCGCCAAGGGCGCTCATCAAAACGGGATCGTTCTCGAGCTCATTTAATGCATCCGTCAGAGTCTTGGGCAGACTGTCAATGCCAAGGGCCTGCTTTACGACGTCATTCATCTCGAACAGATTCTTCTCCATCTTCTCAGGCGGCATGATCTGGTTTCTGATGCCGTCCAAACCTGCTTCCAGGCAAAGTGCCAAGGTCAGGTAAGGATTTGCTGCGGAATCCGGGCTGAACATTTCGATCCTGGTTCCCTCACCCCTGCGGATGTTCGGAATCCTAAACAGCGTGCTGCGATTGCATTTGCTCCAGGCAATGGACGTGGAAACGTCCGTATCATAATTCAGACGCTTGTAGGAATTGATCAGCGGATTTGCAACGGCCGAAATGCCCTTTGCGTGCTTCATCAAACCGCCAAGGAAGAAATAAGCGTCATTCGTCATAAAGTTAGGATCGTTCATGTCACGGAAAATGTTTCTGCCGTCCTTCGTCAGGTTCATGCTCAGTCTCATGCCGGAGCCGTTTACTTCCCGAACGGGCTTTGGCATGAACGTCGCATGCAATCCGTGTCTGCGCGCGATCGTGCGCACTGCCAGCTTAAAGGTCATAATATTGTCGGCAGTGTTCAGCGGATCGTCATAGCGGAAGCTGATCTCGTGCTGCGCCGGAGATTTCTCATGGTAAGAGCTCTCTGCAACAAATCCCATGTCTTCCAGTGCCAAAACGATGTCACGTCTTGCATTTTCACCGCCGTCCAAAGGTCCAACGTCAAAGAATCCTGCCTTCTCTACGGTCTTGGTCGTGGGCAACGTATTCTCATCCGTGTTGAACAGGAAGAATTCACACTCAGGCCCTACTTCAAATCCGTAACCCATTTCGTTCAGATGCTCTACCGCGCGGCGAAGCACGTATCTGGGATCTCCCTCATAGGGTTCACCGTCCTGACGATATACGTCACAGATCATTCTTGCAACCTTACCCTGCTGAGGTCTCCAAGGAAACGTCTCGAACGTTCCGGTGATGGGATGCAGATATAGATCCGGCTCATCGATGCTGGTAAATCCTTCCACCACAGAACCGTCAAACTTGCATTCATTCTTTAAAATCTTGCTCAACTGGCTAGACGTTACGGCCATGTTCTTAAGATTTCCAAGGATGTCGGTAAACTGAAGGCGAATAAATTCCACGTCCTCTTCCTGTACCATTGTTACAATGTCTTCCTGTGATAAGTTCCTCATGTCGTACCCTCCCGTTCCCTATATTTTTTATAAATCGTTCCATCCATTCTTACAACCAAAGAGCGTGCTTACCCTACAGTAAGAACGCTCTGTTCGATTAATACCATGATACTCTTTTTTGCTTGTTCTTGTCAATGAAAATGTCATAAACAGGATTGGTTTTGCATATATCTGAACTGAAAAGAAATCCACCGAATTTCCCTGCAAGGAGATCTCCCATGAGCGCAAAAACAAAAATCATCGTACTTCACGCGAAGGATTTAATCTTGGCTGGCCTGCTGACGGCCGCGGGGCTCTTTTTGATCCTCCTGATGATCCTTCTGTTTCTGCCCAAGAAAGAAAGTAACGCCGTGCCCACGCCGGCATGCTACGTCCCCGGCATTTACAAGGCTGAAGTCTTCCTCGGCGGCAAAGCCATTGAGGTGGAGACCGTATTGGAACGCGACCGCATTTCCTCCATCCGGCTGGTCAACCTGGATGAAGCGATCACGACGGCCTATCCCCTGCTGTTGCCCACCATGGAGCACGTCCGCGATCAGATCTATAAAACCCAGTCCGTGCAGGACGTAACGCCGGAACCAAGCGCAAAATATACTTCCCTGGTTCTTTTGGATGCCATTGGAAATTGCCTGGAAAAGGGACGGATCAAAGAAGATTAGTCCCTGGTTGCCCTAGCGTGAAGCGCCCTTAATTCGTCCGGGGAAAACTGATAATGCTTTCCGCAGAACTGGCAGTTCACTTCTACTTCCTTGCCTTCGTCGATCATGTCCTGCAGTTCCGTCCTTCCTATGCTGATGAGTGCCCTCTCCACGCGCTCCTTACTGCAGTCGCACTGGAATGACACGGGGCTTTGATCCGTGACTTGGAGATCGAGGCCGTTCAAAACCGTCCTCAATATTTCTTCGGGATCCTTTCCCTCATCCAACATGGTTGTCACGGAAGGAAGACCTTTTATGTTTTCCTCAAGCTTTGTGATGACGTCCTCTTCCGCAAACGGCATCAGCTGAATGATAAAACCGCCCGCCTGCCGGACGGTATTGTTTTTTTCCATGAGGACGCCAAGTCCAACGCAGGAGGGTACCTGCTCCGACGCCGCGAAATAATAGGTCAGGTCCTCGGCGATCTCACCGGTCTGCAGTGCCACCTGTCCGGAATAGGGCTCCTTCAGGCCCATGTCCTTGATGACCGTAAGCGTGCCAACGCCCACTGCGCCCGCCACGTCCAGCTTTCCTATGGAATTGGCTGGCAAAATGACGTCTGGAACGACCGGATAACCCTTTACGTGACCATTGGCGTCAGCCGTCACCGTGATTCCCTTTACCGGGCCGTCGCCCTTGATCTGCAGGGTTAACAAGTCATCCCCTTTTAACATGCTGCCCATCATGGCTCCCGCGATCATAAGCCTGCCCATGGCCGCCGTGATCACGGGGCTGGAGTTATGCGCCGCCCGCGCCGTCTCCACCATGTCCCGCGCCGTGCACGCAAACGCCCTGATCTGCGCATTTGCAGCCGTCGCCCTCACTATGTAATCTGCCATTTTCTTTTCTTCTCCCATCTAACGTCTTTCGTTTCCCAGTTCTCTGGTTTCAGCAGTGGTTTTCCTTGCTGACCTCGCGGGCAACGACGTAAACGCGCTCGGAAACGTCACTTATGTCCGCGTCCGTATCCGCGTCGCGCATCAAAACGACTTCAAGCCCTGCCTGCCCAAGCAGCGCCCGGATCTCATCGGGCTCGTAGCCTCTCTGCAAATGCGTCTCCGTCACTCTCTCAAACAGTTCACCCTCGCGGCGAAGAAACATGGTCAGGTCATACTCATTGATCCTACCCTCCGGGTCATAATAATTCTCCCAGATAAAGCTACAATCCTCCCGATTCTCTGCGATCACCGCATCCCCGATGACTTCGCGATACTTGTAATCGGTATTAAAGTCAAAAATAAAAACACCTCCGGGAAAGAGGTAATTGTTCACCAAAGAAAAAACCTGCAAGAGTTCCTCCTCTTCCAGGACGTAATTGACGGAGTCGCAAACGCTGACCACGGTTCCAACGGTGCTGTACAGAGAAAGCTCCCGCATGTCCTGCAGGAGATACAAAATCTCCGATCCGCTCGCATCCCGCTTCTCCATGGCCTTCTCCAGCATGGCCTCGGAATTGTCAATGCCGATCACGTCAAAGCCTTTCTGATAAAGCATTTCCGAGAGCGTTCCCGTTCCGCATCCAAGATCTACGACAAGGTCGCGTTCCGATGCCAGGATTGCTTCTTCATCCAGCTCATCCTGCGCCTGCACAGCCATTTCTCCTGCATTCTCACCAGATGCCGTCTCTTGGCTTTCGGATCGCCCATGGGGCTTTGACTTGCCATATTCGCGGATCAGCCGCACGATCCGCTCCGTCCATTCTTCATAAGGCGTTGCATCCATCAGTTCATCATAGACGGATGCAAAATCTGAATACGCCTCTGCCATGTTTCATCCTCCCGATCCTAGGAAACCAACTGTTTGTACAGTTCAACGATGCCCGTGACGCCAACGCCCATGATCAGGCCGGCCAAGATCACTCCCAGCATCACGGCAATAATGCTCTTCTTAAAGTCCATGTCCAAAAGGCTCGCCGCCAGGGTTCCCGTCCATGCTCCCGTGCCCGGAACCGGAATCCCGACAAACAGAAAGAGTGCAAAGTACAGACCCTTGCCCGCCTTCTCCTGAAGCTTCGCTCCTCCCCTGTGTCCCTTTTCCAAACAGAAGGTAAAGAACTTTCTGGTATATTTCTTGTCCGCGCCCCATTCCAAAACCTTTCTCGCAAAGAAAAAGATCACGGGCACCGGCAGCATGTTGCCGATGATGCAGACCACGTAGGACCAAAGCACGGGCAAATGATATGCGTTGATCGCCATGGGCACCGCCACCCTAAGCTCGATCAGCGGCACCATGGAGATAAAGAACACGATGAGATAATGCAATAACGTTTCAGACATAAATCTACTACTCCAATTTCTAGTTTATTTTCCTGCCAAATACTTTTTCAAAAAACTGATCAGAACGTCCATCTCTTCATCCGTACCGATGGTGATGCGGAGACTGTTGTCGATCCTGGGTTTGTTCCAATGTCTGACGTAAATGTCCTGCTCGCGCAAGGCCTCAAAAATCTCCTTTGCGGGAACCGTCTTGTGGGATGCAAAGATGAAGTTTGTCTTGGAATCCGGGAACGTAAAGCCAAGCTCTGCCAGCTCCTTCTTTACTCTCTCCCTCGTCGCGATGATCTTTCCCGTCACCATCTTAAAGTACGCGTCATCCTTCACCGCTTCCACGCCAAGCGCCAGTGCGGGACGGTTCATGGTGTAGGAATTAATGGAAAACTTCACGTCATTCAGATACTTGATCAGCTTCTCGCTGCCGATGCAAAATCCAATGCGCAGGCCCGCCATGGATCTCGATTTCGAAAACGTCTGTACCACAAGCAGATTGTCATATTTCTCCACGAGAGGCAGTGCGCTCTCACCGCCAAAATCCACATAGGCCTCATCGACGATCACGACCGAGTCAGCGTTGGCCTTAATGATCTCCTCCACCTTTTCCAGCGGCTCAAACACGCCGGTGGGTGCGTTGGGATTCGGGAAGATCACGCCGCCGTTTGGCTGCTTGTAATCCTCTGCCACGATCTTCCATTCCTCGTCCAAAGGACAGGTCTTAAACGGAATGCGATACAGATTTGCCCATACGTCATAAAAAGAATACGTTACGTCCGGGAACAGAATCGGCTTGTCGCTGTTAAAGAAGGTCAAAAACGACGTCGCGAGAACGTCGTCAGAACCTACGCCGACAAACACCTGCTTCGGATTTACGTGATAATACTCTGCCAGCGCGTTTACAAGGGAAGTCACGTTCTGGTCCGGATAGAGCCGGAGGTTCCCCAGATTCATTTCTTCCTCAGCCTTTTTCACCCCGGGGGCCGGCGGATATGGACACTCATTCGTGTTCAGCTTGATCATCTTCGCCTTCTCGGGCTGCTCCCCTGCCACGTAGGGCACGCACTTCCTAATGTTTTTCTCCCAACTTTGTTCCATCACGCTCATCGCTCAACCTCGCGTTTTCCGTCTTATTTTTCTAGTTTTTCCAATGCGCCAAGATACTGCGCCGCACGGTCCTCCAGCCCCATGGACTGATAGCAATTGACCAAACCCCTTAACGGCTCCAGCTTACCGCTTGCCACGCTAAGGATCGGTTTTGCCTTGTATGCCGCCTTGTAATACCAGGTAACGGCTTCCTCCAGATCGCCCGCGTCCTCGTAAAAATGTCCCAGTTCACAGCAGATCTCGGAGCATGCCTTCTCCGCGATCACCTTCGAAGCATACTTAAAAAAGATCACGGGTTCTTCCGTCATTCTGGCAGCCCTGGCAACTACGCAGCACGCCTTTGTGATCTCTTCCTTGTCCCTTCGCTCGTCCATGGCGGAATCCATGAAATACGCCATGCCTTCCTCAAGATCCGACTCCTTTCCAAGAAGATACAGCTCCTTGGCATACATGTCGTGAAGGCGTTTATTCAAATGGATGCCCCTGCGGATCTGATTCCGGAAATTCTGCAGATTCCTTGCCTCATGTGCCTCCTGAGGGAAATGCGTAATTGTGACGTCACTGTCATAAATAACGGGCTCCAGGCGGATCATCTCATGAATGGAACCCTCCCACGTAAACTGCCTTACGCGTTTGAACAATTTCAAGCGGAATTCCTCGTCAAAAATGTGATCCACGTCCTTTTCCATGCGGGTCACGTACTTCATGCGCACGATCTCGATCTCAGGCAGGAGACACTCCTTCAAGAGGCGGAAATGCTTTTTCTCACTCTCCTCCAGCACCTCGTCCGCATCCATGGTCATCACGTAATCCTTGGTGGCATGGGAAAATGCAAAGTTCCTGGCGGCGCTAAAATCATCCACCCACTTGAAATCAAAAATCTTGTCAGTATACTTTTTCGCGATCTCTTTCGTCCGGTCAGTGGAGCCCGTGTCAACGATCACGATCTCATCCATCATGTCCGCAACGGAATCAAGACATCTTTCCAGTACTTTTTCCTCATTTTTTACGATCATGCAAAGAGAAATCTGTATCATCCGCATGCCTCATCTTTCTGTTTCATTTTATTCAAAAACTTCCCGAAAAAGAAACTTCAAAACCATTCAAACATTATAACAAAATCTGACACGTGAAACAAGACGTAAATCCGTTACGATTTCCAGCCAAAATACGAAACGTTTGCATAACCTGCCTCTTTTAGCCGCAGTGCCGCCATCTCACTCCGGTATCCGCCGTCACATCCCAGAAGGATTGGCGTTTCAAGATTGGAAGCCGCCCGCTCAGGGTGACTTATCAGCTGAAGGAGAGGTAAGTTTTCCGCTCCCTCAGGCGATCCCGCCGCATGCTCACCGGGAGTCCGCACGTCCAAAAACCGTATGCCGGCGCATTCCTTCAGCATTCGCATCGCTTCGTCCTTGGTAAGTTTCTTCGGGGCACGTACCTGCTCCGGAAGAGCCGCCGTCTTTTTGTCCGCCGCCAGTCGCGTCCCAGGTTCCAGGAGCCTTTGAAAGGCCGCTTTCGCCTCCAAGCCTTTCACGTGCTTCCCTCTGGCGAAAACGCCGTCCTTGGCCGTCATGATCCCCTTGCAGATCATCTGGGCCACATGCTTCACGCAAACACGGCAGTCATACAGATCCTTGATCTCCCTTGCCGCGCCCCAGTCCTCATCATCCGCCTCTCCCAGCTCACGCTGCACAAACTCATGCAGGATCCTCGCGGCGTCGCCGCGGCAGATGAATTCTTCCTTTCTCGTAACGTCCTGTGGTTCCAGCCAGCCATGCAAAAGCCCGGTCTCCATTCCGTCTCCGCCAGTCTGCGGCATTCCCTTTCCCTGGCCTTCCCGCCACTTTGAAAAAGTCTCCCACAAACCTTCCGCGAACTCACGGATGCTCAATTCCTGATCATCCAACTGATTCTCAAGCATTCGGCGTAACCTTTACGGTGACGTTGTCACATGCTTCCAGACGCGATACTGCAAAACGGCCAGTTTCATTGACCGTCATCTCGCCGGTCCAGAGATCCTTTACCGTAAAGCTCTTTGCCTTCGCAAATGCGTCACGGTCAGCCATTTTCTCTCCCAGATACTGCAGGATCAGGGCAACGTCGACTGCGGTTTCTTCCGTCTTATCGTTCTGGCTTATGTTGATAAACGAAATTGCCACGCTCCCGTCCGCCAAAGGCTTCGCAAGAACGTCCACGCGGTCATTGTCCCTTACGTAGGTCTGATCCGGTCTCGTTCCAACCTTGCCGGATTCTTCCGTCATTTTCGACGCGTAAATCCTCTTTGCCTGCACGCCGAGCGCATCCTGATTCAGCGCAATGATCTCCTCGTTGGACACGATGTTCCAGTACGTGTCTCCCTTTTCCATCCTGCGCAGGTCCATGCCCAGCATCAAGGGCGAATTCATCATCGACCACATGGTAAAGTGCGTCTTGCACATGGTCTCCGTGAGATCATCCATGCCGATCATCATCATGTCAGGATCATTCCAACCCTTGTCCAATCCGGCAAATTCATCCATGATCACGGCCTTGTTATACTGGGAGGTCACGCTGGTCGTGTAATCACTCTCCCACGCGCCGTGACCGGGATCCCCGTCCGCCCCGACGCGGAATGTTATGTCATTTAAGATTCTCCAAGAGTCACCAACTTTCCAGCCCCAGTTCTGGGGATGCGTCTTGCCCCACTCACAGATGGACAGGATCACGTCCCTTCCGGGCTGCGCCAGGTTTAATCCCTCCAACATTGCCGCATACGAGTGCAACGTATTCTCCTGTCTCCTGTGGTTCATGACACGCAGAAGATTCTCTCCAGCCTTCAGGTGAAGCTGAAAAGGCTTTGAAGTCACAAAGCTCTCAGTTCCGTCCGTCTCGGGAACAAATCCATCCCAGATAAGTTCAGCCCCGCTTCCCTCTCCAAGTGCCAGCTGAAGCCAGGAACCAACGCCCTCTTCCTTGCCGGTTGCGTAATCAATCGTGAGATCGCATTCCATCTCCTTCGGCGCGCGGATCACAAACCTAAGTTCACCGCTTCGCATGCCCACGGGAGATGCTGCGGGACCCGTTCCGTCAAAGGTTCCGATACACGTAACGTAATTCTCTTTCTTCTCCGCACGCTCCCCAAAGATCTCTCCATCCTTCACGGCGGAAAGCGTAAGGTCCAGTCCCTCACCCTTTACGCTGATCCCTGCCACGTTCGGCGCATATACGTACCTTGCGTTCGCCGCATCCGAAAAGGTCGCGTTGTCCCAGAGATAATAACAATTATCCACCTTCAGGAAGTCCACGTCCCATTCCGCGTAGGAAGCCGCGTCGGTCTTCTCATGTCCGCAAGTACCCACCGCAGCTCCGGCGCACAGGTTTGTCCCAATGTCATTATACATGCCAAATTTAAGGCCCATCTGATGCAGTCTGTCCGCAAGCGCGCGAAATCCCGAGGGGAATTTTGTCTCCTCGTTTTGGATCTTGCCGTCCTTGCGATACGGCTGATAGCAACCGTCATCCAGAACCACGTACTTATATCCCAATTGATCCAGTCCAAGCTCGCGGAGCTTTTCCGCCATGGCAATGGTCAGGGCCTCCGTATTCCCGCTGCCAAAAGCATTCCAGCCGTTCCAGCCCATGGCAGGCAAATGTCCTTTTTTCTTGTCATGGAGCACTTCTCTGTTCGTAAAGGCGTCAAAACGCCACGCAGGATCCTTAAGTTCACCGGGCCCCTTCGCGATCAAATCCCGGACTTCTTCTTCAAAACTCATCTTTTTTCCTCCGCCAATCATCATTCAGATCCCGTCATGCCTCTTTCGCATGCCTGCCATATGAATACAGGTCATACAGCATGTCTGCCACTTCCTCGGCACTGTCCTGCTTCCCCTCTTCCTCCCACTTGAGGAAGGTGTTCAGAAGACCTCCGGCATAGGAATACAGCTCATAGACGGAAATCTTTTGGGTGGTCTGAACGTTCTCTTCCATAAAACGATTTACGCCCTCTAACATAATACCATGAAGCCCATGCTTTGCCAACGTCAAAAAACATTCTGCATATTGATCAAAATAATTCAGGGAATACAAAATGTGATCCCGTTCCATGTAGGTGTCCCTTGGCTGGTTTCCCTGATTCTTTTCCACGTAATCCGCAATGATGATCTGTAAGTAATCCTCCAGCGCTTCATACAGGGAATTGTAATACTTGTAAAAGCTGGCGCGCGCGACGCCCGCCTTCTTTACGACCTCAGAAACCCTCAGTCTCGTAAAGTCTGTTTCCTGAAGAAGGGACAGGATGGCTTCGCCAATGCATGCCCTGGTAAACTTGGTTTTTTGATTTACGTTTGAGCTTATGATCATGTTCTTCCCCCACGTCTTTCTCAACAGCGGACGACGTCCGCACTCCACCCTACTCTTTCAGTTTCTCCTATTTTTCGAAATATTGCAATGCCTAAAATAGACAAAAACGGCATTTTTGTCTATTGTAACATTTTTGGTTTTGTAATACAATATCATGTGGTTATGAAAACTATGTAGAAAAAACACCCCAAAGGAGAGCCCATGTATAAAATTGTAGCCGATTCTTCCTGTGACCTGAAATCCTTTCCGGACGCCCCTTTCGTAACGGTGCCCCTCTCACTTTCCACGGATGAAAGATCCTACGTGGATCAGGAGGACTTAAACATAACGGAAGTTCTTGATTATCTTTATTCCCATCACGGCCGTTCCTATACTGCCTGTCCATCCACCCAAAGCTGGCTGGATGCATTTGAGGGCGCTGACGAGATCTACGTGGTCACCATCACAAGCGGTCTCTCCGGAACCTTTTCCACAGCGAACGTTGCAAAGGAACAATATCTTTCCGAACACCCTGAGGTAAAGATCTGCGTTGTGGATTCCCTTTCCACGGGTCCCGGGCTCGTGCTTCTCATCGAGAAGATTGCCGAGTACAAGGCGCAGGGCAAAACCTTCGAAGAAATTGAAAAGGATATTGTGCTCTACCAGAAATCCTTAAAACTATACTTCGCGCTCCAATCCCTCCACAATCTCGCCGTAAACGGCAGGGTCAACAAGCTTGTGGCTTCCGCCATCGGCATTATGAACATCCGGATCCTTGGAACCGCAAGTCCCGAGGGAACCATCGATCCCATTGCAAAATGCCGCGGCGACAAGAGAGTTTTGGAAAAACTGATCGAGGAGATCCGCGCCTGCGGATACAAGGGCGGTAAGATCCGCATCTGCCACGTGGAGAACTTGGAGCTCGCCAACGTAATCGCCGAAAAAATCCGGGAGATCTTCGGAAACGTGGATCTTCGCATCATACCCGCCAGAGGACTCTGCAGTTTTTATGCCGAGAGGGGCGGCATCATCCTAGGTTGCGAGCGATAATATGATAACTATGTCAGGGGGACGCGTCTAGTGACACGTCCCCCTGACCCAGTTTTACTCATGCCTTTTTCTCTGGTTCCACCGGTACCTTCATGGCTTCCTTCGCGGCTTGTTTCTTCTTGTTTCTCTTGACGGTATACTTGATGAAATTGACGATCGACAGCAGGATCAACAGAAATAATCCCATGGACGCCACCAACATAACGGCGAGCGCTATGAAAGGAAATCTATCTTTCCCAAGGATCAGATTATTGAGTATGGCCCCCAGCTCGACCACGATCACGTACAACACGATCTCACACGGTATTTCCAACAAGTAAAAAATCGGTAATTTTTCTCTCACTTTTCTTTCTCCAAACAATTCTTTCTTATGGTTTTTCCTCTTCCAGAACAGCCTGCTCCTCATGCCGGTAAAGCACTTCCTTTACTTCTTCCTCCGACGCCAGAAAAGCTTCCACGACCTGCGGGTCAAAATGCAACCCGGATCCTTCCGTTATGATGCTTATGGCCTTCTCATACGAAAATGGCTCTTTGTAGCATCTTCTGGAAACTAATGCGTCAAATACGTCCGCAACTGCCATGACCCTGGCTGAGAGGGGAATGTCTTCACCCGCCAGCCCGTAAGGGTAACCTTTTCCGTTCCACTTTTCATGATGATACGTGGCAAGGTTCATGGCTTCCTTCAGGTAATCTGCCTCCGGCATGGTCTGGATCGTCTGCTGGATGATCTTTTGTCCAGCCGTTGTATGAGACTTCATGATCTCAAATTCTTCATCCGTCAGTTTCCCTGGCTTATTCAAGATGGCATCCGACACCTGGATCTTGCCAACGTCATGAAGCGGCGCGGATTTCACCACGTCTTCCATGTATTCGTCCGTCAGTTCCTCCGCGTGATACCCCATCTTCCGCATCTTTTCCAGGATGATCCTCACGTAGGTTGCCGTCTTTTTGATATGATCGCCCGTAGACTGATCCCGGTTCTCCACCATGTCGGCAAGCACCATGATCAGGCCGCTCTGCAGCATGGAGATCATTTCCGTCTTGTGCTGCATTTCGGAGAAATATTTCTCGCTGTCCTCCGTCGTCTTTACAAACGCGTGATACAGATTTTCCAATTCATCCCCGGTATGTACGTCCAGTGCCTTGATCCGTTCAACGTTTTTCTCCCGGGCCTCCTCGCTGTTATACGCAAAGATGCTTGCCGCGTGGGCCATGGTATTGATCGGGTAGATCAAATGATAATTGGAAAGCCACAGTCCAATGGCCAAGAGCAATGCAAAGAATCCCAGGAACAGTGACGCAAGCTTCACCAGGAAATCATTTTCATAATGCTGGATGTCACTCATCGATACGTCCGCAGCGGCATAGCAAACGCATTTCCCGCTCTGGTCGTACACGGGCTCATATTCCGTGAGGAGCCACCCGTACTTGTCATTCGAGACGATCGTCTCGATCTTCTCCCCCTTAAGCAACTGATCAAGATGAGGCAGAAACGATGGATCAAATTCGATCACGGTTCCCGGTTTTTCTCCGGGCAGTTCTGCCGTGTCCAGGTCAAACACCACGTGACAGCCATCCTCTTCAATGCGATACACGTAAACGTATTCCACGTCCGAGTAGGTTTCGCGGATCTTTGTCAGCAATTGCTTTGTCTCAGCATAGCCTTCGGCTGCCTCTCCCTCCCGCAGATAAGCATCTACCCTGTCGGGATCGATCACCTCTGCGGCCATTTTGGCCACGCCCTTCGTGAGTATGGCATGCTGGTCCTTGGAGAAATCGCGGAACAGCATAAGGCTGATGCAAGTGACTACAATGGCAATCGTAAAAAAGGCAAGCATCAACACGGAGATGATCTTGGTTCCCAGAGAGACGGAAACACTCTTCATCGCCTTTACTTCCGCCAGTTCTTCCCCTCTTAAGGGCTTTTGGCGCCAACTGGTAAAACGAAGCTTTTCCTTTACGTTCTCCGGCATGCGCCGCAACAACCAGACGGCGCCAACCGTCGTGATGGTCTTGTCCGCCAGATCGCAGACCAATGCTGCGGCAAACTGTGCCCAAAACGGAGTCCAGTGACAATTTTCATAAAAGAAACGGATGACAAAGCCGTTACTGCCTTCCATGGAAAATCCACTAAACACCCAGGTCTGAATGGCTCCGATGCCACCTCCAATGAGGGAGATGACCAAAATAAACATGGCAAGCCATCCGGGATGACGCCTGCGTTTTTCCTTCTTCACCCAAAACGCCGTGATCACCGCGATCAAAACGTTGAGGACACCAAAATATATGGTTTCAGCATTGCCAAAGCCAAGCACCAGATTGGTAAAGAGCGCCACAAAAATGCCCGGAAGCGCGCCGCCAAGTCTGGCGGTAAATATGGTTCCGATCGTATCCAGGTACAGCGGTGCGTGGATTATCGTCACCAGAATATTGCAGATCACGTTCAGCGCGAACCCAAAAAGGCACATGATAACAATCCACATGAACTTATTATTGTGAGTCTTTTTCAACACTCTGTGATCATGTTTCTCCATGCCGGCCCCTCCTTTGTAACTCTTTCGCTGCAAAGCCCTGAACCTTGATCAGTAAGAACGTCTTCCCTTTTTATTCAATGCGTATCCGACACTTGCACCCACAAGTCCGCCGATGATATGTCCCATGTTGGAAATATTGTCATTTAGTGTAAGTCCTTGAACGATCTGCTGTCCAATGTAGATGATCGCCACCAAAATAAAAGTCAGCGGTATCTCACCCTCGCGGAATCCCGTAAAGGACGCCAGCAGGATAAACGCAAACACGACGCCGCTGGCACCGCAAAGGGCCACGCCCGGGAAAAAGATGAAATTGACGATTCCCGTGATGAATCCAGTGATCAGAATGATCTCTACGATGACCTTCGAGCCATGCTTTTCCTCCAGCATTGGTCCAAGGATCAGCAGCATGGAAGCATTTCCCAAAAAGTGTTCCCAGCCGGAATGTCCCAGCACGTGTGAAAAAAGGCGCACGTAGGTCAATGGACTGAGCCATGAGGACCGGTACGTCGCGAACAATAATTTCGTGGCGTTACTGTTGGTAACGATTCCCAAGACGGTCGCAATAAAGCACAGCAAAACAAAGATCAACACGGCTTTGGCATTTAATGCGATTTTGAGTTTCAGTTTTTTCATCTTTGACTCCTTCCCTTTGCCGCACGCTTACGCGCTATGGTCTGTACGGCTCATACATAAAGGTCACGTTATTGTTTTCATCCAAATACAGTTCCATCAGATAGGAGCGGCCTGCTTCCATCAGTTTTTTGTGGAACGCGCTCTTGGTTTGAAGCTCCGCAAACGGTCCCTCCTCCGGGAACTGCACGTAGATGGGACAGGACTCACTCAGGACATACGCCTTGTATTCTTCCACGTCATTTGCAATGGCGTAATCATCCGTCAGATCCTCCTCCGTCAAATGATATTTCGCCATTAACTCCTCGTCACCGGAATTGATCCAGGTCACCTCATCCGCAAAGATCTGGGATGCGTCTGATCCGTTATTGATCACGATCGCGTGGATCTTTTTCATCACCTTGTCGGAGTTGGCAGAAGAAATCTTATCCCGGTCTCCTGAGAACGTAAGCGAAGAAAGGAAAAAGGATCCCGCCTCGCCCTGCATCAGTTCGTCATACTCACTGGAGGAATAACCGTAGGCATAGACAAACCGTCCAAGCTTCGTAAATCTCGCAACGTAGAACCTTGTGTCCTCATTGTTTCCGGCAAGCCAGCTTGCCACCACGGAGATCCCGCCGCCATTCACGTACGACAGGTCTGGCGCGTAGTCCGCGTCCGACGGGTCAAGGAAACTGACGTCGCGATAGGATTGTCCCTCCATAAAATGCGAAATGCAGTCATTGACAAATTCATCCTGACGGATCATTGGATTGAATTTCTTCTCGTCAATAAAACAAAGATTGCTAACCATATACAGACCATCCGCCGACAAGTCCTGATAATAGTACGTCCCGTTCCAGTCATAAAAATCCGCGCGGATGGACGAGAGTCCCGGGAAAGACGCCCGGTTCACCAAGTACGTAAGATTTCTGCCCGACACGTTCTCGGAAGAAAATCCATATTTCATTGCCGGATTGTAGATTCCGCAAAAGGGAAGTTCCAAAGGCACGTTGAGATAATATTGACCGCTCACGCTAACGCCAAAGTGCAGGTCCTCGATCCAATCGACGTATTCCTTCGGAAGCTTAGCGGTCTTTGCGCCCGGAAGATAGATCTCCACCTTCTCCGTGCCGCTGATGCCATAGGCTTCCGCGTATGCGTAACGAACGCCGTCCTTGATCTCTTCTTTGCCTGGCTCTTTTTCGTACGCAAGGTCCGTCACCGTTGCCTCATATACGCCATTCGTCGTCCTTACGACGTCCGTGAACCGTCCGGTGAAATCACACAGATTGATCGTTCCGTTTTGGTAGCCTTCTCCCACGTCTCCAGCGTCACTGTCGTGATACTGACCGGAAAAATGCCCCTGCTCGTCCACCGTCAGGATTGTGCCCCATGCACCGGCGCCGCTCTCAAAGCTAAACATCCAGCCCTGGATGGCGTCAAACAAGTACAAGGCGTCTGCGCTCAGTTCTTCCTCTGCCGGGACGGATTCACTCTTCGTCTCCTCACTGCCTTCCGTGGACGCGTTTGCCGCGCTCTCCTCCTCCAGTTCGGAAGAATCATACGGAGGCTTCGCGGGAGGCGTTTCCCCTGGGCTGCATGCCGCCAGGAAACATCCCATCGCAAGAAGCGCGGCAACGCTCCTAAGTAAATTCTTTTTCATGTCAAGTCCATTCCTCTCCGTCAAGTCAAAAGCGCTTTATTTTTCGTCGCTCATGACGTCATTCAAGTCAAAATCCTTGGAGAGCAGTACGGAAAGCTCTGCCTCCGGCTCTGCAACCAGACGCTTGGACTGATTCAGAATGGCTTCCTCGATCTTGTTTCTTGCGAGACGTCCATTACCCGCGTCAGCGGCGCGAACCGCCTGTACGGCATTAAAGTAAGCCAAAAGCGCGGGATCTGCGCCCTCGTCGATGGTGTAGCCCTTGGACTTTGCAATGGATTTGGAGATCAGCAAAAGCTCTTCTCCCGTGTAATCCGGGAAATGGATCACGTTCGGGAAACGGCTCTTCAGTCCTGAGTTCGAGGTCAGGAACTGCTCCATCTCCTTCGAGTAACCAGCCAGAATAACGATCAGGTTCTCACGGTTATCCTCAATGCCCTTTACGAGCGTGTCGATCGCTTCCAGGCCAAAGTTGTCATCTCGGCCGCGGTAGAGGCTGTATGCCTCGTCGATAAACAGAACGCCGCCGATGGCAGAGGAAATCACCTTGTTGGTCAATGGTGCCGTGTGGCCTACGTAGCGGCCCACCAAATCTGCCCTGGAAACCTCAACCAGCTGTCCGCCGGTCAGGACGCCGATGGACTTTAAGTACTTACTGATGATGCGGGCGATGGTGGTCTTACCGGTACCGGGATTACCCGTGAAGATCATGTGCTTGGAGAGCTCGCTGACCTTGAGGCCTTCCTCGGATCTTCTCTTTTGCACCTTGTAGTACTCTTCAAGGCCCATCACGTATTCCTTAACCTTGGCAAGACCAACGATGGCCTCCATCTCCTGGCGGATCTCATCGATCTCTCCGCGATAGCCCTCCGGAAGAAGTGCGGTCAAGTCGATCTCACTCTCCTCATGCTTTGCCATAACCCTGCCGCCGTCAATGCGAAGCAGCATCTTGGCATCCTTGGGATAATCATTTTCAAGCTTCGCTTGGGCAAGTGCCCTCAGCACGCCTTCATAAAAGTCACTCACGCCCTTGAGTCCCGCCTGGCGCTCTGACTTAGATACGCTGTAATCCAAAAAGTCTTCAGACACCTCAACGTCGAAGAAGAATCTTTCCTTTGCATTTTCCTTTAGGTCTGCAAGCTCTCCCTCCGCGATCTTGCGAATGGCAGCCTCATCCAGCTTTGCCGTAACGCAAACGTCGCCAAGGGCATTGATAAAGGGTGCGCCCATAATGCCTGCCACCTTGTCGATGGGTTTCTCCGTCACAAAGATCAGATACTTTCCTGATGCCGTAAAGGTGCTGACCACCTCGGATGCCAGGGAATTCTGTACGTTCACGAGCTGGCCCTTTTGCATCACGTAACGCTCTGACAAGCGGAGCTGTCCGTCGATCACGAGGGATGCCACGTGGGTCAGGAAGGAAGGATGACAGTTTTCAAAATTCTCGAACAACAGCACCTTGGAATTGCTGGACAACGCGGAATACATGTCCTGCAGGAACAGCTTTTCCATGGAGGCGTCCGTGTAAATGCCAAGGTCCATCACCTTGACGTCGGAATTCTTAAATACGCCGCGCTTTGCAAGCTCCTTCGCCGTCTCAAACAAAGCGAAATGCTTACCCGTGTCATTCTTTCCGGAAAGGAATACGCAGTTGAGCGCCTTGGGCTCAGCGGGAGGCATAACGAAGGGACGCTTAAACGCGATCACCAGTTTCTTGATAAACTCCTCCTGGCCAAACACCGTCTTTTCGATCTCCGCAGAAAGACCGTTAAATTTCTCCAGGATCTCTTCCCTGGTAGCTTCCGCCTGGGCAGGCGCCGTCTCAAGGCGGTCCAGTGCGGAGGTGGAAGAAACGCCTGCGCCGATGCCGAAGTCATCCTGCAGGTTCTTGGTCAGGCTCGTAAGCTCCTGATTTAAGGCTGCCTGATTCTTGAAGAGCTGCTCGTTGACGGCACTTACGTCGCTCGTCTTTTTCTGGGTGCTCTTCATCCTTGCCTGCGCTGCCTTGAGCATGGCCTCCATCTGTGCGGTGGCTGCGTTTGCCGCACTCGTCAGGCTGTCAAAATCCATGGTAGGCGATGAACCCTTGTTTGACACCTTCGCCAGGTTCTCCATCAGGGTACCGCCGTTCTTTTTCTTCAACTTCTGCGCTGCTTCGATCTCCTCCAGAGTGTAGTTGCCTACGTTACCAAAGGCAGATCCACTTAACGTGTCCTTCATGTCTTGTTCCTCCGTTTTGTTTTATGGAATGACTCGGGGCATCTCCTCGAGGTTATTACGTGTAAAACGTTTCAAAATATTATATCACTTTTGCGTCATTACGTCATTATTTTCCGTGCGGTAATTCTATTCCAGACCGTAATTCATTGAACTCACGTCACTCTCCTGCATCCGTCCGTCAGGAATTGCGGTTGACGACGGCGACGAGTTCCCGGAATACGTGAGCGTTTTCCTGTACGATGACGCAAAGCCTTTCCTTTGCCCGGGAGACATTCTGATACAGGAGCTGTACGTAGAGATAATCCGCGTCCGGCGATTCCTCCCCGAGAAGGATTCCCGCCTCGTCATAATAAAATCTTTGGTCGAGCACCACCTGCACCCTGTCAAATTCCAGCCCGATCACGTCATGGGAATCCTCATATTCCGGGGGAATGTAGCGATACCCACGTCTCTGGCAGACAGCCACCAGCTGCTCTTTTTCCCTCTCGTTTCCCGCCCAAAGAACGTCAATGTTCGGGAAGGAAAGATTGGAATGCTTCTTGAGATCCAGCATCGCATTGATAAAAGCGTAGATCTCCTTGCTGGTGCGGATGGTCTTTGCCAGCCTAAGCTCTTGAAAGTTCAATATCTGATGAAGTCTTTCCGGATTATTCCGTGACCTCTCCGACTTGGAGAGCACCTGCTTAAGGTCATACACAAAGAGGCATGCCTTGATCCTGCCGCTTCCGTACGCCTCCAAGACGATTTCGAGTTCCTCTTGGGAAAGACGCTGCGTCTCATCCACGCAGACCACGTCATAGTCATCCGTGCTTTCCGCCGAGCAGAGCGCGCCGATCCTGGCATCTCCGGCCTCGATCACGTCGATTCCCTCCAGCATGTTCTTGAGCCGTTCATGCCCTTCGGAGAGCTTTCCGCAGTGGATCACGCAAATCCTGTAATCTCCTGCCAGCGACTTTGCAACGTCATACAGGAGAAGCGTTTTTCCCGTGCCGGCTTCCCCCGTGATCCCCCAAAGCGTCGCCGTGGACTTTCGGATGCCGGACAAAACCTTTTCCTTCATCTGCTGCTGATGCTCCGTCAGGAAGTACTGCCCGTTACAAAAGCGCTCCGGTTCACTGAATGGAGAGATCAGGTAGTCCCCGGGGCGGAACAAATCCTCGATTCCTTCCCGGATGGATTGTTTTACCATGCCCAGGCGCCGGACCAACTCGCGGAAGGTACAGATCCTAAGACCATCCTTACCAAGCACGTAAAGCTTTCCGCGTCTCTTTCCGTCACTTACGTAGGTAAAACTATAAATTCTTTTTCCAATGAGCGACAGGTAATATGCGTTTCGCTCCAGCTGTTTTTTGATCCTCGCCTGGGTGACGCTGGGGCTGACGCTTTTTAGCTCCACGTTGACGACGCACCCGTTCCGCCCTGCCTTAAGAAGGTCAAATTCCCTGGAGATATGGGGGATCGTAAAGGAATAAAACCAATCCTCAAAACAATCCTCCCCGGCTCCCGCTTTCTGCAGTTCTTCAACGATCTGCGAGATCTGGTCAAACTCCTGCTCCTTGATCCGAAGCTTTTCCTCACGATGGGACAAGGCTTTTTCAAACAAGGGCTTCACGTCATTTTGTACTTTTCTGGTCAGTGCATAGATATTGACGGCTCGCATTTTCTTACCCTTTCCGTACGTCGATCTCTCGTTTTAAGCGGTTCAGCGTTCCTCCGCCAATCAGACCCTCATACTGAAGCCTTCCCACCAGGATGCCGGGAGCGATCCCCTGTCCGGCGGCAAAGCTTAGAATGCTTTGCTCCGTAAACTTCCCAGCATGCCGGAAGGCATCAAATTCTTTTCGTGGAAGAAGGGTATTTCTCGCCCACAGGTTTGCGTCGCGCTCGTCCTGTTCCACCGTGCCCTCCTCCTGCCATACGTGCCCCAGGATCACGTGGCCTAATTCATGAAACAATCTGGAACAAAATTCATGATCGTCCATTTTCTTTTCCGTGAGGGCAATGACGATCCTGTTGCCGGAAGGAAACGTGGCGGATTGGATCGTCAATCCGCGAAGCCTTGGCAGGAAGACCAGAACAACACCCATCTGTGCCAGCTCCTTTTCCAGTTTTGGCAATAAGACGCTGATCCGCTCCGTCGTCCACTGGGGAATGCTTTGAACCAATTCCGTCAGACCCTTTAGATTAAAAGGCTGCGACGGCGTTTCCCGGGACGCCTTTCTCGCCGCCTGCATCCAGGCCATCAGCGTCAGGTCATCCTCATCCCTCACCGACAATGCTTTTCCGGCAAACCCTGTTAGCTGCCAGTTTTCAACCAGCGACAGCTCCACCACCTCAAAAAAGTTGCGGAGATTTCTCGCCTTCTCCTTTGCGGACCTAGTTTCCGGAACCCAGCCAAGCTTTGCCATTTCCGCATAGGGGAAGCATTGCGCCAGCGCAACGTCCTTTTCCAATCCTTCCTCTGCCTGGGCCCGGAGAAGGCTTTCCCGATACTCTGCCTCAAGCGCGCTCCAGACGGACGCCGGGATCCCCAGCACCGTGGCGAGTCTTGTCGCTATGTTGGGCGTGAGCAGAACCTCTCCGTTGATCAGCTTGCTCAGATGCTTTTCCGTGATCCCCATGCGCACGGCAAATTCCTTTTGCAACATGCCGCGGCTAAGCAGCTCCTCGCGGATCTTGCTTCCAGGCGCCTTTACCTGCGTATCCTGTAGTTCTTTCGCGTTATTTTTTGAACTTTCGTTCACCTTATCAGCACTGTCTTTTTCCTTCTTCATCCCCGGCATTACCTTCTTATCCAAGTTTTCGCGACGCCAAGCATTTTCGGCCAAGCGTCGCCAAATTTGATTTACCGTATTGGTAAATCAATTATACCACGCATTTCCTGATACGTCAAAAGAGGGAAACCATTCCGGTTTCCCTCTTTTGCTTCCGTAAATTGACTCCATGGCGTCATGTCCCTATTAAGTTTCAGCTTCTCTTCGCACAGTCTTCGCGGATCTCCTGGAAGCAATCCTCCGCATCCATCATGGCACTCATGGCAGGGGCGCTTCCGCATTTGCGCATTTTGCTGACAGCCTTTTCCAGAACGGAGTAATTGAGCGCCGTACCCATGGCGTCGCACTTGTAATTCACGGCGCGGCTCGCCTGGATGCCCATGCGGCCCGCTTCCTTTGCAGCGTCAATGTTGGCGCCAAGGAAGATGAACTCCCAATTCTTCGCCCTGCGCTTTTCGATCATGCTCTTTACCTTATCGTAGGAATACTTTTGGCTGGCATTCTCCATGCCATCCGTCGTGATGATGAAGATGGTCTTTTCCGGGCGGTCTTCCTTCGGAACCTCCTTACGCACCTCCTTGATATGCTCGATGGCTCCGCCCACCGCATCGAGAAGGGCCGTACAGCCGCGCACGTAGTACTGCTTCTCATTCATGGGCTCGATGGTCTTAATGTCAACGCGATCGTACAAAACCTCCGTCCTGTCGTCAAAGAGCACTGCGGAAACCAGCACGTCGCCCTCCTCCTTCTTCTGCTTCTCGATCATGCCGTTAAACCCGCCGATGGTATCCTTCTCCAAACCTCTCATGGATCCGCTTCTGTCCAGTACAAATACGAGCTCAGTTAAATTCTTCATAAATTTTTTCTCCTTTCTGATTTTCACTTTCCGTCTCCGGCCGGGTACCTTAGTCCTCTTAGCCTTTTGGGACGTCCTTCCTTGTTTCTGAGCTCATCATATCACGAGGCATGAAAAAAAAGGTCGCCCGGAAAGCGACCTTTTCATTTTTTGAAAAATATTTATTTTTACTTCTTCCGAAGGCTCAGCTCCATGATCTTGTCACACAGATCTCCAAAGGATACGCCTGCTGCCTTTGCCTCCAAAACCAAGTGTGCGTCCTGATAGAGCTGGGGCAGGGAATCGCATTCCAGACACACGAAGGAACCGTCCTCCCTGACGATGAAATCCACCTTGGAATATGCCAGTACGCCCAATACGCTTGAAACCTTCTCCGCCGTCTCACGAAGCTTTGCGGCAAGCTCTTCCGGAATGTCTGCGGGACACTTTTGCAGTTCTTCGCCCCGAAGGGTCATTCCCACTTCCTTGTTTCTGGTCTCCAACGGGAGCACCTCGATCACGGGGAATGCCTTGCCGGCAACGCTTCCCACGGCAAACTCACGGCCTGCCACGTACTCTTCCACAATGATCTCGCTCTCCCAGCGGAAGGCCTCCTTCAATGCCTTCAGGTAAGAATTCTTGTCATTGGCAACGGAGATGCCAAGACCAATGCCTCCGTTATTGGGCTTTACGATCACGGGATAGGAAAGTCCAAATTCCTCCGGATCGCCGATCTCCTCATTCTTATAGGCACAGAAGCCCTTCGGCACGGGAATGCCCGCCTCTTCCAAAAGCTGCTTTGCCACGGACTTATTGGAGGATACTGCCGAGGAGAAGTAATCACATCCGGTATATTGAATGCCCAAGAGATCAAACGTTGCCTGAACCTTTCCATTCTCACCGCTGGCACCGTGCAGTGCGATAAATACCAGGTCGGCCTGTCGGCAGATCTGAAGCACGTTCGGTCCAAAGTAAGCGCCGGACTGGTCCTTTCTGCGCTTTCTGACTGCCCAGAGGTCCGGGATGTCGTCCGGAATATTCTGGGGCTCCAGGGAATATTTTACGGGATCCTCAAACGCATTCGGAATGATCATCTCCTGCTCGTCATAACCCATGTAGGCATCCAGCAGGATCACGTTATGCCCTTTCTCCGCCAGCACCTTCGAAACCACGTAACCGCTCTTGAGCGACAGGTTTCTCTCGTTGGAGAGACCGCCCGCAAGAACCACCACGTTCATGTTCGTCGGCAGTTCATATTTCGTTTCTTCGACCGCATCCTCGACCACCACGTCGGAACCGTCCATCTGAAGCTCGAGGGTCCCCAGCATTTCCTTCGTCATGCACACGATCTGCAGCACGCCGCGAACCTGCTCCGCCGTAAGCTCAATGCCATATTTCTTTTTGCATACGTTCTGGACCTGCTTCACCACGATGCCATTGACGTGCATGATCAAGAAGTTGGAAAGATCGATGATGGCATTCAGTTTCTTCGAGGTCACGAGATCGTTAAACATGTCGATGACCTTGACCGCGCCCTCCATCTTGAAGTTCAGCATGATGTCCTTCAACGCCTTCAGGAAATCCGTATTCTGGCGGGAATACTTGATGACAAAGGCTAGCAGGTAGGCGGTGTTGTCGGAGTACGTGGGGTCTCCCACCAGGTCGCAAAGAAGATTGATATACTCCGTAACGGTGTTTTCCTTGCCGATGGCAAAGGCCTTCTCCACGAGAATGCCGACCAAACGGTTCGTCTCCGCCTGTTCCTTTGCGCTGACGCCGGAACGGATCATGCTGTTGATAAACTGATCCATGATCTGCATCTCCGGGCGCTGTCCGTTGGGATTCACGCGCATCTTATATTCCCCGTTCTCGCCAAAGTCAAAGAACGTGTTGGGGCTGTGGCTCTCCGCGAATCCAAACTTGCCGTAGTCGTAACCCACGTAATAGGTTCTCTTTCCCACGTCATTCATCAGGATGTTGACATAGTCAAAGTCAATGTTATGGTTCTCAATAAGGCCCTGACGCCTTTGGATCTTCTTCTTGTAATGCTCGATGAATTCATCCGAAAAACCCTGACCGTCAAAGGATACGCAGCGCGCCGGGGTGTCATTCAGAATGGTGATGTATTTCGCCTTGTTTCCGCCCTTGGAGTGTCCGATGACCGTCACCGTATAGTCTTCCAAGTGAAGCTTTTCATAGACGCTCTTATACCACTCCATGGCATTGATCTGCTGGAGGGAATCCACCTGGTTCGCCCCGACAAAATCGTCGACCCACTCATTGCTTGCCGTACCGCGGAAGGCAACTACGGCCTCCTTGGTCTTTTCATTGATGAAAACGGCAGAAATACCCCCTCCGCCGCCGTATGCGGTATCCAAATGCGGCTCAACGATATATGCGTCCAGGATGTTTGGTTTTTTCTCCCAAGCCATGATGATGTTTTTCCAATCAAAACCATTCATGCAGGAATTATAGACCACGTCATCCTCGATCTTTGCAACGTCAATTCCGTAAACGTATTCCCTAACGGTACGGTCATCCGCGCCCAGCACGGAGACAAAGGGAAATTTATCCGGCAGGTAGGTTAACAGCTCCAAAAGGAGCAATTCATCCATCTTGTACAGCATCGCTTTTTCTCCTCACTTATTCCTTCACGTGGAAGCATCTGAATCCGGCACTGACAATGTTGCCTGCATTTTTCCGGTTTCTCGCGTAACCATTCAATTCCAGCACGTTTTTCTTTTCCGCGTCATCCATGCCGCTAAGATAAAAAACAATGCCGCTTCCATAGACGCCCTTCTCTTCAAAAAGTCTTTGTACCCTTCCTGCCATGGCCTCAGCCTCTTCATAGCTTGGCAGCTTGTCCACAGGAAGAAAGAGCTGCATGGTCCGCCCGAGATGCGGGCGATGCTCCATCAGATCCCGTCCCGAATGAATCTCTTCACCGAGCAGGAAGGGGAACGTCGTATAAACCCTTGCGTCAATGCCGCCCTCCTTCAGGATCTCCTCGACTAAGGCGTCATATTCCCTCTCGAAGGGCACGTCGTAAAAATTATCCACGTACTGTCCGTTTTCATATTTCAGAAGATATTCCGTCGAATCCAGTCCCGGCTGAACAAACTGCAACGCAACGCATCCCTTCTGCGAAGAAGGCTGAAAAGAAATGATCCTGAATTCTTCCTTGGGATATCTACTCTTAAGGTAATCCTTACAAGCGCGAAGCTCCGCCAGCGCCTTTTCCTGATAGTCAAAAAGCTTTCCCTCCAAAATGCGTTCCCCGTCCGTATATGCCAGATCCAGAAGTGCTTTTTCTTCGTCCGTCATCTGAATGATCGCCATGCTACCTTTTCTCCTTTCCTTCCGTCATTTTATCTTACGATCCGTAACGCACCGCGCGTTTAATTTGTCTCTATCTCTTCGATCAATGCCTGATAAACCATCTTTAGGTTATTGTTTTCCGTGCGGATGTTTCTCACCAGATTCGTGCTGATGAGGCGAAGCAGTTCCACGCCGCTCTGGGGATGCTCGTCACAAAATTTTTCAAAGCTTTTGTGATCAATGGAAAGCGTCGTGCACGCCGTTTTGGCCTTGACGGTGGCGGATCGTTTGTCATTGTCCACCATGGCCATCTCGCCGAATACGCAATGCTTCTCCGCGGACAGCGTCGCCACGACAAACTTGTCTCCAAAGACCGTTGTCTTGATGACGTCCACGGTGCCCTCGATCAAAATGTACATTTCAGAGCCCGTGTCACCCTCCGTGATCACGTCCTCTCCCGCCTGGGTTTTATGCACCTTAAGCAGACCTGCCAGAATCTGAAGGTCCTTGTCCTGAATCTTTGCCAAAAGCGGGAATCCCCGAAGTTCTTTTACGTAATCCATGTTCCGCCCTTTCTGAAATCTCATTGCTTCGCGATCTTGCTGCTTCGTTTCACGTTGCTAAATCTCGTCGCCCAAAATAATGGCTCCCATGTTTCTGCCAAGCACGTACTCATCCGCGGGATTCAGGTGCGGACAATTCGTCTCCATGGTCTTTACGGATTTCAGCCGCTGAATGATCTCACCATAGTTCGTGGATTTTTGTGCCTCAGAAAGGATCTGATGCTTTAACTCCTTCTCGACGCCCATGTTCTCCAGGATGCCGAGGAGCAGAATGTTTTGCTCTTTCTTATACCACTGGAACAGCTCGCCGTAGGTCTTTCCAAACCATTTTTCCGTGATGGGCGCTATCTGAACGGACACGCCGTCACCGTTATCGAGGAAGGAGGACATGACCTTGGACATGCCGCTGTAGTTCGTGGAGGTTGTTAAAATATATCTGGTATACTCGTCCACGTATACCACTTCAGCGCAATTCTGGCTCTCCAGATAATTCTTGTAGCGCTCCGTTTTCACCTCTGCGCAGATATGACATTTTGCATTGAGCTTCCGGACCAAAAGCGCTCCGACAAACACTCGGGAGTCCACCAGCTCGTCATCTAAGTTATCCTGATTTTCACCGATGATCAGGATCTTGGAGGCTTCCTTCACGTTTGCGTTCAAGAGGGTCTGTTCCTCGGTAAAATCGCCGCGCAGGAGATTTAATCCCTTCAGTTCCTGATCGTCGCGCAGGCTTTGCAGCTTTACGTCATCCGCATTGTTGATCAAAATAATGTCAGAAAGCTTCAGGTCTTTATTCTTTCGCATGATCCCCTGGATGAGGATCTTTACGTCATTCTTCCAGCCACAGATGATAATGTGTCCTTTCATGTTCTGCATCTTCTTTACCCCTCTCTCCATGTTGAGCCGTCTGGCCACAAAAGCTGACGATACGTAACCAGTGACGGAGGATAGTCCGATCATGCCAAGGATCAGGACAAAAATGCCCGCCACCCTGGTCCAGGGACTGTCCACGTACATGTAATCATTGCCCGTCACCGCCAGGAGATTGAACACGACGATGTCCCAAAAAGGTGTTTCCATGCCCTCGTTTTTCAACACCAGAAAGCAGAAAAAACAGAGCAAAAGATACATCGCAAGGATCAGCAAAATTGTATGCAAATGTATGAGCTTAAAAAACGCAAGAACGTGCTTGCCTATTTTTTTCATGCGTCATCCCCACCCCATCTTGAGTCCTCGATCAGTCATTTTGATCTTCGATATTGTACATTGTAGCACAAAAAAATATCCGTCTCAATAGTCACTTTCGGCGTTTACGTCTACTCTGAAGGGCTATTGGGCACGAAAAAGGCGCCTGACCCATCGTCAGACGCCTCTGGTTTTTCTTTCATTATCTGGTTTTAGCAGATGGTCAACACAAATTCCGCATCCTTTTTGCCGGTGAGCTTTTCACTTCTGGCGTCAGGAGCCTGACCGCCCACGTAAACCTTCACCTCGCCGCCAACCTGTAGAACGCCGTTCTCATCAAATGCCCCCAGCGCTTCGCGGGAAAGCTTGATCTTTACGTCTGCGCTCTCGCCGGGCTGCAGGTGAAGCTTCTTGATGCCCTTTAACTGTGCGTTGGGCGTTCCGTCCTTGTAGACCTTAACGTAAACCTGAACGGTCTCGCCGCCGGCCATCTTGCCAACGTTCTTCACGGTGGCGGTGACGGTAGCACCGTCCGCGCCCGCATTCTCTGCGGTCACGCTTACGTTCGAATATTCGAAATCAGTATAGGACAAACCATATCCGAAGGGATACAGTGCATCCTGCTGCATGTAGCGGTAGGTTCTGCCCTTCATGGAATAATCCGTAAACTCAGGAAGGTCATCCGTGGACTTGTAGAAGGTCACGGGAAGCTTTCCTTCGGGGTTCTTTTCGCCAAAGAGCAGGTCTGCGATGGCACGGCCGCCCTGTGCACCGGGATACCAGCCCTGAATGATCGCGGGTACGTTCTGGTCTGCCCAATTTACTGCAAGCGCGGAACCGGAGAGAATCACGAGAACCACGGGCTTTCCAAAGGAACAGATCGTCTCAAGCACGTGCTGCTGCAGACCCGGAAGCTCCAGGTTCGGCTTGTCGCCGGAAGCATATTCGTTGCCCTGATCGCCCTCTTCGCCTTCCAGTCCGGAATCGAGACCCATCACGGCGATGATCACGTCGCTGGCCTCACAAACGCCTTTTACTTCCGAGATTCTGTCATCCTCCTGGCCAAGTCCCTGGGACTTCTTGTGGCAAAGGTGACAACCCTCGCTGGCCATCACGCGGACATCGTCCCCAAGGTACTCCTGGATGCCTTCCAGAACCGTCCAGTAACGGGAAGCGGTTCCCTCGTAGTTGCCGACCAAAGCCCTTCTGTTGTTGGCGTTTGGTCCGATCACGCCAACGGTCTTGATCGCCTTCTTGTCAAGGGGCAGCGTCTGATTCTCATTCTTCAAAAGGACAACGCACCTCTCAGCAACCTTTCTGTTGAGCGCCTGCATCTCCTTTGTGTCAACTTCCGTATAATCAATCTGATCAAAAGGATTCTTTCCCTTTTCGTCAAACACGCCAAGCTTCATGCGGGTGGTAAAGAGATTTACCAATGCCTCGTCCAGACGGCTCTCCTCCACCAGCCCCTCTTCCACGGCCTGCTTCAGATAATGGAATAAGTTACCACAGTTCAAGTCACATCCGTTGTTCATGGCCATTGCCACGGACTCCACGGGCGTTTCCGTTACGTGATGTCCCTCATGGAAATCCTTGATCGCCCAACAGTCACTGGTCACGTGACCGGTAAAGCCCCACTCGTCGCGGAGGATATCCTTTAGAAGAGTCTTGCTGCCACAGCATGGTTCACCATTGGTACGGTTGTACGCGCCCATGACCGCTTCCACGCCAGCCTCCTGAACACATGCCTTGAACGCAGGCAGATAAGTCTCCGCCATGTCCTGCTTGGTTGCAATGGCATCAAAGCTGTGACGTATGTCCTCGGGACCGCTGTGCACCGCAAAATGCTTCGCGCACGCTGCTGCCTTCAGGTAATTTTCGTCATGCCCCTGAATGCCTTCCACGAAACGCACGCCAAGGCGGGAGGTCAGATAGGGATCCTCGCCAAAGGTTTCGTGGCCGCGGCCCCATCTGGGGTCACGGAAAATATTTACGTTGGGAGACCAGAAGGTCAGGCCCTTATAGATGTCGGTATCACCGTATTTCTGTTGCATGTTGAACTTTGCGCGGCCCTCAGTGGAGATGGCGTCAGCCACTTCCTCGATCAGGTCCTCGTCAAAGGTTGCGGCAAGGCCAATGGACTGCGGGAAAACCGTTGCCACTCCTGCGCGCGCAACGCCGTGCAATGCCTCATTCCACCAGTTGTAAGCCTTGATGCCAAGACGCTCCACCGCAGGGGCCCAGTTCAGCGTTTGCCCTACCTTCTCCTCCAGCGTCATCTGCGCCACAAGCTGCTTTGCCCGCTCGCGGTACTCCTGCACCTTTTCCTTGTTCTTCGCGATTTCCATAGGTTACCCTCCATCCCAATCATCCCATTTATCGTTTTAAGCGATTTTTCAAATACCCACGATATCATTGTATCCGCGATTTCATTTCTTGACAAGCGGAATATTGCCCAGTGTTTGTCGGAAATTGTTATATCCCATAGCTTTCTTTGGCCTGTTTCCTGCGCGTCTCAAGATCTGCCTTGAGGCCTAAGGAGGACATTCGCATGGCGCCGTCGCCCCAGATGATCATCTGCTCAAGGCCATCGGAAGTGGCGACGGTAATCTGATATTTCGAGGCCATCTGGTGCACCGTCTTTTCGATGTATTGATCGGCGGTCTCCGCCTCCTTCGTATACACGACAAAGATGTTGCCAGACTTGTCAATGGTTCCAACATTCCCCTTGACCTTGTACGCGTCAAAGACTAAGATCAGCGTCCCGCCGACGTAGCCTTGGTAATCACTCATCTCATGGATGAGACGGTCCCTGGCACTGCCTACGTTGATCCTCATCAGATCCCTGAGCTCCGGCCAGGAAAAAATGACGTTGTAACCATCCACAAGGATGCAGCTTTCCTTCTGCGCGGGAGCCTTTTTGCTGCTTTGCGCGTTCTTGACGCCGTCCGCGCTGACGGTTTTTGTGCCCTGACCCGCCTGGCTTTCGCCTTGCGATCCGTACTCCGGCGGTCTGCGGTTTCCGCGATGGTATCTGCGATATCCCCGCTTGTCATTTTGCTTCTTGTTGGAATTCTTCCGGCCCTGGGCAAAGATGGCGTCGATCTCCTCCTGGCTAATGTATCCTGCATCTGACATTTCCCGGGGCCTGGAGGTAAACACCGCTGCCTCGCCGGTCACTCGCTCGTCGCGATTTCCAGAATTGGCATCACCCTCGCCTTCTCCCAAATCTGATGCGGCATCCATCCCCTTCTCCTGCCATCTTTTTGCGGCCTCGAGATACTCCGTGCGGAGCGGCAAATGCGCCCAGCCGCACGTCTCATTCCAAGGCACTAAGGTGCCGGCGCCGTGGGAACAAAATACGGAACCCGTCGGATTGTCCAAGTCCCCTTCCGGGTCATAACCGATCCTTGCAATCACTTCTTCCGGATTCTGGCAAGGTTCATATCCCTTCACCGTCAGAGTAAGCTTTCCCATGCCCTTCGTGTAAGAAACGACCTCTCTCGCGTAATCCCACATCTTCGCCACGGAAGTCGTTCCCGTCAGCGTGGCCGTTTCTCCGTATATTTCAGGTGGTTCAAAGCTCCCGCCCATTCTCGTCACGTCCGACATGGCACGTCCCACGCATTCCTGTGGGAGCTCCAGCCGGAAGGCATAGACCGGCTCCAGCAAAATGCATCGTCCGTTTCTTAAGCCCTGACGGACGGCGCGGTAAGTCGCCTGGCGGAAGTCTCCGCCCTCCGTGTGCTTTTCATGCGCACGGCCGTCCAAGATGCTGATGCGAAGGTCCGTGACCTCGCTCCCCGTGAGCACGCCGGGATGCGTCCTCTCCTCCAGATGCGTCAAGATCAGCCGCTGCCAGTTTTTGTCCAAATCATCCTCACTCACGTAGGAAGCAAACTGCAGTCCGCTCCCGCGCTCGATCGGCTCCAGCAAGAGTTGCACCTCAGCATAGTGTCTGAGAGGCTCATAATGTCCTACGCCAATCACCGGCTCCGCCAGGGTTTCCTTGTAGACGATGCTGCCATTCTCAAAGGATACGTCGAGGCCAAATCGCTCCATCATAAGGCTCTTTAAGATCTCAATCTGCACCTCACCCATCACGGACACATGGATCTCTTTAGCACGCTCCTGCCATCTTACGCGAAGGAGCGGCTCCTCTTCCTCCAGCTGCCGAAAGAGTCCCAGCGCAGTCACGGGATCATAATCCTCCGGCAATTTCACGCCATAGTTGAGAACCGGCTCGAGACTGGGCCGGGCGTCCTCTTCCTCCATTCCGAGGCCCTGGCCGACAAAGGTCTCCTTCGGACCTGCCAGCGCATAGACTCCCCCCGCATTTGCCTCCTGTAACGTTTCGAAGGACAGACCGTTATATAGGCGAATCTGATCTACCTTCTCGCCAGTGCCCAGAATCTGCTTGGCAAGGAGCTTTCCGCCCGTCACCTTGACGTGTGTCAGGCGGTTTCCCTGTTTGTCACGATTGATCTTAAACACTCTTGCGCCAAACGTTTCCGGGTACTCTGGCTCCGGCGCATATTCCGCCATCGCATCAAGTAGCGCGTCCACGCCTTCCATGCGGAGTGCTGATCCAAAGAATACCGGAAACAGGACTCTGTCTGCGATTGCATCCTCCATGCTCTCTTTCGAGATCTCTCCCGTCTCCAGATATTCCTCCAGCAAGGCTTCGCTGCACATGGAAACGTTCTCATAAAATTCATTTGTTCCGGAAGGATCCTTCGCCCCCAAACCCTTGTCGGCCGGCGCGGCGCTGAAATCCACGCAGGATGCGTCGAGCTTTTCATGGATCTGCGCCATCAGCTTTTCCCTGTCCG
>CAMKQH010000025.1 GCA_946414885.1 uncultured Lachnospiraceae bacterium
TCCGCTCTCGAGGGGGCTTGCCTTCCCTTCCTTGGTTGGCTCCGCTCTCGAGGGGAAGGTTTGGGGTGTCTTTCTAGGTCGAATGGTTAGTAGAAAGACACCCCAAACCTAGCCCCGAGTCTTTCCACTACCCCCGTGCAAGCCCCCGAGTCTTTCCATCACCCCCGTGCAAGCCCCCGAGTTCTACCTGTCATTCTCCATGCGCCACTTGATGGATCTCTGGAGGTACTTCACGTAGGCTTCGTTCTTGCACATACCCTTGCCGGGAGTGTCGGAGATCTTTGCCACGTCCATGCCGTTGCAGGCCGTGGTCTTCATAACGATGTTGAGAGGTGCAACCTTGGTATCGTTTGCAATATAGGTACCAATTCCAAATGCCACTCGTGCGCGTCCGTTAAAGTGCCGGAAAATCTCGTCAGCCTTCTTGAAGTCAAGGCTGTCGCTAAACAGCAGGGTCTTTGTCTTCGGATCGATCTTCATCTTCTCATAGTGTGCGATCATCTTCTCACCCCACTCAATGGGATCACCGGAGTCATGACGAACGCCGCTGAACAGCGTCGAATAAGTCTTGTCAAAGTCACGCAGGAAGCAGTCCGTGGTAATGGCATCCGTCAAGGCGGTTCCGTTCAGTACGCCATACTCATCTACCCATGCGCGAAGTGCGTAGTAATTGGAGTATGCGGGATTATGCCTGTGGTCACCCTGTCCGGTACACATGATCCACTCATGTGCCATGGTGCCAACGGGCAGAAGCTGATACTTCTTTGCAAGGAACACGTTACTGGTTCCAACAAACTTGGAAGCGCTGTGCAGCGTGTCATTCAAGTGAGAAAGCTTCTCCACCGCCAGTTCCTGTGCCTCGGCGGAAAGCCTTCTTCTCATGCCAAATTCCGAAAAGCTTCCAATGTAGTACTTGTTGGTCTTCAGCCACTCATATTTCTCGTTCAGCTTCTCCTTAAAGCTATCCAGAAGCTCGTCATAATCATATTGCATTCTAAAGTACACTTCGTTGACGATCGCCAGCGTCGGGATCTCGTACATGGAGGTGTTCAGCCAGGTTCCTTCCGTCTCAATGGCCAGGCCGCACTCCGCATCCGTCGTAATGGTGAATTCATCATATCTGGGCTGCCAAAGTCTCAGAAAATCCACGTAGGAACGCTTAAACCATTCAATCCCCATCAAGTATTTCAGCTCGTCTTCAGTAAAGCGAAGCTCGCAGTATGCCTTGATCTGCTCCTTGATCTCCTCAACCATTTCCGCCGTGAACTTCACGTCCGTGTTTCTGCACTTAAAGCTCCAGGTCGTCTCATAGGAAGGGAACTGATGATAAATGGCCTGCCCCATGCTAAACTTGTAAAGATCGGTCTCTAATAAGGAATTGATGATTCTGGGTAACTTCATGATAATATCCTCCTATTCCATAAAATGATTTTCGTTAGATGATTTCAATCTGGCAGGTCTGCATGGCAGCCAGCGCAGTCTTGTGGGTGTCAGGGGTAACGCATGCGCAAAGGTTTGCAATGACCTTCACGGGTACTTCCGTTGCAAACGCCTTGATCAGCGTTGCATTATTCAAAACGCAGATGCCGGTGCACACGCCGCACAGGATCACCTCGTCCGGTGCTTCCTTGGCGATCTCTGCAGCAAGCTCCTTGCTTCCGAAGGTAGGCTTTTCGAACACCTGGCACTTCTCAGCGATGGCGCTCAGCTCAGGAATGATCTTCCAACCATCCGTACCCTTAATGCAGTGAGGAACGGGAAGCTTCTTTCCCTCCTGGGTATCCATGTAATTCTCCTGATGCGTATCCTGGGTAAAGATCACGGTGCCGTCAAAGTCTTCCACGTATTTCACCATCTCAGGAACGATTGCCTGCGCCTCTTTGCTGCCAAGGCATCCAGTCACAAAATCATTTTGCATGTCGACAACGATCAAATATCTCTTCATAAGATTCTCCTCTCTTTCTGCCAGGTCTCCCTCAGCAAAAACTTCTTAATCATATTTACCTAGATTTCTTCTTCGTTGAGCTCTTCCGTCAGGGAATAAAGCATCGCGGGTCTTTTGGCATTGCTCTTTTTGTTTAAGGAACAAACCCTTCCGGCATCCACGTAATCCCTTAAAAATGCTTTTCTAAAGTTGGCCAGATCCAGCTTCTCGTTCAAAATGCTCTCATAGATCACTTTCAATTCGGAAATGGCAAATTCCTTCTTGTCTTTCAAGAGCCAAAAGGCATCCGGTTCGTATTTGATCCTGCTCCGAAGCCTCTTGATGGCCATCCGGATGATCTTCGCGTGGTCAAAAGCCAGGTCTTCCTCCCGCACCAGCGCTGAATCACTTTGGAACGTCATGCCGTCAACGTCATAGGAAATCCGGAAAACCTCCGCCTCCCAAGCATCATCTCCCGCCCTGACCTTAAGGCTTCCCTTCGGTACCAGCGCCGTGTATGCCACGGATACCACGTGCATCCTCGGATCCCTTCCCGGTTGACTAAAGGTATACAGCTGTCTCAGGGATACGTCCTGCACGCCTGTCTCTTCAAAGAGCTCGCGCCTTGCAGCCTGTGTCACGGACTCTTCATCCGTATTCATGAAGCCGCCGGGCAATGCCCATTTCCCCTTGTAGGGATAGCCGCCTCTTTTGATCAAGAGGATGCAGAGCTGATCCTGTTCATCCACGGTAAGCGTTACCACGTCTGCCGTCACGGATGGTTTCTTGTATTTGTCCGGATCGTAATTCTCAAGAAATTCCTTTTCTTCTGCGGATATCTGGCCAGATCTAAGGTATTCACTGTCCTTCATCCATCCCCCTCCTCTCTCGTGGTATCTTTTACTATTTGTATAATAGTACATTATACCATCATTGTCAAGAGGAAAATAAAAAAATCTCGTAAGCACTTAGAAAAGTAATCTTACGAGATTTCCGCAGCTGATAGGGGAATCGAACCCCTGTTTCCGCCGTGAGAGGGCGGCGTCTTAACCGCTTGACCAATCAGCCACACCGTTATTTTGTGTTCCGCATCTGCGGTACTTTTGTATATTACACTATCTCGAAAAAAATTGCAAGTATTTTTTTAATAATTTCTACAATTTTTCTCCGAAATAGCTTTTATACCCTTCTCCATAGATCTCCGTGGCATTCGTAACGATCAAAAAGGCCTTGGGATCCTCTTCCTTTACGATGGCTTCCGCCCTGGGAGAAAGGGGTTTTCTCAGAACGCAAAAAATCACCTGCTTTTCCTTACCGCTGTACGCTCCCGCGCCTTCAAAATACGTAACGCCCACGTCCAACTCTTCCAAAAGCCTTTTCGCGATCTCTTCCGGATGGTCGCTGATAATGTAGATCAGCTTCGCCCCATCCCTTCCGTACAGCACCAGATCCAGCACAAAGGAAGTCACGCCCACGCTGATGCCGGCATAAAGCGCCCTTTCGACATCCCCAAAGACAAATGCCGAGGCAGTCACCACGATCACGTCCAGGCCCAGCATCAGCATTCCCGTCTTCAGGTAAGGCATCTTCTGGCGAAGATATTTCACGATAATGTCCGTACCGCCGGTCGTGGAACCGGCATGAAACGTAAGCCCCAGCCCAACTGCGGTAAGGCTTCCGCCAACAAGTGCCGCCAGCAATGGCTCCTGCGTCACCGCCGGATATTGCCGGAACAGATTGACAAAGGTGGATGCAAGCGTCGTTGAAAAGATGGTGGAGATCATAAACTTAAGGCCAAACTGCCATAGTCCGAACAAGAAGATCGGAACGTTCATGATCAGCATCAGCGTACCAGTCTCCAAGGGCAACACGCGGTTCAAGATCACGGCCGTACCTGCCACGCCGCCGGGCGCCAGCATGTTTGGATCCAGAAAAAGTCCAATGGCAATGCCGTAAATTGCCGCCGCCAGCGTCATCACCACGTAATCCAAAACCCTGCGGACACCGCGATGCTTTGATCCATTTGTTGGCATCGTCTTCCAGGGCATGTTCCGCTTCGCTTTTTCAACGTTCCCTGCATCCGTCCCACTTGCTTCTCTTTTCGTTGTTTTCTTTAATGCCTTCTCTTCCTTCACAATGACTCCTTGGGAAAGCCACTGCAAACGTCAGAAGCTTTCCATTAAATATTTGTGCGGACAAGTCTCGGCTTATAGCCTTCCTTCTCCAACGTTTCCATAATGCGGTTTTTGTGCTCCGTGCCAAATGCCTCCATGGTGATGCGAAGCTCCACTGCGGCATTTCTGTTGATGGATACAAACTGATTGTGCTCCAGCTTGATCACGTTGCCATTCTCTCTCGCGATGATGCCGGATACGCGATGCAACTCGCCCGGCTTGTCCGGAAGCAGAACGGATACGGTAAAGATCCTGTCGCGGAAGATCAGTCCCTGCTGCACCACGCTGCTCATGGTGATCACGTCCATGTTACCGCCGCTTAAGATGGAAACGATCTTCTTGTCCTTTACGTCCAAATGCTTCAGCGCGGCAACCGTGAGCAATCCGGAATTCTCCACGATCATCTTGTGGTTCTCCACCATATCGAGGAAGGCAACTACAAGCTCCTCATCCTCCACGGTGATCACGTCGTCCAGATTCTTTTGGATATAAGGGAAAAGCTTACTGCCGGGCGTCTTTACCGCCGTGCCGTCAGCGATGGTGTTGACCACGGGAAGCGTCGTCACCTTCGCATTCTTTAAGCTCTCCTGCATGCAATTTGCACCTGCGGGCTCCACGCCGATCACCTTGATCTTCGGATTTAAGAGCTTTGCAAGCGTGGAGACGCCCGTCGCCAATCCGCCGCCTCCTATGGGTACCAGAATATAATCCACCAGCGGAAGTTCCTTGACAATCTCCATGGCAATGGTTCCCTGCCCGGTTGCCACCGTCAGGTCATCAAAAGGATGAATGAAGGTATAGCCGTGCTCGTCCGCCAACTCATATGCCTTAGCGCATGCCTCGTCATACACGTCGCCAAAAAGCACCACCTCGGCGCCGTAACTCTTCGTGCGATTCACCTTCATCAGCGGCGTGGTCGTCGGCATCACGATAGTTGCCTTCGCCCCATAACATTTAGCCGCATACGCAACGCCCTGCGCGTGATTTCCGGCGGAGGCCGTGATCAAACCGCGGCTTCTCTCTTCCGGCGTAAGCGTGCTCATCTTATAGTATGCCCCGCGAACCTTATATGCACCCGTAAACTGCATGTTTTCCGGCTTTAAATAGATTTTATTTCCCGTCTGCGCACTGAAATAATCACTGTAAACCAGCTTCGTCTCCAGCGTCACCTTGCCAACCACTTCCGTGGCTTCCTCAAACTTCTCCAGCGTCAACATCTGCTCCGTCTCGCTCATCTCAAACTCCTTTTCATTCCTTGCTTTCGTCGGCCATCATATCATCCTCGCCAAGGTCCACGTCAAAGAGGGCGCGCACAAACTCATCAGGATCGAATTTCTGCAGATCTTGGGTAGTTTCACCAACGCCAATATATTTCACGGGAATGCCAAGCTCCGACTGGATCGCCACCGCGATTCCGCCCTTTGCCGTGCCGTCCATCTTTGTCAGCACAATACCAGTAAGATCCGTAACGTCGCCAAATTCCCTCGCCTGCGCCAACGCATTCTGACCCGTAGTGCCATCCAGCACGATCAGGTTCTCGCGATGCGCGTCCGGATACTCCTTGTCAATAATGCGGTTCATCTTACGGAGCTCTTCCATCAGATTCTTCTTGTTGTGCAGTCTTCCCGCGGTATCGATCAAAAGAACGTCAACGCCTCTTGCCTTTGCCGCATTCACTGCGTCATACACAACGCTTGCGGGATCTGCACCCTCCTTGCCGCCGATCATGGGAACGCCTGCCCTTCTGGCCCACTCTGCCAGCTGGTCGCCTGCTGCCGCGCGGAACGTATCAGCCGCCGCGATCAGCACCTTCTTCCCGTCATCCTTCAACTTCCAAGCAAGCTTACCCACCGTCGTGGTCTTTCCAACGCCATTGACGCCGATCACCATAATGATAGACTGCTGCGTCTCAAAATCATAAGCCGTCTCGCCGACCTCCATCTGCTCGCGGATGCTCTGGATCAGCAGATCCTTACACTCCACCGGCTTCTTCAAGTGACGCTCCTTCACCTGCTCCCTCAGACGCTCAATGATCTCCGTCGTGGAATTGACGCCGATGTCTCCCATGATCAGAATCTCTTCCAATTCCTCATAAAAGTCCTCATCGATCTCATTCGCCGTAAACAGCCTGTCAAATCCCCGGGCAATGTTGGCCCTCGTCTTCGCAAGCCCTTCCCGCAGCCTGGCAAAAAAGCCCTTCTTTTTCTCCTTTACGGTCCCTGCCTCTTCCTCAGCATCTTCCTCTTCAGTCTCATCCGTTACGACATCTTCGCCTTCAGCTTCTTCCTCACCATCCTCCGAAGCTACGCCTTCGCCATAACCTTCCGAAACCGCATCCTCACTGCCTTCAAAAGATCTTTCCCCGTCTTCACTGCTTCCAGATGCCGCACTTCCTTCCTCAAGCCCTGCGTGAACGAAATCATCATCCGGATCATGACCATAGGTTTCCCCGAATGACTGATTCCCATCCTCATCATACTTCACTACATACGGCGGCTCACTCTGAGGCACAGGAACATCGCCAGCTTCTCCACCCCACTCTTCCTCACTTGAAGAAACCGCGCCTTCCTCCGAATCCGCCTCTCCAGCCTCTCCGGCCTCAGCATCCGACTCCATGCCTTCCAACACTTCCTCTTCCGCCTGCTCTTCCTCTACCTTTTTCTTCTTCCAAAACTTCCACATAAACCAAATCTCCTAACTACGCACTCTATCCCTAAACTTAAATTACCTTCCCATTCACCCGACCGCGCCGCCATGGTAATTTCCCTATCGCGCCGCAAATTAATTCCTTGCCCGCGCCGCTATGATACTTCCCTGCTCGCGCCGCTATGATACTTCCTTGCCCGCGCCGCTATGATACTTCCCTGCCCGCACCGCCAAATTAATTCCTTGCCCGCGCCGCTATGATACTTTCCTGCCCGCGCCGCCAAATTAATTCCTTGCCTGCGCCGCTATGATACTTCCTTGCCCGCGCCGCTATGATACTTCCCTGCCCGCGCCGCTATGATGCTTCCTTGCCCGCGCCGCCAAATTAATTCCTTGCCCGCGCAGCTATGATACTTCCCTGCCCGCGCCGACCAGACAATGCCCGCTTGGAACAATTAGCCGGCAGCACTTAGCGAATCGATGACCTCAAAAGCCAATTCCTGAGGTTTATAACCGAAGGATTGGCTTTGCCTGAGGGCAGAAGATGAGCTTAGTGCAGTCCGAGCCGTTCCAAGCGGACATTGCCTGGACGGTGCGGACCATGAATTCAGGGGCGGCGCGGACCATGAATTCCAGGGCGGCGCGGACCATGAATTCCAGGGCGGCGCGGACCATGAATTCCAGGGCGGCGCGGACCATGAATTCAGGGGCGGCGCGGACCATGAATTCCAGGGCGGCGCGGATGGGAACTTAATCAGTCAGATCCTTATCGATGAGGCTTACGGAGACAAGCGTCGACACACCCTTCTCCTGCATCGTGATACCATACAAACGATCCACCTGCTCCATCGTTCCACGCCTATGCGTGATCACGATAAACTGCGTATTCTTCGTCAACTTATGCAAATACTTTGCAAACCTTCCCACGTTAGAATCATCCAACGCCGCCTCGATCTCATCCAATAGACAGAACGGCGAAGGCTTCAAATTCTGAATGGCAAACAAAAGCGCGATAGCCGAAAGCGCCTTCTCACCACCGGAGAGCTGCATCATGTTCTGAAGCTTCTTTCCAGGCGGCTGCGCGATGATACGGATGCCTGCCTCAAGGATGTCCTCATCCTCCTGCAATTCCAGCGTACCCTTACCACCGCCAAACAACTCCTTAAACACCTTGTCATATTCCCGGTTGATCTCCGCAAACTTCTCAAGGAACTGCTTTCTCATGGCAGCGTCCAGCTCCGCGATCAACGCCTCCAAAGCCTTCTCAGACTCCACAAGGTCGTCATGCTGCGTCTTCATGAAGGTATAACGCTCCATAAGATTCTTATAATCCTCGATGGCATTCACGTTCACGTTGCCTAGCTTTCGGATCTTATCCTTCAGGGATTCGATCTCTCGCTTCATGGCACCGAGATCCGTCATCTCTTCATTGCGAAGGGATGCCGCATCCGAAAGCGTGATCTCATATTCATCCCACATGTAATTGATCTGATTCTCGATCATCTCATCCAGTCGTTCCTTGGAGGAATTCAGGCGGAATACCTCCTTGTCGAGACTGGCATTCTTCTCCGCCAATTCCTCACGACGCTGGAAGAAATTCTTTTGCTTTGCGGAAAGCTCTTCCTTCTTCGCTGCAGACTCCTTCAAGGTCGTTTCCGATTTCGATTCTGCATCATAGGAAGCCTCAATGGTCTTTCGGATCTCCTGAATGTTATTCTTCTTCTCTTCCACAAGAGATTCGTTTTGAGTCAGGGCATCCAGGATTTCCTGCAATTCCTTGCCGGCGCGCGTGATCTCTCCGTCTATACGGTCAACGTTGGCCTGCTTAAATCCCTGGGCTTGACGCATCTTTTCAACCTTCAGATCCCATTCGGAGCACTTGTTTACGGCCTCGGATTCCTGACCTCTCTTTTCCTCCAATTCCTTTTGGAATACAAGGATCTTCTCCTGCGTCTCTTTTTCCAGGGCTTCGCTCTTTTGCAGCTCTTCCAGAACGCTCTCCTTGCCGCCCGTCATCTCGAGGACCTGCTTCTCCAGATCCTGTGCCTCGCGGCGAAGATCCTGTACGCCCTCTTCTTCCTCTTCCATACGCTCTCGGGATTGCGCAATGCTGATCCTGGCAGTATTCTGCTCAATGGATTTGCGCTGGATCTCGGCGCGAATGTTCTCTAACTCCAGACGAAGTCCGTTTCTCCTCGTCTTGGTATCTTCAATATCCTTGCCAATGCGTTCCACTTCCGCAAGGAGTTCCTTTGCTTTCTTCTCAAGCTCATCTAACTCACGGCGACGTCCAAGCAGATTACTGTTATTCTTAAACGCACCGCCGCTGATGGCGCCGCCAGGCACCAGAAGTTCTCCCTCCAGCGTGACCATGCGGATGCCATACTGGAATTTCCGCGCGATCTTTACGGCATTGTCAACGTTGTCGACCACGACGATCCTGCCGAGCATGGCCTTTGCCACATCCTTGTATTTCTCCTCAATGTGCACCAGCTCATCTGCCATGCCGATGGCACCCTTTTCATTCAAGGCCTCAGGGTTCTTAAACTCCTGCGGATCCTTGATGCTGGTGAGCGGAAGGAAGGTTGCCCTGCCGAGTCTCCCCTCCTTGAGGAAGCGGATCATCTTCTTCGCCGTCTCCTCATTATCGGTAACGATGTTTTGGATGTTACCGCCAAGGGCCGTCTCAATGGCCACTTCGTACTTCTGATCCACCTTGATGATGTCAGCAACTACGCCAATGATGCCCTTTTCTTTCTCCTTCTGCTCCATCACCTTCTTGACGGAACCGCCGTAACCTTCATAGCGCTCCGTCAGATTGGCAAGTGCCTCCAGTTTTGATTTTTCCTGATGGTAATTGCCCTGGGTCTCCCGCAGCTTTGCATCCTTTGCGCCAAGGCTTTGACGGATCTCAGCCAGCTCCGCTTCCTTTGCCGTCACCTGGCCATTCATCTCGCGGATCTCATCCGTCAGTCTCTGGAAGGTCTCCTCCTGCTTTTTCAGGGCCTCGCCTCTTGACTGCTCATCCGATTTCGCCCGGAGGAGCTTCGACTGAAGCTCTGCCTTGCGGATGCTCACCTGCTCCATCATGGTATCAAAACGACCCAGACGGGACTTGATGGATGCCCTCTGGTTTAATTCGTTCATGATGGTATTCTTGCCATCCTCTATGGATGCGTTTAACTCTTCAATTCTTTCCTGGATCGTCTCCAGTTCCTTGCGCAGGTCAAGCGCGGTGGCAGAAAGCTCCTCCACCTTTGCGTCCGTATCCACCTTGTCATTCAAGATGTCCTGCTTTTCCTTCTCGTGCCCGCGGATCTCGCCTTCCAGCGTCTCCTTACGGTTATTCAGGTGCGCCTTGCTTGACTCCGCGGAATTGATCTGCTCATTCAGGACGCCGATCTCACCCTCAAGTCTCTCCCTGTACAAGCCTGCTTCGCCGAGGATCTTTCTGGCTTCTTCGATGGAAGCATCCAGACTTTCAATCTCTTCCTGTACCTTCTCGTACTCTTCCTTGATTCCCTGATATTCCTTGGTGCTCTCCGCATAATCATTGCTGGCAATCCGCCACTTTTCCGTCACGTCGTCCAACTGCTTTTTCAGGCGGTTGTGCTCCAACAGAAAGACGTTAATGTCCAGCGTTTTCAAGGATTCCTTGTGCTTCAAATAAATCTTCGCGGTCTCTGACTGCTTCTCCAAAGGAGCGATCTGTTTTTCCAGCTCTGCAAGAATGTCGCTGACGCGAATGAGATTCTGCTTCTCGCTCTCCATCTTCTGGATGGCCGCGGTCTTTCTTCTCTTAAACTTTACGATGCCGGCTGCCTCGTCAAAAAGCTCTCTTCTTTCCTCCGGCTTACCGCTCAGGATCTTGTCAATCTGGCCCTGACCGATGATGGAGTAACCTTCCTTACCGATACCGGTATCATAGAACAATTCGTTTACGTCCTTGAGTCTGCAGGAGGTGCCGTTTAACAGGTACTCACTTTCACCGGAACGGTAAAGTCTTCTCGCCACCGTCACTTCATCATAATCGATGGCTAACTGATGGTCGGAATTGTCCAGCGTAATTGCCACGTAGGCATAGCTTAACGGTTTTCTGAGCTCCGTTCCGGAAAAGATGACGTCCTGCATGCTTGCGCCGCGCAGCTGCTTGATGCGCTGTTCGCCAAGCACCCAGCGGACGGCGTCCGCCACGTTACTCTTTCCGCTTCCGTTCGGTCCCACGATGCCGGTAATGCCATTGTGGAATTGAAACGTGATCTTATTCGCAAAGGACTTAAAGCCCTGTACCTCAATGCTTTTTAAATACATATCCCTTTTCCCTCAACTTCAGAAGCGCCTGATAAGCAGCCTGCTGCTCCGCCGCCTTTTTTGTTCTGCCCGTACCCTCTCCGAGGATTTCATTTCCCAATTTCACCCGGAAGGTAAAGGACTTATTGTGCTCGGGGCCGTTTTCGCCCACGGGCTCATAGGAGAGATCCGCCTTGAAGTTCGCCTGCACGACTTCCTGAAGGTTACTCTTACTGTCATAAAAAAGCTGTTTGTTATCCAGATCGTTTAGGATGAAACGATAAATAAACTTCCGGGCTTCCTCCATGCCGCTGTCGAGATAGATGGCACCAATGAGCGCCTCCATGCCATCGGCTATGATGCTCTCGCGCGTTCTTCCGCCCGTGCTCTCCTCACCCTTTCCCATGCGCATGAATTTTCCAAGCTCCAGGTCTTTCGCACAGAAGGCAAGCGACGGCTCACACACCATGGAAGCCCTGCGTTTCGTAAGTTCTCCCTCCGGCAGGTTCCCAAAGTTCTGGAACAGGAATTCGCTGGACACCAGTTCCAACACCGCGTCCCCAAGGAATTCCACGCGTTCATAATCCTGCGTCTTTTCTTTCTTTTGCTCATTCACAAAGGAACTGTGCGTGAGTGCCTGCAAAAGCAGTGCCCGATTCTGAAAATGATAGGATATCCGCTCTTCTAATTTGTCCGTCGTATACTCCTTCACGTCGATACCTCCAAGCCCTGCGGCTATTGGCGAACCTGCATCTGGACCAGTCTCCAGACGTCATCCACCGTGCGAAGCTTCTCCGCCATTACCGGATCCACCTCTGTCCGTAACTCTTCCTCAATCTTGATCATGATCTGAAACACGTCAAGGGAATCCGCTCCAAGATCCTCTTTCAGTCTAGATTCCCGCTTGATCTTCTCCGGTTTCAGGTTCAGTTCGTTCGCGATCAGGCTAACCAGCTTTTCATATTCCATATTGCCACTTTAACCCTCCGGCAAAATCTTTTCTTTCCCGTTATTGCTCATGTTCTCTTTGATTTTTTCATTGATCTTTTGCTCCTTGAATGCAATGCATTGCAAAACGGAGTTCTTGATCTCTATGGTCTTACTGCTTCCGTGGGTTTTTACAACCAGACCGTTCAATCCCAGAAGCGGTGCGCCGCCGTATTCTTCCACGTTAAATCCCTTGAGGGTCTTCTTGAGCGTAGGTTTGATCATTAAAGCGCCGATCTTGCTCTTGAGGTTACTCATCAAACCCTTTTTGATCAATTTCAGCATAGTCATGCCAACGCCCTCATAGGTTTTCAGAAGCACGTTACCCGCGAATGCCTCACAGACGATCACGTCTGCCACTCCAGCCGGCACGTCACGCGCCTCCACGCTCCCAATAAAGTTGATTTCCTTTAATTCCTTGAGAAGAGGGAACGTCTCCTTTACCAACGCATTTCCCTTTTCTTCCTCCGCACCAATGTTCAGAATGCCAACGGTGGGATTCTTAACGCCCATAACGCTTTCCATGTAGATGCTTCCAATCAGTGCAAACTGAACTAAGTTTGACGGCTTTGCGTCCACGCTTGCCCCACAGTCGATCAAAAGGCTCACGCCCTTCTCCGTCGGGATCAGCGGTGCCAGCGGTGCGCGGTCCACGCCCTTGATGCGGCCTACGAGAAGTTGTCCGCCAACCAAAGTTGCCCCGGTGCTGCCTGCAGTCACCATGCCGTCACAGGTTCCTTCCCGCACCATCTTCATGCACTTAACCAGGGAAGAATCCTTCTTGGTGCGAATGGCCACCACGGGAGGTTCTGCCGTCTCGATCACCTCAGATGCATGAACCACTTCAACGCGAGCGGGATCATAAGTATACTTGGCAAGCTCCTTGTTCACTTCCTCCTGGCGTCCAACCAGAAAGACCTTGATGCGATTGTCTTCATTTACTGCCTCTACGGCGCCTTTCACCAATTCTGCGGGCGCATTGTCTCCGCCCATTGCGTCTACTGCCACGTTGACCATCTCTGCCATGTTCTGCCTCCCCAACTTCCCCTAAACTAAATACAAAATTGCATCTTATTATACTAAAAAAAGCGCCAAAAATCAATAGTCAGAAGGTGCATTAAAGACAATAAAAAGAGCTTTCCCCTTACGGAAAAAGCTCTTGTCAATTCATGCTCTTCTTCAGATTAATCCTCTACGGAAACAACCTGCTTCTTGTTGTAAGAACCGCAGTTCTTGCATACTCTGTGGGGAACCATCAGGGAACCACACTTGCTGCACTTTACGAGAGTAGGAGCAGTCATTTTCCAATTTGCTCTTCTCTTGTCTCTTCTAGATTTAGAAGACTTATTCTTGGGACAGATCGACATGATTTACACCTCCTTACACGCTTTGAAAAGATCTTGTATTCCTGCCAAGCGCGGGTCCGGTACGAATCGATCGCATCCGCATTCCCCCTCGTTGAGATTCCTGCCGCATACGAGGCATAAGCCCTTGCAGTCTTCCCTGCAGAGAATCTTTGCTGGCCAGTTTTCCATGATTTCATTGTACAAAAGAGTTTCCGTATTCAGGTTGTAACCCTCCATAAAGCTCAGGTCGTCAACCTCCTCATCCTCCGGATCCAAGGTTTCCGGCGGTACCACGTAACGTTCCGGCGTAAGCGTAAGCTCAACCTTCACGTCCTTTAAGCACCTGTCACAGGGAGCGGTAAACACCAGCTTAGCGTTACCTTCAACCTTCACCCTTCCGGGCTCGATGTTGGTAAACGACCAGCGTACGTCGCTCTTTTCACAAAGCGGATACTTCGTACCCATGCTCTGGAAATCTTCAAGTTCCACCGCCACGGTCTCTTTCAAGACCTTTTCCCGTTCCTTAAATACGTCGGAGAGATTTATTAACATGGCAACTCCTTTTTACGCACTTGCTTAGTATACATAAAAATTTCTTTTTTGTCAACTAATTTTTTACTTTACCAGTCTAACGGTCTCTCTGGCGATCGCAAGCTCCTCGTTCGTCGGGATCATCATGACCTTCACCTTGCTATCAGGCGTGCTGATCACAAGCTCCTCGCCTCTCTTTGCGTTTGCATCGGGATCCAGCTTCACGCCGAGGAATCCAAAGTACTCGCACACCAGTCTTCTTACCAGGGGACCGTTCTCGCCAACGCCCGCCGTAAATGCGATCACGTCAACGCCGTTCATTGCAGCCGCATAGGATCCCACGTACTTTGCAACGTGATAGCAATAGGTCTTCATTGCGCGGATACAGTTCTCGTCGCCCTTGTCATATCCGGCTTCAATGTCACGGAAATCAGAGGAGATTCCTCCGGAAAGGCCCAGCACGCCGGACTTCTTGTTCAGCACGTTCATCAATGCCTTCAGGTCCATGTTCTCCTTCTTCGCAACGTACTCCATGATGGCGGGATCAATGTCACCGCTTCTGGTTCCCATGATCAGGCCTTCCAGCGGAGTAAGTCCCATGGACGTGTCAACGCACTTACCATTTTTCACTGCGGAAATGCTTGCACCGTTGCCCAAGTGACAAACAATGATCTTCAAGCTGTCATAAGGTACGCCAAGGATCTCAGCCGCGCGTTTGGAAACGTAAGAGTGGCTGGTTCCGTGGAAGCCATAGCGGCGAACCTTATACTTCTTGTAATACTCATAGGGAAGGCCATACATGAAAGCCTCCTCCGGCATGGTCTGGTGGAAGGACGTGTCAAACACGGCAACCATGGGCGTGTTCGGCATCAGCTTCTTGCAGGCATTGATTCCAATGAGGTTCGCGGGATTATGCAGTGGAGCAAGCTCATTGCACTCCTCAATGGCCTTCATCACCTCGTCATCAATGATGGTGGATTCCGCGAACTTTTCGCCGCCGTGTACGATTCTGTGACCAACCGCGTCAATCTCGTCAAGACTCTTTACGACGCCGGTCTTGGGATTGGTCAGTGCCTCCAGTACAAGCCTGATCGCCTCAGTGTGATCAGGCATCGGCGTCTCCTTCTTTTCCTTCTCCCCGCCGGCAGGCGTATAAGTAATCTGACTTCCGTCAATTCCGATCCTCTCGCACAAACCCTTCGCGATACACTGCTCGCTGTCAGAATTGATCAACTGAAACTTTAACGAAGAACTACCACAGTTAATTACTAAAACGTTCATTTCTTATCACTCCTTAAGATCCTATCTTTTCGTGCCTTTTAATACATTCTATTAATTCTGTCTTTTGGTTCTGTCTTTTTTCCTTATTTTCGTTGTACTGAAAGACATTTTCGCCTCTTCAATACAACAATTTCATGCTTTTTCCTTGTTTTTGTTGCTATGTATTGGTCATTTTCCTCTTCACGGCAACAATCTCATGCTTTTTCTCTGTTTTTGTTGCTTTGCGATGAGCATTTTCCTCTTCACGGCAACAATTTCAAGCTTTTTTACTGTTTTCGTTGCCTTGCAATAAGCATTTTCCTCTTCACGGCAACAATTTCATGCTTTTTCTCTGTTTTCGTTGCCTTGCAATAAGCATTTTCCCTCTTCAAGGCAACAATTCCAAGCTTTTTCTCTGTTTTCGTTGCTTTGCAATAAGCATTTTCCCTCTTCAAGGCAACAATTCCAAGCTTTTACTCTGTTTTCGTTGCTTTGCGCTAGGCGTTTTCCTCTTTTAGGCAACAATTTCAAGCTTTTTCTCTGTTTTTGTTGCTTTTTAGGCAGTTTACGTCAAGGAATTCCGTTTTGCCATACTTTGAAAGGAGAAGGCCCTTACAACACTTGTGCCTGCACGGCCGTCAGTGCCACAACGCCCACGATGTCCTGCCACGAGCATCCTCTGGAAAGGTCGTTGACGGGCTTTGCAATGCCCTGCAGCATCGGTCCGTACGCTTCTGCGCCGCCAAGTCTCTGTACCAGCTTATATCCAATGTTTCCTGCATCCAAATTCGGGAAGATCAGCACGTTTGCCTTACCGCCGATGGAAGAACCGGGCGCCTTGGACTTAGCAACGCTGGGAACCAGCGCCGCGTCAAGCTGAAGTTCGCCGTCCAGCAAAAGCTGCGGGTACTGCTCATGTGCGATCTGCGTAGCCTCAACTACCTTGTCTACCAGCGCATGCTTTGCACTTCCCTTCGTGGAATGGCTCAGCATTGCGATCACGGGTCTGGGACCAACGAGAAGACGGAAGCTTCTTGCCGAGCTGTCAGCGATGGCAGCCAATTCTTCTGCGCTGGGATCCTGATTCAGTCCGCAATCCGCAAAGATAAAGGTGCCATTCTCGCCCTGATCCTTAAACTGAGTATCCATAACGAAAAACGCGCTGACAAGCTTTACGCCCGGAGCCGTCTTTAAGATCTGCAGTGCGGGACGAAGCGTGTCCGCCGTGGAATGACAGGCGCCGGCTACCATGCCGTCCGCGTCATTTGCCTTTACCATGACAATGCCAAAGGTCAGATAATCCTTCGAAAGGATCTCCCTCGCCTTCTCCGGCGTCATGCCCTTTGCCTTACGCGTTTCATAAAGTAAATTTACGTAATATTCAAACTTCTCACACTTCGTGGGATCCACTACCTTCACGCCGGAGAGATCCACTTCCAGCCAGCCTGCGCCGTCCATGATCTTTTCTTCACTGCCGATCATAATGATGTCAGCGATGCCTTCTTCCATGATCTTTGCAGCCGCGATCAGCGTTCTCTTGTCGTTTGATTCCGGCAAAACAATCGTCTTCTTGTCTAATTTCGCGCGTTCCTTGATCTTATCAATGTATGACATGTCTTGCTCCTTTCAAAAAATACTTAACAAAAAACCTAATGTATATTATACTAAAGATACTTTTGCAAAACAAGCCAAAACAGGCTGTTTTCTTGTACCTTTTTTTGAACGTGCCGTTATTTTTTTCACGTTCTTTCACGCTGTTTTATTGCCATTAGGATCTTTTTTTGTACTCATGAGGAGGGTTTCATGGTCGTTAACGGTATCATCGCAGAATACAATCCCTTTCACAATGGACATAAATATCAGCTTGATCAGTGTCGCGAGGCAACGAACGCTGATTACGTCATTGTCGTTTTAAGCAGCAATTTTACCCAGCGCGGCGAACCCGCCATCCTGGATAAATTTACGCGCGCAAAAATGGCCTTGCAAAATGGTGCAGACCTAGTGATTGAACTGCCGATCTCCCACAGCGCAGCGAGTGCGGAATACTTTGCAAGTGGCGGCGTGTCCATCCTGCATCAGCTTGGCGTCGTGGACTACCTATGCTTTGGAAGTGAATGCGGGGATGCCGCCATCCTGGACAGCTTTGCCCAGATCCTTCTTGAAGAACCGGTTGACTTCGTGCGCGACCTAAAAAGCGCCCTCGCCGCCGGTCACTCCTACCCCATTGCAAGGAACCGCGCCCTGATGGATTACGCGCCCCAGCTTGCCCGTCATGAGGCCGTTTTGTCTTCACCCAACAATATTCTCGGGATTGAATACTGCAAGGCATTGCTAAAGCTAAAAAGCCCCATGAAAGTGCACACGATAAAGCGTGCCGGCGCAAACTATCACGACAGAATGTTTGACGTAGACTTTTGTTCTGCCTTGGCCATCCGCGAAGCACTGCTCTCCGGCTCGGATCTGTCGGCGATCTCGTCGCAGATGCCAAAGAAGGCCTATCAGACACTTCGTGAAAGCCTCCAGGAAGTTCCCATCATCACTCTGGGAGACTTCTCTCACATGTTGCTTTACAAGCTTCTCATGGAGCAGGCGGAAGGCTATGACTCCTACGCTGACGTAACGCCGGATCTCTCCGACCGGATCCGCAATTGCCTAAAAGACTATGAAAACTACGCGTCCTTCTGCAACCTGCTCAAGACCAAAAACATGACCTATGCCCGCATCAGCAGATGCCTTTTGCATATTTTGCTTAACGAAAAAAAGAGCGAGCTTTTGGAATTTGGCGAAGACGGACTGATTCCTTATGCCCGCGTTTTGGGATTCCGGAAGGATGCAGCGCCTCTTCTTGCGGAAATCAAGAAAAAGAGCACCATCCCACTTCTCACAAAATTGGCAGACGCCAGGGAAGATCTCTCCCCCGGCGCCTATGAACTGCTTTGCCGCGATCTTCGCCGCGGAAGTATTTATGAATGCATCGCCGCCGAAAAGGCCGGACGGAAAGTACGTGACGAGCGGCAAATCCCTCTCGTAATTCTCGAATAAAATAAAAGCACGGGGGCGTGTCTGCTGACGCGTCCCCGTAATTTATTAGTTTTTGAAGCTGTGAATCGGTGCGGGAATTCTTCCACCACGGTTTACAAATGCGTCACAGGAGAATTGGTTGACCGGCATGATCGGTGCATAGCCAAGAAGGCCGCCAAACTCTACCTGCTCTCCCACGCCCTTGCCAATCACGGGGATAATGCGGACTGCCGTCGTCTTCTGGTTCACCATGCCGATGGCCATCTCGTCCGCGATAATGCCGGAGATCGTCGTTGCCTTCGTGTCGCCGGGAATGGCGATCATGTCAAGGCCCACGGAACATACGCAGGTCATGGCCTCGAGCTTTTCCAGCGTCAGTGCACCGGCCGTTACGGCATCGATCATTCCTTGATCCTCGCTGACCGGAATGAATGCGCCGGACAGGCCGCCCACGTAGGAGGATGCCATCACGCCGCCCTTCTTCACCTGATCATTTAACAATGCCAGCGCAGCCGTCGTTCCGGGCGCGCCCGCATATTCCAAACCAATCTCACACAGAATGTCAGCCACGCTGTCGCCAACCGCAGGCGTGGGTGCCAGGGACAGATCCACGATGCCGAAGGGAACGCCCAGCATCTTTGATGCTTCCTGCGCCACCAACTGGCCAACGCGCGTCACCTTAAACGCCGTCTTCTTGATCGTCTCGCAAAGCACTTCAAAATTCTCTCCGCGTACCTTTTCCAAGGCCGTCTTTACAACTCCAGGGCCAGAAACGCCGACGTTGATGATCTTGTCCGCTTCCGTCACGCCGTGGAATGCGCCTGCCATAAAAGGATTGTCATCCGGCGCATTGCAGAACACCACCAATTTGGCACAGCCAAGGGAATCCTGCTCCTTCGTGAATTCCGCGGTCTCCTTCACCATCTCGCCCATCAGCTTTACCGCATCCATGTTGATGCCGGTACGGGTGCTTCCAAGATTTACGGAACTGCAGACGCGCTCCGTCGTGGACAGTGCCAGGGGAATGGAACGGATGAGAAGCTCATCGGCAGCAGTCATGCCCTTGCTAACGAGCGCCGAATAACCGCCGATAAAATTAACGCCAACCTCCTTCGCCACCTTGTCAAGGGTCTGCGCGATGCTTGCAAAATCCTGGATCGTCTTACATGCGGCGCCGCCGATCAACGCTATGGGCGTCACGGAAATACGCTTGTTTACGATGGGGATTCCAAATTCCTTGGAAATCTCCTCGCCTGTCTTTACTAGATCCTTTGCAGCATCATAAATCTTCCGGTAAATCTTTTCATTCAAGGTCTTTAAGTCACTGTCAATGCAATCCAAAAGGGAAATGCCCAGCGTGATGGTTCTCACGTCAAGATTTTCCTTCTCGATCATGTTATTGGTCTCCACGACCTCATATATATTGATCATAACGTTCTCTTCCTCTTGTCTCTTTTCTTCCGGGCGCCCATAAATTCCAACATTCACGTACCACGCCACGGTTCTCAAATCTCACTTTGTCACCCAGGACCACCGTCTTAAATTCTGTGCATCTGGTCGAAGATTTCTTCCTTCTGGCACTTGATCACAAGGCCCATGCCCTTTCCCAGCTCTTCCAGCTCGTCAGCAACGTCGCCAAAGCTCTTGGCGCAGCCGTTCATGTCCACGATCATCATCATGGTAAAATAATCCTGCACGATCGTCTGGGAGATGTCCTGGATGTTGATCCCATTCTCCGCCAAATAAGTGCAGACCTTTGCGATGATACCCACGGTATCCTTTCCAACTACGGTTATGATTGTCTTTTTCATGTCCTATTCCTTTCGTATAAACACCTAATCTTTATTTATTTAACTACAAAACCCAAAAGAATGCAAGCGTTTCCGAATTAACTCCACACTTTATCTTTAAAGCCCTTATCCAATATGGCTCCTGCGAAATACAAGGCGATCACGACAACAATAAACTTCCACCAGCAGTCCTGGATGTGTAATTTCGTCACAGTATAAAAGCTATCCAATACCCTGTATGGCTGTCCTACAAGCATATAGAAAAGCCATATGCCGATTTGACACAAACTGTTTATCAGTTTAGACAATGTCTTTTTCTTTAGGTTCAAAAACAGGATGATCGCTTCCACCAGCAAAATAATGATTGACGAAATCAAATTCTGAACGTTAAATTCCTTGAAATTAATTAATCCATATATGGCAGATCCTGCCAAAATCATGGTCATAATGATCATAAAACCAACGGGTAAGTCGAGATAGGTTTTACTAAAATACCCTTTTTCTTCCGAAAGATTCTCATCAAAAAACGTGATTCCCGCTTCCACTCTCTTTTCATTCTCTTTTACGTTTAACAACCGTACCTTGAACTTAACCATGGAATATCCCAATGCCAGCAGGAAGAAAATGAACAGTCTCGTGTGAAAGATAACTACAACCCAAAACAGGAACATTCCAGCGCCCCAAAAGGCAAATTTCCTGTTTCTCTTGAAGAATGCCAGCATCATAAATAAGAAAGGCAAAAAATAATAGGTAAATAAAACAATTCCGCCTTCAGCCAAAACAACGGCCGCTGAGTTACTGAGCCCCAGATTATCAGATCTAAATTCGCTCATAAACTCCTGGATGGGCATTTCACGATCATAGCCGCATCCCCAAATGGGATATTGTAACCAACATTGAAGCGCTGCCTTAAAATCATCAATATGAGTAGCAAGGCTCCCCCATCCCGTTTTCATTTTATAAACAAATAATCCGGCAACCGCAATGAAACCTAAAACTGCCATTACGGGAATCAGCACTTTTGCATATTTCTTTTCCCAAATAAGCTCGGCGAATAAAAACACCAATGCCAAAAGTGCCAACATGATTGCCAGGATTGCCCTGCAGGATACCAATGCGATCAGGAAAGAAACAACAATGGCAATATTGCTCTTTTTCTTTAAAAACAGTTCCGTATACAAACCAAATCCAAGAAACAACCCAAACATGGGAGGTTCTACAAAAACACCCAGATTCTTGGTCAAGTCTCCGACAAAAATCCATCTTCTGATGCAAATGTTTAAGTAGTTTGCGTCAAAATAGATTCCGCCCCAAAAAACCTTTAGGTCAGAATTTCTGCCCCATAATTCCAAAATGCTGGAACCAATCCAAAGAATAACGGATACAATGGCAATAAATAAAATGACGTATTCCATCAAAAACAGCAAATGAAACGGTTCACCGTTTTTCCGATAGATCTTATACAGAAGAACCATCGCCGTGACAAAGAAAAAGAAATAACCTACAAATCCCGTATCCAGCTTCTGTACAAAAAACGCATTGTATTCTGTGATCACCAAAAAGGAAATAAAGATAAACGCCGACATTTCCTTGACAAGTTCGAAATTCGTTTTATCTTTTAGGATCCAAAGCGCCAACAAGAACCATGCCGATAAGTTTGCAACCCATAAAGCTAGGAGATGTGGTTCAAAATCCCAACCAAATCTAAGGCGGTATACGGAATTACAATCCAAAATTACCGTTAATACCAAAATAAACTCCACCGTCTTAATCAGAATATCCAAAACGTTCTGCGATGTTTTCTTCATCCCGATTACTTCTCCCTCGTAATTAGTTTCCTAAAATGTTTTCCAAACCATATTGGTCCAATATGTCTTTTCTTGCGTAAATATATCGCGTCTTAAATGAATCTCCAAACGTTCTAAAAAATTTCCAAATACTGATATACCTAGGCGAGATTTTATATACGGGAACGTAATCTTTCATTGATACTTCACTTCCATAGATCCTGTCAAGATCAATAATACCAACCACAAAATCAGGCGCCCCCTGCTCTCTTAGTTGCCGAAAAACTTCTTTACTCTCTTCCGCCGTTGCAAAATGATGCGTTGCATACGCAACGTCATCCCGTCCGCCATTTAAGTTAATGCAAAAATTATGATCAAAATAAGGCATTACGGCGACGGGATCAACTGAAACGTCCAAACCATAGGCATTCACTTTCTCATAATACTCTTCGTCAGACCAGTTCTCATCCGTAACTTCGCCCCATTCAACAAGAAACTTTGCATTTTCCAAATGATGCTCCTTGATAAACTTTGTTATGCCCCTTGCGTTAAAATAATCATATTGGACGTCATTCACGGATGCCACGGCCGTCCAAACACAAGGCACAACGAGCGGAATCAAACAAATAAAGGCCGAAAACTTCCTTAGCGTCTCAGCATCCTGCTCTGAAAGCTTGATCTTTCCGAATATACGTGCCAATGAAGCACCCTTTTCCTTATCCTCAAATGCAATCCAAAACCAAAAAACAACGAACGCAACCATGATGCCCATGTGATGCGCGGAAAAATATACGATGCCGGTAAAAATCGCAAAAAACAGATACGGAATAAAGAAATAATTTCTATTCTTTTTTGTGGCAAACAGCCAAACAATCACCAAGAAAAAGAGACCTATTACAAGAGCCAAATAAAACTGTGTGGAATTCAAAGCTGAAAACCTTGGCATGTCTTCACAAGATAAAATATTTAATAAAAAAGCGTCTGGTATCATCGCCAGAAATGAATAAAGCATACTTAACCAAATAGGGTTCACCTGGTCTATGGAAAATGCAAACGTATTCTCTCTCGGCATGATCTGAAAGATCAATGCAAATGCGACGATTAAAAGGGCTGCCAAGGAATAAATGCGCTTATCCTTCCAAAATTCTACATTCCCGAATTTCCACTGTTTTTCCACACATATTTCCATGGTCCATGCTGCCGCTACTCCTCCCGCCAACACAATGCCATAACCACTTAGCGCGCAAAGAAAAGCCAATGAGATAACAAATCTCCATGGGCGTTCCTTTCTATCCTTAAAAAAGCATGCCATCAGCATAAATGCGAGCGTCATATAACCATACGGTCTTGAAACTACGCCATTCTGATAAAAAATAAAATAGTGAAAAGGCAATAAGCAACGGACCACCAAAGGAAAAGGCGAACGAAACAGAATTAACCAGCCCGTGAAAAAGATGGCGATATAAATAATTACCCCAAGGCAAAATTCATACGGGAAACCCAATTTTGCCGGAATAAGCAAAAGCAAATGCCAAAGAGCCGGATGTCCTTCATAGTGTGGAATGTCAAACAGAATTTGTTTCAAACTGGCACATCTCGCAATCTGCCATGCCTGGGCTTCATCAAACCATGGCTCATGAAAAAAGTTTACCACGGCCAACGAAACCGCAAACAGAAAAAACACAATGCATTCAATTCTCTTTTCCTTTAAGCCGGCATGTTTATTCATATCCGTATCCTTCTTACTCGGTTAATCTAATTCTTTTTCTCTTCATGATAAGACTTTTCCGTGTTCACCGCCCAAAGTTCTTCCTTCTTTCCCTTGCCACGGATTACGTCGGCGGCAACAAATGCCGTCACCATGGAATGGTCCATGTTGTTATAGCGGTGCTGACCATTCCGGCCAACGCAGCAAAGGTTCTGGATGCCGTTCAGCCAACCCGTCAGCTGATCGATCTCAGAATATGTGTCAAAGTAAGCGGGATATGCCTTCTGCACTCTCTCACGGCACGTCTCAAGGATCTTTACGTTTTCGTCAATAACACCAATTTTCCGAAGTTCAGCCGTTGCCATCTTGACGCACTCTTCATCCGTCATGTTCCAGAAATCATCACCTTCGTCGCAGAAATACTCCAGGCCGATCCAAACGGAATGCTCAGGATCCGCCAACATGTAGGGTGACCAGTTGTTAAAGATCTGGATGCGTCCAAGCTTTACGCCCGTGTCCTGCACGTAGATCCAACAGTCGGGAACAATGTTTCCAAGGGTCTTGATCTTCGTTCCGTTCTTTAATGCAAGGCGGTCAACCAACAGACCAACCGTAACAAAATCACGATAAGGGAGGCCATTTGCAATCCTGGAAATCTCCGCCGGAACGCTCGCGGAAGCCTCCGCGGAGCCATCGCCCGCCTGCATGGCAGCAATGAGTTCCTTGACAGGCATGCTGGAGATGACTTCATCCGCCTCATAAACGGTCCCGTCTTCACACTTGACTGCCGAAATACGCCCGTCTGCCGTCAAGGTCAGACCGCTGACCTTGGCACCAAAGACAACCTTCGCGCCCTTCTCCTGCGCCATGGAAAGCGCTTTTTCCCAAAGTTGTCCGGGGCCATGCTTGGGATAATAGAATTCCTCGATCAGGGATGTTTCCACTTCTTTTTTGCATGGCAGCAGTTTTCCAAACACATTCTTCACTAACGCCCAAATGGAAAGCCCCTTAACGCGCTGTGCGCCCCAATCCGCGGAAATCACGCGCGGATGACGGCCCCAAAGCTTTTCCGTATAGCCTTCAAAGAACATGGAATACAGCTTTTTACCAAAACGGTTAATATAAAAGTTTTCCAACGAAGTCTCCGGAAGCTTGTGCATGCAGCTTCCAAGATAGGAAAATCCAGCCTTCATGCTGGTAAGGAATCCCATGTTAATGAAGGTCTGCGGCTTCATGCTGATGGGATAATCAAAGAATTTTCCCTTGTAATAAATTCGGCTTACGCGGTGACGGATTAAAAACACGTCGTCCGTCTGCTCAGGATCTGGTCCGCCCTCCACAAGCCTTGACTCCCTTCCAAGGATCTTGTCATCTTTTGAAGGTGCGCCTTGATACTTAAGGATTTCCTGCCACCATTCCATCACGCGATCATCCTTGGAAAAGAATCTGTGACCTCCGATGTCGATACGGTTTTGACCGTGACGAACCGTTCTGGAAATACCGCCAACCTTTTCGGATGCTTCCAAAACCACGATCTCGTATTGATCAGAATCCCTCAACAGTTCATACGCAGCCGTGATGCCTGCCGGGCCAGCGCCAATGATCACTACTCTTTTCATTTTTTTCAATTCCTTTCCTTTTTTAATGAATCACGCCTAATTGAATGGGTTGTAATCCATACTTCTCAAGCAAATCTTTCCTGACGTAAATAAATCCCTTGTACGCAATGTTATATTTCGACGGGAACGCTTTCCAAATATTAGCATATGGCGCGTATTCATATACCGCCACGTAATCTGCAGGATTTACTTCATCCCCAAAAATCAATTTCAAATTCGTATCATGGATAATGACGTCGGGCGCCCCCATCTTCTTCCATTGCGCAAGCGCCTTCTCGTTTTCTTCCCTTGAGGGAACGATATGCAACACGTATCCTGCATCATCGCGCCCCATGTTCAGATTCTTGCAGAAATTATGCTCAAAATATGGAAGCACCGCCACGGGACGGGCCACGATCTCCGTATTTACGTAATCCATTATATCATAATCCATGCTGATAACTTCACTTGGAATGGAAATGTCATATTCCGCCATGACGTTTAATTGATAAAGCCCCGTATCTTTTAAGAACTTCGCCATTTCGCGCCCGTAATAATATGGCGTCGTGATCTCCAAAAAGGATGCTCCAACCGTCCAATAGACCGGCATCAGCATGATGATCGCCAAGGCAAATTTCCCTGCAAATTGAAGCGTCTTTCGGTTATGCTCCTGCAAGGTAATCTTGGCCGTCATTTTCTTCCACGCAGCAAAGCGATCTTCGTCTTCGAGTGCGATCCATAACCAGAAAATCACAAACGCCAGAAGCATTCCCATGTGATGTGCGCAAAAATATACAAACGCTGCAAACACGGTGAAAAATGCGTATGGAATTACAAAATAATGCAAAGTCTTTTGGGATGATGCGGCATACAGAAAAAGAAGGTAGCCCGCGCCAACCACAATGCCGACCAACATAACGGAAATGGCTATGTTGGCCTTATTTAGAAAAGCTGCACCCTCAAGCACCGTGATCACCGTGCCGTCGGGGAGCATCATAAAGACGGTATAGATCAGCCTCTTTAGAATCGAATTGGTTGCCGCCTGTGACATCGCATAGGTATCTGGCTTTGGAAGGATCTGCAGAATGATCAAAACGGCAACGATCAATAAGAGGAACAATCCGACGATTCGCTTGTCCATCCAAAACTTGGCCGTAAAAAGCTTCCAATTCTTCTCCTTGCAAATATCCCATACCCAAGCAATGCAAATACCGCCTGCCAGGACAATGCCATAGCCGCTCAGGGCACACAGAAATGCCATGGGAACCAAAAACCTCCACGGTTTTTCATTGCGACTCTTAAACGCCATTGCCATCAGGAAAAAGCACAGAACGCTAAGTCCATAGGGTCTGGAGATCACGCCATATTGATAAAACAAAAAGTATTGAAAGGGAAGAACGTAACGGATCCATTTGGGAAACGGAGAACAAAACAAGATAAGCCAGCCATAGATCAGGGCAGCCAAAACGGCTATGGACTTCAGTCCAATCTCGTAGGGTACGCCGAGCTTTGCAGGAATCGCCAGAAGCAAATACCAAAGGGATGGATGTCCCTCGTAATGCGGTATGTAAAAAAGCAGGTCATGAAAACTTGCGCCGCGCGCCATCTGCCACGCTTCTGCCTCGTCATACCACGGCTCGTGAAAGCAACTGATCACAATCAGCGAAACGGCATAAAAGGCAAAAATCAGCCATTCGACAGTTCGCTTCTTTTTCTCTTTCAAAATTGTCTGCTCCATAACCCGTTATCCTTTCTCAGCATTACTTAATCGTCTTTTTACTGTTCTTTCGAAAAAAGGTCTATAATATTATATCGACGTATCACCTTATTATTTAAGCCTTCCCCTCTGCGGAAAGCAACTGGGACGGAAGTGATGCCACAGAGGCAGACGTAATCTTGTCACGCGATCTCAATCACCCTGGAAACGTCGTCCCTCTTCGCCACGGAAAGCTTAAAATCCGATGCCTTGTAAGGCGTGTCACCCATATTGATCTCCATGCGGACCGCTTCGTACGCAAGCTCAGGAAGATTGTTTTCCTTGCTAAGGTGACCTAACACAATTTCCTTTAATCCGTCATGCAGGATTTGGCTAAGAAGTCTCCCGGAATTCTCGTTTGAGAGATGTCCCCGGTCACCCAAAATTCTTTGTTTTAAGTAATAAGGATACGGCCCTACCTGAAGCATGTTCACGTCGTGGTTCGCCTCGATCAGGACGGCATCCATGCCCTTGAGGCAATCCACGGTATACTCGTTAAAAACGCCAAGGTCCGTACATACCCCAACCTTTTTGCTGCCATAGGAAATGCGGTATGCAACGGGCTGCGCGGCGTCATGGGAGATTTTCATTGGGTTCACGGTGAGATCCTTGATCGTAAACTTTTGATCCTCACGGATCTCACAGAACAGATCCGGCGCGATCTCTCCAACCTGTTTCATCTTTGTGATGGCTGAAATGGTACCCTTTGTCGCATAGATCGGGATCTCATATTTCCGGGCCAAAACCCCAAGCCCCGCAATGTGATCCGCATGTTCATGCGTGATCAGGATCCCGTCCACGTCCCTTCCGCTCAGTCCCAGCGTGTTCAATCCGCTCTCCGCCCGCTTCCCGCTGATCCCGACGTCGATCAAAAGATGCGTGCAGTCTGACCCCACGTAAGTACAATTTCCGCTGCTCCCACTGGCAATGCTACATAATCTCATGTTCTTTTCCGCCTGTCCTTTTCTTCCAAGTAACGTTAATAACAATATAGCTTACAATGCAACCGATCAATACGACGATCAGAAACAAAAGCTCATTCCTTTTACGCTCGCTGGTTCCGTAAGTATCAAATACGTAATCCACAACCCAGTATTCATCGCCATCCAGGCCGGAATCACTAACAGCCCTTCGGTATTGCTCCGAATACTGGCTGAAATCATACACTCTGCCCCTATACTTAAATACCCGTTGCGGTCCGGCATCCTCATAAAGCTCCGCATTTTTTTTGCTGCTTAAATGCAGGCAAAAAACAAAATGCTCGCCGGCGCCGCCTTCCGTCTCATGGTCTATGACGATGGGACAAAATGCCCCGTCTGCACCCTCGAGGCGAAACGTCTTTCCTGCAACCTTAAATTGCACGATCGCGTCCTTCCCGGAATCCGGTCCCACGCCGTTCACCAAAACTTCGTACAGGTCATATCCCTTATCACCAAAAGCAGAAAAACTTCCGTCCACAAGGAATTTGATCAGCATGATTCCCACAAAGATCCCCATAATAACGTAAGCACGCATTCCGCCTCTGATCATATTGGGATTGTAGGTCTTTTTTGCGAACGCGTTTCCGCCATTTTTCTTGTTTTTGTCCGGAATCATCATAATGATCATTTCCGTCAAAAAGATCATCGTCATGATGATCATGACGATGCTGGAAATATCTCCCATCCGTATACCTCTTTACGTTTAACGAAATCCTTCCGGATCGTCAGTATTGATCGTAACCTCTTCCTTTGGGCCGTCAGCAGTTTCCTTCCAAATCTTGTAATACAGGAAAAAACAGCCAATGGAAAACGTCATGATGCCAAATATCGTATTTCCGATCATTCTTTTCAAAATACCCCTGGCCTTCACGTACTTGCCAACGTTCTTTATGACCTCAGCAGGATCATGGATCTGCCACTCAAAGAAAACGTGTGCCATGACGCTTCCAATCTCCGAAACGCTGATCAAAAGCAAGCTGATGACGATGCATATGATCAGCCCGGTTCTGCTGATGCTGCCCGCCAAAAGCATATAGCCTTTGATGATCAGCTTAGCGAATACAAAACCTACAATTCCCGGGATCAGCCAATAATATCCGCAAGAAATCCAAATGGCAAGGCCCAGGAGCCCTCCAAGCAAGGCCCCGACCGTACCGAGTATCTTATTTTCATCACATTCGTACAAATTCTTCATGACACGTCGCCTAATCCATCTTTTTCAGCCGCTCATCAATTGCGCGGCAGGCATCCTCTAAGGAGCCGCTGTTGTCGATCACAAAGTCGCTCCCCTTGCGGAATGCTTCCTCGGAAAGCTGGGCCTTCATGATCTGATCGATCTTTTCGTCACTGTAGCCACGGCTCTCGCGAAGCCTTTTCCTGCGGACTGCCTTCTTCGCGTGAACGTACCACATCTCATCGACAAGCTCTCCGTAGCCGCACTCGATCAGGAGCGCCGCCTCCACAAAAAAGAGCTTTACGGTGCCCTTCTCCCTAGCCTCATTTAAGCGTTCCAAAAGATAGTCCTTAACGGCCGGATGTACGATGGCGTTGATTTTTTCCAAGAGCTGATCATCCGCAAAAATCTTCTCTGCCATGCGCTTTTTATCAATGTCTCCGGATTCGTCCAGCACGTCCTCGCCAAGAATTTTGATCAATTCGCGAAAGCATGCCGTTCCGGGCTTTTTCACCTCGTGTGCCACCTCATCCGCGAGGTAAATCTCGCAAGGATAATGATCGCGGATATATGAAAGGATCGATGATTTCCCTGCACCGACTCCGCCGGTGATTCCTATAAATTTCATGCCACACCTCGCACGTCTCAATTTCCTAATATGTTTGCGTTATGATCCTGCAAACAATTTTATCATTTTGCGTCGTACCAGTTCTCTCCCTCGTGGACGTCAACCACAAGCTCCACAGCCAAATCTGCCGCGGATTTCATGCAGTCCTCGAGAATCTCGCGTGCCCTTGCCGCCTCGTCCTTTTTCGCTTCGATAATAAGTTCGTCATGCACCTGAAGGATCAGTTTAGACTGCAGGCCGGCTTCCTTCAATGCCTTCCATACGTTTACCATGGCAATCTTGATCACGTCTGCCGCCGTTCCCTGGATCGGAGAATTCATGGCAATGCGCTCACCAAAGGAACGCTGCATGAAATTTGAGGAAGCCAGTTCCGGTATGGGGCGTCTCCTGCCAAACATGGTAACGCTGTAGCCCTTCTCCTTTGCTTCTTGTACGCATCCGTCCAGGAAAAGCTTGATCCCGGGATAGGTCTCAAAATACTGCTGGATGTAGGCTGCGGCTTCCTTAGGCGTAATGCTAAGATCCTGGCTCAGTCCAAAGGAACTGATGCCGTAGACAATGCCGAAGTTAACGGCCTTCGCGTTACGTCTTTGCAGCGGCGTCACCTCTTCAAAAGGAACGTGGAACACTTTGGAAGCCGTGATGCGGTGGATGTCCTGATCCATGTGATATGCCTCAATAAGCTGCGCGTCCCCCGACATGTGCGCCAAGATGCGAAGCTCGATCTGGGAGTAGTCCGCGTCAAGGAATACGTGATCCTTCGCGGGCACAAAAACCTTGCGGATCCTGCGTCCCAGCTCCATTCGCATCGGAATGTTCTGCAGGTTCGGATTCGTGGAACTGATGCGTCCCGTTGCCGTAATGGTCTGGTTAAAGCTCGTGTGGATCTTGCCGTCTTCCGCAATGCAGGCTGCCAAGCCGTCCGCATAGGTTGATTTTAATTTCGTTAGTCCCCTGTACTCTAAGATCTCGCTGACGATCGGATAATCCGGTGCAAGCTTCTCCAGCACGTCCGCCGCCGTGGAATATCCCGTCTTTGTCTTCTTTCCGCCGGGAAGCTTCATCTCATCAAACAAGATTTCCCCAAGTTGCTTTGGAGACAAAATGTTAAAAGGCTTCCCTGCCTTTTCGTGAATGGACGTCTCAAGCTCTTTGATCCTGCCGTCCAAAGCGTCTCCGTAAAGCTTTAATTCGTCCCGTCTTGCGATAACGCCCTCGCGTTCCATGTCATACAGAACAAGCGAAAGGGGCATTTCCACTTCGCGGAAGAGCTTTTCCATGCCCGTTTCCTGAAGCTTTTTTTGAAGGACGGGGGCGAGCTTGCGTGCCGCACAAGCACAGCTGCAAAGGAATTCCCTCACCTTCTCCGCGTCTTCCTTTAATGCCGCGGATGCGGATTTCTTTCCAAAGGTTTCCGTGATGCCCGGGATCATTATGCCAAGGTGCTCCGAGCTGATCACGTCCATCTCATAATCACTTTTCAAGGGATTGAGAAGATATGCGGCAATAAGCACGTCAAAATAATGGTCCGTGGATTCCTGATCCCAAAATGCGTATTGATGTTTTACGTCAAAAGTAGAGATTTTATGCTTCTTTGATTGTTCCCGAAGCAAGTTCTCCAAACCGCTCTCGTCGTCACCGCTTCCAGCGCCGAAATTGCCCTTATTTGAGGCTTTTTCCGCCTCATTCGCATTTCCGCCCATAAAGTCAAATAAACTCAGCTGTACGGGCTCTGCCTTCTTCATCTGGGGCACGTAATAAGCGACGCTGCCTTCTTCCACCGCCAGTGCGATGGCAAGAATCTTACCATCCTCAATCAGGGGGTGGAAACCGATCGTCTCGCTGGCAGATGCCTTCTTAAAAAAAGCCTCCAACTGCACCTGCGTCTCCAGCACGTCCATGGTTTCCCACATCTTTGCCGTCCCGCCCTGGCTGCCTTCTTCAAAGCGCGACAGCATGTTCTTAAACTCCAGTTTTTTGAACAATACGTAGGCTTCCGGCGTATAGTAACCTTCTGCCTTGGCCTTGTCATAGTCAAGCGTCAGGTCACAGTCCGTCTTGATGGTCGCCAATACCTTCGAGAGATCTGCCAGCTCCCTGTTTGCGGCCAGGGTCTCCCGAATGCTCTTCTTCGAGATCTCGTCCAAATGGGCATAGATTTCATCAATGGAACCATAGGTGAGCATCAACTCCGTCGCCGTCTTCTCGCCCACCTTGGGAACGCCGGGAATGTTGTCCGCCGTATCTCCCATGAGAGCCTTTAATTCAATAAACTGCGCAGGCGTTACCTGAAGCTTCTCTTTCACGTCCGCCGCATAATAATCTTCGATCTCGGTGCGTCCCATCTTCGTCTTCGGAATGCGGATCTTTACGTGATCCGTCGCGATCTGCAATAGGTCACGGTCTCCGGAGACCAATGCCACGTCGATACCGGCGCCCTCCGCTTTTCTAGCAAGGGTTCCCAGGATGTCGTCCGCTTCAAAGCCTTCCTTTTCGAGGATTTCCACGTGCATGGCACGGAGAACCTCCTTGATCAGAGGCACCTGCTCGCGAAGTTCATCAGGCATGGGCTTCCGCGTGCCCTTATATTGCTCATACATCTGGTGCCGGAAGGTTTTTGCGTGCACGTCAAAGGCTACCGCCAAATAGTCCGGCTTTTCCTCCTCCAGAATCCTGAACATGATATTTAAGAATCCATAAACGGCATTCGTATGAAGGCCTTCCGAATTCGTGAGATCCGGGAGGCCGTAAAATGCGCGATTTAAAATGCTGTGTCCATCGATCAATACTAGTTTTTGACTCATGTTTCCCCCTTTAAGGCAGTGCTAACAACAGAAATATGCCGGCGATTATGCCTACGGCAAGAATCTCCAGCCAAAATCCCAACCGGATCACTCTGTCGCTGCGAAGGATCCGCCTTCTCGTTTCCTCAACCTTATTGCCCCATTCCTTGTGAAGATCATAAGCATCACCGTTTTCCAACTTCTTGATGCCATCCGTAACGAGGAAATTGATGGTAAGTTCCTCCTTACAGTCCTCGCAGGACTCCATGTGGGCATAAAACTCTTTGAGCGTAAGGTAATCCAGCTTCTTTGCGACGTAATCCGGGATTAATTTTTCAAATTCCTTACAGGTCACGCATTCACCCCGCATTCTTTATTGCGTTGGTTCTTTCATCAGACTTCCATGTTTATTGCGTCTATTCTGCCATTAGGTTTCCACTTTCTTGGGCGCGGCGTTTTTTTTCTTACTGCTGCGATTGGAAGACGTCTTAGACTTTTTTCTTGTTTTCGAGGTTTTCGCCTTTGATCCGCCTCGTTTTGCACCTTGCGAACCACCTTGCGCCTTCCCTTCCGTTTCTTCCGATACATTCTCCGAAAACTCGGCGCTGTCCTTGCGTTTAACGTAGGCAACCGTGTTATGCATGGTCACCTCAAATTCTGGAAGCGCCTTTACGAAATTGCTAAACTTCCCGTATTTACCATAGTTTCTGGCGTCAAAGTCTGAGTAGAGCCTCGTCAGCATGCTGGCAAGCTTTGACATGTGCATCTGCCCGTTTTCATCGGAATTCTTATCAATAATGTCCAACATGCTCTTCTTGATCACGGAAAGCTTTGTGATCGGCGTCGGTTCGCTTCCGCCTTCGCCACCCGCAATGCCGTCCGTTGCCTTGGCAAGCTTTTTCTCTTCCTCCTCAGACATGGAGTTCTTTAAGATAATGTCGAGCACCTTAAATTCATCACAGGATTTTACAAAGGGAGACGGCGTTTTCGACTCGCCCATGCCGATCACAAACTTGCCTGCCTCGCGAAGCCGCATGGCTAATCTCGTGAAATCACTGTCTGAGGATGCCAAGATAAAACCATCCACGTGCCCCGCATATAAAATATCCATGGCATCAATGATCATTGCGCTGTCAGACGCATTTTTTCCATAGGTATAACTGTATTGCTGTATGGGGGTCAGGGAATTGTCCAACATGACGCTCTTCCAGCTGTTCTTACCTGAGCTCGTCCAATCCCCATAGATTCTGCGCACGCTCACTGTCCCGTAGTTTTTTGCTTCACTAAGCATGATATTCATGTAGATCGGTGAAATGTTGTCGGCATCGATCAAAAGCGCAAGTTTCCTATCCTCTACGTCCATCTCCGGCTCCCTTCAAAAAGCACGTCCTATTGTGGGCATAATACCACTAATACACTAATACTAGTATATACGTTCGTAAGGAATTATTCAATACGTTTTACTTGGATAATTGATTTTTCAGACATAAAAAAGCAGGTGTCAAATCGACACCTGCTTTCATAATTGTTTTTCAGATTACAGAGCACCCATCAGTTTAGCCTTATGAGTATTGAATTCCTGCTCGGTAAGCATTCCAGCCTTCTGGAGATCCATTAGGTTGGTAACTCTCTTCTTGAACTCATCCATGCCACTGTACGGAGCAAAGATGGCATCGATGCATTTCTTCTTCTGTGCTTCGTATTCCTGTTGCGTCTCAAGACCCATCTTAGGAAGCGCAACATATACGGAAATTCTGGTGATGAAATCGGAAATGCCGTCAACCTTGGTAAGCAGAGCTTTCTTCTTCTCATCAAACTCTGCCTCGGTAAGCCACTTGCCGTCTTTCAGTGCTACCAAATCTTCGCCAATTGCCTTAACGTCATCGGGACCGGTAATGTTCTTGTTCATGCAGGCATCAATAACCGGCGTCTGCTTCTTGCGAAGGTCTGCCTCGGAGATGATATGCTCTTCAGCAAGCAAAGGCCACTTGTTCATTCTGTCAACCATGCCAGTCAAAGGCTGTCCAGCCTTCACTTCGATCATGGAATACAGATTCTTCATGATCTGATCCTGCTCTGCCTTAGAAATCATCTGGCACTCAACCAGTACGGGCAGCTTCTTCAGCTTGCCGATAAATGCCTTAGGCTGATCATCCAGAGTCATAACAACGTCGTTCAGCATTACCTGCTTATACTTGTTGTACTCTTCGGGAGTCAGGATGCCGCCGGCCTCCATGCAAACCAGCTTCTGGATGTTCTTGCGATACTCATTAGGATTAGTAACGTTAACGTCACAGCACTCCTTGATGATGTCATTACAGTTGTTCTCAAATTCCTTCTCGGAAAGGAGTCCGCAGTCCACAAGAACGATGAGCTTCTGAATCTTCTCGTTGAAGTCAACCAGATCATTATACTCACAAACAATCTCAAACTTCTTGGTGTAGTATTCCTTCTCGCCAAGAACGCCACAATCTCTCAGAACGTTCAGCTTATCAACTCTCTCATTGAACTCTGCTTCCGTCATCTTCGTCTTAGGACCAGCGGTTGCAGGAGTTGCGGGTGCCGCAGGAGTCTCTGCAGGTGCTGCCGGCGTAGCGGTTGCCGCGGGCTTAGGCTGTTCAGCGGGAGCTGCCGGAGTGGCAGGAGCCGTGGGAACAACGGGCTGTGCAGGCTTAGGCTGCTCAGCGGGCTTAGGCTGCTCCTTCGGAGCGTTTGTGTTTCTAAGTTCTGCAACGGACTTTGCAGGCTCTTCCGGCTTCGGAGCGGGCTGCTCTTCCTGCTTGGGCTGCTGTGCCAGATCGCCAACTCTTGCGTTGTAAGCTGCAACCTTCGGCGCCTCGTCAACGAAACCGCCGTCAGCGCGAAGCTTCTTCAAAAGCTTTGCTGCAAGATCCATGTCCTTCAGCTGGGGAAATACCAACTGAACCTTCTTTGATCCGTACAAGTTGTCAAGGCTCGTATTGATTGCAAGTGCAGGTTCACCGGAGTACTCAGTCTCGAATATGCTGCTGATCTTGCCAATGCTAACTTCGAACTCATCACTGTAACCATTCTTACCTTCGGTGTTACAGATATAACCCTTTCCGGAAATCTTATTGTTTTCCACTTTAAGGAACATAGCGGCGTCATTGTTCCTACTCAAGATGCTTCTTAAATTACCGCCCGATTTACAAGTGAAAACTTGTGCCCCTTCCATAAAAGTGACCTCCTTCCAAGTAACTTCATAAGCCCCCATTTCGTCGCATAATTCGTCACAAAATGACAAAAATACCCGCAATCCAAGATGGATGACGGCTATATGAAATCCTATGTCGATGTATTGTTAATACTATAATAACAAGGTACTACAGATTTTTCAAGGGCTTTTTTACAAATCACAAAACAAATTGTACGTAAAATTTTCAAATTCATGCAAAATTAAAAATAATGAATCAAAAAGTAAAAAAATTGCTTCGGGAATGCTTATCGCATTTCCCGAAGCAGTTTTCTTTGTTTCAGGACTAATTGATTCTGTTAGATCAATTAATCGAGGTTGAACAGCGGCTGGGCCCTGAACTCAAGATACGTCTTATCCATTTCACCACTAGTTACGCGGTTATTATAGGATTCGAACAGTATTCTGTACTTAGCACTATTACCTAAATCTGACTTCAAGAATCTTACGTAATACTCACTGCCAACCGTTAAATCGTAAAACTTCTTTGTCATATCCGTGCCGTCAACGTTCTCAACGCGAGTCTTCGTCGGCGTCATGGGATTATTATTCTTTGCATTAGCCAAGGAGGAATAAATGGCAACTTCCGTAGCCGAAGACTTACCATTGGCCTTTGCATAGTGAGCGGTTGTATAAATCGTGCTACAACCATTGTTATCCATTGCCTTAAACTTAACGTAAATATAGTTGCCTTCAATGAAATCTGTAGACGCGCCGCTTGTAATAATCTCAGACCTCGTCCAGTCGATGTTTCCGGCATCGTTGTAAACATAGTCTACGGGAAGCGTTACTCCATAGGTTCTCGGTGAAGTCTTGGTCAAGCTTGCCTCAGAACTGGTAACCTGAACGAAAGGAAGTCCAAATTTCGGTCTGTACGCAGCAACCAGGGTGTTAACAAACAGCTTCTTTTCCTCTACTGAACCAACGTTACTGTGTCCCACGCCGGAATAGAAGATATTACCTTTACTGAAGATGTAGAAGTTGTTAGCTGCGTCATAAGGCACTGCACTGTACATCAAGCAGTTATCCTGCGTTCCGCTGTTACGTGTTTTGTAATCTTCTGCGTTTACTCCAGTTACTACGTTACTTGAGTATGGATCATCCAAGGTATACCATACCGTCAGATCTTCATCCTCCATATTCAACTGCCACCACTGACCGTGCGTCTTACCAATCTTAAACTGGGTAGATTTTGTTACGCCGGTACCTGTTACAATAGTAAACGGATACTGTGTAATCTGCCCTTCATTAATTCTGGATACAACTTCCGTCAATGTGTTACCGCCAATGGTAAATGCACCGCCATTATTGAATTTTGTATTATCGCTTGGACGAATGGCCATGTATTTGTTCTGGACTCTGGCCTTCTTACCATCATTGTCATTGGCTCCGCCACAAGCATAACGAAGTAAATTATATAAACTAAATCCGTGCAAGCCATCCTTAGACGTAGTATCGTAGGTGGTATCATATTTAATATTGCTAATGGTAACAAAGTCCTTGATGTCATCTGCCAATCCGCTTCGGAAATTAACGTAAGCGTTCGTGTCGCCAGTAAGATTAGAGCTAAGTTTCATGTAGCGGTTCATGCCCATGATTTCACGCATCATCGTATTACCAGTATAACCGAATCTTCTCACCTCATGCCAAGTGCTCTCATTATTCTTTAAGTTCTTGCCACTCCACAAGGTATTCCAAGCGCTCTTATTCTTATCACTCCACTGTGACGTGGTATCATGCGTAAACAGGATACTGCATCCCTTCAGAGCGAAGTAGTACAGATACTCCACGTTACCATATTCGTTCGACATGTCAGAGAAACCATACGCATCGTCGAATCCAAGAACGATCATGTTGAAATCTTCAAGCTTATAATACTTGTCAACGTCAGCAGCAGCAACGCTCCTATACTTGTCTTTATTGCCTCCGCTGGTATAGAAGTTTATAGGCTTCTTTTCTACTCTTTCAAGAATGTCTTTCCTAGGATTGGATGTTGCAATGTCATCTGAAATATCGATGGCTGCGCCCATATTAAATTTAAACTTTTCTTCTGAGCCTTCCGGCTTAAACAACTGCATGAACTGACGCCAAGTAATTTCAATCACTTCTATGTCAAAATCTTGTACTTGGCTATAAAGGTCTTGCCAACTGGTATCTGCGGTAGGTAATGCCACCCGCTTATCCCAAGTTCTGTTTCCAAGGTGTACCCAGGATTTCGAGGGAAGATCTTCTGTGGAACTGCCGTCCTGAGAGTTATGCGTCGGCATGATCTGAAGCGCGACAATCTTCTTCTTTGCTCTGTCACTATTGGCCGGAGCCGTCGGATCTGCTGCTACGGCAGAACATCCCTCCATGGAATATCTCTTGTGCTCATTGCTCTTGTTTACAACTTCAATACGCCACTGAACAAAGCCTACCCACTTATCAGGCATGGGAATGCTAAGCGTATTATGCAATCTCGTCAAAGGCAGGTAGCCCGAAGTAATGACTTCATTCTTCTCATCATCTGTAGCGTCATAAGTAAAGTTACTGTCTCTGTTTCGGTCGATAAATACGCGATATTTATAATCCGTCGTATTCGGCACGTCCACAACAAAATTCAAAACAGCATATCCATCGGGTGACGCCAAATAGGAATGCGCCAGATCCGAACTGTTATAAAGAGTGGGACCAGAAACAATTGTCACCTTACCTTTCATGCGGTTGCTGATGCTTTTGTCAATATGCTGCAACATCTTCTTGGTAAAATAACAATTCTCAAAATATCCTGTTGAAGCATTTAAGCCATAGTACGGATCATTCTCATGATCTGTCAGAAACTTATTCATTACGGAACTGGGATCTACGTAAGTCTTTACTCCATCACGAAGATTTCCAGGATATAAATTGTCCGCAATAACAATGGGATAACCTGCTTCCAAGTAGTCAACAAGCTTAGCCATCTTCTTGTTAGTCAAATCGTTTCCGGCTTGGCGCGTTCTTGTCTTTGCATTAGCGTCACCGCTTAAGAATCCAGAGGATTCCTTATAATCATTCGCAATGTACAGGATATCGCCGATATGGAAATAAACCCATCCATCCATCGTATTGTCCGCAAAATCCGTTCTTTCATTACCTGCTGTTGCACCGTTATATGACTCACGAGAGTAATAAGTTGCTTTTACTTCGCTTCCGGTCCAAAGACCGCCAATGTCATCGCCAATGTAAATCAGGTCATAGGTACTGTTAAGGTCTTCATTTTTTGCAACAAAGGCCTGCATAACTTCATGCTCAATCTTTGCCACTCTGGTGTCCGTACCCATTCGCTTAGGAATCAGCTTATAAACATCTTTGTAACCAAACTGCCACTCATAGGCACGCTCACCCTTAAGTCGATCAACCTCTGGGCAGTTTTGAGTATATGCCCTCATCTTTACGCTCGGCTCAATATCCAATACCGTAAGATCATTCAGGTAATAGTTCACGAAATGATCTGCATCAATAATATACTTGGTTGCAAGGCTGGAAGTAGCCTTATTCGCCGTAGGGGAAGCTGACCCGCCGTAAACACTCAAGAATTCGTTAAAATCAACATATCTACTGCCCGAAATTCTAAGGGCGTCATTGGAATATACCTTTGTGTAACCATCCACAAGATTGGTTCCTTCAGGAGTTACAAACACATGTCCCTGTACGTAATAACAGTCCTCATCATGTTCAGCTTCACCGGCATATCCGTCCCAGTAATCCCACTGTTTCCCAACTTCCGTTATGTCTCCAGAGATCTTATCCTCTGCGCAGTAGAAGGTATAACCTGACCAGTATTGCCGTGCATTGTTGGTATTTGCCTCTTCTCTCGCGGGATACTTACGCGAATCAACCTTGTACTTAATGACACCATCCGAGTCAACTTCTAATTGCCCCTTGGGATCTCTGCCATCACCAGATTCATTTATACTTCCGTCAATCATAAATCTCTGTACCAGACCAGGGTTAGCGGAAGTACAAGCCAGCCAAAGCTTAGCAACGTTAGTTTGGTATCCCATGGTCTTATACCCGCCATCAATCCTAGTTCTCTCGTCTTTATTGTAGCCGAGACGATATCTGTAATACGTAATGTTATCTTTCGTGTCATTATAAGCAGGATCCGTACAATTTTGGTCAAAGATGACTGCCAAATAATTCTCTGTCTTGGTGACTCTGGTCAAAATTCTGTAAAATACGTCCAGCGTCAGTTCTCTGCTCTTACCTCTGTAATTATCCTCATCTTTCAGCGCAAGCGTTGCAGAAGGTCCCAGCTTCGGGATGTGATCATAATCATAGGTTCCTCTAAATCCTTTGATTGGATCAGAGGTTCCATCATTAGCTATACTATTGCCATAACGGAAACGATTCATGTATTCCTTGTTAAAGGCACTCGTTGACTGCCAAAGATCGATCAGTCCTGCTTCGTCAGAATCTTTTTCGCCATCTCCGTCTTCATCCTTAAATACCGTCAGATCAGCATTAAAATAAATCAGATCGGCGATTTCAACCCACCCGGGATTCCTGGAAAGTTCATAAGGAGTAATGGTCTTTACGGTAATAGAATAATTCTTTGCCTGTGCATCCGTAAGACCAAGCGTATTCTTAGTAAAAAGATCATAACTCTGATATACGTAAAAATCACCCGTCACGTCATAAAAAGGATCGTCAACGCTCGGAACTCTCTCCGTATAGAAACGGTTCCCGACGTAATTGGGATCCTCATCCACGTCAATCTTTAACGTAGCATAAGCAATCGGATTGTTTAAATTTGCAAGGCTTAAGAACATGCGAGCGGTATTCACGCCCTCACTCAAGACCTGATTAATCTCAAAAGTATTCATTGTATGCCAAATCAGCGACGCCTCACTGCGATTTGAGTCATCTGCCTTGACAATACTTCTGGTGGTTACGTCATGTCCATCTGCATCGGGAGTTGTCTCAATCTTTAAGATAAACTTAGCTTTAGGGTCACCTTTTTCAACGACCTCATAATATCCCATAATCCTGGCAGTCGAATCAGCAAGCGCTGTTTTCTTCTTCAACTCCCACTGATCACTCGTAAAACGAAGCGCACTTTCATGAGACGCGATGTCAATACCGTCAACCGTAACCGTTTCACCCGTTAGGTTCGTGTTTTGATAGAAGTTAATGTCTCCTTCTTTCTCATCAGGGAAGAAATATACGTTACCAACCGGTATCGTGAATTTTCCAAAACCAAAGAAATCCCCATCCGCATCGGTGAGGGTATCAATCAATAATTTATTTCCGCCAAGATCATACATGTTGGCAGGTTCACATTCATCCACAAGATATCCAATGGAAGAATAATCCTTCTGGGGAGTTACCTCCACAATAACAAAAGGATTTTCCGTGGAACCCTTTGCCTTGCTGGAATCCGTAATGATTCCAGTGGACAAGGTATCCTTTACCACCTTTCTCTCACGGGCTACAGTTTTCGCATTCGTATAATTATTATACGTGTACGTCACGTCGCCCTTGGCGGTATCCGAAACAATTCTCTTAGCTGCCGCCTCAATGCCATCCGAGGGTAACATTGACAAAACCATGCCTAAAGCCAGGGCCGCGGAAAGAAATCTTTTGTTCATGTTTCTTTTCTGTGTTTTTCTCATTTTAAGTTCCTCCCTGAGAGACCAATGATCAAGGTGTAGTGGTAGGTACCGGACTTGCCGTAGGCGAAGGGGTTACAACGTGAACGGCATTTCGGAAACTAAACACGTCATAAACAATGTAGCTTTGTCCCTGCGTCGTTGCGCCGCCTTCTCTTAAGCTAAGCTTTACCTCAATGGAATTTGCATTTTCGGGTTCGACTCCGTTCGGATAAGCAACGTCAAAAAACTCTACGTGTTCGCCAATGCAATTATCCGGATTCGGGCTGGCCGATGAAGATAAGCACGGGAACGTGGACGGCATTGTTTTGATGTCGTTTCTTAAATCATCCCTCGACGTTGTGTCGTCAACGTCAATGTATAATTTCCCGTCACGCTCATAAAGAATGATTCTCTCACACGGCACCGTAGTTGTTATAGGCTCCGCGGCTCCGGACGAATACGCATATTTTTCTTGTGGAATCTGGTAAAGAACAAGCGCTTTTCCGCCATTCATTATTTGCATGTGATTACTCTCTAACACCCAGTTGCTCATCTGTTCCATCAACACCTGAGCTTCCATCTGCAGATCTACGCTATACTGCGAAATGCGATAGCTTCGTTCTGCATTATAGAGAAAAACCGTTGCCGCAGCAATTACCATCGTCGCCATAGATATGGCAATTATCAATTCGACCAGGGTCAAACCCTTATTATTGAGCTTTTTCACTACGCTCTCCTCCGTTTCAAAAGATTACCGTTTTTCTACAACACATTTTCCAGTCTTAGGATTGATTCTAATTTCCACTTCATAGGAACCCTTTATCACAATCTTCCGGATATCCTCCAAAGCATTACCAGCGGAATCTTTTTCCCGAACGCACCCGTCCTTTTTGTACGAAAGGGCAATTCTATGAGAACCAGTAATCTCCGTCTCGCTTCCTCCTGCGCCAATCACTTTATAAATCTTTATGTTGCCCCCAAGGGAAGTACCATTCGTTCCCATGGTTGACGCATTGTACGTTGGTGAAGTGGACGTAATATAATAATATGAATCTCCATCCTTGTAGATATGAAGATAATTGGCCTCCGATTTGCTCATGGCCGTGATCTGAAGCTTCTTCAGAGCATCGTAGACATAATTTACCATCTTCTCCGTATTGGCGTATTTAATTCTCCCCAACATCGTCAGTGACAGGGACGCCATAATCGTAACAATGGCCGCAACTATCACCAATTCTATGAGGGTAAAACCTTTTTGATCGTCACGAAATCTCATAAAAGCCTCCTAGGTTTCAAAATCTTATTCCACCGTCTTGGTCCAGTTGTCATAACTCATGTATTTGTCAATGGAAGAACCACTCATGACTGACGACGCGGAACTGGAATAATCCTTAAATAATTTTGAGAATAACGCATTACTCTTTAACATCGCATCCTGAGAAATCATCTTGGAAATCAAAACTTCGTCCGATTCCACCGTTACGCCGGAGTGATCTAACTTAATCAAATCACCGCTGATGATCGTTCCTCTAAAATCTTTGTTAACGTGCACGTCACCGCTTGCAATGATCAGGCCTCGGTTATATCCATCAGGAATTTGGTAAGGATCGCCGCCTGCGTTGTCAACAATTGCCAAAAGTATGTCCGTAGTCGGATCTGCCTCATTCTCTTTCCAAGGTTTCACGAACTTTCCATCAGTAATCTCAGAATCATGATCCACAAAGAATCCTGCCCACTGCGCATCATCAATCAAAACATGGAACATTGTAGTATCGGTCGGTTGAATCCTCACGTTACCGGCCATGCTTGCATCGTTTTTATCTTCAAGAGTCAGTGCCAAAGATTTATAGCGAATGGCGTGATCCTTTGCGAACTCAAAATATGTTTGTCCTTTTCCCCAGTAGCCTCCGGGAATCGACCATTTTGCAGTAGCCAATTGTCCGGCTGCGTCTCTGTAAATATAATCTCCGCGCATCACGGTTCTAGCAGAATTAATCTGCAGGGAATAATGATTTACAGTCTCCGTGGTGCCATCATCCTTCGTTACAACCACTGATCTGGCAGAAGGACTTATGTACTTTTCAGCCTTCTGCATCATGGAAATCTGTTTGCTAGTGAAGTAGGCGTAATAGAAATCATTTGCTGCCTGCTCACTCTTAAACTTTAGATAATAAACGGTTTTTTCCGTGGAACCTTCCATGTAATGATACTCCGTAACACCAGTTCCGCTTACGTAAGTATCAATATCCATAACGCCAGAATAATTCTCATATAAATCTGTTATTAATACTGCTACGCCACTAGACTTATCCACGCAATCACTCGGCACGTAATAAGCGATCTGATTGGACTTTACGGAAATCGCTTCACCCATCATGATGTCATTTGATCCGGAAGATACGTTTTTATTTCTTCCGATAAAGGATCTGCCGTAAACCATGAAGCTAGTGATGTCATTCACGTCAACCATTGCATTCTTGCCGTTGATCATAATGGCGCTGGAAAATGCCGAATTTTCAGGCGGCGTGGACATTGCAACGTCATAATTCTCCTGAAAATTGTATCCATAGTACGCCCCGGAAATCACCACCTCAGAATCATTGCCGTCAACACTCAAGTCATCAGCAATATAACTGTCTCCTGAAATGTATAACTTAGCTCCGGCGCTGCCGTCATTTAAGGTTTTATAGTTGTTTGCCCAAATTTGGGTGTACGCGCTGTTATCCGGATTTCCGATCTGAGCGTTTCCGCCGGCTGAAACAGCGATGTCACCTCTTGTAACGATTTTTTTGCCAATAAACTTGCCGCTGTTTCCAAGATCAAATTTGATTCCGTCCTTGCCAGCATATACGTTTCCGTCAACTTTAACGAGCGTCGAATTAACTTCAATCTCTCTGTCAGCGATCAGGCTGTATCTCATGAATTCTTTCACGACGTTACTGCCATCCAGATTAACGTCAGGAGTGATAAACACCAAATCCGTCTTGATTCTCGTAACGTTGCCAAAATCATCTTTTGCGAAAACGCAAATGTTTCCAAGGGTAAAAGTTCCCTTTTCGTAATCCGCATAATAAAATCCATCCGTACTTAAATTAGGCAACGTAGCCGAGTACGGCGTATAAGAGAAGCCATATTTAGTCGTATCCTGTAAATCTGTCGGCACAACGTCGTTTACGTCACCGTCAATTCCGGAAGAATATACCAGGCTCTCCAAAAGACTCACGTCATAATATCCAATTTGATATAGAACCTCTTCAACGTTTTTCTTCTGATTTGGAGTAGGCGTATCTACGCCAAAGGTCTCAACCAGTCTGTCCAAATACGCCTTGGAAAAAGCCGTCTTTAATCCGCCGCCGGTCTGAGAAACCGTTTTGTACATGGCCAGCATGTCATTAAACGCGCCCTGTAATTGCTTTGCCGTTTTCACGTTGATCTGGTTGGTAAAATATCCCATGAAGTCTTCGGCACTATAGAAATTCTGTTTTCCCTGGCGTTCAACTTCCTTCATCTGAAGATTGGTAATGGTAAGTTGCATGACAACGGAGCCCATCACGCCAACCACAACAATTGCAATTAACACTGCAATTAATGAAGCACCCTTATTATTCATTTTCCCCCATCGGTTCTCTCTCATGGAAACCTCCTTGCAAACATTAAACGCGTGTTTATTCTACTTTTGTTGTCTTTAGGGAAATCAATGGATCTTTTCCTGCCGTATAAGCGGCCTTGTCTTTGTAAACCTTAACTTCCACGTCAAAGATTCTTACCGGCATGCCGTCTCCACTTAGCGGGAGCACCGTAAGATCAGTTCTAGGAGTCCCCTTTGTTATAAGCTCTTCCGGTCTTTCCAGGCCACCGTCCACAAGGTTTAAATTGTAGAAATTAATGTGATCCAAATTACTGTGGATTGTTATGGCTCCAGAAGTCATGTTCATGAGACTGACTCTCAGATTATATTCCGTACCTGGATCCGCTGTCGGTGCAGTAGTAGGAGTAATAGTTGGATCCGTAGTTGGACTAGTAGTCGGAGCAGTGGTCGGAGCAGGTGCAACGTCATCCTGAACAATAAAGCGAAGGTCAGGGAAATCGGCCGCCCCCTCAACATCCCAGGTAATCTGAATGTCATCTCCTTCAGGCGTCAGCTTATTGAACATTAAATAAATGCCTTCCAGTCTTTCAACGCTCGTCTCCACAAGATCAGGCGAAACTCTGGTAAGCTTTCCAGCCGGGTCACCATTGCCAAAGGTATCATCGCAGAAATACACGTAATTTGCATTTACCTTGAAATTTGTATCTCCGGTATGCTTTGTTACGGTAACATAAATGATGCGCTTCATCTGCGCTCTGATCTCATCTTCTTCAAGAAGTCTCGCTTCCGGTCCGGGAGTAATCGTAGGACCTGGATCCGGGGTGATGTAGATAAGCCCTTCCGGATCGGACGACGGTGACGCGGAAGGACCCGTGATCACGGCGCCGGTAGCCGCCAAATAATTGTTTAAGTTTGCCGTCTTAAAGAACGTAAGGGCATCTGCTTCTTCTTCTCTCTCCGCCACAACAACGTTTCTTCTGTCGTCAATGCTCAAGATGGCGGGGCTGCTGACGGAAGCATAGTCCGTAGTGCAGAAGAAACTCGTTTCAATATAATACTTATCCGATCTCTGATCAACGTAACGATAAATTAATTTCTCAGGAGCCGCATCCGTTCCCGTTGCTCCGGTAGAAACAAAATTGGCTGGAACGATTACATTGGGAGTCTCAGCTGCTCCAGCATACCCTCCAAACATTGTTGTAAGTTCTGGGGCTAGTCTATATGTTGTGGGACCCAACGTTGCTCCAGGCGAAGGAGAAACAGCGTTAACCTCTTGCACAATTTTTTGCTGTGCCCGGATTGTCTCCATGGTTTCCTGTGCAATCAACGTCGCTTTCTGTTTTTCTTCAGTTTGGACAGCATATCTAAGAGAATCCGAGAAATATTTCATCAAGGGCACCGAAATCAAGGCTAAGATTGCTATGGAAAGCATAACCTCAACCAAGGTAAAACCCTTATCGTTCATTTTTCGCATTCTGCCCATATCCGTTTCCTCCAAAGAACTAATATCACATTCTAGTCTCCGATTATTATATCGGACGGTTTTCTCTAAACATTTATAGGGCCGCCATATTTTTTTGGCGGCCCAAATAGTTTTTTACTGCACTTGCTGCTGTTCTTCCATCTCTTTCAGTGCGTCCTCTATGTCCTTAAGAGGATACCAATCTCCAGGGTAGAAGATACCTGCCTTTCCGGAAGGAATCTCGGTAGGCGGGAACTCTTCATATGCTTTGCCGGAGTTCTCAAGATAAAACATCTTATAATTGATATTGCCTTTTAACGTACCAGTCATTTCATCATAGGCAACATTTACTGCCGGCAACGTAGATCTGTCGGGGAAAGCCGCAATGTACCTCAACAACTCTTTAAACTGATCATATTCAGAATTAAAGGTAACAACCAAAAGATCGTACTTACCCGCCGGAGGATTCTCACCGGTAAAACTCTGCGCATGATTTCTCATCTTAAAGTTAATTGCAGATACGTCAAAGTTTACGATGTCCTGCGCCTGTTGAACCAAATAAATGCCCTTTTCCTGAGGAATCATGCTGGGATATTTCGCGATGACGTCCTTGATGCCTTGCTTAAAGCTTTCCGTCTCACGCTCTGTTTCTGCCTGTCTGGCTACCATGCCTTCTAATTGCGTTTTTGTTGCTTCATCCTGCACGTTGCTGGCCTCTATGGCAGCAGCCTGCTCATTTAACTTCGTGAATCCAAAGAAATATGCAGCAGCCAAAATACCAATTGCAAGAACGATAAATAATAACTTCTTTTCAGAATCTGTTATGCTTATTTTTTTCATGCCGTTATCTCCTTATCCCTCTTTATTGCGCAATGGTTTCCACGACAGGATCAATCAAGTCAAAGGAAAGGGTATAGTTCCAAACGCCATAAGGATCTTCGCCATAGCCGTATACCTTTTCTTCTGCAATTTCACCGTCTTCGCCAGTATCGCCTTCTGCAACTGTCGTTTCCGTTTCTATCGGATTGCCATTCTCGTCCAAGAGCTCAGTACCAGGCAGTACATAGATTCCAGCTTCAATGTCTAATCGCTTTTGCTCCTCATCAATCTCACGTGATATATTGGGAATGCTCAAATTCGTCACGTAATCAAGTTCGCGCATATTTAAGAGCATTTGAGCGATTGTCATCTTCATGTCACTTTCCATCGTCAGCGCAACATGACCATCTTGAGCGGACATGTTTCTAATTCTTACGTAAGTCGGGAAAATCCTTTCCAAATCATCAATTAATTGTGATAATTTCTCGTTTTGAGTGTTAGAAAGGTTATCAAACGAAGCATATTCATTATATCTGTTTCTATAAAATACATTTTCGTCATAAACTTTCTGAACAGGAGTAAGCTCTTCAATGCGCGCTTTTAACTCCTTCTGATGCTGCTCAGCCTTTGCTTTTCTAAGGTAGGCCGTCCCAACCAATGCAAGGCTTGCTAATACAGATACTACGAACACGCCAGATGCAATCTTTGTGGTATTTCTCTTGCTTGCCTTATCTGCCAATTCCTTCGGCGTAATGTTCATGGGTTCAATTACGGCGCCCATGATGGAAAGAAGCCCAAGACTCTCTCCTCCAACCAATCCGCTTGCGGCAGTTCTCTTGTCCATCTTTACGAGGGACAGATAATCGCCTTTTTCAACCTCGATGTTGATCTTGGAGTCGAAGCTCTTGATCATGCCCTGAATGCGCATACCGTCACCAATCAAGTGAAGCGTGCCGCGAAGGGGCGTCTTGTACTGGTTCTGGTAGAACTCCAATGCAGATACCACGATCCTTACGTGATAATCCATGGATTCCTTTACCGCCTCATACGCTTGCTGAAGGGCATATAATCTTTCTTCCGGATCTGCGATAACGCTGTCAGGGAATGCTTCCGCTTTAGGCTTGTCCCTGGTAACGTTATTTGCGCACAAGAATTCAAACGCCTGCTGATCCTCTTTCAATCCAAGCACCGGATGATCCATGGCTGCCACGATCGTGGAGTCATAGCCGTGAGGAGCCACGCGCTGGAATACAAGCTTATTGTCCTTTACGATGGAAACGATCGTGGAACGCTCCTCGAGCTGTACGATCACCGAGTCCTCGATAAAGTTCTTTGCAATGAACTGCATTGCACAGTTGCCCATGTACTCAAAGGTCTCAATTTCAAGACCACAGAGCTCTGCAAACTGCACATAGTTGGAAAGCAGGTTGTCAGGAACTGCAAGAAGCAAGAGCTTCATCTGCTGCTTCGGATCACCATCAAGCATACCCATCTTTGCATAGCTGATGGTATAGCTCGCAATGTCCATGGGGAAATTTTCTCTTGCCTGCTCCATGGCGAGGGTTTTCAACTGTCTGCCGCTTACCTTCGGGATCATGACTTCCCTGGAGACTACCTTTGCTGAGTTGATGGAGAAAATAACCTTTCTCTCAGAAATCTTACGCTTGGAAAGTTCCGCACGAAGCTGATTGGCAAGGCTCTCTCTCTCACGGATGTAACCATCCTCCACGGAATTGTCCGGGGAACGGAAGGTAAATACGTCGAGTACCCTGGGATGTTTTGTCCCGTACTCCATCAGTGCCACCTTTGTCCACCAGATACCAGTCTGGATACTTAATACTTTTTTCGCCATAGATGTATTCTCCTTTATGTTTTGTGCCTTCCTTTTCTCATTTCCTAAATGAGTAAGATCCCCACCCTCTTTAGGAGATCAGAAAAGAAAAAAACAATTTCCTTTATAATCCCATCAAACCCAAATACCAAGCAATCATTTGGTCTCCCCAAAGAGCACACAGGAAAGATCCAATGCAAAGATACGGTCCCATTGCCAAAACCCGTTCTGCCTTGGAAACCTTCATTCTGGTCATGTGACAAACAGATCCGATAATGCAGCCAAGCAAGAATGCCAGGATCACCTTCTGCCAACCAAGAATCAGGCCAACGACCGCCATCAGCTTTACGTCTCCTCCGCCAATGGCCGCACCCTTTGACAATGCATAGAGCAAATACAAAATAAAACCGATAATTGCAAAACCAAGAACCCGATTTAAAATACTAGAAAAATCTAAAACGCACATAAGGATTCCAATCCCTCCCACGAATACGTTGCAGGGCAATGGAATCTCTAAAGTGTTTTCGTCTACGGTGCTTATTACCAAAAAGGCAGACGTCATAAGGCAATAGAGAAGGCTTTCAACGCTTAAACCGTTCGCCATGATAACGATCACGTATAATATGCCATTCATCAGTTCCACAAAGGGAAACCTTTTATTTGCCTTCGCTCCGCAGGAGCGGCATCTGCCTTTTAGTAATAAGAATGATACTGCGGAGATTTTATCATACCACTTTGGCTCTGCCTTGCATGCCTTACAGAAGTACTGATTCTCACTTTGCAGTTTCTTCAAAAAGTAACTGATCAAAGAATTTGCAAGAATTCCAACCATCATTCCGATCAAACATGTAAGAATTATTTTCAGAGCCAAAGTAGTCATGTTTTATCTCCAAGAAGCAATTAGCTCAACAAATTACTTGTTCTCGATGGGATCGAAGCTGTAAGAACCAGTACAAGTAGTCGTGGTAACAACAGTGCCATTTCCGCCATCAACCGTAATTACAACTTTCGTAATTGCCTTACCAGCCTTAGAAGCCATGTCAGAGAAGCTATAACCAGAAGCAGGGATATCAGTAAGTGCATTGAAGGTAGCAACCAACTTAGCGGTTCCAGCATCAGGAGTAACACTAGAGGTAGCAGCAACAGCAGTGCCATTAGCAATCGTAATGGTATAAACTGCGGTGGAATTCAAGTTAGCAGCTTCGGTGGAATATGCAGATACAGCTGCGGTATTCCATGCGCTCAGAATCTGCTGATCCTTAGCCTTTCTGGAGTTCTCAAGGTAAGGAATAACCTGAGTACCAACTACGCCAACCAGGATTGCCATAATAGCAATAACGATAATCAGCTCAACCAGCGAGAAACCTTTGTTGTTTAACTTTTTCATTTGAATCATCCTCCTTGGAAATTGAATTGTTTATTATCATCAAACCCGTTCATGGCCCGGGTCGATAACCGTATTATAAAATTATAGCTTGGCTGTAATTTCACCAGGTTGTGTCTTCTCATCAGATCCTTCGTATGCATGAACTTCAACCGTATCAGTATCCAAGTCAAAAACTACAACAATCTTATCAATACTGTTAAACGTCTTTGACGAAAACCTCTCCGTTGCTTCAGATACATACGGAATACTTACTAAAAACTTTGTCTCGTCAGCAATTTCCTGTGCCGTGCTAACGTCACAACTATATACGTCAACTCCGCCAGATCCTGCTGTTATTGTAATGCTCATGGTCCCACTCGTTGGTGCAGCCTCTATTTTCTCAGAATAAGCCGCTACGCTTGCCGTCTGGATGGCGCTTAATATTTGAATGTCTTTTGACCGTCTCGCATTATTTAGATATGGTATAACTTGCATACCAACCATACCAACCAAAACCGCCATAATGGCAATGACTACAATAAGCTCCACCAATGAAAATCCTTTGTTGTTCGACGTCTGCATAGGAACCACGCACCTTTCTTGAATTGAATTATCCAAGGGCGCTGTACAGACTGAACATCGGCATAAGCACTGCCAAGATGATGGGGACCACGGTTCCAGCCATAACGATGATAATCAAAGGTTCCATCGCTGCCACCAAAGCTTCGGTTGCGATCTCCACCTCTTCATCGTAATAATCCGCAATCTTGGAAAGCATTTCCTCCAAGCTACCGGTTTCCTCACCGATCTTAACCATCTGAGGAACCATGATGGGAAATACCTCCGCCTCCATCAGAGGAACGGATAGCGGGAAGCCCTGCGTTACGTCCTCTTCTGCCTTAAACATTGCCCTTCTTACTACTTCATTTGTCATAATTTTTCCAGTAATGTGAATGGCTTCCACCAATGCCATACCGGAAGAAATTAAAGTACTCAACGTACGGGTAAGTCTCGCCGCTGCCGACTTAACGGTAAGATTACCAAACAGCGGAGCATGCAACATCAGCTTGCCAAAGAGCATTGCTCCTCTTTCCGTTTTTTTAAACGCCTTTAAGAAAATAATAACTGACGCGATAATAATCAGTCCAATCCACCAATAGTGGATAATAAAATCACTGACCGCCATAACCGCCTTTGTGATGCCAGGGAGCTCAGCTCCGATGTCATCAAAGGTCGAGGTGAACTGCGGTACGATGACGGTCATCATCAAGATAACAACGCCGACGATAACGCAGATCAAGATAATCGGGTAAACCATGGACTTTGCTACCAAAGCCTTTAAGTGAGCGTCTTTTTCAAAGTGAGTGGAAAGTCTTGCGAAGGAAGTTTCCAAGGAACCGGAAGCTTCACCTGCGTTTGCCATCTGAACCATCATTTCGGGGAAGAACTTCGGATGCTTACCAAATGCACTCGAAAGCGTTTCACCCTTTTGCACGTCATCGTGCACTTCTTCGATCACGGCCTTAAATCTCTTATTCTCCGTCTGCTCCGCCAACATTCCGAGTGCTTCGATGATCGTAACGCCGGCTGCCAAGATGGATTTGAACATGTTGCAGAAAACGGCAAGCTCTTTAGGTTTTACGGGTGCGCCAATCTGAATGTCGATTTCCTTATCGAGAGCACCCGCCATGCCGATGGATACCAGCGTACTTCCGTCGGTCTTTAGGGTTTGTCTCGCGGTCATCTCATCGTTGGCATCAATCGTACCTCTTTTATGTTTGCCAGTGGGGTCGATGATCTCATACTTGTAAGTAGCCATTCCAGTTCATCCTTTCAAGCTGTTACCCCTTCAAAATCTATATCGGTTCATCCAGGGAAGTATTTTAGGGATTATTTACAATTTCTTAACAAAAATTCCAAATTTTTGTAACCATTTGTCCAAACAAATGAGTAAATCGATTTAGTAAACCTTTTCCTGCATTACAAGAGGATCCTGAGCGAATTCGATACAAGTTGCGCCGTCGATCTTGTGCTTCAGATACAGTTCGAACAAAGCATCATCCATGGTCTGCATTCCCATCTTCTTACTGGTCTGGATCATACCGTCGATCTGGTGAGACTTTGCTTCACGAATCAGGTTTCTGATAGCTGCGGTCGCATGCATGACTTCGAATGCTGCCACGCGACCCTTGCCGTCTGCGGTAGGACACAACTGCTGAGAGATAACGCACTCAAGCACGGATGCAAGCTGCACTCTGATCTGGTCCTGCTGGTGAGGAGGGAATACGTCGATGACACGGTCGATGGTGGGTGCAGCACCGATGGTATGCAGCGTGGAGAATACTAAGTGTCCGGTCTCGGCTGCGGTGATTGCAGTGGAGATGGTATCCAGGTCTCTCATTTCTCCTACGAGGATAACGTCGGGGTCTTCACGGAGTGCTGCTCTCAGACCGTTTGCGTAGCTCTGCGTGTCAAGGCCGATCTCTCTCTGGTTAACGATTGCCTTATTATGGTTGTGGAGGTACTCGATAGGGTCCTCCAGTGTGATGATGTGCGAGTTGTAATTCTTGTTGATAACGTCGATCAGGGAAGCCAGCGTCGTGGACTTACCGGAACCGGTGGGTCCGGTCACGAGAACCAATCCTCTCTTTCTCTTGGTCAACTCTACTACGGAAATGGGAATACCCAAGGTCTGGGGTGCAGGGATTTCCGTACCTACCAGACGGAGAACGGCACCGTAGGAACCTCTCTGCTTAAACGCGTTAACACGGAAACGTCCGATATCGGGAACTGCATAAGCGAAGTCTACCTCACCGTACTTATCAAAAATCTCTTTCTGGCGAGGCTTGAACATGGATTCCACCAGTTCCTTTACGTCAGCGGGCATCAGGCGGTCAGCCACTGCGATCTCCTGCAGGATGCCGCGGATACGAACCTTAGGTCTAACGCCTACGGTCAAATGCAGGTCAGATGCTCCGAATTGTTTTGCCACCATTAAGAAACTGGAAATTGATGCATTCATAAGTTTCTTCCCCTCATAATTTATTATTGTAATGCGTTACTCCTCATAAGTTACACGCTTCACTTCTTCTACGGAAGTAATGCCCTGCAGTGCATAGCTAATGGCCTGCATTCTCAGGGTCTTCATGCCCTCTTCCAACGCGGTCTTCTCAATTTCTTCCGGAAGTCCGCCGCGGCTGATAACGCTCTTAAGCTTTGCAGACAGTGGCATGATCTCGTAAATACCAATTCGTCCGTGATAACCGGATCCGCCGCACTCCAGGCAGTTGTGATTGTCGCCTGGATGCTTGATCATTACCGGGCCCTGCGTCGGAGGAATCTGTAAAAGCTGTCTCTCGTATTCGTCAGCCTCCACGTCTACGCAACAGGACTTGCAAAGTCTTCTTACCAGACGCTGCGCGATAACGCCGATAACGGAATCGGCGATCAGGTAATCTTCAACGCCCATGTCCGCAAGACGGGTGATCGTACTTGCCGCAGAGTTCGTATGCAAGGTACTTACAACCAAGTGACCGGTAATAGCGGCCTTAACTGCGATTCCCGCGGTCTCCTGGTCACGGATCTCACCGATCATGATGATGTCAGGGTCCTGACGCAAGATGGAACGCAGGGCACTTGCGAACGTAAGTCCCGCCTTCTCATTCGTCTGAACCTGATTGATGCCGAAGATGTTTGCCTCGACAGGGTCCTCAACGGTGATGATGTTTACGCCGATGGTATTCAGCTCGCTCAGTGCCGTGTACAGCGTTGTTGACTTACCGGAACCGGTAGGTCCCGTAACCAACATGATGCCGTTCGGGCGGCTGATGATCTTTTCAAACTTTGTAAGCTCCTCAGGCGGGAAGCCGAGGTCCTTCTTGTCTCTCGACAATGCTTTCTTCTGAGTCAAACGCATAACCACTTTCTCGCCGTATACGGTGGGAAGCATGGATACACGGATATCGTACTCGTTTCTGTCAACGATCGCGGTAGCACGACCGTCCTGAGGTTTTCTCTTCTCTGCGATGTCCATTCCGGAAATGATCTTGATGCGGGCGATCATTGCGGAATGAATGTCCATCTTATGTTCCATCTCCTGCTGAAGCACGCCGTCGACGCGGTACCTGATTCGAAGGACGTCTTCAAAAGGTTCGATGTGAATATCGGAGGTTCTCTTACGAACCGCCTGCTCAATGATCTGCGTTACCAGCTTAACGATAGGTGCCTGCTGCAACGCTTCGTTTTCTTCTTCGTTTGTCGACTGTCCTCTTCCGGATTCCGCACGTTCCTTGGAGAACTGTTCTGCCATTCTCTTTGCCTCGGCGCTGCCGTAGTACCGGCCGATGGCATTTGAGATGTCAGCTGCGGTAGCGATGTAGATCTCTGCCTGATGACCGGTTACCAGGAAAAAGTCATCCAAAGCTCTCAGGTCCAGGGGATCGCACATTGCAAGCTTCAAAAGGTTCGGGTTGTTCGAGCTAAAGCCGAAAGGCATAATGTTGTTCTTGCGGAGGAAGCTCTCGTCCGTCATCGCGATGATCTGATCTTCCACCTTAAACTCTCGAAGGTTAACCCTCGGATATCCCAACTGGTTCTGCAAAGCATCCAGCATCTGATCCTCGGTGATGGCGCCCATGTCGATCAGTACGGTACCAAGCTTCTGGCCAGTTTTCTTTTTCTGCTCAGCCAGACCATTTTCCAGTTGTTCCTGCGTGATGGCACCAGCGTCTACCAGCAACTCACCAAGTCTTTTTTTTCGGGAATAAGTGACCCAACGCTCCATCATGGTGGCGGTTCCTCCAATACTTCCAGTCCGGTTTTTTCACGTCATGGCAACCGCAACTAGAGTATTATACTACATACTTTAGTTTGATTGTAGACCTATCATGCGCGGCTGTCAATAATTGTTAGTAAAATATCACAGAATTGTTACTATTTTGTAAATTTTCATGTGTAGAAAAAATCTTGAATCTTCATTTTCTTAGCATTTAGAAAATCTTAAGGTTATTTTACATCATTTTTCGTTTTTTGAAAAGTCTTTTTTGCACTTTTAACCAAATTTCTGTGGATTAAATCGATTTTTTATCAGAATTGCACAATCAACAAAAGAAAAAAGCTCCCCCAGACCTGCTGAGACAGCTTTTTAAGTTTTTTCCTTCATTTCTTCGGAAATCCATATATTATCCTCATGCCGGCGGCGGGACTTGAACCCGCACTATGTCACCATAAACAGATTTTGAGTCTGCCGCGTCTGCCATTCCGCCACGCCGGCCCTTCGCTGCAAATCTACCGCAACAAAAGGTATCTTACCATAGTCTTCTCAAAAAAGCAAGGGCTACGTAAAATTTTTAGTCCACAATTTTATTTATGGAAATAAGCAACCGCTTCCTGCAGGATCCGTGCCTTATCATTCATTTCGTCGCAGTCCGTCTTAACGACGCGCACCTCCGTCACGATCTCCGTCACGTTCGCGTTCACTTCCTGATGGCTTGCCGCATTCTGTTCGCTGATCGCGCTCAGGTCATGCACGTTCTCAACGATCCTTGCCTTATACTCGCTAAGCTGGTCCGCCTTCTCCACCAACGCCCTGATCTCTCCTGCGGAATGCTGGATCTTCTGGCTGAGCTCTTCATACTGCCCCTGGGCAAGGCCAACCTTGTCACTGCCTTCCTTGATCAGGTCAAGCACCTGATTTGCCAGCGTCACGGTCTTCGCCGATTCCTTCGTGATCTTTTGTGCAAGGCGCCGGATCATCTCTGCGCCCTCCGCGCTCTGTTCAGACAGGGAACGGATCTCTTCCGCCACGACCGCGAAACCCTTTCCGTAATCTCCCGCCCTTGCAGCCTCAATGCTTGCATTCAGTGAAAGAAGGTTCGTCTGGTCGGATATGTTCAGGATCAGTTCCACGGCTGTGTCGATCTCGCGGATAGACTCATTTGCTTCCTTGATCTGATTCGTGATGTTCTTCACCGCATCTAGGGAACGGTCACTGTTCTCCCTGATCACGGCCATGTCCTGATTCGTCTTTTCATTCACTTCCAGCATGTTCTCGGAATTGCCGTGCAGGATGTCCACCTTGCCGTAAATGTCATTGACGCAGTTTCCGATCTCGATCACCTGCTGGTTGATGTTCTGTACGTTCTCCGACATGCTGTTGGTCGCATCCGTAAGATTCGTAATTACTTCCTCGATCTGATTCGCACGTTCAAAGGTACTTCCGGTCAGATCGGCAACGTCCTCGATCTTCTCGGTCAGGCTTTCCGTAGCCGTCTTCACCTTACCGATCGTTTTTTCCAGGCTCGCCTGCAGCTTCTTCGTGGATTCCGTAAGATCTGCAACCTCCTTCACGGAACTGTCCGCAATGCTTCTTTTGGCCAGATCTCCTTCTGCAAGCGCATCCATCGTTTTTCCGATCTGAAGAATGGATTGGATCAAGCTGCGGCTAAAATACCATGCACCGATTACGAACAGGATCGGAAGCACGATTGCAGAGGCAATTTGAATCATTATGACCATATTGTCCGCCATGCCGCTCCTTGTCAGAACCAGGCCAAGCCCGCCGACCGTCAAAAGCGTCACGATCAGCGGCGCCACGGAAAGCGTCATCAGTAAGACTGCCAATTTCGTTTTTGTCTTCTCAATCAAAATTTCCGAATCTGATCCGTTCTGACTCATCTTCCGCCCTTCCTTTCTCATTTTGGTACATGTGTCAGCAAATGTTTCCCCGCGACCCAACCCTTACTTCATTTCATATTTTATGCTTACGTCATTCCCGCGCACCTTCAACTTACCAATACTTCCGCATACGATCGGCATCGCCGGCGGCAAATGTCCCAGATCCACGTCCATCAGTACGGGAACCTGATGCCTTCTGGCAATTCCCAGCACTGCCTCGTATTGATCCAAGCCCATCATTTCCTGCCCAAAGCACAGCGGCCGTCCGACCACGAATCCCTTCACGTGCCGGAACCAACCTGCCTCCTCCATCTGCCACATAGCCCTGCGGATGGAGAAAACGTTCAAGTCACAGGATTCCAAAAACCATACAAATCCGTCTTCCTGATATTTCTCGGAAAACTCTTTCACGTGGTCAAACCGCGTTCCCAACAGATTCACAAGGCAATCCATGCATCCGCCAATCATGCGCCCCGAAATCTCCAAAACGCCGTTCCAAGTGCGCAGGTCAGAAATCCACGTGCCTGCATGCGCCATATTTTCCCCGTCCGCAGTAACAGTCACGTCCCCTTGAAGTTCCGCATCGCCCGGGATCCATAACTTCGAAACCCGGTCTTCCGTCAGCAAATATCCCGCCAGCGGATCCGTCTCCTCCGCAGGATTGCGATTCAGCTGCCACTTGTCATAGCCGTGAACCTCATTCACTTGTCCCGTCATAACCCCAAACGCATCGTCGATTGAGGGATGCCTGGGCTCCAGGCCAAAACTGCGCGCTCCCGGGCCATAGATCGAAGCCACGTCAAACATCGTCGTCAGCAGAAACGTGAAATTTGTATTGTCCGAATATCCCATATACCACTTGGGCTTTGCCTTCCGAATCCTCTCAAGGTCAACGCAAGACATGGTCTCACACATCAGTTCACCACCCGCGCAGGAAATGATCGCATCCACCTCCGGATCACAGTAAAAATCCGTCAGTTCTCTGCCACAGTTCTCCGGCGTCGAGCTGATGCCAATGCCGTCGCACGCAAAACAGTTCGGTCCCAGCTTCTCACCGTATCCCGCCAGACGGAATTTCTCCCGTCCGTGCGCAAAGCCCGCCTTCCGGAAATCATCCGCCAGTCCGAAGGATGGTGCCACATATCCAATTGTACCGCCCGCAGGCAAAAACTCCGGATATCTCATGCTTAAAATCCCAATTTCTTATAAATGTCAAACTGATCAAAGGTTGCAAAGTAATCCTTGGGCGTCTCCGCGCGGCGGATCAGTTGAACGCTGCCGTCCTCTTTCAGCAAAAGCTCTGCGGACTTCAGCTTTCCGTTATAATTATATCCCATGGAATAGCCATGCGCGCCTGCTTCGTGGATCGCAATATAATCCCCGATCTCCACCTTCGGCAACATCCGGTCAATGGCAAACTTATCGTTATTCTCGCAAAGGGAACCCGTCACGTCATACTTGTGATCGCAGGGCTGGTTCTCCTTGCCAAGCACGGTAATGTGATGATATGCGCCATACATTGCAGGTCTCATCAGATTCACGGCACATGCGTCCACGCCAAGGTATTCCTTATGCGTGTGCTTCTCATGAATCACCTTTGTCACAAGATGGCCGTAAGGCGCCAGCATAAATCTTCCAAGCTCGGTATAAATCTTTACGTCACCCATGCCGGCAGGCACCAGCACTTCCTCATATACCTTGCGAACGCCCTCGCCGATTACCATGATGTCATTGGGCTCTTGGTCAGGACGATAAGGCACGCCAACGCCGCCGGAAAGATTGATGAACGTGATATGCGCTCCCGTCTCCTCCTTCAGCTTCACTGCCAGCTCAAAGAGTTGTTTTGCCAGCGTCGGATAATAATCATTCGTCACGGTGTTGCTGGCAAGGAACGCATGGATTCCAAAGTTCTCCACGCCCTTAGCCTTCATGATCTTATAACCTTCAAACATTTGCTCCGTCGTAAAGCCGTACTTCGCATCTCCCGGATTGTCCATAATGCTGTTGGCAATGGAGAAATATCCGCCGGGATTATAACGGCAGCTCAAGGTCTTCGGCAAATAACCAATCGTGTCCTCAAGGAATTGGATGTGCGTAAAGTCATCCAGATTGATCGTTGCGCCAATTTTTGCTGCATAAGCAAACTCTTCAGCCGGCGTGTCATTCGAAGAGAACATGATGTCCTCGCCGGGAATGTCCATTGCGTGGCTGAGCATTAGCTCCGTCATGGAGGAGCAGTCCGTACCGCATCCGTAATCTCTTAAAATATTGATCAGAAAAGGATTCGGCGTAGCCTTTACCGCAAAAAACTCCTTATATCCCTTGTTCCATGCGAATGCTTCCTTTAATTTCTTTGCATTTTCGCGGATCCCCTTTTCATCATAAATGTGAAAAGGCGTAGGATACGTCTTCACGATCTCTTCGATCATTTCCTTAGTTACAAAAGCTTTCTTCTCCATGTCTCTTCTCTCCTAGCGTAAATTTTCCGTCCCCTTTACGTTCCCCATTGTTTTACGTCTTGTAAATATATGCTTCTCCGGCTGTGCAAATCGCCGGATGAGGATCTTAAATATCCTCGATCTGCCAGTCGATCGGCGCCATCCCGTTTTCTTCCAGGAACAGATTCGCCCTGCTAAAGGGCCTGCTTCCAAAGAATCCCCTGCTCGCTGACAACGGACTCGGATGCGGCGATTCGATGATCAGATGCTTCGGATTATTTAGAAAAGCCTTCTTTTCCTGTGCGGGCCTTCCCCACAGAATAAACACCATGGGCCGGTCCTGCTCATTCAACACCTTGATGGCGGCATCCGTGAATTCCTCCCAGCCCTTTCCCTTATGGGAAAAGGCTTGGTGCGCCTGCACCGTAAGCAGCGTATTCAACATCAGCACGCCCTGCTTTGCCCATTTTTCCAGATATCCGTTATTTGGGATCTTACAGCCCAGATCATCGTGCAGCTCTTTATAGATGTTGACCAGCGACTTCGGCGTTGCGATGCCCGGTCTCACGGAAAAACAAAGTCCGTGGGCCTGACCAACGTCATGATAGGGATCCTGCCCCAAGATCACAACCTTCACCTTTGAGAGCGGCGTCAAGTGAAACGCGTTAAAGATATCCTCCGCCGGCGGAAAGATCTGCTTGGTGTTATATTCTTCCCTGATAAACTCATAAAGCTTTTTATAATATGGCTTCCGGAATTCCGGTGCAAGCGCCGGGAGCCAATCATTATCAATCATTCCCATAATTACAGCCTCACGCTCACGCCCTTTGACCTTAAGTATTCCTTCACTTCCTTGATTTCCAATTCCTTATAGTGGAACAGCGACGCTGCCAAAGCCGCCTCCGCTCCGCCCTCGGTCAGGGCCTCGTAAAAATGCTCCAGCGTTCCGGCGCCGCCTGACGCGATCACCGGTATGCCCACCGTCTGAGAAATGGCCTTCGTCAGTTCAATGTCATAGCCAGCCTTTGTACCGTCGCAGTCCATGCTGGTGAGCAGGATCTCGCCCGCTCCCATCTTTTCTGCCGTCCGTGCCCATTCTACGGCATCGATCCCCATATCGACGCGGCCGCCATTCTTGTAGATGGTCCAACCATCCCCGTTCGCACGGCGCTTTGCGTCGATCGCTACGACAACGCACTGACTGCCAAATTTCTCTGCCGCGTCACTGATGAGCTTTGGATTCATGATGGCTGCGGAATTGATTGAGATCTTGTCCGCGCCTTCACGAAGGATCGCTTTGAAGTCATCCACCGTGCGGATGCCGCCGCCAACGGTAAACGGAATGAACACCTTGCTGGCTACCTGACGCACCCACTCAAGCTGCGTTGCGCGGCTGTCCGCAGATGCCGTGATGTCCAGGAACACCACCTCATCCGCCCCGGCCTTGTCATATGCTGAGGAAACCTCCGCAGGATCTCCTGCATCCCTTAAATTCACAAAATTGATTCCCTTAACGACCCTGCCGTCTTTTACGTCCAGACAGGGAATGATTCTCTTTGTGTGCATGCCTTTTACCTCATATTCTTAGTCAGCGCGATAAAATTCTCCAGCATCTTCAGTCCCACCTTGGAACTCTTCTCCGGATGATACTGACAGGCAAATACGTTTCCCTTTTCCACGGACGCGTGAATGGTTGCGCCGTACTCCGTCGTCGCCGTGACAATTCCGGGATCCTTCGCCTTCAAATAATAGGAATGCACGAAGTATACGTAGGAATCTTCCGGCACTCCCTCAAACAGTCTTCCCTTTCTGGGGAACTTCAGATTATTCCATCCAATATGCGGGATTTTGAGTCCACTTTCCGCGGGGAGCCTTACGATCTCTCCCTCCAGCACTCCAAGTCCCTTCGCTTCCGGGCTTTCATCGCTGCGTTCAAACAAAAGCTGCAATCCCAAACAGATCCCCAAAAATGGAATCTCACGCTTTACGCATTCATGAATCACGTCCACCAGACCATACGCATGAAGCTTTTCCATGGCATCTCCAAATGCTCCGACGCCCGGCAGGATCACGCCGTCAGCGGAAAGGATCGTCTCCCTGTCCCTAGTGACAATGGCCTCCTCCCCCAAATACTGAATGGCTTTCTCCACGCTCTTTATGTTTCCTGCATCGTAATCTATGATGGCGATCATGTATTTCTCCTTCTGCAAAACGTCCTATGCGTCGTTTTACGCCAATATTCCGTCCATTATCCTATATAGTTTATCATAGCTTTGCCAGCCAATCAATGACATTCTCAAAGTTTTCGGCCCCCAGTGCAAAATGCGAAGCCTTTGGATTTAACGAGGTGATCTTTTCAAATGCATTCTTAAATAAACCGGGATAGCTTTCTGCCGTTCCAAGCTCTATGACGACAAGCTTTCTGCTCATGCTGCCGTACAGCCATTTCGCATAATGATCCCAGTCCTTTAAATATCCCTTTTCATCATATTTCTCTGCCTGAAGAACGTTAAAAACCTTATTTCCGCCGCACCGTTCACACTTGCCAAGTATCTTCCGCAGGTCAATTCCCAGCGCATTTATCGCTCCGCCGACCGCTTCCTTCTTTTGGATCATTTTCATGGCAACGCGGACTTCAGGCGGCATGTTTTCTGCGTCCCCGCGCAGAAAATCCTTTACTTCTTTTGAAGCCACCTCAAATCGTTCAAACGAGCGCGAGATTTCAGCCTTCTCCTCTTCCGTCAACGCAGTAACTTCCTCCTCCGCGCAGCCATGCTCGCATTGCTTTTTGCAGACGGTACCGCACGGCATGACAAGCCTGCCCTCCCGCCATTTCGTTTCGCTGACCATTTTACTTTGACTGACGGAAAGAATATAATAATTCTTTTTCCCAAGAAGCTCTGCCAGGTTCCTGAGCGCCTTTTGCTTCTTTTCCCGTTTCTCAAACGCATCTTGTGACGTATCATATGACTTGAAAGCAGGAATTAACCATTTCAGGTTCTGCGCCATCATTTCACTTTCAGCAAACGCAGCATTCTCAGATGGATTCATTTGGTCAAATTCTTCTCCAAGTCCGACCAGCACCATGTCTGCTTCCCTAATTTTTTTAGTAAAAATTTCTTCAAAACTATCCACGCATTTACTCCTTACGAAAAAACAGCCGGGAAGATTCCCGGCTGTCTTTAATCCTCCAGATGGTACTTTTCTACCAAAGCATCTATGACTGTCACTAAATCTCCTACTTCCGGCTTCGACAGTTGCGCGTCCGCGCCGAGCGCAGCGCCTTTTCTCTTCATGTCATCATTGACCAGTGATGAAAAGATTACCACCGGAATGTTCGCCGTCGCCTCATCACTCTTTACAAGCTTTGTCAGCCTGTGCCCATCCATCATCGGCATCTCTATGTCCGTGATAATGCATCTTACGTTTTCTCTTAGAGAACCTTCTTCTTTACATTTACAGATCACGTCATATGCCTGTTGTCCGTTTTCCGTATGAATTAAATTGACGTATCCGGCCTTCTTTAAGGATTCCACGATCAACTTATTCAAAAGAGGAGAATCCTCCGCGATCAAAATCGGAACGTTTCTTTTCCTTCTATTACCAAGCGCGTCAATCTCTGAAAGCTTGAGACCCGTCTCAGGATTAATGTCACTAATAATCTTTTCGAAATCCAAGATGATAATCAAATGATCATCACGCTTTATAACGCCATTAATTATACTGTCCTCTAAGGATCCGAAGGATTTGTCCGGCCTTTTAATTTCCGTCCAGGATACTCTGTGGATTCCAAGTACGTTCTCAACGTGAAAAGCCATATTCAGCTTGTTAAAATTCGTTATGATAAACATTCCTCCTACGGGACCTTCCATAAAGCCAAGACAATTCGAAAGATCAATTGCCGTAATCATTACCTCTCTCGGCATAAATATGCCTTCAATGCTCGGATGGCTGTTTGGAATGGGCGTAACGCGCTCGTACGGCACAATTTCACGTACCTTTGCCACGTTGATTCCATAAGAATAACCATTTAAAACAAATTCAAGAATCTCTAATTCATTTGTTCCATTTTCCAATAAAATGTTATGATCCATAAGCCTTCCTTTCATAAAAGCAAAGACAACAGACATATTCAAAAAGTAAAAACAGAACGAATACGCTATGCGTATATATAAATTTAGTATAGCATACCAAGGAAAAAAAGCAAAATAAAACTACGTAAAATTTTCATTAGTAGTATAACACAAGAATAATACAACAAAAAAAGGAATGGATGAACCATTCCTTTAAGAGGTATTGTACCCTCAAAACCGAAATCGAAGGAAAACACGTAAGACTAAACTAAATTGTTAAGACCAATCGCGGGAATCTCTTCCCGGCTTTGGTTAAGCCC
>CAMKQH010000026.1 GCA_946414885.1 uncultured Lachnospiraceae bacterium
AAAACTGTATTTTCCGCGGTTTTCTCCGTCCTTTCTTCCTCAATCGCTTCCACGGAACGGCGAAAACTGTATTTTCCGTGGTTTTCTCCGTTCTTTCTTCCTCAAGCGCTTCCACGGGACGGCGAAAACTGTATTTTCCGCGGTTTTCTCCGTTCTTTCTTCCTCAATCGCTTCCACGGAACGGCGAAAACAAGATTTTTCTTGGATTCCGCTGTTCTCTCATCTCAAATTGGATCAGGTTAAATGAAATTACCACCCCGTCCCCAAATTCCGTTCCCAAACGAGAGAGAAGCTTCATGTAACTGATGCTTTGCAAAAAGCTTCACGTAACTGATGTTTCGCAAGAATCTTTACGGGACAGATGCTTTACAAGATAGCTACTTTACTTAGATAGCTGCTTTACCGCTTGTTGCTTCTTCTCCATATCTTCCGGTCCTGCGCCTCTTTGATGAGTACGTCCCGGAAGTCCGGATGCGCAATGGAAATCAACATCTCCGCGCGCTCCCAGGTCGAGCGGCCTTCCAGGTTGATCACGCCGTATTCCGTCGCAAGGAAATACACCTGGCTTCGCGGCGACGTAATGATGTCCCCGTTAAACTGCGGCAGGATGCGCGAGTGCTTCACGCCATAGCGGTCCGTGTGGATGGAACTCATGCAGATAAAGGCCTTTCCGCCCTTTGACGCTGAGGCGCCAATCAGGAAATCCAACTGTCCGCCGGTGCCGCTGATCTGACGCTTGCCCGTGCTTTCCGCCGCCACTTGCCCATAGAGGTCCACGGCCACGCAGGCGTTGATCGAAACCATGTTGTCGATCTGCTCAATTACGTAAGGACGATTCACGTATTCCAAAGGATACGCGGCCACGCCCGGATTGTCGTCAAGCCACTCATACAATTCATTGGAGCCAATGGCGCATCCAAACACGCCCTTGCCCCTGTCGATACTCTTATATTTATTCGTCAATTTCCCCGCTTTATACAATTCAAAAAACGCATCCGAACAAAGCTCCGTGTGCATGCCCAGATCCTTAATGTCAGACTGCGCGATGCACTCGCCAACGGCATTGGGAATGCTGCCGATACCGAGCTGCAGCGTTGCTCCGTTCACGATATACGGGATCAGATGTTCCGCGATCTTCCGATCGACGGGACGCGGCGGCGTCGGCTTCGCATCAGCAAACGGCGCATGCTCTCCCTCCACCACAAAGTCCACCTCAGAAATATGAATGCACTCGTCATATCCGCCGCGGATCTTCGGCATGTGCTCGTTGACCTCCACGATGACGATGGCGGCATCACGGCAGATCGGACCTGCCACGCCGGTGTTCACGGAGAAGTTAAAATATCCATGCTTATCCATGGGCGCCACGCTGACCATCACGACGTTCACGTCCAAAAAGAATTCATAATACGCCGCATTGTTGTGGAACACCATGGGAATGTAATAACACTTTCCCTCGTCGCAAAGCTTTCGCTCATACGATGAGCAATGCCAGCTGTGGTACGTAAAATGCTCCTGGTCGGGATCGCATTCCGCAACCTCGATGGGTCCGGGAATCAGGTTACCGCGGATCTTTACGTCCTTCAGCTCGTCGCGTCTCGCCGCAAGCGCACGGTCCAAAAGCACGGGCATGCCAAGCGAACTGGTGTAATCGATCCAGTCCCCATCCTTGACCACCTTAACCGCCTCCTCCGGCGTCCTCAGTTTCCTCTTATACTCCGCCCAAAAATCATTCATAGCCATACTCCCCTAACATTCCTTTTCCCTACGCCGTCACGTCCGTTGCCCCGTTTGCGGATTCAACCATATCGCCTTCCGTTACCTTCTATTCCCATCCAAGATTTATTATAAAAAAAAAGATGCAGACAGTCAATTATATCTGCATCTCTTTCAATATAGATTCATGATCAGAACTATGGGTATAAATCGGAGACCTCATCAATCCCCAAAGCTTCTTCGCACCGGAAGAGAGCCTGATCCAGGGAAACGAATTCCCGGGCCTTTAAGCCTTTGATAATATAGTTCAATGCCGCCTCCTGACGAAACCGCGGCGGTATGTCGATTTTGGCGTTCTTGGCCAGAAAAGCATTTGTTTCCTCATATTCCTTGCGGCATTCTTTCAGCTGTTTCTCATAATGCGCAATCTGGCTGCTATACGATCGACGTTTTCTGACCAGCTTCACGATTCCGATGACCGGAACGTAAATCGGAGCCAAAAGAACAACCAGTTCGATCAGTGTCAACAAAGGTCCTTTTACCCTGCTGAAAAAGACTAACACGATAATTGCTCCACCAAACAAAATGCCCAGGCCTTTAAAAAAGCCTTTGACGACGTCATCCACGATTCCCATCGACAACGTAAGGCTGCGTTCGGCCTTAAGATCTGAAATTTCTGAAGGATAATAATTCATATTCCTCTTTGCCGTCCCGTTTTTGAGGAGCTGCGGTTTGATCTTTTCTATTTCCTGAAGGACCGTATCCGCCATCTCCGCCCGGGCATCGAGCCTTCCATGCTCCATGTCATACCCTTTGTTACGGTTCGTCTCGAGATGGACCGCTGAACCACAGTACTGGCAGTAAAAAAGGGACTGGTTTATGTTTTCAACGTTCAGGTTACCTCCGCAGGACGGACAGCGTATTGTTTTTATTTCCATTTTCTTTATCCTCGCTGATACTGATTCTTAACTCTATACAGTATAACAAGCATCCCACTTTTTGTCCAATGGTTTTATGCAAATTGCCGTTCATTCCTTAAAAGGAAATTGAAAGAGCTAGATTCTGTCTGGCAAATTCTCCTTATCCTCATGTTTTTCATGTAGGAAATGAATGTGTTTGTTCTTTCTCAGAAGCTCCTGCCAATTTTCAACAAGCTTAATCCTTCTGCTAAACTCCAGCCCCTTACGATGCATGCTCACGTCAACGATTCTTTCGCTTCCGGCAAATCCCCTCCAATAAAACCCGGGGAGATTCGGTCCAAGATATCTTTCGATCAATCCATTGATATCAATCTCGGGACACCAATCCGTATCATGCCACGTGAAGGTTTGCTTATTCGGAGCCGTTACGTCGTCACCCATGCAAAAGCTGTCTCTCGTCATATAGATTCTTCTCTCTTCATACATAATTTGGGTCCTCCTTATCTAGGTTGTTTTGAAATTCCGTGCTTTATTTCATTGTGCCATTTCAGGGGATGAAGCTTTCGTTCTCAATACATACTGAATGACGTCATAATGATCAAAGGCCATTTTCTCTTTCTGCAGCGCCGCGACGTCAACCCACGTGGCAAACAGTGCGTCGCTGTTGGCCACCGGCTTTACCTTACTTTCGTCCAGTTCCAGTGCGTAAGCCACGCTGATGACCCAGCCCCTGGGGTCTCTGTTTTTCGTGGACGTCACCTTCACCAGATTCTTTTCCGTCACCTTCACAAAAACGGAGGTCTCCTCCATCAGTTCACGGGTCGCCGCAAACTCCAGATTATCATCCGTCGGCTTATAGAATCCGCCGGGAAGGGCCATGCGGTTGACGAACGGGTGATCCGCACGCTTGATCAGAAGGATCTTCGTTCTGTCATGATTAAACACCAGGAGATCCACTGCCACGGAAGGTGCGTCGAAGGCTTTCCTGTCATACTTTTCCAGATAGATCTCCTCACCCTTCTTGTCGTTAAGCCAGCGGTCAGACATGTTGAACATCTCGATAATGCTTCTCTCACTGTAGAACAGCGGGATGATGCCGTAGAGATGCGCTGCGCCGTAATCCGTCAGCATGAAGGTGTCATCGTCCACAAATTCCATGAGACCGCTGTCGGTCAGGAAGCGGATCTGGGAAGCATAAATCTCACGAAAATCCTCATGGAACCTTTTCTGATAAGCCTTCATGGAGATAAATCCAAAGTAGAACATGACGGAGATCGCCTTTGCCCGGACCTCACTGACTGGCATGTCGGCAATGTCATTGATCGGAAGCTTCCCCTCCTCCGTCGCTTTCAGATACTTCTCCAACTTATGATCGACGCATCCAAGATTATACGCAAGATAATTTCCGACAAAGGACTGTGCGCCAAGGCCGAACCCCACGTAGGACGTAGCTTCCACCACGCGCTTCGTCAGATAGGAGGACGTGCCAAGATCCCCCGGAATGCGACTAAAGGTATTCTTTCCATTGTTGGCCACGTACCCTGCCTGCTTCAAAAGGCGATAGGCAATGTCATATTGGCGATTGACCTTATAGAGCGTCACGCCCTGGGACTCCGCCTCCAGCAAGGTTCCCTTGTAACGGTTTCTGTAAAGCGTGATGAATTCCGGATCCATGGCGATCGTATACCGGATCGTGTTGGCAAAATCCTCGTCAGACTGATTCAGGAATCCATACATCAGGTCAATGTTGAGTCTGTCAAAGCCTGCCTTGCGGATATTCTGGACAGCCTTTTCATAAATGAATTCCGACCCTTCGCGCCCAAGGGATTCGAGAAGCTTGGGGGATACGGTCTGGAATCCCATGGAGATGCGGTTATAGCCAAGCTCTCTGATCGCCTTGATCTTTTCAGGATCATTTGCAGCGATCACGGGCGTTGTTTCCACGCTCAAATACATGCCATCCTGAAGATTGAATTTCCGGATGGACTCCGTGATCCTGCGCAGATTCTCAACGGACAGGTACGCCGGCGTGCCGCCTCCAAGGTCATACCCGACGATGGGCTTATCCTTGATGATCTCCCGGTACAATTCGATCTCCTTCAGCAAGTGCTCCACGTAAACGTCCGGATCCGTCTCGGAAGGATTGTTCATCACGACGTACTCGCAAAACTTACATCTGGACTGACAGAAGGGAACGTGAACGTAAAGACACAGCTCGTCCTGCGCTTCAATATTCCTTTTCACCAGCTCATAAATTTCCTGGTCGTCATGTAGTTCATACTGCGCCAGGGAATTGGGCCGGAGCGGGTACGCGGTGTTGCAATAATGATGGAACTGGATTCCTCTTTCAAAAACTTCTTTACACTTCATGACTGTCTCCTTTCCGCCGCCAAAATCCCGGCTGACCTTTGCTATATTTATTCTTGTTATTATCAATTCGAAATTATCTTTGTATCCTTATCATAATATCATTTTGATAATATGTCAAGAAATTTTTTATGGGTCAAGGGGAACCGTCCCCCCTGACCCATTACCTCGGTTTTTCAACCACGACTATGCAATTGGAATTGGGATATTCCGGCACGGAAAGCTCCACCTTGGGCGAAAGGTGCGTTACGTACCCAGGTTCCAAAAATGCGTCGCAGCGGAGGATCCGCGCGCCCAGCCCTTCAAAGAATTCCCGGAACTCCTCGATGGTGAAATATCCAAACTGCTCCTGCACCTCATGGGCGTAGCTTTGCTTTCCCCAGGTGTAGGTATACAAAAACTCTCTGATAAAATTCGCGTCGGCGCTGACTTTTTCTTCCTGCTCAAAAACCTTGATCTTCTTATCTTCAATATCCTTGAGGCCCTCAAAGTCACGGACGTAATTCCTGAAAAACTCCATGCCCTCGGGATCCTTGAACCTGACCTCGATCACGGACCCGTCCACAGGCGATTTTACGCCGTCGCGGATGATAATGCGGCCACCGGGATTTAAGGAAGCATACGCATTTTGGAGTGCCGTCCTCACCGTCCCGATCTCAAACCTGCCGTTCTCCGTCTCCGTATAGGAAAAGATCTCATGCAAAATGGAAGAAAAGATGATTGAGTCCGCCTTTTCCATAAAAGGCTCTTCAGCAAAGTTATGGCGCCGCACGGTCCAGGCATGCCCCTCCTCCTTCTTTTTCTTCTCCAGGACCTGAAGCACGTTATCAGAAACGTCGGTGCCAATGATCCGCTTTTCCGGATACCGCTCCTCCAACAGATCCAGGAGCACGCCCCCGCCACTTCCCACGTCAACCGCCGTCTGTCCCGTCACGTAATCGATGATGGAATTCTTCGTGCTCTCCTCACTGTCATTCATGATGGAAAGATACTTGTCTTCATTGTTCAGACGGTCAAAAGCATCCCTGCGGAATCCAAACATGTCATACAAAACGGTGATGCTCTTTTCAAACGTAAGTAGCCCCGAGCGCTCTGCCTCCACGCAGAATTCGATCAGTTTTTCGCAAACGGGCGAAAACTGGAAATCGATCAGCATTGCCCTGCCAATGCGCTTCACCACAAGCTCCACGTTCGAAGTGGCATTGTCACGCATGTATTTTTCAACAATGCGCTCCTTATATACGTTCAGGTGCTTTTTTCCCTGATAGTCATAATATAATCCGTCCGCCAGCGGCTTGAAGGAAAGATAGGTCACCCCATCCTCCACCTTCTCCACCATCTTCCGGAGAAGCCATTCCACCTGACTGACGTTGAAATCCGCAAACGCCGCCTGATAATACCACAGCTCATAATGCGGAAAAATCTTCTCTTCAAAAAAGGAGACCAACTCGTCCCCCGCTTCCGTAAGCCGCTCGTCCAGGCGCGTCATGCGCTCCCGCGCGGAAAACTCCGTAAGGTCTCCGGAAAGAATCCTTCGGATCAGGCTTTTTGCCTCGTCCGCAACCATCTCCCATAGTCCGGATGCAACGCCACCGATAATGCAATGGTTCAAAACGGTCAGCACGCGAAATGCCGCATTCTCGCCCAATGCATCCTTCACCTCAAGGAGAGGCGCATTTTCCCGGACGGGAACCTCACCTCTCAAAGCCTGCCCAATCAGGCCATGAGTGCGGATGAGCAGTGCGATCCTTTGCGCCTCGGCATCTTGCGTTTCTGCCGCATCCTGACTTGTTTCATAAGGTGATCGTCCTTCCCTGCAATGCTCCAGAAAAATCTCCGCGGACGCAATATTGTGGATGTCCAGCGCATAACCCTTTTTCCTCCACTGCGTCCGTTCCTTCACGCTCCCGCCCTTGGAAACCTCGCTCCATTCCAGAACGCGCTTTACGATCTCATATTCCTTCGGCTCCAACTGGCCCGCCGCATAGTCCTCCTCAAGCACCTCCAACGTCCGGAGCACATAGCTTAGCGTCTCACGCCCGCTGACCTGCTCAACCACTTCCACGCGCTCCATGTTGATGCCGTGATGCTCCGTATAATACAAGTAAGAAAGCCATGCCTCGTTTTCAAGGCGCTCTGCATCAAAAAACATTCCGTCGTCCAAAATAATTTTCATGATCTCATCCCACCGTTTTTGAATCAGTGCCTGGAACTAAGAATAAAACTCCTCCGGATTTCTCTTGAAGAGTTTTGCCGGTCTGTGACCTACGCCCGCGATCTCCTCCTCCGTCTCCAAGACCAGCGGCGTGATCTTCCTCCGGAAATTTGCCGTCAAGAGTTCCTTCCCAAGCACCAGCTCATAAGCCTTCTGCAGGCGGTTCAGCGTAAACTTTTCCGGCATGAGGTCAAAGATCACGTTCCCCAGCCCTTCCGCCTCACGGCGCAGGTGCAAAAAGGCATTCAGGATAATCTTGGCGTGGTCAAACGCAAGTCCTCCCGCGTCCAGGATCTCATACTCATGATACCCGTGCAATTCGGAAAACCATTTTCTCTCCAGCAGGCTGACCTTCAGCTTTAGGTTTCTCTCCCTCTGATACAGGGAAAGGTCATGCCGGATTTCTATCACGACGCCATTCTGCTTGTTTTTCTTGCGGGACGTCTCCGTGCTCGTCGCCTCAATGCGGAACCACGCGGCTTCCCAGGCATCCGTTCCGGCGTGCAGGCGGTATTTTCTGCCGTCGATCAGCGCCAGATACCCATGAGAGATGATCCAGCCTCTCGGGTCCCGCCCCGGCTCGCTGAACACGCCAAAAGGACGAAGGTATGCGTCCGCAACCCCCGTCTCTTCTTCCAATTCGCGCCTCGCCGTCTCATCACAGCTCTCCCCCGGTTTCGAAAAACCGCCGGGCAGAGCCCACTGATTGCGATAGGGATAGCTTGCGCGCTTCACAAGCAGTATCTGCAATTCCCTGAGGGGATCCTTACGGTAATTACTCTTATCCCTCTGCGCCAGTTCCTCGTCCGACATCTCATCCCTGACGGCAAACACCGTAATGTCTGCCGTCACGGAAGGTCTGTCAAATTTCGTAACGTCATATTTCTTTAAGTATTCCTTTTCTTCCTTCGATGCAACGTACTTAGCCATAAACCAATCGTCCCGTCTTTCCGGCAATTCCGATCACTGCCTCGTTACCCGCATGGAATTCCAAGCGGTCTTCCTCCATGCCGTCCGAAAAGATGACGCCGCCCGCCGGCATGTTGGACACAATCCTGATGCTCTCTTCCCTTTCAATGCAGCCGAATACGATCCCTGCCTGCGTCGACACGCTCGGAAACGGTTCCCGCACCACAAAGGAGAGCTTTCTCTCATTCCATTTTATAGGCTCGTATGGAATTTGTCCACACCCAAAATAGGCGGCAATGGCCTTTGCCTGCTCGATCACGGATTTATACCAGCCTGTCGCGCCAAGGCCCGTCGAAACAATGATCCCGCTGGAGGACTGGTTCTCTGCCTCCCCGTTCCACTGGATCTGGTATCTGGCGGAAGCATGACTCCTGCAGCCAATAAACAAGTCATTGACTGCGAGAAGCCTTTGGCCGTCCTTGGTGGAGGCCTCAGCCATGGTGATTTCCCTGTCGCCGTGTCTGCCCGCCAAAACCTTTTTCAAAACGGTCTCCGCATCCCCCGCCTCATAGGGAAGCAAAATGCCGTCAAACCTTGCGGGATCCGGATTGATGCCGATCAGCGGCTGTCCGTCAAGATATTTCATGGAATTTGCAACGAGTCCGTCCTGCCCTACGGCAACGCAGACATCGTTTTCCCCGAAGATCATGTTGGGAAGGTATTCGCGGTCGATCAGCTGCACCCTGGCAAGCTTTTCAGCTGCCTCCTTCACGGCATCGATCGCCAGGCGGTAGTTTGCATCCTCCAAAAGGAAATCGTCAAAATCCATTCCCATGTGCTCCACAAAAAATCTCGCCTGCTGAACGGTATTATACTTCCGGACCATCTCCTCAAGGCGGGTCCGCTTCTTTATGATCACGACCTTATTCATGCCTCGTTCCATGCTTGTCCCTCCGTTCTGATCCGGGTAGCTATCGCGCGCTCAATGTTTCAAGTAATTCCGGCGATACGTTCAGCGTTCCAATCCTGTCCGCTTTCTCTCCAATCTCCACAAAGGCTTTCGCGATCAGCGCGCTGCTGTCCATGCCACTCATGGCAAGGGCCTTCAGCACTTCAGGATTTACGCCGGTGAAGGTGCGGAGCAGTGCTTCGCTGTCATAGGCTTTGGCATCCGACCTGCGCCTCTCGTTCTCAGCCTGAAGCTCCACCAGCTTCCGGTTCTGTTCCTCGATCTGGATGTCCGCGGCGATCTTCGCCTCACGAAGCTGCGCCTCGCGCTCTGCCAGCATCTTCTTCGTCTCCATCTCACGTTCGCGCTTTTCCTTTTCTTTTTCCGCCACGCGGATCTCGGTATTTAGCTCATTCTCCCTGATGGCACGCTCCTGTTCGATTGCTGCGTTTCTTCTCTTGTAGAGGGCGTCGTCCTGCTGCCGCAGGATTTCCTCCCTGGTGGCCGCCTCCAACGCATTCCGCGTGTCAGGCTGCGGCAAAATTCCCAAGATGGAAATCGCCAGGATCTCCATGCCGAACTCCGCAAGACTGGTGTCGCCCTTCATGGCTTCCAGCAGCTCGTTGGCCAGCACGTTCTGATTCTTCATGGCGCTTCGCACGTCCCATGCATTCACAAACTTGGTAACGTATACCCTGACCAGATTGATCACGCGCCGGTTCATGCGGTTCTTCGCCTCCGCAAGCACTGCTTTGTACTGCGCTTCCTTGTCGCGGTAAGAAAAGTCGATCATCTTCGCCGCAAGTTCATAATTCTGGATGGCAAACGAAACGTCTCCCTGCACGCAAACTCTTTGATAATCGCTGGTCATCACGTCATCAAACGCAAAGCTCGCCTCCATGGAGGTTGCCGGCACCACCACTATGCTGGTCGTCTTGGTATTGTATAAAAATGCCAGACCTTTCCCCTTGGCAACCGTCACGCCCTTCCTCACCTTCATCACGTACTCCGTAGGTTCAAATTTCTTGTAGTTGATCATACCGCGTCCTCCTTTCGCCTCACTTTAGTTATTATCAATTTGAATATATCTGTTATATGCATATGTTAATATCTATTTGATAATATGTCAAGAGAAATTTTAATTTAAAATAAATTAGGTCAGGGGGAAGCTTCCCTCTGACCCAAGCCTACATATGTATTTTATGCTTCGCAGTCCATCACGACCCTGCTGGAGACAAAGGGCCGGACCTTGGTCGTTGCAACCTCCACGTGATCCGGATGCACGGTATAACCATTCAGCGATGCCTCACTCTCAAACTTCGAATCCAGCATCACGTCACTGTTCGCGGTCTTTAAGGGATCCGTATAAACCTTGATCTCCAAAAGTCCGGGAATCTTTCCCTGCAATCCTTCCAGGCCTTCCTTGATGCCCTTCTTGATCTGCGCCTTCTGCGCCTCATCATACTCTTCCTTCAGTTGCCACAGAATTACGTGCCTTACCATCCTCTTTTCCTCCTATCATAACGTTTCCCATTTATTCTGCAATATCCGCCAGCTTGCAATTCGCCGTTTTGATCAAGTCCCGTGGCGCCAGTTCCACCTGCATTCCCACTTTCCCGGCACTGACGTATACGTGTTCAAAGCCCGCTGCCGTCTCGTGAATAAAGGTCGGGAACTGTTTCTTCATTCCGATCGGAGAACAGCCGCCGTGTACGTAACCCGTGAGAGGCAAAAGATCCTTTTGCTTGATCATCGCAATGGACTTTTCTCCTGCCGCCTTCGCCGCTTTTTTCAAATCCAATCCCGCATTTACCGGCACGACAAACACGAAATACTGTCCCGATTTTCCTTGCGTCACCAAGGTCTTAAACACCTTTTGGGCCTCCTCGCCGAGAATTGCCGCAATGTCCTCTCCCGTCAGCGTTGGGTCTGCCTCATAGGCATGACTTTTATATTCAATCTTCTTTGCATCCAGTACCCTAAGTACATTCGTCTTTTCTTCCTTTTTCATTTTCCTATTTCTCTCCCTGCATTCAAGAACGTTTCCAACGCCAAAGCTTCCACACTAATCTTACGTTAGGGTTCATTAAGCCTCGCCGTCATTCTTCATCAAATAACCCCCTGCGCCTCATCATATAATATCGCGCACTGGCGTCCTCGCTCTCCTTCTTCTCGCGCCACGCCTCGATCTCGCTCTTAATGGCGAGCATCTCGTCCACCACGACCTCGACCTTCTTCGGCTTCTCATATCGAAGATACGCCGCCATCCGGTTCATGGCCTTGGGACTGCCCAAATTCTTTGCGATCTCATTTCCCAACGCCTCATCGAACCCAAGCCGCGTCACCTCCGACACGAGCCCGTCCCGCGCCTCGCGCCATTCCTCTCGTTCATCAAACATCTTTATTTTCCTTTTCTCGTTTTCGCTCTTCCCTGGTTTATTATGCGTGAATGAGCTCCACCCACGCATTTCCTTCCAGGTCTACGTAAATGTTGGCTTCCTTCTCGCGAAACTTTGGCACTTCTTCCATCTTTCCCTCCATGCGCCGATACTCATACAGGCTGAACCAGGAATACCGTTCCGAGACGACCTCCCGCTCCTTCGCCGTGCGGGGATCCTCAAATCTTACGCGGAAGCGATAATTCTTATTCTTTGCCCTGAGATGCAGCCCCTCCGCAGGCGCCTTTGGGAATTCCTTCTCGCCGACGCAAAAGATCAGTTTCTGCTCCAGGATCTCGCCCTTGGCATGGGTATATTTCATCATCTCTTCCCTATGCTTCATAAGCTTGTCCGCTTTCATATTCTTGGTAACGTCCGAAAGGATCGCCCCGATGACAATTATGCCAAGAATAATTGCAAGCGGCAGCACCACCAGAGGCTCAGCATCCGCCTTCCATGCCATATAACAAAGGAAACCTCCCCAGCCGCCAAACAAAACGGCCACCACAAGTCCCATATGTCCTTTCGCATATCCACTTGGCAGTATCTCTTTCATTTCTTCCCCCTCCGCCGTGCCGCTGACGTCGCAGCTTTCTTGATTTGCTTCGCAAATCTGCTTTCTCGTTAAAACATGCTTGAAAAACAAATGTCTGCTTCGCAGCCGCTTGTTTTTCCACTGCGTTTTTTATTTCATATACTCGAAAGCTCGCTGCTTCGCAGCTTTCTTGATTTGCTTCGCAAATCTGCTTTCTCGTTAAAACATGCATGAAAAACAAATGTCTGCTTCGCAGCCGCTTGTTTTTCTACTGCATGTTTTATATTATGACACGAAAAGCCTCCGCTGGCAACAAATTCAGTATTTTCTTCCATCCAAATTTCTTTTTCAAATCCGCTTGACGTTGTCAGGTTTAAATGTTATATATTGTATATATCCGATATACACATTATATATTTCTTATTTTCACCTTCCACGGAGGAAAATGCCATGAATACTATTGAATCTAACGCCATAGAGATCGACGGCCTCACCAAACGCTATGACGGCTTTACCTTGGATCACGTGAGCTTTCACGTACCAAGCGGCAGCATCATGGGCTTTATCGGCCAAAACGGCGCCGGCAAGACCACGACCATCAATTCCATCCTTGGCATCATTAAAAAGGACGAGGGATCCATTAAAGTGCTGGGCTTAGACCTCGAGAAGCAGGAAACGGAGATCAAGAACCAGATCTCCGCCGTCTTTGATGAGCTTCCCTTCGCGGAAGACCTAAATGCAAGGCAGCTGGATAAGATCCTGCGGGGCGTTTTCCCTGCCTGGGACGGCGCGCTTTTCCAAAGCTATCTGGATCGTTTTCAGCTTCCCTCCAAAAAGAAATTTAGCCAGTTTTCCAAGGGCATGAAGATGAAGCTTCAGATTGCTTCCGCCCTCTCCCATCACGCGAAGCTTTTGATCATGGATGAGGCCACGACAGGCCTTGATCCCGTGGTACGCAATGAATTTCTGGATCTCTTCCTGGAATTCATTCAAGAGGAAAACCACAGCATCCTCATGAGCTCCCACATTACCTCCGATCTCGAAAAGGTTGCTGATTACGTGACCTTTATCGACCGTGGGAAAATCCTGATCACGGGCATGAAAGACGAAATTCTGGACAATCACGGCGTCATCAAGTGTTCCAAGGCGGACTTTGGGCAGATCGATCCCAAGGATTACGTGGCTGCCCGCCTCACGGACTTTGGCGCCGAGGTCATGGTTTCCGACCGCCAACTGGCAGCTAAGAATTACGGCGGTCTGGTCCTCGATAAGACAACCCTGGAAGAGATCATGCTCTTCTACGTCAGTGCCGGCCGTAGCGTGACTGACTCCCCCAAAGTATTCCAAGCTATTTCCTAAACGATGAACACATAAGCTTGCAACAACCCCGAGTCTTTAAAGGAGTATGGAATATGCTAAGTCTCATTTACAGGGAACTTCATCTTACTAGAAAAACACTGATCACGTGCCTGTTTGTATATTTTCTCTTTGCTCTTTGGACCGACCTTGCGGCCTTGAGCATGCAGATCGGCAATCTGGCGAAATACTGCTCTCCTGAGCAATTGTCCGAGAGTTTATCCCTGGTTCCCGCGGCGGCCGTCTTTGGCTACGTCATTCTTCTTGTCACCGCACCGGAAGCCATCTGCCAGATCATGGACAATGACTTTAAAACCCCTTGGCTGAAATATGCCCTGTCTTCCCCCAGAACCATTCGGGAGCACGTGGGAGCAAAGTATCTCGCGTTCCTGTTCATGACGGTCTTCGCCTTTGTTCTTGGCTGGCTTCACGTTATGATCGCCTGCGCCCTTTCCGGGCAAAGAATTCCAGACGGCACTCTCCTCCTCTTTTTGGCGTGTGCCCTGGCCGTGATGGCGGTCAGTTCCATCCTTCTTCCCATCGCCTATTACGTACAGAACATAGGCTTTATCAACATGCTGATCACCATCCTCTTCGCTTTGGGAACCTTGGCATATACGCTCAGCGTCCTGTCTTTTTTCGTGCGCAACGAAGATGCAGAGGTTTCAGATTACGCGCAATACGTTATGGAAAAGCTGACTAAATTCTCTGGAACACCTCTATTCCATGCCATAAAGATTCTTGCACCGTTTATCGCCCTGCTCGTGATCATCGGCAGCTTTTTCCTGTCTGTTAGAATTTTAGACAAAAGGCGACTAGTAAAGGGCGGCAACATTAGTCTCTCTAAGAAGAAAGGAGGCAAATCATGATCGGTTTGATCCGCAAGGATTTTTATCTCAATCGAAAGCTGATCTTGGCTTTTCTTGTAATGTGCCTCGCTTATGCCGCGATCATGGCCTTTGCTGCCATTTTCATTCGCACCCCGGGCGCTGACAGTCCCATAAACATTCAATTCTTCTCCATAATAAACACCGCGATGTTCTTTTTATGCACGATGAGCGTCCAAAGCATTATGATACAGTCAGACCTGGGAAAGAGGACGCGGTACTATTTCTGCGCAAGCCCCGCAGGCATTAAGGGCTTTATCGCCAGCAAGTATTACGAATCCTTCCTAATTGGTTTCTTGGTATTTCTGTACTGCGAACTATACGACCTTATGCTTTCCGTCATTGATGGCAAGCTTTTGAATAACAGCCTGCTCCACGTGGCACTCCTTTTCATGATCATGACGTTGCAAAGCATCACCCTGCCATTTATCGTTGGTTTTGGCAAGCATGGGCCACATATCAAAACGGCGATCCTTTTGATCCTATTCATTTGCTGTGCCATTTACGGATTGTTTGGTGACATTTCCCCTTTTATGAAAGAGGGTGGTGCCATAAGCATGCTTCGGGAAATGATGGAGAATACCGACAACGCATCCATCCTTGCGTGGATCCTTGGCGCAGCATATCCGGTGCTGATCTGCGTTCTTCTGGCGCCGCATCTGATGATTTTGCTGATCTACGTATCCTTCCGTATCTCCTGCGCATTATTTAGAAGGGGGGCGATGACCTATGAAGCTTGATAAAAAGAAGGCCCTCCGTTCCATCCTCATCCTTCTTGCAACCTGCCTTGTCTTCGTGCTTTTGCAATGCTACTCCTACGCGCACTGGCAGGAAAACGAAGTACTCTCCTACGTGACGTATTTTGCCTTTCTGTTCAGTCCGCTGACGGGCTGCGTTCTTGCAAGGCTCATCACTCGCGAAGGCTTTCGCGACGGCATCCTTTGGCCGAGATTCCTTGGAAACGGGAAAGCATATCTTCTTGCCCTCCTGATCCCGACTTTTTCGGGATTCTTAGGTGCCATTCTCAGCGCCCTTTTTCTCGGAGATGGCCTAGACATCAAGCTTGACGGCGGTCCTCGCATGGCCATTCTCACAGTCCTTCTTTGCTTTGCGCAGCTCTACTACGTGGCCTTTATCACGGCCGGCGAAGAGCTGGGATGGCGTGCCCTTCTCTATGACCAACTGGAGATTCTTTTGGGTACGAATGGAGCAGTGATCCTCGGCGGGATCCTTTGGGGCGTATGGCATTTTCCGGCTCTTTATTACTTAGGGATCAATTTCGGCAAGGACTATCCAGGCTTTCCTTACCTCGGCATTCTCCTCATGTGCGTCGCCACCGTATTTATCGGCGCTCCGCTGTGGCTTGTCCGGAAAATGAGCGGCTCGGTGATCCCCGCCTGCTTGTTCCACGGCGTTATCGACAGCGTCTTTAACGGCTTCCTTACTTTGTTCCTCACGCAGGAGGTGGCCGCAAGCCACACGCTCCAGGTTGGTATTTATGACTTTGTCATTCCCAGCGTCATCGTTGGAATTCCCTCTTGGATCTACCCGCTCCGCCTTGGCAAACGCAAGATGCAAACGCCAACTGCCGCCACTCCCGGCCAGACCACAAACGAAGCATGATCATAATCTTGAAACGTGCTACACAAACATAAATTAATATGATAAAATGTGCTGAAGACATCGTTTCTTTGCAAAGATTTGCATCGGAGCCGATGCTGGAAGCGCGCTTATCCTACAGGAGGAAACATGGACATTATCCTCTCGAATTCATCGAACGATCCGATTTATCTTCAGATCGTCAACCAAATCAAGGCCATGATCTTAAGCGGAGAGCTTGTCGAAGGGGAGGCTCTCCCTTCGATGCGTAATCTGGCATTGCAGATGCGCATCAGCGTGATCACGACCAAGCGCGCCTATGAAGAACTCGAGCGTGAGGGCTTCATCGAATCCTATACGGGGAAGGGCAGCTTTGTCAAAGGCCAGAACGCCGAGCTTCTCCGCGAAACACATTTGAAACAAATTGAGGAACACCTTTCCCAGGCAACCGAGATTGCAAAGATGAGCGGGATCGAACTGGAAGAACTCACTTCCATTCTGGAACTCTTCTATCAATCGCCTTCCGGAAAATAAATTCCTGAGACAGGTATTGAGAGTGCAAAATGCTTCAACGAACATGGAATCAAATTAAGTCTAAGAAAAGGGAAATCTTGTCCGCGATCGAAGCCATCCTCGCGGTTATTTTGCTGTACGCGTTTTTCCACTTTTCCGGCATCGGCTGCCCCATTCATTTTCTGACGGGCGTCTCCTGTCCAGGCTGCGGCATGACGCGTGCAGCCTTTGCTTTGGCACGGTTTCATTTCGCAGATGCCTTCCATTATCATCCCCTTGTGTACGTTATGCCTCTTATCGTGCTGATTTTTCTCATAAAACGTCATATTCCGAGGCGACTTTATCAAATTTTAATATTTACATTTATCATATTATTTGTTACTATATACCTAGTTCGAATGTGCGATCCTACAAATGATATTGTGGAATTTCATCCGGAACAGGGTTTTATCTTTCGAACGATAAAATACTTTTTCACGTGAGAAAAGGAGGATAAAAAAATGTTCTGTAGTAATTGTGGTTCTCAAATTCCTGACGGCAACAACAATTGCCCCAATTGCGGTGCGCCCGTTAATAACGGTGCAAACAACCTGAACAATGCAATGAATAACGCCCAGGACGCAGCCAAGAATTTCTTTAATTCCGCTGAGCAGTCCCTTGGCAGTGCAATCAACGACATCCGCAATGATTTCAGCAACGGCGGCAATTACTCTTCCGGCAGCGCGCTGAAGACGGATCGTTCCCTGGTTGCTTACATTGTACTGACCATCATCACCTGTGGTATTTATGGTTATTACTTTGTTTACACCATGGCAAGAGACGTCAACACGGCTTGTGAAGGTGACGGTGAGCAGACTGCCGGCCTGATCGCATTCATCTTGCTTTCCATGGTTACCTGTGGCTTCTACGCTTATTACTGGTACTACAAGCTGGGCAACAGACTCTGCGCTAACGCACCTCGTTATGGCCTGGCATTCCAGGAAAACGGTACCACCATTCTCTTGTGGTGCATCGTTGGTATGTTTGTCTGCGGTATTGGTCCTTTCGTTGCAATGCACATCCTGATCAAGAACACCAACATCATCTGTGCAGCTTACAACCGCGTAAACGGCCTGGCATAATCGCCATAATTAATTGAATAACGGTAAAACGGCATAGCCGCAACTGCGGCCATGCCGTTTTTTACATTCTAAACTTGCTCCCACTGATGCGTGAAGCTTATAACCACTGCAGGCTGAAGGCTATTAACAATTGTATTTCTTTTTCCTCTCCGCGTAAAGAAAAATTCCTGCCAAAACAGCACATAACCCACCCATCACGTATGACATTTTCTTCACCCCTCATTCTTGATTTTTCCCTCACTCCACGTTTACTAAGTAACTGGTAATGGCATAAACCGTCATTCCGTTATATTCCATCCTGGACCATCCGAGATCTTTGTTGATTCCGGTGCGCCTAAGCCTTTCTCCCGCACTCAGCGTGCCAAGTATCCTGGATGACTCATGCGTCGTGCTGGGCAGAGATCTTAGATTCACGATCTCTTTTGCCGTCACGTAGTCATTCACTTCCTCAAAGACCGTCTTTACTTCAATGCCATCTACGTTTATGCTCTTCTCTTCGTCCCCCTTCTTTACGGAGAAATCCGTCGTCAGGTAAGAAGTTACTGCGTAAAGCACCTGTCCCTGCCATTCCACGCGGGACCAACCTTTATCGGAAGTGCCCGTTCTGATGGCTTCCTCGCCATTCTCAAGTACGTGAACAATCTCACCTATGTCCGTCCCCGGCCAGGTTCTAAGATTTGTCTGGATCTTAGCCGTCACGCTCTCATGGCACTCCGCAAATTGCATTTCCGAATCCGTGCCGGGCCATGCTTTCTCTGGCGGCGTTGGGTCCTTCGGTGCCTTGGCCGCGTCAAATCTCAGATATGCAAGATTCACGTCCGCCCCTGTTTTCATTCCTTCCACGTGTCCATTGTCACTATACTGCCACATGGCATGCGTTCCGCCATAAGAACTCTTTTTCGTCTGTGGATAAGGTTTTTCAGGATATTGCGCAACCCAGACCTTCCCATGCTCTTCCATCCGGCTCACGTCCCAGGCGTCAGCGCCTTCCATTTCGCCTTTGGAAGCATAAAACATTGGGTCATAGCCCCTCGCCCGGATCTCATCCAGAAAGGCGATGGCAATCTGTGTTCTTTCCTCCGCAGGCATCAAAAAATTCCTGCTGTCCGCATCCATATACCCCTCGCAGTCATATGCGATCGGATACGTAATGGAGTAGCGCGCCACGAAATCCGCGACAAAATCCGCTTCCTCCTTCGCTTCCTCCTCCGTGATGGCGCTGGAATAAAAATATGCCCCCAGGAAAAGGCCAGCTTCCCCAGCCTTCTGCAGATTATATGCCGCATTTTCATCCGCCGTGATCTTTCCATCCTTTGCCGTCCGGTATCCAACGCGGACCATGACGAACTCTATGCCGCTCTCCCGCACCTTTTCATAATCTATGATGCCCTGCCACTTTGACACGTCGATTCCAAGCGAAGTCGCGACAGGCTTTTCCTCTTCCAAGACTTCGCTCGCGATGCTCTCGCCCTGCAACGGTTTGCTTCCGCTTTCGCCTGCATCCACGCTTCCCTGTGTTTCCTCCGTTCCCTTTCCGAGAAACAGCGCTAATATAAGAATTATGATTGTAGTAACGGCAAGCAGAAATCCCGCCAGTACTTTTTGACTTACGTTTTTCATGGTTAATCCTTATGGTAGTTTATTAAAGAGTTTCGTTGTCATTCTACTAAAATCATTATAACGCCTTTCCGTTGTCATGCAATTTAAGATTTGTTTAATATTTCATAAAATCTTTCCTGCAAATGGCACCACTGCAGCCGATGAACACTCATCGACCTGTTTCTTCTCCAAGCAGGAACTTTTCAATGCCGATATAGTATATCCCATCATCATCGTGCCATGGTATGATATTATCCTTAATGACAACTATCTTGCGAAAGGAGTCATTGATGCGCTTTAGGGAATTGACCTCCTGCCTACGTTTTTCCTCGTCTGATACATTGAGTGCCGACTGGATATAAAGCCTGTCACTTCCGTTGTTTGCAACAAAGTCTATTTCAAGCTGTGAACGGACACTTTTTCGTTCTGCATTCTTGTGATTATACTCAACAATTCCGACATCTACACTATAATCACGATAACGAAGCTCGTTGTAAATAATATTCTCCATTATGTGGTTTTCTTCCTGCTGTCGGAAGTTGAGTCTTGCATTGCGCAGTCCGATGTCGGAGAAGTAGTATTTGAGCGGTGAGCCGATATACTTTCTGCCCTTTACGTCAAACCTCTGTGCCTTGTACAGGAGAAAAGCATCTATGAAGTAATCGAGATATTTTGCAATGGTATCGTCAGTGATACTCATTTTTTTTACGCTTGCAAAGGTGTTTGACAACTTTAAAGGATTGGTAAGAGAACCGACAGACGATGAGATCACGTCCAAAAGGTCTTCAAGAACGCTTTTGGCATGACCTATACTTTTTCTCGTGATGATGTCATCAAGGTATATCTTATCGAAAAGATCGCGGAGATACATAGCCTTGTCTTCATGTGTCTTTTGCAGCATCACAAGAGGCATTCCGCCGTACGTAAAGTATTCCTGCCAAGCGTCGTGTTTATCGCCGGTGTAGGCGTTATAAAACTCTGAAAATGAAAGCGGGTTTACCCGTATCTCGTCACCTCTGCCACGGAATTCGGTCAGAATATCGGAGGACAGCATCTTTGAATTGCTTCCGGTCACGTAAACATCGGCATTCTTTATTTTCATCAAACCCAGCACAACATCAACGAAGCCGACCGTTTCATCGGTTCCCGGAAGATACGGATTCGGTATTTCGGCGACCTTCTGTATCTCGTCAAGGAAGATATAGTACATTCTTTCCTTATCTGTCATGAGCTCACGGATATGCTTTCCGAGTTCTATAGGGTTACGCCAACGGATATTCTCGTCGTCATCAAGAGCCAGCTCGATAATATGCGAATCATCGACCCCTACAGAGTTAAGATATTTATGGTAAATGTCAAACAGGAGATAAGACTTGCCGCAGCGTCGGATACCCGTTATCACCTTGACCATACCGTTTTCTTTCTTGCGGATAAGCATATCAAGGTATTTTTTTCTTTCTATCATAACGCACCTCACTAGAAATAATTGCGTGCATACGCATTTTTCTCTAATTATTTTAAGACTTTTGCAAACATAAGTCAACAGTTATTGTTGAATATACTGATACTTACATCATGCATCTCATTAGAATTATATGCGTATATACGCAAAATATTCTAGTTCCAATTTATCATAAGACAAAAACGTCCGTTTACTTTACTTCCGCCGCTTTCAAACTCTCTGCTTGCAGCTACCACATAATCCGGGGCATTATCCCCCTATCACTTTGCCAGTTTCTCCATTTTTTCTTTAACAGTAATAAACCGCTCTTCTTTGCGAACCGGATCATATCTTTCCTGTCCCAAATATGGCAAGTAATACCATGCTGTATTATGAGGCAAACTCTCATCGCTTGTGGTTTTGCAGATTTTTTCGACATACATAAGCATATTTTCAAGACTTGTCAAAGTCTCAGCTTTATTACCTAAAGCAACATAATAGGTTGCCATATACCTGTATAACATAGCAATGTTACCATCCAGAATAGCAGGCTTTTCTTCACCTATTATTTCCGTTATGAACCTGCAAAAGTCTATCATACGCTCAAAATAACGTATTTTGGCTTCCCACTTGTCCTCCTCTGCGGATTACTCCTCCTCTGCAATTCGCGTCCTCCTCTGCGGATTACTCCTCCTCTGCGGATTACTGCGAATGCAAGACTCAAGTTCGAAAATGCTTCGCATTTCCTCACTCGCATCTTGCATTCCAATGAATTGCAGATGAAAAAAAGAGTTCCTCGAGTAAACTCGGGAACTCTTTTTCCATACTGCAATTCGCAGTAATCCTTATCTCTTCGAAAACTGGGGAGCACGTCTTGCAGCCTTCAAGCCGTACTTCTTTCTTTCCTTCATACGAGGGTCTCTGGTGAGGTAGCCTGCCTTCTTCAGGGTAGGTCTGAACTCGTTGTCAACCTGAAGCAGAGCTCTTGCGATACCGTGTCTGATGGCACCAGCCTGACCGGTGTATCCGCCACCCTTAACGTTAACCATTACGTCGTACTTATCAGCGGTCTCGGTAGCAACCAGAGGCTGACGAACGATAACCTTCAGGGTCTCAAGACCAAAGTACTCATCCATGTTTCTCTTATTGATAATAACGTCGCCCTTACCAGGTACCAGGTAAACTCTTGCGATGGACTTCTTTCTTCTGCCAGTTCCGTAGTACTTTTCAGATTTAGCCATGATTTATTCTCTCCTCCTATCCCTTAGAAAGTCAATACTTCAGGCTTCTGAGCTTGATGCTTGTGCTCAGGACCTGCGTATACAAACAGCTTGGTGTACATCTGTCTTCCAAGGGGTCCCTTGGGAAGCATGCCCTTTACTGCCATCTCGATAACGGATTCGGGCTTCTTTGCCAGCTGCTCTTTCAGGGTCGTCTCTTTCATTCCGCCAACATAATCACTGTGTCTGTAATAGATCTTCTGATCCATCTTCTTACCAGTAACCTTGATCTTCTCAGCGTTGATGACGATCACGTAATCGCCGGTGTCAATGAAAGGAGTGAAAATAGGCTTATTCTTACCTCTCAGAACCTTTGCAACCTCTGAAGCCAGACGGCCCAGAGTCATATTGGTAGCATCTACCACGTACCATTTTCTTTCAATGGTAGCAGGACTTGCCATAAAAGTCTTCATTGCGATTTCCTCCATTATTTTGTTAAGAGCTGTTTGCTTTCTCGCCTTGCGGTCCCGCAGATGTCCGGCCACGAAACGGCAAGCTTGAAAAGCGGCCTGATTCTATCTTAAAATGCTTCGCCGGGGCTTTGGCTAGGCATTCTGATACATCGTCACATTGGGATATTATAGGATATGTTGCGTCTCCTGTCAAGCCCATTCTTACGTCATTTCAAAGTTTTTTCTTTCCGTCTTCCATTTATATAGAATGCTTTTCTTTGTTTTTCGCCCAATTTTTCCATTTTCTATTGGCGAATAAGGATTTCTGTTATAAAATAGAAATAGCGCCGTTTTGTATTATATCATATTTTCTGCAAAAGGAAAGTAAAAAAGTAAGCAAATTGGAAAGGAGAAAGCCATGGCACAAAAGATCACTTGTCCCGTTTGTTTTACCAAAATGAATTCCGTTGGGCACGATCTGGTCTGCCCTGAGTGCGGATACAAATATTGCGAGGATCGCATTCCTTACACCTACGACGATCACAATCACAACAATTACGAGAGCTATAATAAGAAGACAAGTTATAGCTCTGGATATACTTCGTCTCAGGGAAGCAAAACGTCAACCTCGACGTATTCCTCCTCAAAGAGCACGTCCGGATCCACCTATTCCTCTGCAAAGAGTTCGTCCGGATCCTCTTACTCGTCCCAGAGTAGGCCGTCTTCGTCCAGCTATGGCACGACGGCAACGCAAACTTTCTCAAATGCGTTAGAGCAGCGTCGCCAGGTATCCACCTCCGGCACGTACCGGAACCGGTCCACAAATAAGAAGAATCCTGTCGGGAAATTCTTGTTATTTCTCTTTTTATTTTACTTCATAGTCGTAATCATCGTTGCAATGTCCAGCGTTTTTAATGGGGTGTTTGGCGATAAGAATAGCATTATTGATTACTTGAAAGGCTTAAGTACTGAAACGGAAAGCTCCACTTCGGACAGAAGAGCGGGCAAGGAAGAAACTGAGGAACCTGCGAAGGAAACCTATCCCATCGTAAATGCCGTTCACGTATCGCCAGACAAAGTACTTTCTAGTTTTGAGGGAAAAACCGAGCCAGGGACGATCCTCGAGGAAATCCTGTGCCAGACAACTTCCAAGGCGCTTGGAGACATAACCGCCGACGACTGTTTAAGCATTACTAGGATTTTTCTCTATCCCTTCGAATCAGAAACCTGTGCCCAGTACGTACTCTCTGACGGCACGTCTGATAGCTTTATCGTCAATTGCACGGAATTTGACAGTTCTGAATTATGCCTGTTTAGCAATCTGGAAGTCTTTATCGCTGAAAGCAGTGACGCAATTCTTTCTCCCGGAGATTTGCTAGGATTAAACTATCTCTTTGCAGTTGGTTGTTCCAACAACCCCGTTGAGCTACTGAGCATTGTTGATACCCAGGATATAGAATATTTATTTCTAACCGTCAACGGAGACTTAGACCTAAGGGGCATAGAGGAATACCCCTACCTGCACTCCCTTAAAGTCACTGCAGATAACCTTGTAAATGAGGATTATATTACCAGGGTTTCTTACTTAGACACTCTTTCCATTACCGTTACGGGTTCTCCCATTGACTATTCGTTTTTAGAGCCTCTGGACTCCTTAAAAGAGCTCACCATCGAAGCACCGTTCTTTACTGACCTTAACTTTTTGAAGGGCATGCCCCTGCTTACCAGCCTTGAAATTCTGGGCAATGGCATGCTGTCGGACGTTTCCGCCTTAGAGTACTGCCCCGAACTGGATGCGCTTGCCATCACGAACGCAGACCTTATTCAAGATTTTTCCATTATTGGAAAACTCAAGAATCTCAATGACTTAACCTTGAGGTATTGTAAATTGAACGATCTGTCCTGGGCATCCTCCTTAACAAATCTGTCCAGCCTTAAGATTGAAGGAAATTCCGTTACCAGCCTGGCTCCGCTTGCAAAGCTTTCTAACCTAAAGAAAATATACTGCGCAGGCAATCCCATAGAAGATTACGGCAGCCTGGATCGTTCCCTGATCAAGGATAATTAAGTAAGAAATCATAAATGCAAAGGATTATGATCATGTTAAAGCACTTAAGTAAACGTCTACGAACAACATCGGCAGCCGCGCTCTTTTTACTTTGCTGCGCCGCCCTTACCGGATGCACCACGTCAAAAGAACCCGCTCCGCTTTCCTCTGACAGTTCCACCGCGTCAGCGATCATCGGAGTACCGATCGCCACGGCCGCTCCCATTGAGACGCCGGAACCAACCATTGCACCCACGCCGGAACCAACGCAGGCGCCGGAGCTTACGCTGATGGCCCTCGGCGACAATCTTATGCACATGGGGATCGTCCATACGGGCGAAAATAAAGACGGCACCAGAAACTATGATTTTCTGTTTGAAGACATCAAGGATTTCATCGACCTCGCTGACGTCAGCGTAATCAACCAGGAGACCATCTTTGGCGGCAACGAGCTTGGATTCTCCGGATATCCTTATTTCAATTCTCCCACGGAAGTAGGCGATGCCATTGTAAACGCCGGGTTTGACGTTGTGTTGCAGGCCACAAACCACACGCTCGATCAAAAGCAATCTGGCGTAGAGAATTGCATTAACTATTGGAAACAGCACCCTGAAATCCTGATGGTAGGATTACATGACCGTCACGAGACGGAAGACGGAACGCCTCTTCCCATGGAAGATTATATTCCACTGATCACAAAGAATGGCATCACCATTGCCATTTTGAATTACACCTATGGTCCCAATTTCGAGACTCTTCCCGCATATGCGCGTGGCAGAATGGACGTGCTGTGTAACTGGGATGAGAAAAACGGGCATTTGAATTTCACCGAGATCCACCCTCAGGTTTTGGAAGAGATCGCAGCGGCAGACCAAATTGCTGACGCCGTCGTTGTCTTCCCGCACTGGGGTGCAGAGTATTCCACGACCCCCTCCAAATATCAGAAAAACTTTGCAAAGCAAATGACGGAGGCCGGTGCGGACCTGATCATTGGCGCTCACCCTCACGTCACGCAACCCGTGGAATGGGTGAAGGCCGACAACGGAAATGAAAGTCTATGTTATTATTCCCTCGGGAATTACGTGTCCACCCAGCAGGATCCCATTTCCATGCTGGAGAATATGGCTTGGGTCACCTTCCGCAAGACGGATGAAGGCGTCATCATCGACCGTGACAAGACTGGCAGCATCCCGCTTGTCATGCAGTACTCTGCCGGTCCCTTACGTTTCAAGGCCGTCTACCTCTTAGAGGAATATCAGCAGGAAGTGGCTGACAAGCACGGCATCCGCAGTTGGGGGCACAAAAACCTCTACGTGACCGACCTTAAAAAATGGGCCGACGAGATCATGGGTGACAGCGTAAAATCCGCCTACGACCTAACCGGCCTCCGCAATCCCGACCTTGAACCCCAAAGTCCCGAAGGCCCATAAAGACTATTCATGTTAATATTGCCGAAAGTGCCAGGGGGCGGTTCCCCTGTTTCTGAACAATTAGCCGACAGTTCTTAATGAATCGGAGCTACGTGGGCGGCGCCATCTTTTATAGCGCCGCCTTCTACGTTGCGAACGATGAATTTAGAACTGCTCGAGCCGTTCAGAAACAGGGGAACCGCCCCCTAGGCACTTACACAATATTCTCTTACGCCTGTGGCTTAATCTTCATGGTAAGTCCAATTCTCTTCTTTGCCACGTCTACGGTGAGGACTTGCACCTCCACAATGTCTCCTACGCTGACAGCCTCAAGCGGATGCTTGATATAGCGGTCGGTGATCTGGGAAATGTGTACCAGGCCGTCCTGATGCACGCCGATGTCCACAAACACGCCAAAGTCAATAACGTTACGCACCGTTCCCTTCAGGATCATTCCAGGCTTTAAGTCCTTCATGTCAAGCACGTCGCTTCTAAGAATGGGCTTGGGCATATCCTCTCTGGGGTCACGCGCGGGCTTTTCAAGCTCTTTCAAAATATCCGTCAGCGTGATCTCACCAATGCCAAGTTCCTTTGCCAGCGCTTCCTTATCCTTAACGCGCTTTTCAAGTCCGGATGCCACAACCGCTTCACCTGCGTTCTGTTTCTCCGCAACGTTTGCCGTCTTCGCGGGAGCCTTCTCCTCAGGCGCTGCAACCACGAAATTCCCCATGGCTGCGGCAAGGGCCTTACCCATGGAAGTGTTGGTGTTCTTCACCACAAGCTGCTTGCCCTGCTTCTTGTCCTGCTTTTTCGCCTGTGCATTCTGAGCGCCGCCGGCTGCCTTTGCGCCGTCAGCCTTTGCCGTGCGTCCAAGCTTCTTATCTTCTGCCGCCTTCTTCTGCATCGCCCTTACGTCATCCATGGTAAGTCCAAGCTTGTCCAGAAGCTTCTCAGCCGCTTCATAGGACTCAGGATGCACGCTGGTGGCATCTAAGGGGTTCTCACCGTCCAGAATGCGCATAAAGCCTGCGCACTGCTCAAATGCCTTAGGTCCAAGCTTCGGAACCTTCAGGAGCTGGCGGCGATTTGTAAACTTACCGTTCTGTTCACGATAATCCACGATATTCTTGGCGATGGTCTTATTAATGCCGGAAATATACTCAAGAAGCGGAGCAGATGCCGTGTTGACGTCCACGCCGACCTTATTCACGCTGCTCTCCACGACGCCGCCAAGCGCCTCGTCAAGCTTTTTCTGGTTCATGTCATGCTGATACTGGCCAACGCCGATGGACTTCGGATCGATCTTTACAAGCTCTGCCAGCGGATCCTGCAGTCTTCTTGCGATGGATGCCGCGCTTCTCTGTCCAACGTCAAATTGCGGGAACTCTTCCGTCGCCAATTTACTTGCAGAGTAAACTGACGCACCTGCCTCGTTTACGATCACGTACTGTACGGGACGATCCAGCTCCTTTAAGAGTTCCACGATCACTTGCTCGGATTCGCGGGATGCCGTGCCATTACCAACGGAGATCAGGTCCACGTTATACTTTTTGATCAGCTTCTTCAGTTCAGATTTAGCCTCTTCCACCTTATTCTGGGGTGCAGTCGGATAAATGACCTTCGTGTCCAAAACCTTACCCGTGGCGTCCACGATCGCCAGCTTACAGCCCGTACGGAACGCGGGATCCCATCCCAGAACAACCTTTCCGGCAATGGGAGGCTGCATGAGAAGCTGCTCCAGATTCTTTCCAAACACGTCGATGGCGCCATCCTCAGCCTTTTCCGTAAGGTCGCTTCTAATCTCGCGCTCAATGGCGGGAGCGATCAGGCGCTCATAACTGTCCTGACAAACCTCCTTCAAAACCGGCGTCGTGTATTCATTGTCAGAAGTAATGGTCTTCTTTTCCAGATAACGCAAAATGCGCTCCGTGGGAGCCTCCACCTTTACGGTCAGGATCTTCTCCGCCTCGCCGCGGTTCAGTGCAAGAACCCTGTGTCCCGCAAGTTTCTTTACGGGCTCGCTGAAGTTATAATACATCTCATAAACGCTCTCTTGCTTTTCATCCTTGGCAACGCTGGTGACAATGCCCTCCTCAACCGTTGCGTTACGGATATACAGGCGATGCTCCGCCTCGTCGGAGATAGACTCGGCAATGATGTCCTTCGCGCCCTGCAATGCCTCAGCTACGGATTTCACCTGCTTCTCCTCAGGCGCGTCCGCTCCCGTGACGTATTTTTCCGCTTCCTTCTCCAAAGGCTCCGTCGCATTCTGTGCCAACAGATACTCAGCCAGGCCATCCAGTCCCTTTTCCTTTGCGACGCTGGCCCTGGTCTTTCTCTTCGGGCGATAAGGACGGTACAGATCTTCTACGACAACCATGGTCTGGGCTGCCTTGATCTTTTCCTCCAATTCAGGCGTCAGCTTTCCCTGCTCGGCAATGCTGCTCAGCACCTGCTCCTTTTTCTCTTCCAAGTTTCTCAAATAAACCAGGCGCTCATGAAGGTTACGAAGCTGTTCGTCATTTAGGGATCCCGTTACCTCTTTGCGGTAACGCGAAATGAAGGGAATCGTGTTTCCCTCGTCGATCAGCTTGACTGCTGCTTCCACCTGCCATTTTTGAACCTGTAATTCTTCCGTGATTTTTGCAATTACGTCCATCTTTCTTACCCTTCCGTTAGTGATAAAAATCCATTGACTATTATACCAAATCAATCGCAAGAAATCAATTTTTATAATTATTTCATTTACTTCTATTTGCGTTCCCGCAAAAATCGTGCTAGAGTAAAAGAGTATAAGGAGAAAAGCTTATGAATCCATCTGAAATCAACAGCAACAGCATACGCGCTTTTGCCACTGCTTCCCTGGTCTTTGGGGTTCTCTCCGCGTTGACGTTTTTTACGGGATTCCTTCCCTTGATCAACGGTGGACTGGGAATCTTGTTTGCCACGCTCTCGCGCAGGGAAGACCGGCCCTTTCCCTCTTCGAGCTGGTGGGGTGCGGCCCTCTCCGCCCTTGGAATCTTCATGGGCGTGATGATCCTGTCCTACGCACTCATCACCATGGTCATTCCCATGATGACGGATCCCGCATTCTACGCTGAGATGAAGGAAACCTACCAGAACCTTTACGGCATCAATCTGGACGAGATGTTAAACGCGCAGTAATCAAAAAGAGACGGAGAATACGTCATGAAAACGTCAGCCAAGTGCACCATCTTAAAAAATACGGCCAAGAGCGTCATGGCAGGCAAATATTACTTTGCCATCATGGCATTGCTTTTTGCGGGCCTGATTTCGATCCTTTTTAACCGCTTCACCTATAATCTGAACCGAAGCATCTGTCTGACCCTGATCGACCTTATGAAGCTTTCGGCCAGCAGCACTGGCATTATCGTTCTTTCGTATCTGTTGCCCTTCCTGCTGTCCATCGTGCTGAATGTCCTTCATCTCGGCATATGCCTTTTCTTTCTAAACCTTACTACCAATCATCCCTTTTACACTTTTGACCTTACCTACGGTTACTTCCATGATTTTGGGAAATCCTTGCGTTTGTCCGGCATATTGACCCTTCTGTCTTTCCTATGCTACCTGCCGGCGGATGTGTATTTGGACCTTCGTGACCAAGGTTTCCGGCTGAACTCAACGGAATTACTTCTATTCGGCGCCATACAGCTTCTCTTGTTCGCGATTTATCTTCCTGTATCCTTGGCATTGTCACAGTCCTATTACGTCATGCTGGATTATCCCGAGCTTTCCACCAAGGAAATCCTTAGGAAAAGTGCCCAGATCATGAACGGAAAAAAGAAGCAGTTGTTTTACGTGCGGCTTAGCTTCCTGCCATTGTTTGTCATTTGTCTTTTGACTTGCGGGATTGGCCTGTTCTGGCTGATTCCCTATTACCACGTGACAATGGCTTTGTACTATCTTGACGTCATGAAGCCCACGGATCCCGTACAGTGATGATTCTCTATGAAAGCATAATAAAAACGCGAGACGATTGCCTCGCGTTTTCTTTTTGTATGATTAATCGATATCCTGGGACATTGACTTCGGCTGACCCATGCTGAGCCACTTCAGATATCCGTTCATAAAGGGATCCAAAGCGCCGTCCAACACGGCATCCACGTTACCCGTCTCCACGTCCGTTCTAAGGTCCTTCACCAACTTATAGGGCTGAAGCACGTAGGACCTGATCTGGTTTCCAAAACCAATCTCCTTCACCTCGCCGCGGATGTCAGAAAGCTTTTCCACGTTGGCTTCCTGCTTTAACAGGAACAGCTTCGCCTTCAACATCTGCATCGCCTTATCCTTGTTCTGGAACTGGCTTCGCTCATTCTGACAGGTCACGACCGTGCCCGTGGGAATGTGCGTGATGCGGATCGCGGATGAGGTCTTATTGATGTGCTGACCGCCTGCGCCGCTGCTTCGATACGTATCGATGCGCAGATCCTTTTCATCGATGTCTACGTCCAGATCCTCCTCGATCTCAGGCATAACGTCCAGTGACACGAAGGAAGTCTGACGCTTGCCCTGGGCATTAAAGGGAGAGATGCGGACCAGTCTGTGCACGCCCTTCTCCGACTTCAGATATCCATAGGCATTGATGCCATTCACCTGGAAAGTAACGGATTTGATGCCGGCTTCGTCTCCGTCAAGGAAATCCAACACTTCCACGCTAAAGCCCTTGCGCTCTGCCCATCTGGTATACATGCGGTAAAGCATGCTGCACCAGTCGCAGCTCTCCGTGCCGCCGGCACCTGCATTGAGCTTAAGGATCGCGTTATTCTTGTCATACTCTCCGGAGAGAAGGGTGCTGATCCTGAGCTCCTCGTACTCGGAAATGAATTCGTCCAGTTCCCCGCGGATCTCAGGGATCATGGACTCGTCATTCTCCTCGTAGCCCATCTCGATCAGCGTGAGAATGTCTTCATACTGGGTGGAGAGCTTTCTGCACTCATCCACCACGTCCTTTAAGTTTTTGAGCTCCTTCATCTTCATGTTGGAACGATCCGGATCATCCCAAAAGCCAGGAGCCTCCATGTCCATTTGAAGCTCTTCGATCCTCTTCTCCTTGTTGTCCAAATCCAGGGAAGCCTTGACTTCAGCCAATGGTTTCTCATACGTGAGGATCTCCGATTTCATTTGATCTAATTCAACCACAAATCTTACCTACTTTCTTAGGCCTTGCGTCCGCAGCACTGCTTATATTTCTTGCCTGATCCGCAAGGGCAGGGATCATTAGGATATACCTTTGCAGTCTGGCGCATCTTCGGAGCCCTCGCTACGGTTTCATCCCTGTTGGTTCCAGTCACCTTACCAACCTGCTCACGCTCCACCTTCTGCTCAACTCTTGCGTGGAAGAGGATGCGGACAGTCTCCTCGCGAATGTTCTGCGTCATCTCGTCAAACATTTCATAGCCGGCCATCTTGTACTCCACAATGGGATCCTTCTGACCATATGCCTGCAAGCCAATGCCCTGACGCATCTGCTCCATGTTGTCAATGTGATCCATCCACTTGCGGTCGATCACCTTCAGCAGGATCACTCGCTCCAGTTCACGGATCGTTTCAGGCTCAGGGAACTCAGCCTCCTTGCTCTCATAGAGCTTTACGGCCTCTTCCTTCAGCTGCTGCTTCAGATCATTCTTCTTGCGCTTCTTCACTCTCTCAGCCGATACGGGCTCCAACGGAATGGTGGGAAGCAGCAAGGTGTTGAGCTCCGTGTAATTCCAGTCTTCGAAGCCCATGTCGTCGTTAATGCAGATGTCCACGGAATTCTCTACGATGTCCGTGATCATCTTGTAGATAACGCCGCGCATGCTCTCACCGTCCAGCACCCTGCGACGCTCGTCATAAATGATCTGTCTCTGCTCGCTCATGACGCGGTCATACTCCAACAGATTCTTTCTGACGCTGAAGTTATTATTCTCAATCTTCTTCTGGGCGGATTCAATGGCATTCGTCAATGACTTGTGCGCGATCTCCTGTCCTTCCGGCACGCCCAGTGCATTAAAGATCTTGATCAGACGCTCGGAACCGAACAGTCTCATGAGATCATCTTCCAGGGAAATGTAGAACTTGGATTCACCGGGATCTCCCTGACGACCGGAACGACCACGCAGCTGATTGTCGATACGACGGGATTCATGACGCTCCGTACCAACGATCTTCAAACCGCCTGCAGCCTTTGCCTCGTCGTCCAGCTTAATGTCCGTACCACGGCCGGCCATGTTAGTGGCAATGGTCACGGCGCCGTGAATTCCGGCATCTGCAACGATCTCTGCTTCTCTCTCATGGAACTTTGCGTTCAACACGTTATGAGGAATGCCGCGCCTGGAAAGACGTCTGGAAAGCTCCTCACTGGCATCAATGTTGATGGTACCAACAAGTACGGGCTGTCCCTTGGCGTGAGCCTCTTCCACTGCATCGCAAATGGCATGAAGCTTTTCTTCCTTCGTCTTGTATACGGCATCCTGCAAGTCCTGACGGACTACGGGACGATTGGTCGGGATCTCGATAACGTCCATGCCGTAAATCTCACGGAATTCGTTTTCCTCGGTAAGTGCCGTACCGGTCATGCCGCACTTCTTTTCAAACAGGTTGAAGAAGTTCTGGAAGGTGATGGTCGCCATGGTCTTGGACTCTCTCTTCACCTTAACGTGCTCCTTCGCCTCGATTGCCTGATGCAGACCGTCGGAATATCTTCTTCCGGGCATGATACGACCGGTAAATTCATCGACGATCAGAACCTGATCATCCTTCACCACGTAGTCCTGATCGCGGAACATCAAATTGTGCGCGCGCAGTGCCAGGATAATGTTGTGCTGGATCTCAAGGTTCTCGGGATCCGCATAGTTCTCGATGTGGAAAAATCTCTCCACCTTCTTAACGCCGTCTGCCGTAAGGTTGATGACCTTATCCTTTTCATTCACGATAAAGTCACCCGTCTCCTGCTGTTCAATGCCCATGATGGCATCGAGCTTGGACAGATCCTTCATGTCAGCGCCGCGCTTCATCTGACGGGCCAGAATGTCGCACATCTCATACAGGGACGTGGACTTTCCGCTTTCACCGGAAATGATCAGAGGCGTTCTCGCTTCATCGATGAGCACTGAGTCCACCTCGTCGATGATCGCATAATGTAATCCACGCAGAACAAGCTGTTCCTTGTAGATGACCATGTTGTCTCTCAAATAGTCAAAACCAAGTTCGTTGTTGGTCACGTAAGTGATGTCGCAACCATACGCCTGCTGCCTCTCCTCCTGCGTCATGGAGTTCAGCACCACGCCAACCTTTAAGCCCAGGAACTCATGTACCTGTCCCATCCATTCCGAGTCACGCTTTGCAAGGTAATCATTGACCGTGACAACGTGCACGCCCTTACCTTCCAAGGCATTTAAGTAAGCGGGCGCGGTAGAAACAAGGGTTTTACCTTCACCAGTCTTCATCTCAGCGATTCTGCCCTGATGCAGGATAATGCCACCAATCAGCTGAACGCGGAAATGTTCCATCCCAAGCACGCGCCTTGCAGCCTCACGTACCGTTGCAAATGCCTCGGGAAGAATGTCGTCGAGGGTTTCGCCGTCGGCAAGTCTCTTCTTGAATTCCTGGGTCTTCCCGCGGAGTTCTTCATCAGACATTGCCATCATCTCATCACGCATCGCCTCGATCTTGTCTACAATGGGATAGATGCGCTTCAGCTCTCTTTCACTGTGAGTTCCAAAAATCTTTTCAACGATCTTCATTTCTTTTCCTTATCTGCTTTCACGGCATGGCGCCGCATTATTTTACAAAATACAAAGGCTATTTTAACGTAATTTTGTGTTCCTTTCAATAAAAATCACGTTAAATAAATGTGAACAATTATTTCTTGAAAAGCGTGTTCAGGAGTCCGCGCTTTAAAATCTGGCCGCCGGTGCTGATGAGCTGGGACTCGATCTTAGCCTTTCTGCGCTCCGCAGCGGCATCCTTCTTTTTCTTCTTTGCCTCTTCCTCGCGCTCCTTTTTCTTCTTGGCTTCCTCTTCTTCCTTCTCTTTCTTCTTGCGGGCTGCCTCTTCTTCCCTCTCGCGCTTCCTTCGGGCTTCATCCTCTTCCTTCAGGCGTCTCTTGCGCTCCTCTTCCTCTTCCTTTTCACGCTTCTTGCGGGCTGCCTCTTCTTCCTTCTCGCGCTTCTTGCGGGCCTCTTCCTCTTCCTTTTCGCGCTTCTTGCGGGCTTCTTCCTCTTCCTTTGCCTTCTGCTTCTCCCACTCCTCGCGTTCCTTCTGAAGCTGCGCGCGCTCTGCCTCGAGTCTTGCCTCTTCCTCTGCTTTTTCCTTTGCAGCGGCGAGCAATTCATAAGCGGACTCGTTGTCCACCATGACGTCGTACTTGCTCATGCCGTCAGCTTTCATCATCATTCTTCTCACGGAATCCTCACAGGGCGCCATCAGACTCTGAGGGCAAATGATCTTGGTGTATTGCACGATCGTGGGAATGCCCTTCTCGTCGAGGAAGGAAGTCAGCGCTTCGCCGACGCCAAGCTCCATGATCACTTCCTCCGTCTTAAACTCCGGATTTGCGCGGAAGGAGGTTGCTGCCGCGCGAACGGCCTTCTGTTCTGCGGGAGTGTATGCCCTCAGGGCGTGCTGCACTCTGTTGGAAAGCTGCGCCAAGACGGAGTCAGGAATGTCACTGGGGCTCTGGGTTACGAAATAGATGCCAACCCCCTTTGAGCGGATCAGCTTTACCAGCTGCTCGATCTTCTGGAGGAGCACCTTCGGCGCGTCCGTAAAGAGCATGTGCGCTTCGTCAAAGAAAAATACGAGTTTGGGTTTCTCTGCATCGCCGGCTTCGGGAAGTCTCTCAAAGAGCTCTGCCATCAGCCAGAGCATAAAGCTGGCGTACAGCTTGGGATTATGCACCAATTTCACACAGTCAAGCATGTTGATCATGCCCTTTCCGTACATGTCGGTGCGGATCCAGTCAAATATGTCAAGGTCAGGCTCGCCAAAGAACAGGTCTCCGCCCTGGCTCTCTAAGGGCAGGATCGCACGGATGATGCCGCCGATGGACTGCGCCGTAATGTTTCCATAGGTCGTAAGGAATTCCTCATGATGGTCGCTCAGGTAATTCAGGAGAGCCTTCAAGTCTTTTAAGTCAATCAGAAGCAGGCCCTTGTCGTCTGCGATCTTGAATGCAATGTTCAAAACGCCCTCCTGTGCCTCGGAAAGGCCCAAAAGGCGGCTCAAAAGATCGGGCCCCATGTCGGATACCGTCACGCGGATGGGATGTCCGTTTTCGCCGTATACGTCCCAGAACGTGGTGGAATAGGGTTTGTATTGGAATTCATCGCGGATCCCAAACTTATCGATCCTCTTCTCCATGCCTTCGTTCCGTTCGCCGGCCGTGGCCATGCCCGACACGTCGCCTTTCACGTCACACAGAAAAACGGGAACGCCAGCGTCCGCAAAGGACTCTGCCATCACCTTCATCGTGATCGTCTTTCCGGTACCGCTCGCACCCGCGATCAAACCGTGCCTGTTGCACATGTTCAGCGGCAGATACACTCTCTCGCCGTTTGCCAATCCCATGTAAATCTTACCCTCAGAATACATACCTTCACCCTCCATTCTGGGTCAAAGGGGACGGTTCTTCCTGACCCACTTTTTAGATCTGCCGTACACCCCCGTTTATTTACCCACTATCTTTTATCTTAGCAGAAAACTCGTCATCTGTCATCATCTTTTAACAGCCAGAAAAACGCACGGAATTCTGCCCTTCTCTCGTAAATGCAAAACTCCGGGCCGCGCCTTTCGCCGTCCCGGAGTTCAAATCTCAAAAATAATTAATACTGCTTTGCTTCCTCTTCGCCGCGGAGCACGCGAAGTCCGCCCTGTGCCAAAGCCAAGAGCTCATCCTCTCCGGGATATACGGTGAAAGGTGCGATGAAGCCGCATCTTTCCTTGATGGCTGCGCATACGTCTGCACCGTAAGCAATGCCGCCGGTCAGGATGATCTGATCAACCTTGCCGTACAGAACTGCTGCCATGGAACCAATGTTCTTGGATACCTGATACAGGAAAGCTTCCTTCGCCGCAGCTGCCTGCTCGTCGCCGGCATTTGCGCGCTTCGTAACCTCACGCATGTCGTTGGTGCCAAGGTAAGCGTTAAAGCCACCCTTTCCAACGATCTTGGAGTATACTTCCTTCTCGGTGTACTTGCCGGAGAAGCACATCTTGATCAAAGCGCCGCTGGGTACTGCGCCTGCTCTCTCGGGAGAGAATGCGCCGTCGCCGTCCAGTGCGTTAAATACGTCAACAACCTTACCATTTAAGTGAGCGCCAACGGAAACGCCGCCGCCCATGTGAACCACGATCAAGCGAAGGGTCTCGTAAGGCTTGCCAATCTCCTTTGCATATCTCTTTGCAACTGCCTTCTGGTTCAGTGCATGGAACACGCTGGTTCTGGGAAGCTCGGGAACGCCGGAGAAACGGGCAACGGGTGCCAGCTCGTCTACAACCACGGGATCCACGATGAAGGAAGGGATTCCAAGGGAATCACCGATCTCTCTCGCCAAAATTCCGCCAAGATTGGACGCATGCTGTCCCTGCTTACCGATCACCAGGTCATGGAGCAGGTCGTCCGTCACTGCGTAGGTACCGCCGGGAATGGGCTTTAACATGCCGCCGCGGCCAACAACCATGTTAAGGCTCTTCATGTCAAAATTCTTACTTGCCAACAGATCCGTAATAATCTTTTTTCTAAAATCCTTCTGGTCCACAATCGTAGGGAACTGGGAGATCTCCTCCGTCGTGTGACGAAGCGTCTCCTCAAACAACAAATTCTCATCGTCAAACACGCCAATCTTCGTGGACGTAGAACCAGGATTAATGATCAAACTCTTAATACCCATGTTAATATCCTCCAAATATAAAATTTTTGTACCTAACAAGCGTCTACCGGATGAAATCCCCAAGGGAACAATTAGCCGGCAGCACTTAGCGAATCGGCTGGCCTCATGGGAGATTTCGAGGCATGTCTGAGGAGCTTTAGCTCCGAGTTTGCCTCGGAATCGACCACTCCATGAGGACGGTCGATGAGCTTAGTGCAGTCCGAGCCGTTCCCGGGGGATTTCGCCGGCAGACGCTTGTGGGGCATAATTTGTTTTATTTATTGAGTTCGTGGGCAACGACTGCTGCCAGTGCGATGGAATTCACCTTGGTTTCGAAGGTGTCGGAACGGCTGGTCAGGATAACGGGAACCTTGGTTCCGGTCAGGATGCATCCGTTCTTTACGCCGGGTACGGTGTGAACGAGTGCCTTGTAAACAAGGTTGCCTGCATGAATGTCAGGGAAGAGCAGAACGTCTGCGTCACCCTGGATCTTGCGGTCGGTTGCTCCCTTATGCTTTGCAGCCTCAGGATCGATGGCAAGGTCAAGGGACAGAGGTCCGTCAACGATGCAATCCTTGATCTCGCCGTTTGCACACATCTCGGTGAGCTGCTGGGCCTCAACGGTTGCGGGCATCTTGGGATTTACAACCTCAACTGCCGCAAGGGGTGCAACCTTCGGATTTACGATGCCGCATGCATTACATACGGGTACGGTGTTCTTGATGATGCTAACCTTGTCCTCCAGCGTAGGATAGGTCATAAATGCAACGTCGGTAAGGAACAAAAGCTTATCGATCATGGGAATGTCAAACACGCATACGTGGGAAAGGGGACCACCGGTACGAAGGCCAACCTCCTTGTCGAGCACGCTCTTTAAGAAATTCTTGGTGTCGATCAGACCCTTCATGTACATGTCAACCTTGCCGTCATGCGCAAGCTTCACTGCCGTCAGGGAAGCCTGGATCACGTCGGGCTCGTTGATGATCTCAAAATCATCAATGTTTACGCCGATCTGAGCAGCGATCTCTTTGATCTTTGCCTCGTCACCAACCAGAACCGCATCTGCGATGCCGCGATCCTTTGCCGCGCGAACTGCCTCCAGCACTGCGCTGTCCTGTGCAACGGATACGGCAACCTTCTTCATGCCACACTCTTTCACCTTTGCTACAATGTCGTCAAAACCCTTCTTCATTTCTCTCGTTCCTTTCCTGCGCGATCTCATTTTCCGTCCGAATAGGCTTCGCGCCTTACTTTATTCTTTCACCGTAATCTTTTACGGCACATCCTTTGAAATGATATCATTCCCCGCCATAAAAGTCAACGTTCACGGGAAAACCGGAGTCAGGATTGACCTAATATCCATATTTTTTTAAGGAATTCTCAATGTCTTCACTGGTTCTCTTCCAACCTTCCGGTAACCAAGCGGCAAATCGTTCAAAAACATCCTCTGAGGTCGTCTCTTTCAAAATCAAAATGATCACGTCATTATCCTCTTTAGAAAACTGGTATTTTGCGGCATTTGTACTTAACCGCTGAATGACGTCATTTCCGTACTCCTCCATTAAAAAAGTGATAAGGCGAAAACCATACTGATATTCCGGCTGCTCTTTACTTCTTCCCCCTAGGTTATACTCACGGAATTTTCCTTCCGGATCCGCCACCACGGCAGCTTCATCAAATCCGACGGCGGACGATTGAAGAAATTGTATGCAGCACCAGCAAGGCGTATCCAACAGCAGCGCAACGTGATATTGTGCGTACACTCCTATGCCCTCTTCCAAAACTTTTCCCAAAAACAAGCTATGGCGAAGGCGCAGCGCGTGCGCAATTTCATGATAAACCATCTCTCGCGAGCTATGGTCGGGATCAAAATCCGAGTCAAACAGCATGATTTCGTTTCCATCCGTCCATGGAATGGCTCCGTCATTTTCATCCTTTGCCAACATCACGTGAATCTTATCCTGATATTTCGGGATCCCCCGAAAGACGTCTCCGTAATATACCTCGAGCCAATTCTTATTTTCCACAAAGTCCGTTACGGAAAAGCTAATTCCCAAAACCTGCTCGTCCATAAGCATGATCTCTTCGATTTGCCTTTTCAAATCACCCGGAAACGAGGTATCTTTATCAAAATAAAGGACGTAGCGCTCTCCTACCAAATACCCATAGTCTTCCATACGTACCTGATCCTTGGAAGCTCCGTCAAAAAAACTAGAAACGTCCTGCGCCTTAATTTTTATGGCTTCGTCCTGAACGGTTTCCACCATCGCCGGCCCCTGACTCTCTTCCGTCTCTATAGACGTCACGATCGTTTGCCCGCGCGCCTCACCGTTATCCAACGCAGAACCATTGCAGCCTGCAAGCATCGCGATCATCAATATCCACGGCAAGGACAGTACCATGTCTTTTCCATTCACGTTATGTGTCATAAAAATCCTCTCCTCAATCATCCATTTGTAGTTTCCCCACGTCATCCAATCTGGGAACGCATGCAAACAAATACTTTTTCAGTTCCTCCGTCGGCCCGGTCTGATCCGGCACCATGACAACTCTCAGGCCTGCGCGATACGCTGCCAGAATCCCATTTGGCGCGTCCTCCACCGCCATGCATTCCGACGGATCCAGTCCAAGCTGTTCACACGCGTACAGATAGATATCCGGAGAAGGCTTCCCTTCCTTCACCTGCGTTGCGCTGATAATCTGGCTAAAGTATGGACGGATCCCCGTGAGATTTAAGTATTTCTCCGTCCGCTCCGGCGGCGTGGCCGTAGCTACGGCGGCAGGTATTCCCCGCCGCCGCAATTCTTCTAATATTTCCACTGCTCCCGGTTTCAATTGAACGCCTTCTTTGTCTAGGCACTCCTCCATGATCTCCGTTCTGCGGGCACGGATGGCATAGTAATCCAAATCCTCACCGAACCACTCCTTTAATCTTGCCGGAGCAAAGGGGCGTCCGAGACTCCGCATGGACAGCACCTGCTCGTCCGTCATCTGATATCCAAATTCCGCCATGGCCTTCGGCCAAAAGATCCGGTAATACTTCTCCGTGTCGATCAAAGTCCCGTCCATGTCAAATAGAACTGCTTTTATCATTTGTTTCTTCTCCCCGATCAAGCTTTAGACAAGTGTCCCCGTAAAGATCCAATGGAACAAGCTGCCCACCTATAACCGTTTCTCGATCTCCTCGATCAGAATTTTCAGCGCCTTGATCCGGGCATACTTCTTGTCATTGGACTCCAGCACATACCAAGGTGCCGTCGTGGTGTTGGTCTTTTGGAGCATCTCATTAATGGCCTCCTCATACTGATCCCACTTCTCACGGTTTCTCCAATCCTCATCCGTGATCTTCCACTGCTTTTCCGGCGTATTCTGTCGATCCGTAAAACGCGCAAGCTGCGTGTCCTTGTCGATCTGCACCCAGAACTTGATAACGATCGCGCCCCAGTCCGTCAGTTCCTTCTCAAATTCGTTGATTTCGTTATAGGCTCTCTGCCAGTCATTCTCCGAGCAGAATCCTTCCAGTCGCTCCACCATGACGCGCCCGTACCAGGTGCGGTCAAAGATGGCCACGTGGCCAGAACGTGGCAGCCTCGTCCAGAATCTCCAGAGATAATGCCTTGCCTTCTCATGCGGCTCTGGGCTCGCGATCGGATGCACTTCAAAGCCTCTCGGGTCAAGCGCTCCGGTGATGCGCTTAATGTTTCCGCCCTTGCCGGCCGCATCCCAGCCCTCATATGCGATGATCACGGGAATGCGCTTGCGATAAAGCTCGTTGTGCAATTTCGAGAGCTTCTTTTGCAACTTATCCAGTTCCTTCTTGTATTCCTCCTCCGGAACGGATTTGTTCAGCGGGATCTTATCCAGCTTTGGCGTCTTCCTGAGAGGAAATACGTTTTGCAGAATGGGCACCGCCTGCGCTCCGCGCGAAAGCGCCATGTCGATGCCGTTAACCATGATCTCCAGCACCTGCAGCTCCGCCCACTTTTTATTCTTAGCGTCGATCACGTACCAGGGTGCCTGGGACTGATTCGTCTCGCGCAGATACTCCTCGAATGCGTCCATGCATTTATCGTAATGCTTATTCTGCCAAAGGTCCCAGTCGGACACGCGCCACTTCGTGTTCTTGTCATCCAGGAGCCCGTCAATGCGCTTTTTCTGCTCCTTCTCATCGATGTGGAAGAAAAACTTTAGCACAAGATATCCATTGTCCGTCAACTGACGCTCGAATTTCTTAATGCTCTCCATGCGGCTCTGATAATCTTCTTTTGACAGTTTTCCCTGAAGGTATTCGCTCGTCACCTCGTCCATCCAGCTGCCGTCAAGGAATTCAAATTTGCCCGCCTCAGGGATCTTCACAAAATGGCGGTACAAGAAGGGTTTTCTAAGCTCATCCTCACTCTTGGCCTGCGTAGTCGCCGTCTTAAAAAACCTGGGGTCGATATTCCGGATCACCTTTCCCAGAACGCTTCCCTTTCCGGCTGCCCCCCAACCGTCAAACACCACAAGCACCGGAAGTTTATGATCCCGGATCTCCGTCTGCTTCGAAAACAAGCTTGCGCGAAGTTCCTCCAGTCTCTGTTCGATTTCTTCCTCTGACGGTCGCTCAGATTTCTGATAGTCTTTTAACATCCCGTAACCTCCTTTTCCCCATCATACCCCAAAAGCACGCGTTTCCCCTATTCTGCGCGCTTACGTTAGCATAAACCCAAAAGCACGCTGCTTCGCAGCCGCTTGTTTTTCTGTTGCATGCTTTATTTTATCATATTGCCGCCCAAACCGCAACCACGCCTCCCGTGCAGTCCGTTGTTATTGACTGCTCCCCTTTCTTTGCCTATAATAAAATTAGTTTCCGTTTACGTTTGGGTTACGTTTGAAAAAAGAGGCGCAATGAACAGAGACAACGTTATTTTCGATAAAAGCATGAGAAAAACTCATACCATATACATGCCGGACATGTTGCATTACCATAACGATTTTCTGGTTGCGGCGTTCTCCCTTGGCGGATACAAACTGGCTGTTGTTCCCGAGTACCAGCAGATACCGATGGAGCTGCTTTCCATGGTCAACTCCAGCTATTGCACTTGTGCCATGGACATCATAGGCAATCTTATGGCGCATCTTAGGCAGCCCAATCTGGATCTTTCGAAGATTGCCATTCTGGAGCCACAGGCAGGGGGCGCATGCAGGGCAGGTAATTACTATGACCTGATCATCCAGTGCGTCAAAAAGTGCGGTTACAACATTCCGGTTCTCTCCCTGAATTTCAAGGGCAGCGAGTCGCATCCCGGCTTTAAGATCACGCCCATGATGTTCTTTGGCGCGGCGGCCGGAGTATGCTACGGAGATCTGCTCATGGCTCTTTTCCAGCAAATCAGGCCCTATGAGAAGGAAAAGGGAGAGACGAAGCGCGTCTACGACAAGTGGGTAAAATCCCTGTCAAAGGATATTGCCTCAAGGCGGAATCTCTTTTTCCGGGAAAAGAAATATCAAGAGATCATAGACGATTTCCTAAAGATTCCTCGCTATGACCGGGAAGAAAAGAATTTGAAGAGAGTTGGCATCTCCGGAGAAATTTACGTGAAATGCTCGCCCATAGGGAATCGTCATTTGGAAGACTTTCTCTATGAGAATGGCATGGAATACAGGATGGAGGGATTCTTAAATTACTGCACTTACGTTGTCTATACGGAGATGAAATCCGCAGAGCTAAGCGGTGTCTCCAAGGCAGTGCTAAAGGTATATTCCTTCGTCATGAATTATATGATCAAGGTTCACGCACAGATCCGGAAAGTGCTTTTGCGAAATGGATTTGTGGCCGATGGCAGATTTGAAGACATGCAAAAGAAGGCCGCTCCCATTTTGAGCGAGTATTACAACATTGGAGACGGCTGGCTTGTCATGGCGGAGGCCATGGACATGATAGAACAGGGATATGACAGAATTCTGATCGTTCATCCCTTTGGATGTCTTGTAAGCCACGTGGCTGAGCGGGGAGTTCTGAAGAAGCTTCGCCAGCTCTACCCGGACGCAAACATTAATACGATCGAGTATGATTATGATCAATCCAATACTCTTAGGGAGAGCAGAATTCTTCTGGCTACTTCCTAAAAAAAGGATGGCGTCGGCATAAGTGCCGGCGCCATCCCTTATAAGAGGGGGATATATTTATGAATGAGCTAAAACGTTATCCCTTAGGGAAGCATGTCAGAGCTGCCAAAGAACTCTTCCCACTTCTTGGTACGCTCGTCGATGATTGCCTGGCCGCCAGCGCTTAAGTAGTTCTTAAGCTCTTCGTCCCAAACCTTATCAAAGTCTGCAGTAGAAGCAACAACTGCCTTGTCGTAAGCGATGTCTCTCTTCTGGCTTAAGGTATCACCAACGCCCTCTTCTGCCTCGATCGCGCCAACGTTTACGTTCTTACCAACTCTAAGATCGGTATTTGCGATCTTGTGAGAGTTCATAACGTCCTCAGCAGGGATTCCAGGATAGTTGAGTGCTCTGGACTTGTTGGTCAGTTCCTCGGAAGTAAGCTTCAGACCGTTTACGGTGATGGTGTAGTCAATGTTCATGCCAGAGTTCATGATCGCATTTCCGGTTGCAGGCTGAATGGCGATCGCGCCGTCAGAAGTTACGGTATGGGTTACGCCCTCTTCACCGATCTGCAGATACTGGATGTGCTCAGGAGCACTGATCCAGTCAAGGTACAGCAGGGATGCCAGAGGCTCGGTGTTGGTTGCAGGGAAGAACACCTTACGGTCGATGGGACCGGATACGAACTTGGTATGGGTACCGTTCTTATCCTCGAAGGGATCGATTGCAACGAACTTTGCGTTAGCGCCAACGTTTCTCTGAAGGTTAGCGTTGATGCTGTCATCACCATTTCTGTAAGGATAATCCCAGTTGTGGGTGAACGCACCTACGAAACCAGCCTTCATCATGTCATCCTCAGTGGTGTCGCCGCTGCCATACTGTGCGAAGTCATTCCACATAAGGCCCATGTTGTACCACTTATTCAGAAGTCTAACGCCTTCCTTGGTGCCATTCTCGGTGAGCTTTCTGTCATCAAAACCGTTTACGTAGAATTCCTTGTCGGACATCTTGGGATCTAAGAAGGACTCGATCAGGGTTGCTGCTCTCCAACCTACGTCGTAGCTTACGGAGTAGGGAACCATCTTGTCAGCATCTGCGCCAAGCAGGGTGCTTGCGTTATCCTTGAAGGCAACGAGCATCTTCTCGAACTCAGCCTTGGTGGTAGGAGCCTTCATGTTCAGCTTGTCCAGCCAGTCCTGACGAACGAAGGTCAGAACGCGGTTAGAAACTGCCAGCTTTGCCTCAACGCACCAGAGGTTTCCAGTCTTGGGATCCTTATCCCAGTTAATGTTGGTATCACCCAACCAGTTCCACAGGTTAGGAAGATCATTCTTGTACTGCTCAACGTAAGGAGCCAGATCGATCACGCCGCCCATGTTTGCATAAGTCTGGATGGTCGGATAGCTATAGGTTACGCATACGTCAGGAGCGGTACCTGCAGCAAGCAGGTTGTTGATCTCATCAACCTCGGTCCAACGGGGAACCTTCTTGAAGGTTACCTCTACGTTGTGATCCTCAAGCATACCCTTCTTGATATACTCGGTGTAATCATTGTTCTCGGGATCAGAACCGCCGTCGTTGCCGCGGTCATAAATCTCAACAACAATCTTCTTGGTCTCTTTGAACTTACCGTTCTCGAAGTCAGCTCCAGCCTTCTTTGCCTCTTCTGCCTTACTCTCCTGTACGGCACTAACGTCCCCAGTGTCTTCCCCGCCGTCACCGCCATCACATGCTGCCAAAGAAGCCACCATGCTGCAAGCGAGCAGGATTGAAAGAATTTTCTTCTTCATTTTACTTGTTTCCTCCCTTAATAAATTGTTGAAGTGCTAATATAATTAACGGGTTTTCCCGTTAGTTATCCAAAATTACTCCTTTACTGCGCCAAGGGTTACGCCCTGGATAAAGAAACGTTGCAGCCAAGGATAGATCATCAGAATGGGCACCGTTGAGAACATAACCACGGCTGCCTTCATGGATGCCGCAAGACCGGGAGAAGAGAATCCTTCCTGCGTTGCAACCTCCATCTTATTCGTGTTGTTCATGATGTTGTACAGATATAACTGCAGGGGATAAAACTTCTCATTCTTCATGTACATCAACGCATCGCCATAACCATTCCAGCGTCCTACCGCATAGAAGAGTGCCAGCGTTGCCAGAACGGGCTTGGACAGTGGCACGTAGATCTTCAAGAGGATCTGGAAGAAGTTTGCGCCGTCAATCTCCGCTGACTCGCGAAGGCTGTCCGGAATTCCGTAGAAAAAGCTTCTCATGATGATCATGTTATAAACGCTAAGGCATCCGGGAATGATCAGCACCAGTGGATTATCCAGCAGGCCAATCTTTTGCATCAACAGGTAATTGGGAATGGCACCTGCGTTAAAAAACATGGTGACCGTGATAAACACGTTGATCGCGGAACGTCCCTTTAATTTTTCAAAGATCAAAGGATACGCGCAGAGCGTTGACATGGTAAGCGAAACCATGGTGCAAACAAAGGTCAAAAATACGGTCCAGAAAAAGGCCCATACGTACTTACTGTTCTTAAACACCTGCAGATACGCGTCAAAATTCAGTCCCTTGGGAAGCAGGTATACGTCGTTTCTCACCAAGGCTTCCGATCCACTCAGGGATTTTGCCAAAAGATTTAACATGGGGAGAACGCAGACCAGACTAACGATCACGCAGATCCCAACAAAGACCCAGTCTCCTATTTTGGCTTTTGTTGATTTTATCTTCATCTTTCCCTAACCTCCTTACCAAATACCGCGCTCGCCAAGCTTCCTGGAGATAAAGTTTGCTCCCAGGATCAGGATCACGCCGATGACGGACTGGAACAGACCAACGGCAGTCGTCAGGGAGAACTGCAGGCCCTTGATGCCGACTCTGTAAACGTAAGTTGCGATTACGTCCGCCTTATCCATAACGAGGTTATTGTACATTGCCATGGGACGCTCCATGCCGCCGCCCATGATATAACCGAGGTTCATGATGAGCAAAACGACGATGGTAGGCTTTAAGCCAGGCAGCGTGATGTGCCACATTTTCTGGAATCTGCCGGCACCATCCATGGAAGCCGCCTCGTAAAGGTCAGGGCTGATGCCTGCGATGGCCGCAAGGTAAACAATGGAATTCCAACCGAAGCTCTGCCAAATACCCCAGCCGATATAGTTTCTAACCCAGTGTGAGCTTTCTGCAATAAAGGGAATGGACTCTCCGCCAAGGTTCTTAATCAGCATGTTCACCATACCGGTGTTCTGCGCGAACAGCTGCAGGGAAAGGCTTCCAATGATGACCCAGGAAAGGAAGTGAGGCATGTACGCGATGGTCTGCACGACCTTCTTGAATCCCTTGAAGGGCAACTCATTTAATATCAGGGCAAAAATGATCGGCGCCGGGAAACCAAAAATCAAATCCTTCAAGTTCAACAATAAAGTATTGCGAAGCGCATTGATAAAGTCTCTGTCGTTGAACGCCTTGATATAATATTCAAATCCATTCTTCTTCGCCAAAGGCATTGCCCACACGCTCTTGTTGAGCATGTATTTCTTGAACGCGATCTGCACGTAGATCATCGGGATATACTTAAATACCAACAGATAGATCAGCGGCAACGCCAACAAGGCATATAACTGCCAATAGCGCTTCAAGTAAACCTTTTTGTCTACTTTTCTTACCGCGCCTTGTAATTTCACTTTCTTTTCTTTTCCAGCCACGAAAAGCTCCTCCTTCCGGAATGCGGCAAAGTTTCTCTTTTTAAGAAACTCCTTCCATATACAAACACGTCATTTGAAAAAATCATACCATTTTCGGAAGTACAAATCTTTGTAAAAAGAGAATTAAATATTGCAAAAATCATCCATTTGTCCTAAAATGAAAGTGGTTACAAATTTACGTTCAATTTAGTAAAACGCTTTACCGTTCTAGGCGTTTTCCAGCTTTTGCAAGAGGATAAAGCCATGGAAGTATCTGTAGTTGAATACCACAAAAAAGATAAAAGGATTTACTCCCAGATCGAAGGTCACTGTCACTCCGTCTACGAGATTTATTATTTCATTTCCGGAGATGCCGAGATCATGGTGGAAGGAAAAATCTACCCCCTCACCCCCCATACGTTATTCCTGATTGCCCCAGGCGTCATGCATGGCATTCAGGTCAATTCCCGTGCGGATTACGTAAGAGACGTGCTGTATATTTCACCAGATCATCTATTGCCGGAACGGCGCCATCTGCTCACCGGAATCATGCCGACGCACAAAAAAAAGCCAACCCGGGAGCTTCTGTACGAACATACGGAAGACTTCCACTTGGATGACTTTTTTTATCGCATTTACCAGTTAAAGGATCAGCCACAGGACGTGCAGGACATGCTGGCTCCAATCTTTAATGAGGCCCTGCTCGCGCAGATTCATCTGCTCGGGCGGGTTCTAAAGCCTGCCACGTTTATCAATCAAATGCCAGACAAAATGATAGAGATCATCAATTACGTCAATGGACATCTGACGGAAAACCTGTCTTTGGATAACATTGCGTCTCATTTCTTTATCAGCAAAAATAACCTGAATGCCAATTTCAAAAAATTCCTTGGCAACACCGCCATGGATTACGTGCGCTACAAGCGCATCATCCTTGCCAAGCAGGCCATGGATGCCGGAGAATCTGCCATGAGCGCTGCCCTGCAAAGCGGTTTCACGGACTACAGTTCCTTCTATCGGGCTTACGTGAAATACGAAGGCACCTCCCCAAGGACCACTATGTCCGCAAGCGAACGTTCCTAAAGGCTAACCGCCTGATCAAAAAGGTCTGACGATCCGAAGCGGGATCTTTGAAAGCTCTTTCTTTCCGTCCACCAGGAGCTTTTGAAGATCCTCTTTCCACGTAAGGCTTGTCATTTGCCACTCTCCTTTTTCGTAGGCATAACCGTCCCCGGCATCCTCATACAGGGTGAATTCTGCGTCTCCCCCTGCATAGACCGTCAGCGTGAGGTCATCGCCCTGCTCTTCCACGGATTGTGCAAACCCTTTCTTTGGAAGGATGGAGCCCGTTTTGACAAAGACGGGGATCCGCTCAAGCGGCGCATCCGCAAGGATCCACTGCCCGCCTTCATAATATGCCTCACTCCAAAAATCATACCAACCACAACCCTTCGGAAGGTACACTTTTCTGACACATCTGTCACTTACATTCCTTTTCCCGCTAGCGCCAAAATAAAACGGTTCCGTCACGGGACAGATCATCATCGCGTCCCCGAAAAGGTATTGGTCCATGATCCCCCAGACGTCTCGGTCCTCCGCGAACCCATACGCCAATGGCTTTATGATCGTTTCATCAAAGGCCCACGCCCTTCCCGCAAGGGAATATACGTAGGGCATGAGTTCATAGCGCAGACGGTTGGCACTCATCAGCGCTTGATAAAAAGGTGCCTCCGGGCGGTCAAACTCCCAAAGCTCTCGCCGGAAATCCGTGCCGTGCACGCGGAATACAGGGAGAAATGCTCCCCACTGGAACCACCTGGTAAAGAGTTCACAATACGCGGGATCCTTGGGTCCCTCGTCATACTTGCCGTTCCAGAACCACTGCAAACCATTCTTTACAAAGAAAGCCCCCACGTCCACCGTCCAATACGGAAGACCGCTCGCGCAAAAATGCAGTCCTGCCGCGATCTGGCGGCGTAAGGTTTCCCATGACGCGGAAATGTCTCCGGACCAAAGGATCGTTCCAAAGCGCTGCTGTCCAAGATAACCGCTCCTGGTCAGATTCACCACGCGCTTCTCTTTTATCGCACCCTTACCTGATTCCGTGAGGCTAGTTTGCTCCCTGCACTCGTCTGATTCCGCAAGGCTGATCTGCTCCCTGCACTCGTCTGATTCCGCAAGGCCGGTCTGCTCCCTGCCCTCACCCGGTTCCTTCGCCCTCAGGTTCGCATAATATTCCCTCTGCCCTTCATAAACTGCCTGGGCATGATAAAAGCCATAGGCATTCGTCATGGTGGCGGGCAAGTGCTTCGACGCCACTTCTTGATATTCTTCCTGACTCTTGGAATTTTCAGGTCTCACCAGATGATTCCACTCCGGCGTAAAGGGTTCGCTGTTATCACACCACCAGGCGTCCACGCCGTAGCAAAAAAGTCCCTTTTCCGCCTGCTTCCAGTAGGTTTTCCTGCCCTCCGGCGACAACGGGTCATAATTGTTGATGCCCGGAAGAAGCAGACCCTTCTCGCGGAATTCCTCGTAATTCTCCGTTCCTTCCGTCAGGTTTGGCCATATGGAGATCATAAAGTGCACGTGTTCCTCATGGAGCTTTTCCGTCATGGCCAGGGCATCAGGAAAACGCTCCGGATCGAAGCTCTTCTGCCCCCATTGCCCCTCCGGCCAGGAACACCAGTCCAAGACGATACAGTCAAGACCAATACCGCGTTTTCGGTACTCCTGCACCACGTTTAAGATCTCTTCTTGCGTTTCATAGCGCTCCTGCGACTGCACGTAACCATACGCCCATTTGGGCAGCAGTGCTGCCTTTCCCGTGAGCATGCGGTAGCCGCGGATCACGCCGTCCATGGCCCGCTCCCTGCCGGCAAGCGCCGCACCGTTGATAAAAAAGAAGTCCATTTCAGGATCTGCCTCGGAATAAAGATACGTTCCCTCCTCCGTATCGTTAAAGATGGCAGGCGCGTAAGTATTCCACAAGATGCCGTAGCCCTTCGTTGACGTCAGCATGGGAATGGCGATCCTGCGGTTTGCCTGATGCAAATAAACCCGCTTTCCCCTAAGCGACCCATATCCTTCCTCATGCTGTCCAAGCCCGTACAGGGCTTCGTCCTCAAAGCACAAGTGCATCCTTGCGTGATAGGCCGTTCCAATCTGAATCTTCGCCGCAGACTTTACGACCTCCTTGCGTCCGTCTGGCGTGTCCACGTATTCTTTTTCCGCTGTTTTGTCGTCCATGCGGTAAACGGGAAACTCCTCCAATTCCTTGCTTCTCTCCGCCCGATCCGCAAGCAGCAACTTTCCCTGCCCGTCATAATAACGGAACTGATTTGTCTCGCGGTCGATCTCCACCGTAAGACCTTTCACGCGCAGCGTTACCAGTCGCTCTGACTCCTCATAAGTCCATTCCGTAAAAGACTTTTGCTCAAGAATTCCAGGTTTTTCGTCAAGAGAGAATTCTTCTTTTTCCGTAAATTGTATCCTCACGATCCCATCGCCAACCGGCGTAAGCTTTTGGAGTCCAATTTCCAGTTTCAGCCAAAGGGCATCTTCCTCCCGCCAAACCTTTACAATGCTTCTTTTTTTGCATGGTACGCAATATAACATGCTTCTCCTCCCATCCACGGTGACTCGTTACGCCAAGTTCAAGTAACAAGCAATTCCCTCAACCTGGCAGGTAATGCCTGCCACTTCATCCAAATACATCATATCATAAACTCATCACCCACAAAAGAGTTTTTTCAAGTCTTAGCATCGGAAATAGGATTTCATATGATAATTGACAAAACTATGTTTTGAGAATAAAGTATTATGCAAAGGATTTGAGTTTGAAAAACTCAGATACTTAAATCTTTTATATCTATTTCGTTTTCGATTGTCGGATTATCTACTTTTCCTAATTTTCCTTTTAATTCTCCCACACTTACGGAAGATCAAAGGACTGCTGACGTTTTGCCCTGACCGCACAAGCGTCAATTTAAGGGTTACGGGCAAAACCACCAAATTGGTAATTGCACCCGTAGCAGCTTTTCAAAATCTACGGGCCGAAACGCCAAAACGGCAAATACACCCGTAACAGCTTTTCAAAATCTACGGGCCGAACTGCCGAAACGGCAGATACGCCCGTAGCAGGTTTTCAAAAATTACGGGTGGAACTGTCGAAACGGCAAATACGCCCGTAACAGCTTTTCAAAAACTACGGGT